>JBGTSF010000006.1:0-80394 GCA_041940425.1 Pyrinomonadaceae bacterium
CGATCACCACCGGCAGCAAATCGTGGAAGAAGGCCAGCAACATAAAAGCCGACCCTAATGCAAAGAAGACTATGCCCACCGTGCGCGTCGCGGGTGCAGGTTCGGGAACGGCGGAAGCGGCTGCATCTTCGACGGTCGTTTTGACTTCCGCCTGATGATCGGTTTCAAAAGGCAGCGCGTCGTTGTTGATGCCGCGCGTCAGTTCAGCCATCAAGTCGGCGTTTCGCGGGCTGCAAAAAGTCTTAAAAATTTCCAGCCACTGTTCTTCGGGAACGGGAACTGCCCGAATTTCTCTGCCCAAAACTTTCGAAAAAGCCTCGGCAAAATCATTCGCCGAATACGGTTTCCCGGCAAGTTCTCTGACCTCGATGCCGCCGGTTTTTTCGAGCATCGCTTCTGCCGCCGCCTGCCCGACATCTTCAGCGGCAATATGCGGGATTTTTTTATCGAGCGGCTGATAAAAACTCGGCAGAACGCCGTCGCTCGTTACGCTTTCCAGACTCGAATTCCAGTTTTCCATAAAACTCGGCGGACGGATGAACGTTACGGGAATTTCTGCATCCTTAAACGCTTCTTCGAGCAGATGAAGCGAACCGACTACGCCCGTTCCGCTCTCGCGGTGCGCGCCGACCGAAGACAACACGACCAGTTTTTCGATCTCCGAATTTTCGATCGCCGTCTGAAACGCCTCGATGACCTTTTTGGTTTTTTCAAACATATCCTCCGACCCGTAATCCGGCGGATTCATCAGATACAGAACCGTTCCGCCCTTGAGAGCTTCGGTCAAAGATTCCGCGTCCCGAACGTCAGCGACGGCGATTTCCGCGCCCAAATCTTTCCAAGATTTTCCTTTTTCCCCGCTCCGCACGATCACCCGAACAGGCAAGCCTTTTTCCAGTAAAATTCGAGCGACGACCGAACCCGTCTGCCCGGTCGCTCCGGCTACGATATACATAATTTCTTACTCCTTATGAAATTGTTTTTTCTTCTTTCCAAAAAAGGGAGTCCAAACCCCACGCGCCGCCTCCGGCGACCGCGAAGAACAGAAACACGAAACAATATACAACCGCCAATTCGCCGCCGTTCTGCAAAGGCAGAAAACCCTGCGCGGCGTGTCCTATAAAATAAGCGACCGCCATCAAGCCCGACAGCAGAAAAGCGACCGGACGGGTCAGCAGTCCGAACAAGATCAGCAAACCGCCGAAAAATTCCAGTATTCCGGCAACGACGATGATCGCCGGAAGCGGATCGGGCATCACTCCCGGCGGCGCGGGCGGAAAACCGAAAAGCTTCTGGCTTCCGTGCCACAGGAAAAGAAACCCGACGATGATCCGCAACACGCTCAACACGCGCGGCGTCCAATTTGCGTAAAAATTATTTATGTCAGCCATGTCTAAATTACCTCTCTAGTTTTTTTATTCGAGACTTTTTAAAACCTTTTCAGCCAAAGCGGTGAGCTGTTCGAGTTCGCTCTCGGTTAATGCGTCAAAAATCGTGTTGGTTTCATCTACCGGCTCGTCGAGCTGTTCTAAAAGATCCAAACCCTTGTCCGTGATCCGGCAGTAAATGCGCCGGCGGTCATCCGGGCAGGCTTGTCTCCGCACCAATCCTTTCGCTTCGAGGCGGTCAATCATCCGTGTGATGCCGGGGGCGCGTTCGATCATCCGTTCGGCAATCGTCAGCGTCGGCAAGCCTTCCGGCTCCGCGCCGCGCAAAATCCGCAGGACGTTATACTGCTGTCCGGTGATGTCATAGGACGCGAAAATTTTTTCAAAATGCGTCTTCATCCGGTCAACCATCCGTAAAAGCGCGACGTATGCGATCCCGCCCTTTGTCGGTAGAACCCGTTTCTTTGCCGCGCCTTTTTTTAACTTTTCTTTTGTCATTCGAATTTTACTGTAACAGTCAATAGCTGATTAGTCAAGTATTGACTGCTAAAGTAAATACTTCAATCCCGAATTTAAGTCAAATTAGAATTGCCTGCCTTCGTTCCATGCAAAAAAAGGATCAAATGGCAATTGCCTTTGATCCTTTTTTATAACAGCCAACAATTCTTTAACTCATTGTGATAAAAAATTCAGATTTTTTATTTCGTCATTAACCGTAACGATCTGTGGAGAAAACGAATGTTCTTTTGAAGACGCTTGAAAAATGTATGTTTCCCCGACAGCCACGTTTTCGAAATGGTAAAAACCGAAAGTATTGGTTACAGCGGAATGCGCTTGACCGTTGGAATCTATATAAAAGACTTCCGCCCTCGACAGACCGCGACCGTTGACCAAAACCCTGCCGGAAACGGAGACCCTGGCGGCGGTCGGTATTAAGGACTCGAACGCGCCTTTGTCAACCGTTCCATTGACAATGCGGTTAAAGTATTCGCCCCGCGCGTCGTAAATCAAAACCGACAAATCGAACGGGTCAACGGCGTTAGCGTTGATTCCGGCATTTAGAGCCGGACTGCCGGGTTGGAGCAGATGAGTCGGAACATCGCCGCCGTTGTCGGCGAGCGGCGCGAGCATCGGGCTGATGCCGGTCGCATCGTTCGGCTGATCAAAAATTCCGGCGGGAAATCCGCTCGTGCTGCCGATCAAATTTCCGCCGAGCGACGACAATCCGCCGTCAATGCTGCGGATGTCGGTTCCGTCGGCGGCGATGTTTTCGGCGACGATGGTGTTGGCGAGCGCGAGATTGCAGCCCGATTCGCAGATGATGCCGCCGCCCGCGCCGTCCGCCGTGCGGTTATAGGCGATGGTCGAATTATGTATGCGGGCAGGCTGTCCTAAAATCGTTACCGCGCCGTAGCTGAATCCGCCGTTTGAATCGGTATTGCCGCTGACGGTCGTGTTGGTCATATAAAACGCGCCGGTCGGTATGTATATGGCGAGAGTTGATTCGGCTTGATTGGCGTTAACGGTCGAATTGCTGATGCGCGTTACTTCCGCGCCGCTTCGGATCGCGCCGAAAAGATTCGCCGAATTATTGCGGACGATCACGCGGTCGAGCGTCAGCGAACGCGCCTCGTTGGTCGCAAAGATCGCGCCGCCGGAATTGAGCATGGGAAAGCCCGTGCCGTTGCCGTTCGCCAGCGTCAGCCCCTGAAGCGTTACGGCGGAAACACCGCTGATGTAGAAAATCCGGCTTTGGTTTTCACCCGAGATAATGATCGAATCAGGAACCGAATTGCCGATGATATTAACCGATTGACCGGTTATGTCAATTTCCTCGCCTCCGAGATTTATTTCACCGAAAACGGATGGCAGAAAGGTGATCGTGTCCTCGCCCGCGTCCAGCCCTGCCGCTTTGACCGCTTCGCGCAGAGAGCAGTCGAGGTCGCAGACGTTGTCGTCGCTGTTCGTTTTTTTGGTAACGATCAGCGAATTTCCGTTCGTTTGATCTTCAAACGCCCCTTTGTCCACGCCGCCGACGTTTCTGGCGAAACTGCCGCCGCGCCCGTCGGTTGTCAAAGGCTGATTGGTTAGAGGGTCAACCGCGTTCGGCGTCAGCCCGCCGTTGATCGCCGGACTTCCGGCTTGCAGCGGATGAACCGCGACCGGATGCCATTGCGTCGAAGAAATTTCCGGCGCGATTAAAGGATTAACATCCGTCTGATCGCCCGGCAAAGTAAAAGTTCCCGGCGGAACATCGCTGGTCAGCATATCGCCGATCAGGTTTCCGCCCGCCGAAACGATTGTCGAACCCGCAATATCTTTTGCTGAATTAGCCGAAGAATTTTCGGCGACGATGCTGTTTCCGATATTCAATGAAGATTGGGAAACTAAAATTCCGCCTTTGCTGTCGAAACCCGTGGCTGAATTCTTCGCCACCGTCGAATTGCGAATCGCCGCCTGACTCGTCGAAGTTACGAGAACCGCCGCTCCGAGTTGGTTGGAATTCGGAATTTGCGAATTTCCGGTCGCCGTCACGTTCGCCATATAGAGATCGGCGTTGACCGTTGCGAGAACGGCGAAACCGGCTTCGGCGCGGTTGCCGGTAAACGAACTGTTAATAAGATGGACGCCGCCGCCGACCGCATAGATCGCCCCGCCGAAAGCCGCGTAATTTCCGCGAAAAGCGACGCGGCTAACGCTCAAAAATGAATTCGGACGCGAATAGATCGCGCCGCCGACATTGCCCAGGCTCGCCGGTCTGCCCTGCCCGATGATCATATTTTTAACCGTGAGCGACCTTCCTTCCTCGACGTAAAAGATCCGCGTCGTGTTGCCGCCGGAAACAAATGCGACGTTGGCACTGCCCAATATGCCGTCAATCGTCAGGTTTTTATCAATGACGATGTGATCGCCGACCAATGTTAGAATTTGTCCGATCAGCTGATGGCTGAAAATGACCGTATCGCCGGAATTTGCCGTCGCGACCGCTTCGCGCAAACTGCAATCGGCATTACACACGCCGTCGTCGGTATCGGCGGCTTTCGTTACCGTCAAGGTCGCCGCCCCTCCCGTCTGGCAAAAAACAAAGAAAACAAAAATCGCAAAAATGATCGAAACTAAATTTTTCATAACAAATTTCCCCCGAAAAAAAGCCTCTGTCGGCTCTACTGTTATCTAATGCGTTAGCGCGGAAAAAAAACTATCATTTGATCAAAAAAAAATTTCAGACTCGTAGTTTGAAAAAGGTTCGCGCCCGAAATTTCAGCAAAACGAAAAACCGCAAAGATTTAATCTTTGCGGTTTTTCGTTTGATTTGACTGCCGAAAAAAGGGCTAATTTTTTATCATCGGTTTCAGAACTACCGCCGCATCGAAAGCGTCGCGCATCAGACGCGCTTTGTCCGGGTAAGAACCGAGCGAATTGACGAGCAGAACGGCTTGGATGCCGGACGGGTAATTGACGGCGAAGCTGACCATTCCGACGGTCGTTTCGGGTTTTGAAGTATTGTAGCGAAGCAAGCCGCCGTGTCCGAGATAATCGCCGTATTTGCCTTTGAGCTGTGTCCAAACCGCCGGGTCTTCCCAGCCGAGCATACTGTCGTCCATCAATTTGCGGTACGCCGGAGTCAAAATTTTGTCGTTGTAGCGAATATGCGCGAACGCCTGCGCGAGTTCGTAAGCCGACATAAACCAACCGCCGCCGCCGCCCGATTCCGTCCAATCGCCGACCGCATAACCGGGAGCATCGTTGTTTTTGTTGTAAAGCCGCGTCGGATACTGCGCCGCGTCCTTCATATCGATATTTTGCAGACCGGCGGGCGTGAAAACGAGTTCGCGGGCGATTTCCTTAAAACGATTGCTGACGGTTTTGTTAAATTCCTTTTCATCGGTTTTCGCCTGCTCGTTCCACGTTTTGCGCGTCGCGTCATTTGCCAGCATATAAGGCAGAACGATGCGGAAAATAGCGAGATTTCCGTTGATATACATATACTCGGTTTTCTGGCGCGTGACGCCGGTTTTGATCCATTCGCGCAGTTTGGCAATGTCGGTAAAACCTTTGTTGTCGTTCATTCCGCTGTATTGCGACATCAATTCTTTAAAGGTCAAATCCTTGACGCCCGGTCCGCGCGTCCAGTTTGCGGGCAGAAACGGCTCGATCTTTGAATTGATCGTCAGATTCGGATAGCCGACCGCTTTTTTGTCCTGAATCGCTTTTAAGACAGCCGCCGCCGTCAGAGGTTTTGTAACACTGGCGATGTTCATACGCGTTTCGGGTTTGAGCGACAAGCCGAACGAAGATTTCAGATTCGGCTCGTCCTTTTTCAGAACCGCATAGCCGTGATTTCCGCTCCGCAGATATTTGCCGTTCTGATTAACGACAAAGGCAAAGCCGACCGCGTTCGGTTCGAGTTTTTCGCGCAGATAACTTTCAAATTTATTCACGTCGAAAGTCATATTCGGCGGCAGACTGCCCAATTCTTTTGCCTGCGCTAACTGCGGATTTACAATGTTTACCGCAATCGCGGCGATAATTGATAGTGCATAAAAAAAGCGTTGTTTCATAATAGTTTTCTCCGTAATCTGATAAAATTTCCGGCGGCGTTATTTACACCGCCGTTTACAAATGCGCCGGTTTTTGAAAAAAACTATCATCCGGCTGAAAAAATTTTTCTTTGACGGCATCGTTTGTGCTAAATTTAGATTGGGTTTTCACCTATTCTTTACTCCGAAAAAATGTCCGCCGATTCGACACACCAAGTTACCGAGCTTCTCCAGAGATGGAGCGGCGGCGACCGCGCCGCGCTCGAACTGCTGACGCCCGTCATCTACGCCGAACTGCACCGCATCGCCCGCCGCTATATGAGCCGCGAACGCGACGGTCATACTTTGCAGACGACCGCGCTGGTCAACGAAGCTTATATGCGCCTGATTGATTGGAAAACCGCCCGATGGGAAAACCGCGCGCATTTTTTCGGCGTGTCGGCACAGCTGATGCGGAGAATTCTGGTTGATTTCGCACGGAAAAGACCGAAAGTAGAAAACGAAAAAATTCACCACGTCGCGCTCGACGAAGCCTTTACGGTAACGGCGGAAAAAGACGCCGATCTGGTCGCGCTGGACGAAGCGTTAGACGAACTCGCCAAATTCGATGAACGCAAAGCGAAGATCGTCGAACTCAAATTTTTCGGCGGTCTGTCAGTCGAAGAAACGGCGGAAGTGTTAAAAATTTCCGGCGTTACCGTAATGCGCGAATGGCAAAAAGCAAAAGCCTGGCTTTACCGCGAACTTTCTCCCAACTAATTTTGGATGAACATCGAACGCTGGAAACAAATTGACGAACTTTTCGATGCCGTTTTGGATCTGCCCGAAACGGAGCGCGAAGCTTTTCTTGCCGAAAAAGCGAACGGCGATGACGAATTAAAAAACGAAATTTTAAGTTTGTTAAAAGCTCAGTCCGGCAGAAATGATTTTCTTGAAAATTCGGCGATGCGGATTGCTGCCGAACATCTCGCCGGTACTGAAACCGTCCATTTTCAATCATATTTTCTCGGCACAACCGTCGGCTCATATAAAATCGAAAAACAGATCGGCGCCGGCGGGATGGGCGAAGTTTATCTCGCCTCGGACGAAAAGTTAAAACGCAAAGTCGCACTGAAAATTCTGCCCGCCGAATTTATCGCCGACGACGAAAGAGTAAAAAGATTCGAGCTTGAAGCCCGCGCCGTTTCCGCTCTGAATCACCCGAATATCGTAACCGTTTACGATGTCGGCAGTTTTGAAGGCATCAATTACATCGCTACCGAGTATGTCGAAGGAAAAACGCTGCGCGAACTCGTCGGAAGCGGTTTGAAACTAAAAGAAATTCTGCAAATCGCGTCGCAGTGCTGCGACGCGCTCGCCGCCGCGCACGCGGACGGGATCATCCACCGCGACATCAAACCGGAAAATATAATGGTTCGTCCCGACGGCTACGTCAAAATTCTGGATTTCGGTCTGGCAAAACTGACCGATGTTTCTACGCACACATTTAAAAATCTCGCCGAGACTGCCAAAGGCATCATCATCGGCACGCCCGCTTATATGTCGCCCGAACAGGTGGCGGACGAAAAGGTTGATCACCGAACCGATCTCTGGAGTATCGGCGTGGTTTTGTATGAACTTGTAACGGGCACAAATCCATTTAAAAAAGAAAACCGGCAGGCGACGTTTCAGGCGGTTTTGGCGGAGGAACCGCCGCTTGCGAGTGCATTTAACAAAGATGTTTCACCGGAGTTAAACCGGATTTTGGAAAAGGCTCTCGAAAAAGACGCGGATTTGAGTTATCAAACCGCTTCGGATCTGCGGGCGGATTTAAAGCGTGTAAGACGCGAGATTGATTCATCGCCGTCGCTGCGGAGCGGTTCTTTATCGCAAAGCCGCGAAGGCGCAAAGACGCGGCGAAGACTTTTGCCCCTTGCCTTTTTACTTTTGCCCTTGCTGGCGATCGGTATCTGGTTTTTCGCGTTTCGACAAAATCAAGTCGAAGCGATTGATTGGGCAAAAGCGAACAATCTGCAACTGACCGAACAGCGCGGGACGGAATTTTTCCCGTCGCTCGCGCCGGACGGAAAAACTTTTCTTTACGCCTCGGACGCGGACGGCGATTTCGATATTTACCTGCAGCGCGTCGGCGCGAAAAAAGCGGAAAATCTGACCGCCGATTCCGAAGCCGACGACACGATGCCCGCTTTTTCGCCCGACGGCGAGCGCGTCGCTTTTCGCTCTGAACGCGAGTCTTCGGGAATTTATGTGATGGAGATCACGGGCGAAAATCTGAAACGGATCGCCGATTTCGGTTTCCATCCGTCGTGGTCGCCGGACGGCAAAGAGATCGTCGTCAGCACGTTCGGGCGCGATCAGCCGACCGTTCGCGCCGACGGCGAACAGTTTTTGAAAATCATAAATGTCGAAACTGGCGCGGCGCGCGATTTGCTAAAAATGGAAGCCACATTTCCCGCCTTTTCGCCGAACGGAAAGCGCGTCGCCTTCTGGTTTTACGAAGGAACGCTGGGCAAACGCAACATTGCCACCATATCGGTCAGAGGCGGCGAGCCGGTCGTCGTCATGAAAGATTTCGCCGTGTCGAATTGGAATCCGGTCTGGTCGCCGGACGGAAATTTTCTTTATTTTATCAGCAGCAAAGGCGGCAATATGAATTTCTGGCGCGTGCGGATTGACGAAACGACGGGCGAGGTTTTCGGTGAGCCGGAGCCGGTCGTGACGCCTTCGAAATACAGCCGGCATCTGAATTTTTCGCGCGACGGACGGCGGATGATCTATGTCCAGACAAACAATCAATCAAACATTCAGGCGGCGGAATTCGATCTGAAAAACGAAAAAATCACCGGCGAACCTTTCTGGATAACGCAGGGCGACCGCGAGATCGTCCGACCCGAGCTCTCGCCCGACGGAACGCGCTTCCAGATGCGCGTCGTGCGCCGGACGCAGGACGACCTTGTAACCGTCAGCCGCGACGGGCGCGAATGGCGCGACATCACTGACGACACGCCGTTTGACCGCTACTCGCGCTGGTCGCCCGACGGCAAACAGATCGCTTTCGGTTCAGACCGTACGGGCGGCGGCAATGTCTGGATGTGCAACGCGGACGGAACGAATCAGCGGCAGATAACTTTTCCCGATGCGCGACATGCTCATTACAGTTTTCCGGTTTTTTCGCCCGACGGCAAACGTCTGAGCATCAGCACCGGAAGTTCGCCGACCTACATTATTGATCTGACAAAAAGCTGGCGGCAGCAGACGCCTCAGCCGCTCGCTTCCGAAAACAAAAACGTAACCGCCTTTGTCGCCTGGGATTGGTCGCCCGACGGCAAGCGGCTTGCCGGAACGATTCACGAAGGCTCGCGGCGTTCAACCGGATTTTATTCGTTTGAAACTGGAAACTACGAAAAAGTTATCGAAAACGAGGTATTAATTAACGCCTGGCTGCCCGACAGCCGGCGTTTTATCTACGGAAACGGAAACAAAATTTTTATCGCCGACATCGAAACAAAAAAAATCCGTGAAATAATTTCCAGCCCGATGTTTCAGCTTCGCACGCCGTTCGTCAGCCGCGACGGTCGCCTGCTTTATTACTCCGCCTATTCCGCCGAGAGCGATATCTGGCTGCTCGATATTTCGGAAAACGGCGGTCGGGAGTTAAATTCAAATTAGTCCGACCGTTTGTAATTTGTCGCATAATCCGGCACGGCAATCTCCTTGCTCAACTTTTCATCATTAATCGGCTTTCCGGCTTCGATGTTTAGCGGAATAACGCCCGCCCAAATATCCAGTTCGTAATCTTCCGCGTCGTCAACCGGACCGCCCGTGCGGATCTTTGCCGACGCTTCTTCGAGCGGCAGAGCGAGAACGGTCGTCGCTTTTAATTCGAGTTCGGTCGGTTCGCGGATGTCGTTCCAGCGGTTCGGCACGATATGTTCGGTAAAGGCGTAGAGAGCTTCGAGCTTTTCGTGTTCGTCTTCGACGAGTTTCGCTTTGCCGAAAATGACGACCGAGCGGTAATTGACCGAATGATGAAACGCCGAACGCGCCAGAACCAGACCGTCAATCAGCGTAACCGTAACGCAAACGTCAATGCCGCCCGCCAGGTTTCTCATCATCCGGCTCGCCGCCGAACCGTGAATCAGGAGCGTGTCGCCGCGCCGCGCATAGCCGGTCGGAATAACGAACGTCTGCCCGTGCGCCGTAAAACCGACGTGGCAGACAAAGCCTTCGTCCAAAATCGAATAGATCGTTTCGCGGTCGAAATTTCCGCGTTTCGGCAAGCGTTTTACTTTTGTCCGCTCGGTCGGTGTAAATTCCTTATTCATAATTCAGAACTAAGATTTTAATTTTTACGACCATTCGAGGCAAATCGTTTCGTTTTTCCGTCTTATGCCGCGTCTGGAAATTTTTCTTTTGTCCAGAGTTTGATAAGCCGTTTTCTGCCTTCGATTTTTTGTTCGATGCTCGGAACTTTCAGAACGAGTGTTTCGAGATTTAAGAGAAAATCCGGCTCGTTGAAAATTTCGCGGATTTCCGCTAAAAACGGCTCGATTTTCGCGTAAACGAAAATATGTTCGGTGTTCGCGTCAAGAAAAGTTTTTTCGTCAATCGCGCCGTTAAGCACGAGCGACGAAGCCATATCCCAATACGAAGTGATCATTCTGAAATTCGCGCTGGCGCGTTCGCCGTCACGGAAGAGTTTGACAATATCAATTGCCGATTTCGGCGCGAAATCCGAAAAAAACCACTGCCGCGACGCGCGCATCTGCTCGTCGCGGCGTAGTTCATAGAGTTTTAAGACCGCCAGCGCGTCCGTTTGATTTCCCATAGACAATCTCTCCTGAATTATTCTCCGCCCCGACCGTTAAATTCGAGTTTGGCAAGCAAATCTTTCGATTGATTTTTCTGCCGGTAAAATTTGCAAAATCGCAGATTGCTTTCGGCGACGGTTGATTTGCCTTCGGTAAATTCTAAAGCCGTTTCAAATTGCCGTTCGGCAAGATCGAATTCGTGCCGCAGCGCGAAGATCACGCCGAGATTATTGAAAGCGTCCGAAGCGGCGACGCTTTTGAATTTTATCGAATTTTCAAATGCGTTTTCCGCTCGTTCGAATTCCCGTTTTTCGAGATAAACCAAGCCGAGATCAAACCACGCTTCGCCGTCCGTTTTATCCAATTTCAAAGCGTCGAGAAAAGCGTCTTCGGCTTTTTCCCAATTTCTCAAATCGCTCTCAGCCATTCCGAGCGCGTAAAACGCCGGTTTGTATTCGCGGCGCGAAAGTTTTACCGCTTCGGTAAATTCGCCGACCGCTCTTTTGGTTTCTTTCAAATGATAAAAACAAACGCCGAGATTGAAATGAACGCGGACGAGAAATTCGTCGCCTGATTTTTCAATTTCAGCCGCCAGCAATACGCGCCGGAATTTTTCCGCTGCTATCTCAAATTCGCCTTGCCGCGCCGTTTCAATTCCTTCATCAAAAGATTTTTTCAAAGCCGGAGTTTGCGCGGCAACTGAAAAAGTAAAGACCAGAAAAATAAAAAATAATACACGCATAATCTAAAAACCTCCTTGGACTTTTTCAAGTCTGGAAAGAATTTTAGAAAATCCGCGCCGCGAAAATCTTTCGGGTGATTGCTGTTTTTTTTCTAAAATTGCTCAGAAAAATTAGCCGCGAACAAACACGAAAAGACACGAAAGATACTTTAAAATAATTTTGTGTGTTCTTTCGTGTTTGTTCGCGGCTAAAATTCTTAAGCGAGTTTTAATTCGCGCCATGTTTTCGGCGTGAATTTAGTGTATTTGCGAAAGAGCGTCGTGAAATGGCTCTGGTTTTTGAATCCGGTTTCGAGAGCGACTTCGACGATCGGCAGCTCGGCTTTGGCAAGTAATTGTTTGGCGCGTTCGATGCGCTGGTTGGTCAGATATTGCTGGGGCGTAAATCCGGTTGATCTGCGGAACGCGCGGGCGAAATGAAATTGGCTCAGATCGGCGATTGCGGCAAGATCGGCGAGGGATAAATCTTCTTCGAGATTCGCATCAATAAATTCCTTGACACGTTTTAGTTTGTAGCCGGAAAGCCCGCCGTTCGTGTTTTCGGTGATCGAACGCGCGTTACTGTAGTTTTTCAGCAGATGCAGGGTTAGAGTTTGAATTAATGAATCGGCGTAAAGATTTCCTTCGCGCGTTTCGTCATTATATTCATCAAGCAAGGTCAGACCGATATGCTGAATGAGCGGATCGTTCTCGGTGCGGTCGTCGTAGAGATCGAACGCCGGCGAGAAACGATTTTCAAGCGCGGTTTTCAAGACAAAATCCGTCTCAAAAAACATTCCGAGATTATCGAGCGGTTTTTCCCAAAACGCGCCGATTGTCTGACCGGCGGGCGTGATACACAAACTGCCGTCGCCGCGGTTGAGATAAACCTTCTTTTTGCCGGTCGCCGTGATTCTTTCAGTATTCAAAGTGCCGGAAATCGAAATATTGACTTCGTGGTAATCGGCTTCGTGTTCGAGCATTCTGCCCGGCATCACGCGGGCGCGGCGAATTGTCAAACCCGTCCATTCCGCATTCTGCATAAATGCGTATTGCGATTTCAATTTTTCGTTTTGCCAGATGATCTGCATCAAAGCTATTTGTAATCCTAAAAATTACAAATTGCAAGTTAAATAACTTGGATAAAATTGGAAATAAGCAATGAAACCACAGATTTTCACAGATGAACACGAATAATTTTTTAGATTTATCTGAGTTCATCTGTGAAAATCTGTGGTTTCAAAAAATTTTAAATAAATTTAATTATCTTGTGATTTGATTTAAAAGTTCTCTGACGGCAGTGTCCAATTGCGTATCTTTTCCGGTAAAAGTTTCACCGACCGGGCGCGTAATTTGAATATCAACGAGGCGCGGATTGAGTTCCATATTCTGCCCGTTGTTGTCGGTGATTTTCTGGCGCGGCAGGCGGACGGTCGTGCCGTCAAAGGTCTGCACGTTCCATGTAAAAATGATCCAGCCGGAAGTCGGTTCGCCGACGACTTTGCCTAATTTCAAATAGCGGTAGCCTTCCGTCAAATCTTCGGCATCGGAAAGCGAATGCTGATTCGTTACCAAAATCGTCGGACGTTCGAGCGCGCGCTGACCGAGATTGCTTCTGCCCGGCACCGTCCAGCGACCGCGTTCGGTCATATTCAAGTATCCGCGCCGCGAGAAAATATCAATCACATACGGATTGATAAAACCGCCGTTATTGTTGCGAATGTCAATGACTACGCCCTGCTTCGATTGATTCTGCGCGTCGAGATCAATATACAATTGCGAAAGCGTGTTCGAAGACATATCCGGCAGATGAACATAGCCCAATTTTCCGCCGCTGACGCGCTCGACATACGCGCGGTTCGCTTCGACCCATTGACGATACAAAAGAAATTTTTCCGCGCCGGTCGAAACCGGTTTAACGACGACTTTCTTTTTGTCATTTCCGCTTGTGTTATTTGAAATTTCAAGTTCGACGCGCTTTCCGACTTTGTTTTCTAAAAGCTCGTCTAAATTAGTTGCGCCGTCAATCCGCCGTCCGTCAACCGTTAAAAGATAATCGCCGACTTTTATTTCCTTTGAAATATCGGCGGGCGAGAGCGTGATGATTTCCGTGATCTTTAAGCGTCCGTTTTGCTCATATTCATTGCGGTCAAAACGCAGACCGAGCTTGCCGACGGGCGTTGCCGTAAAACCGCTCGGACCGAAAACGCCGAGATGCGAAGCGTTCAGTTCGCCGACCATTAAGGAAAGCAGACGGCGCGTTTCATCCATCGTCCGCGCTCCTTCGATCAGAGGTTTATACGTCGCATAAACGCGATTCCAGTCAACGCCGTGAAAGTTTTCATCGTAAAAATTATCACGCAAGAACCGCCATGCCTGCTCGAAAATTTCGGTTTTTTCCTGCGCAAAATTGACGTTCATATCCAACGACAGAGAAAGCGGACGAGTGTTTCCTCTTTCCAGATTAACAATATTTACGCGACCGTTTTCGAGATAAAAAACTTCTTTCGAATCGGGCGAAAACTGCGCGTCGCCTTTGAAATTCGGTGTCGAGGTGATTTGTTTTGCAGATTGGTCGGTCGCCAGTTCGTCGAGCGGCATCGTGTAGAGATTGAATTGTCCTTCGCTCGATGCGAGAAGCAGAACCGTTTTTCCGTCCGGGCTGATCGTCTGCCCGAATGTGCTGATGCCGGTCGGCACGATGCTCAGACGGCGGCGGATATTTTCAAAAACGATCTCGGTTTTTTTCTCGTCTTTTTTGTTTGCCGGACTTGGCGAAGGCGTTGCCGCCGGGCTTGCGGCGGGCGACGGCGATACTGCCGGAGCGGGCGAAGTTTGCGGCGAGGGCTGTGGTTTCTGCTGTGGATTTTCCTGTTTGAAAAGATCGCGGAATTGGTCTTCGCGGAATTTCGGCGTGCGAAGCTGGAGGTCAATTCTCGCCAGTGCGCCGTCTTCCGTTCGCTGATTTGTGTCGAATAAAATAAACGTTCCGTCGGGATTCCACGAAAGCGTATTGCTGTTCGAATTGGCGAGAAAGCTCAGAGGTTTTGCATCGCCGCCGTTGATTGATGCGACCGAAACATTCGTGTAAGAGCGCGTTTCGGGACTGTAATTCAAAAATGCAACCCATCTGCTGTCGGGCGACCATGCGAGAGTTTGTTTGCCGATGAGCGGCGGCGAATCGGTATAAAATTTCGCCAGTTCGCGTTCCTGTTTTGCGTTCACATCAAAAAGCATTAATGAACGACCGTTGCGAATGAACGCGAAAAATTTTCCGTCGGGCGAGAAAATTGGCGAGTAATCATCGCCGTTTTGTGTCAACTGCGTTTCGGTTTCGGCTGCAAAATTATATTCGAAAATCTGCAGTTTATCGTTTCTTTCCGATGTGTAGAGAACTTTCTGGCTGTCGGGCGACCAGACGGCGAAGGACTCGGCGGCGGCAGTTTCGGTAACGCGGACGGCTTCGCCGCCGTCTTTCGCCGAAGCCGCAAAGACTTCGCCGTGCGCGACGACCGCGATCTTTTTGCCGTCGGGCGAAAGCGAAAATTCGCTGACCTGCGTTCCGAAATTCTTGCGCTCGTTGGAATTTCCGGCAGGCAAACCGCGCAGAGCGATCGGAACTTCTTTTGCATTTCCGCCTTCGCTGTCGAGCGTCCAGATTTTAAAATCGCGCTCGAAAACGATCTGCTTTCCGTCCCGTGAGATATTCGCCCAGAGAACTCTGCCCGATTTGAAATTCGTTAATTGTTTCGGCTGACCGTTTAAAGATTTTGTCCAAATATTCTGCGCTCCGCTCCGGTCGGAAACATAGAAAATTTTAGTGCCGTCCGCGCTCCACATTGTCCAGAGTTGTTTCGCGCCGCGGTCGGAAATTTTTTCGTAAGCGTCGCCGCGTTTTAGCCAAATCTCACTTTCGTCAATATGACTTCGCCCGTTGCGCCACCATTGACCGTTGGCGATGCCGCGAGCCGAAAACGCAATCGAACTTCCGTCCGGCGACGGCGCGGAATGAAATTCGTTCGTGTAGCGGTCGGCGGAAATTTGCTGCGGCGTTCCGCCGTTTGCGGAAACGCGAAAAATGTCGTTCATTCCCGAAATGTCTTTGCTGTTCGAGTAAAAATAAATCCATTTTCCGTCCGCTGACCACGCGTCAAAATTGTCCGAAGCGTCGTCAAATGTGATGCGTTTCAGATCGTTCGCCGCAAAATCCAAAACGTAAATATCGCCGTTGCCCGTGCGGTTTGAAACGAACGCGAGTTTTTTTCCGTCGGGCGAAAACTGCGGGCGCGATTCCGTCGCCGGATGCGAAACGAGCAAGGATGCCGTGCCGCCCGAAGCCGGAACAGTCCAGATGTCGCCGCCGGAAACGAAAACGATCTCTTTTCTGTCCGGTGAAAAAGCGGGTTCGGTCAGATACGGCATTGCGGTTTGCGCCGAAGTTAAAATGAATGAAAAAAAGATGAAAACCAGAGCGAAGAGAAAGCGAAACGAATTTTTTACAGACATAAATTTTCTTGGATTTTTGTAATGTTTATTCGGAAAATCTTTTTTACTACGCAAGTTTAGCAGATTTTGTTTAATCAGTGTGAAACGCGCGATTTATTAATCAAAAGTCAAATTTTATGCAGGTTTTCAAAAGAGCATTTAACTTGCTTTAAAGCATCCTGACAGTTACGATTAAACTTAAGAAATTTATTATTGAAAGGAGAAAAATTATATGAAATTCCCCGGCGGATTTGACATGAACGCGATGATGAAACAAGCCCAGCAGATGCAGGAGCAGATGGGCAAGGAAATGAAAAACACGGTCGTTGACGCATCGGCGGGCGGCGGCGCGGTGGCGGTAAAAATGCGCGGCGATTTTGAAGTTTTGGAACTCACCATCTCGCCCGATCTCGTCAAAGAAGGCGACACCGAAATGATCCAGGATTTAGCGGTCGCCGCGATCAACGAAGCGAAACGCAAGGTCGAAGAAAAACTCAAAGGTCAACTCGGCGGAATGCTGCCTCCGGGACTGCTTTAATCTTCGATTTGCGATTGCCGATTTGCGATTGAATTTTCGCAATTCTTCAAATCGCAAATCGAAAATCGAAAATCGAAAATGCTAGAATATTCAGAACCCGTCGCCAAATTGATTGACGAATTCAAACGCCTGCCGAGCGTCGGGCATAAATCCGCGCAACGCCTTGCGTTTTACATCTTGCGGCGACCGAAAGAAGAAGTCGAAAAACTCGTCGAAGCCTTACTCGAAGTCAAAGACAAGATCGTTTTTTGTTCCGTTTGCAACAATCTGACGGACGTTGATCCGTGTATGTATTGCAGTTCGGCGACGCGCGACCGTTCGATGATCTGCGTCGTCGAAGAACCTTATAATCTCGTGGCGGTCGAGAAAACTCGCTCTTACAAAGGCTTGTATCATATTCTGCACGGCTCGCTCTCACCGATTCGCGGTGTCGGTCCCGACGAATTGATGCTTGCCAACCTTTTGCCGCGCCTGATGCCGAACAATAACGAGGGCGTGGAAGTCAAAGAAATAATCATCGCCACCAATCCGACAACCGAAGGCGAAGCGACGGCAAATTATATTGCCCGACTTTTAAAACCGCTCGGCGTTCGCGTAACCAGAATCGCAATGGGAATGCCCGTCGGTTCTGATCTCGAATTTGTTGACGAAGTTACGATGGATAAAGCACTAGCAAACAGACATGAAATTTAGTTGGCAGTAGGCGGCGGCAGTTGGCAGTAAAAATCACTTTGACCAAACGAAAAACTGCCTACCGCCCCTGCCTACTGCCGCTTTTTTATGAACAGTGATGTTAAAACATTAAGCCTCGGTGAAATGGTTCGCAATCGCCGGGGCAGTTTTGTTTATAAGTTTGTCGTTTTTATTTTCAGCGCGGCTCTCAGGCTTTTTTTTCGCCGCATCGAAACCGTTAATAAGGAAATCGTACCGAAAGACGATGCCGTGATTTTCGTGATGAATCATCCGAACGGTTTGATTGATCCCGCACTCGTTTTTGTCGCTCTGCCGCGAAAAATTTCCTTCTTGGCAAAGTCCACACTCTTTAAAATGCCCGTTATTTCTTGGCTTTTGCGGACGGTCGAAGCTCTGCCTTTATATAGAAAAGTTGACGCGGGCGAGGACGTTTCCAAAAACAGACGGACTTTTGAAATGTGCGAAGCACTTTTGAGATCGGGCGGCGCAATCGCGCTTTTTCCTGAGGGCGTTTCGCATAATTCGCCGAAACTGATGCCGCTCAAAACAGGCGCGGCGCGCATCGCGCTCGGCGCAATTTCCGTTCATCAAACGGGAAAACCTTTAAATCTGAAAATCGTTCCGGTCGGGCTTTTTTACACGAGCAAAACGACTTTCCGTAGCGAAGCACTTCTGCATTTCGGCGAGCCGTTCGAGATTTTGCCCGTCGAACTCGACGAAGAAAATCAGCCGCCGCGCGAGGCGGTCAGAGAATTGACAAACCGGATCGAAAAGGCTCTCAAAGAAGTTACATTGAACGCCGAAACCGAGATGGAACTCGAACGCGCCAACAAAGCCGAAAATCTTTTTTCGTCGGTTTCGGAAGGTTTGAATTTTGAAAGATCGCTGGCGGAAAGATTTACGTTTTTAAAGGAATATGTTTCAAAACCTTTCGAGAAAAGATATAAGACCGATAAAAAAAACAAACCACTCGAAGAAAGAATCGAAAGATACGAAGACAAACTTCGCGAGCTGAATATCGAACCGGAAACGCTCTCGCTGACGCGGCATTCTTTCTGGTTCGTCGTGCGTTATTTTTTTCTGCGGCTTTATCTGATCTTGCTTTTCGCTCCGCTCTCATTGATCGGCGCGATCCTGCATTTTCCGGCGTATCAAATTTGCCGGTTTGCCGCCGAACGCAAGACGCATCACGGCGTTGACGACATTGTTTCGACCGTCAAGATTCTGGCGGCGATGGTCTTTATGCCGCTGACGTGGCTTATCTTAGCAATCGTTTTATATTTTAATTGGGGCTGGACGGTCGCGCTTCTTTCGGTTCCGGCGGCATTTATCTGCGGTTACGCCGCGCTTCGTTCGTGGGAAGAATTGGAAGACCTGCGCGGCTGGTTTCGCGCCGTTCAACTGTTTTATCTAAAGCGCGAGATGTTTTTGCAGTTGATCGTCGAACGCCGAAACCTTCACGAGGAAATGGTGAAAACTGAAAAAGTGAAAAAGTGAAAAAGTTTCGTTTGCAAATTCAACAAAAACCTTTTTCACTTTTCAACTTTTCCGCTTTTTCACACTAAAATCTGACCGTTTCTTCCGGCGCGTCGTTGCCTTCAGCCGATTGCCATTGATCGGCTGAAGCATAAAAGCTGCATTCGAAATCCGTCAGCGAATGAATCTTTACGCCGTCAATCTCGTCGGGCGCGTCCTGAAACCGGACGATCGCGCCGCAGCCGATGATTTCCGCGCCCAGTTCTTCCTTAACTACTTTGCAGGTTTCCTCGATGGCTTTTCCCGTGCGGATCAGATCGTCAACGATGATGCATGGATGAACTTCGCTGTCTTTCAGATACTGCCGAAACCGCCGCGTTCCGTTTTCGATCTCCGTCCAGTAGATCTGTTCCGCGCCGAGTGCTTCGCGCACGCCGAACGCGACGGGAATGCCGCCCGGACTCGGACTAATGATCGAAATTTTCGGCAGACGGGAAGAAATCGCTTTGTCCGTCCGAAATTTGCGGCTCAGAGCGACCGCTAAAACGCGCGCCGTATCGTAAAAACGAAATGCCAGAGGCATCTGAAAATAATGCGAGGCGTGCGTTCCGTTCGGATAAACGAAATGCCCTCTGCGGTGCGCGCCCGTTTTGTCCAGGATTTCCATAACCTTTTCCGGCGCGGGAATTAAATTAACCATTTTTTTATTTTTTCTCTCCGATATTAATATTTTTAAATAAAAGCCAATACCATCTTACATTGCGCGGGCGCGTTTTCTCAAAAATCAAATCCTGGATTTTAGAAAATTTTCGAATAAAAATTTTTGCGCCGCGCTCATTTCGGCAGGAAGCCGGTCAATCGCAAACCAGCCCGCGCTTTTTATTTCGCGGCTCAAGACTTCGGGTTCGCCTTCGGCTTCCGCGCTGAGTAAAATTTCGATATGGCGACCGATCGTTCGAACGCGCAGCATTTTTATATTCGTTATTTCGAGACCGACTTCTTCCAAAATCTCGCGGCTGACGGTTTGTTCGGGCTGTTCGCCGTAATTCATAAATCCGCCGGGAACGCCCCATCCGCTTTTCGGGCGCAAAACGTGGTCGAGCAGTAAAATTTCGTTTTTAGAATTCGTCACGATCGCGCCGGCTGAAACGGTAAATGTTTTCTGCGTTGTGCGGATGATTCTCAATCTCACGCGGCGGGGCGTTTTTTTCCAGATTTTACCGATTATCTCCTTGAACATTTCAGGCAAACTAATTTATACTCCCGACATCTTTTTTCCTTCCATTTTTCTGGAAGTTATACATTGTTTAATCTTTTTAAAACAATGTATGAGAAAGCTCTCATAAAATGCCCCTAAAAAATCTAGATACTATCTTTCCTGTTGGAGGAATTAATGTCAAAAATGAGTATTGGTTTGTTTAAATCGCAGGCAGCTTTGTGTTTTGCTCTTATTTTTTCAGTTAATATTTTCGCACAAAGCGACGCGCTGAAAAACGATCTGAATAAGTCGTTCAAAAGATTCGATGTCGTTCGCGTCGGCGGTGACGCTCTGCGGCAGGTTGAAAACGGTCGTTCGCTGACGATCCCGACCGCCGAAAGAAGTTTTCATTTGAATCTGATTCCGAATGATCTGCGTTCATCGCGTTACCGCGCCGAAGCGGCGACTGCCGGAGGCGTGATTCCGCTCGAAAAAAGCGATGAAGTCAACACCTATAAAGGCTCGGTCGAAGGCGACAGCTTTTCGCAGGTGCGTCTGACGGTTGATAAAGAGATGATCGCCGGTTATTTCATTTCCGCCGGAAGCCGTTATTTTATCGAACCGGCAAACCGTTATTCCGAATTCGCTTCGAAAAATGATTTTGTCGTTTACAAGGAAGGCGATTTTTTAAACAGCGAAGGGCTGGCATGTTATTCCGAACTTCAGGAAAGCATCGAGTCGGGAAAAAAGAATGTTTTTTCAAACGGAACCGCCGATCTGACCGGAATGCGCGTCATCGAACTGGCGACCGAAGCCGATTTTGAATACGTCAGTATGTATGGCGGCGCGTCGGCTTCAAACAATCAGATTCTGAGCATTCTGAATATGGTCGAAGGGCTTTATGAGAACGAACTCGGTTTGACGATCGAAGTCGTTTACCAGCATGCTTGGACGACCGCCGATTCGTATTCGACATCTAATCCCGGAACCGATCCGAATTGTCAGACAGCGATCGGCAGGGTTTTATGTAATTTCAAAAACTACTGGAACGCCAATTTTCCGGTATCGCAGAATCCGCGCGACACGGCGCATTTATGGTCGGGAAAATCGAATATTCAAAATCAGGGATTTGCTTTTTTAAGCGTCGTTTGCAGTCCGACATCGGCTTACGGCGTGAGCGGAACAAGCCCGTGGGAAGAAGCGAGACTTTTGGTTCCGGCGCACGAGATCGGACATAATCTCGGCGCGAATCACGCCGACGCCGCGCAAAGCTGTGCCAATACTTTGATGAATTCGGGATTGGTTCTTGGCGTTACGCAGTTTTCGTTCTGCGCGTTTTCACGCTCGGAAATATCGAGTTTTACCGGATCGAACGGCGGATGTCTTACGCCGCGAACGACGGCTTCCACGCGCTTTGATTTTGACGGCGACCGGAAAGCCGACATCGCCGTTTTTCGTCCTTCAAACGGTGTCTGGTATCTCAATAACAGCACGAACGGTTTTAACGCTTTTCATTTTGGTCAGAACGGCGACAAACCCGTTTCGGCTGATTACGACGGCGACGGCAAATCGGACGCGGCGGTTTATCGTGGCGGTGTTTGGTATTTTTTGAGAAGCTCGAACGGCTCGTTTCACGCCGTTCAATTCGGGCTTGCCGACGACATTCCGACTCCGGCTGATTTCGACGGCGACGGCAAAGCCGACATCGCGGTTTTCCGTCCTTCAAACGGCGTGTGGCACTTTTTAAACAGCAGTAACGGCGCGTATTCGTCCGTTCATTTCGGCTTGACCGGCGATGTTCCGGTCGCGGGCGATTACGACGGCGACGGCAAAGCGGACATCAATCTTTTCCGTCCGTCGAACGGTGTCTGGTATCGGCTGAACAGCAGTAACGGCGCGTTTTTCGCCGCTCATTTCGGTTTGAGCGAAGACAAACCGCTTTCGGGCGATTTTGACGGCGACGGCAAAAACGATCTGGCTGTTTTCCGTCCGTCAAACGGCGCGTGGTATATTCTGCGGAGTTCGAACGGCGCGTTTCAAGCGGTCGGTTTCGGTTTGTCGGAAGATATTCCGACACCGGCTGATTTCGACGGCGACGGCAAGGCGGACATCGCCGTCTTTCGTCCTTCAAATGGTGTCTGGTATCGCCTGAACAGCGGCAACGGCGCGTTTGCCGCGTTTCAGTTCGGATTAAGCGCGGACAATCCCGTTCAATCTTATTACATCAGGTGAAAATATAGCGGTCAGTGTGCTGATTGCTTGGCTGAAAAAATCGCTTTCTGATGATTAAAAAGATAACAACTTCGGAATAGATAATAGGTGATAGCTGATAGATGAAAGATAAAAATCTATCAGCTATCAGCTCGAATCTCGAATCTATTCCGAAGCGGTTTCTTTTATCATAAAATCTGAAACGCACGAAAAAAGGAATGCTTCAATTTGAAGCATTCCTTTTTTCGTTTGTCGAAAACCGAAGTTTTCGGTCAAAAGTTTCACCGCGTGTTACTTCAGCGACGCGCTGTCAACGCGGAAAGTCGTCGCCAGCGAACTGTCGGTCGTGGCGCGGAACTGAACGCGAACCGTCTGTCCCTTATACGCCGCCAAACTCAGCGATTTTTGCGAATAAACTCCGGCAGTGCCTTTATTCAGATTGCTGTATGTCGCCAGAGTGGTCAGCAATGTTCCCGAAGTATTGCGGACTTCGACAAACAATTTATCATATTGCGTCGTCGTCGTCGTTTCACTCGAAGTAACATTGAGCCAGAAGGTCAAAGTTCCGGTCGCCGTCGAAGGAATCGTTACCGTCTGGTAGCTCTGACCCGAAGTATTATTGTTCACGCCGAAATAAATATAGCCCGTTCCGGCTTGCGGATAATTTCCGTTGGCAATATAGAAATAACCCGTTCCCGAACCGACCCACGGGCTGGCTGACCCTTCAAATCCGCCGTTGACGAGCAGTTCACTGCCCGACGGTGTCGGAGTCGGCGTGCCGCCCGGACAAGTTCCCACGCCGACGGCGCACCATGCGGCGGCTGTCGTGTTGTATTGCGAACTGGTCGAGCCGAAAAGATCGGTCGCCGAATTGAGCATCGCCGTTCTCGCGCCCGAAAAATTCGTGCTTGAAGTCATATAGATGCTCAGAGCGCGATACCAGATTTTTGCCGCGTCGGTCGTTCCCATTCCGGTAACGGTTACGCCGCTCAAATGATGCGTGCCGCCTGCCGCCGCCAGATGAAAGGCTTTATTGGCGATGCCGGAATTGATGTGAACGCCGCCGTTGTCAGCCGAGCCGGTATAGCGTTCCGAATAATGATCGGGATCGTCGTCGGCAGTATAGCCGCCGTTGCCCGCCAGATGCGGATTGTCCATATAGCGCAGCGCGTCGCCCGAAGTTCCCGGCGTGTAAGCCTGTTCGCCGATCTTCCAGGTGTCGGATGTGGGCGAACCGCCGCGCGCGTAAAGTTCGACCATCGCGCCGAAAACGTCCGACATTGATTCGTTGAGTGCGCCCGATTCGTTAGCATAAGTCAGATTTGCTTCATACTGCGTGATGCCGTGCGTCATCTCGTGACCGGCAATATCGAGCGTCGTCAAAGGCGAAAACGTCGTGCCGTTGCCGTCGCCGTAAGTCATCATATTCTGATACCAGAAAGCGTTGTTGTAATTGTTTCCGAAATGAACGCGCGATGAAACCAGGCTGATCGAACTGTTAGCGGCGGCGGTCGTCGTACCGGGACCGTTCGAACCGTTGATGCCGTTGCGCCCGTGAACGCTCTGGAAATAATCGTAAGTTTTCGCCGCACCGTAATGCGCGTCAACTCCGGCGCGTTCATTGGTCGCCGTCCACGAATCATCCGTGCCGGTAAAGCGCGACTGCGTGCCGCCCGTGCCGGTCGTCGTGTTGCCGGTGTTGTTCATATTGAACGTTCCCATCCGGCGCGTCAGGTCTTCCATATAATAGGTCGAGCCGCTCTGCGAAGTGGTGATCGTTACCGTTCCGCTATAGAGCGAACTGCCTGTGCCGGTTTGCAGATTGTCGTAGCCGAAAACCTTTTCGCCCGTTTGCGCGTCAATAAAAACGACCGGCGCGGTCGGTTCGGCATCGCCCATAATGCGCGGCGTTTCGACGCGGTAAACTAAATGATCGCGTTCTGTTCCGCGAAAGACGAAAAGCTCGACGCTCGATTCGCCGCCGCCGAGTTTCGCCCGCCCGCGATACATATCAACCGCCATCTGATAGGCGTCTTTTTCGGAAAAATTCGGTTCCGTATTGACCGTGATACCTTCTTTTAGATCGTCCGTGATGGTCGAAAGCTCGCCGTCTTTCCTTAGATGAACGATGGCTTCGCCTTCCCAGACGGGAATGCCGTTGACGGTTTGACGGACGCGCGTATGCGCCATGTCGAGTTCGTCAATCTCGACCGTTTGGATTTGAAATTCATCCACGTTACCGATGGCGCGCTGCGCGCCGCGCTCGCGTAAGATGTTAAGACTGATCTGTTTGGCTTGTTCGAGTTCGTCCTGTGTGCCTTTTTCAAAAACAGGCTTTTTCGCTCCGGCTTTATCAGAAATCAAGCCGAAAATGACGAAACCGATGCCGAAAACCAACAATATACTAAGAATTTTTTTCACGCTCTTTTGTCTCCTAGGGATAAAATTTAAAATTCGCTGATATATATCAAGCCGTATAAACACAGAGACGCAAAATTACTTAGGGCGCGAAAATTATTAAGTTTTCGGGGGTGTAGTTCGGGTCTTCAATTGTGGTAGAAAAACCCGGAAAAGAACTGTTAAAATTTCTTATAAATTTAAGAAAGTGTAGTCGAGTTTAGCACTAATATTTTTGGTGTCAAGGCAAAAACTTCTTAAAAACGGCAAAATTACAAAAAAATATTAAAAAAATTTTAGTCCGCGAAATGACGAATCAAAGCAACTTTTTAAATCGTTTGAAAACAACGGCTTACGGCGCGATTTTTTCCTGGGGCGAAGTGTCTGAAATTCATCGTATCCGCAACGGAATTTATCAAAGAGAGGAAAAACTCGTTTCTCTTTTGACCGATTTCGGAAAGATCAATCCGTGTTATCCCGACTTTGCCGGCAGAGATGAAAACGAGATCTTCTACACCGGCGCGGGCAGGCGCGGCGATCAGAAATTGGACGCGCCGAACCGCGCGCTTTTGAACGCCGTCAAAAGCGGTCACGCCGTTCCGCTTTTTAATAAACTCTCGGTCGGTCGCTGGGAATTTTTAGGATTCTGGAAAGTGCTGGAAGGCAGATATATTTTCGATGAAAAAAACGGGCGGATGATCTGGCAGTTCCGGCTCAGAAGAGATGAATAAATCGCTGAAATTTTCGGGCAAACGCTCAAAGCGTTATACAGATTCGCATTATTTGTTTTATAATTTCAAAAATCATCAAATCACGACAAAATAAAAAATGAAAAAAGTATTAATCACGATCATCAGTTTAATTTTCGCTCTGGCAATAGTTTCTTGCAGTGATCAGCAAGCCAAGCAGGACGCTAATTCGGGAAGTCAGCCGACCGCGCCCGTCAATGTCGGCAACGCGCAAACGCCGACCGACGCATACATAATGCTCTACACGGCGGTTAAAGCCAAACAAACCGACGCGATCAAAAAAATGATGTCGCAGAGAAGCATCGCCTTTGCCGAAGGCGTTGCCGGACAGAGCAAAAAGCCGGTCGAACAAGTTTATGAAAACGGCTTTACGGCGACGACCTTTGCCCCGCAGATGCCGCAGATGCGCGATGAGCGCGTCAAAGACGATATGGGCGCGCTCGAAGTCTGGAACGAGAAGGACAAAAAATGGGAAGACCTGCCGTTTGTTAAAGAAGCGGACGGCTGGAAATTAGCTATCGGCGACATCTTTGCCGGAACTTTCAAATCGCCCGGCAAGGGACAGGCGGCAATCGAAGAAGAAGCCTCAAACGTCAACAAACTTGTTCCCTACGGCAACGGCAATTTCAATTTCAACGGCGCGTTTCCGTCGGGCAACAAATCAAAAGTCATAAAGCCTATGGAACAGCCTCAAACTCAAAAACCGCAGAAATGATAAGCGAAGCGCAGATCGCGGAGATTTTATCGCTTTACAAAAAACACGGCTGGAATCTGAGCCGTGTTTTATTGTCAGCCGAACTAGAAAAAAATCTGTCGGGCAAAACGGAAAATCTTTTCGGTTCGGCTGAAATCGTTTCATCCGAAATAAACGCGGCGTGGTTTTCGCGCCCGTCGAAAGGCGGCAGTCAGGCTTGGGAACTGCGGCATTTAAGCGACGCGCCGTTCGCTTTATTTGAAGTTTTCGCTTCAGATACGGACGAAAAATTTAAATCCGAAAAACTTATGGAAATGGAATCGCAGATAACTGAAAAATTCGGAAACGCCGGAAAAAAATAAGTTCGAATGTAAGTTCAGTTCGAAATAGTTTTTTCCCGAAAGCCGATTGCAAATAAATTACGGCGATAATAAACTGATTTTTTTGTTTTTGAGATAGATTTTATGAACGAGTGGTTGATCGAGCATCTGGTTTGTCCGCGGGATAAAACGAATCTGGAATTTTTCGGCGGCAAACTTGTTTGCGAAAACAAGCACGTTTATCCGGTCGTCGAAGGAATTCCGATCATGCTGGTCGAAGATGCCGAATCAACTCACGGCTATATCGAAAAAACGCTCGAAAAGGTGGCGAAAATGACCGCCGGAGATGCGGAAAAAAACGGCGCAAGCGGCGAAAGGAAAAGCGAAAACGAAATTGACAAATTCGTGCAGGCGGAAGTTCCATACACTTCGGGCATTCTCTATTTTTCGGTGCAAAATAAACTGCCGCGCTACCCGATTCCCGAAATTCGACTTCCGCAGGGAAACGGCGAAAGACTGCTCGACATCGGCTGTAATTGGGGCAGATGGTCAATCGCGGCGGCGCGGAAAAATTACAGAGTGATCGGCATTGATCCTAGTCTCGATGCAGTTTTAGCCGCCAAAAGAGTTTCCGCCCAGCTCGGCGTTGAAGCGGATTTCGTCGTCGGCGATGCGAGGTTTCTGCCCTTTGCGGAAAAGTCGTTCGATGTCGTTTATTCCTACGGCGTGTTTCAGCATCTGAGCAAGGAAAACGTCAGAACCTGTCTCGACGAAGCCGCCAGAGTTTTGAAAGAAAACGGAAAAACTTTGTTTCAGATGCCGAACAAATACGGCATCCGGCAATACCAGCAATACCGGCGGCGCGGGCGCACGGAAGGCGAAGGCTTCGAGATTCGTTACTGGACGCCGGCGGAATTGATGGAAACTTTCGGGAAAAGATTCGGCGCGATGAAAATGACAAGCGATTGTTATTTCGGTCTCGGCATACAGGGAAAAGACGCCGATCTTCTGCCGCTGAAATATAAAATGATAATTTATTCGTCGGAATTTTTGAGGAAGATCAGCAATGTCGTAACGCCTCTGAGAAAAGTGGCGGACAGCGTCTATCTCGAATCGGTAGATCAGAAAAAAGCAGTGAACTAAAAGTAATGCCGGTTGAAATTTTAATTCGATCGAACTTCGGAATAAGTGAAAAGTGAAAAGTAAAAAGTGATAGATGAGAATATATTTAACCTCTCACTTATGACCTATCACTTTTCACTTATTCCGAAAGTCATTTTTTTCGAGCATTATTTTTAGCGCATACTTAGAAAAAATCTTAATTCAACTTTTTTAATGAGCATAATTTTAGGAATCAACACATTTCACGCCGGTTCTTCGGCGGCGGTTATCATTGACGGTCAGCCCGTGGTCGCTTTGGCGGAAGAGCGGCTTAACCGCGTTAAATATTACGCCGGTTTTCCGAGTCTTTCGATCCTGCGCTGTCTGGAAATCGCCGGACTTTCTTTTTCCGATCTGGACGCGGTCGCCGTCGGGCGCGATTCGTCGGCGAATCTGCATAAAAAACTGGAATTCGCTCTGAAAAATCCGACGAAACTTTTAAATCTCGCGCGGATTCGCAGTAAGAGCAAAACCTTCGACGATCTGAAATCTTTGATCGCCGACGAGTGCGGAGTCGAAAGAGAAAAACTCCAGTTTCAAACCTACAATGTCGAGCATCACCTCGCGCACACGGCGAGCGCGTATTTCGCTTCGGAATGGGAACACTCGGCGGGAATTACGATTGACGGTTCGGGCGATTTCGTGTCGTGTCTTTTGTCGGAATGCGAAGGCGCGGAGATCCGACCGCTCAAAAAAGTTTTCGTGCCGCATTCACTCGGAACGCTCTACACCGCCGTTTGTCAATTCATCGGCTACGGCAAATACGGCGACGAAGGAAAAGTGATGGGACTCGCGCCGCTCGGTGAGGATGTTTACCACGATTTTTTTGAAAAAATGTTAAAACCGACCGCCGACGGATTTGAATTAAATCCCGATTATTTCCTGCCGTTCGGCGCGAATCAGGGAATGGAGATCAACGACGCGGGCGAGATGATCGTCCATCGGCTTTACTCCGATCTGTTCATCAAAGAATTGGGCGAACCGCGCGAGCGTCATTCGGAGATCACGAAACGTGATATGGATGTCGCGTTCGGTCTGCAGAGAGTTTTCGAAAAATATTATATGCATCTGCTCGACGCGCTTTATAAAAAAGTTCCGACCGAACGAATCTCGATGGCTGGCGGCTGTGCTTTGAACAGCGTCGCTAACGGCAAACTTTTGCTCGAAACTCCTTTTAAGGAAACCTGCATTCAGCCCGCCGCCGGCGACGACGGACTCGCGCTCGGCGCGGCTCTCTACGTCAGCAATTCGATTCTTAAAGAAGGCAAGCGTTGGGTGATGAAAAATTCATATCTCGGCGATGAGTATTCGGATTCTTTTATCAGATCGGAACTCGAAAAATATAATCTCGTTTTCCGCGAACTCGACCGCGAACAGCTTCTCGAAATGACTTCCGAAGAAATAAAAAACGGAAACGTCGTCGGCTGGTTTCAGGGACGTATGGAATGGGGACCGCGCGCTCTTGGAAATCGGTCTATCTTGGCGCATCCCGGTTTTCCGAATATGAAAGACATTTTAAATGCGCGCATTAAACACCGCGAAGCGTTTCGTCCGTTCGCGCCGTCGGTTTTGCAGGAACGGCAGAACGAAATTTTCGAGCAGGATCACCCGTCGCCGTTTATGCTTCACGTTTACAAGATCCGTCCCGAATGGCGCGAGCGTCTGTCGGCGGTCAATCACGTTGACGATACGGGCAGACTGCAAACCGTCGCGCGGGACGAAAATCCTTTGTATTACGATCTGATCAAAAAGTTCGAATCGAAAACCGGGATTCCCGTAATTTTAAATACGAGCTTTAACGAAAACGAACCGATCGTCTGCAAACCTTCGGAAGCGATCGAATGTTTTATGCGGACAAAAATGGACACACTCGTCATCGGCTCGTTTTTCTGTAAAAAGGAAGATTAAAATAAGTTCAAAGTTCAAGGTTCAAGGTTCAAAGTAAAAACAAAAACCTTGAACCTTGAACTTTGAACCTTGAACTTACAGTATGGATTGGACGGTCGAAAATATTCCCGAACTCAGAGGCTACACGGTCGAATGGGCTGAGAAAGGGAATTTTTATCTTTCGCTCCGCAACGGGATTTATCATTCGGAAAATCTGAAACCGCCGTTCAAAAAAATAGCAACGATTGATACACCCGCGTGGAAAACCGCCGCCGCGAAATTTCGACTTGCTCAGAGACTTCTGCGTTTTCAGGTTACAAATGTCATTCCGCTTTCCGAACGCGACCTGTTCGTAACTTTCGATAAATCGGTCGGCATCGTCCGCGACGGAAAATATCAAACCTTAAAAGGTCTCGTCCGCCCGTGCCGCGTTCTCCGCGCGGCGTGCGCGGTTGACGCGAAAGGCGACGTTTACTTCGGCGAATATCTCGCCAATGCCGAACGCGGCGAAATGCGGACTTATCGTTATCCGAAAGGCGGCAATTCATTGGAAATCGCTTATACGTTTCCGGCGGGTTCGATCCGTCACACTCACGGCATCTATTACGATAAATTTTCCGATTCGCTTTTCTGTCTGACGGGCGATGACGAAAAAGAATGTCAAATTATTCGTTCAAGCGACGGTTTTCAAACCATCGAAACCGTCGGGCAGGGCGACGAAACCTGGCGGGCGGTCAGCATTCTGTTTGACGAAAATAATTTTTATTACGGGATGGATGCCGAGTTTCGCGCAAATTTGATTTATAAAACAAATCGTCAAACTCTGGAAAGAAAAACGCTCGGCGAAGTCAACGGGACGGTTTTTTACTCGAAAAAGATCGGCAGTAATCTGTTTTTTACGACGACCGCCGAAAACGCGCCGAGCCAGACGGAAAACGCCGCCGCGCTCTGGCACGTGGACGAAAACGAAAAATGCGAGCGCGTCGCCTCATTCAAAAAAGACCGCTGGCACACGACGCTTTTCCAATTCGGCACGATTCATTTTCCGTATTTCAGCAATCTGGAAAACGAGCTTTATTTTCATCTAGTCGGTGTCGAAGAAGACAATCAGGTCTTCAGGCTTTCAAGAAAATAATACGAAAATAAAGTGTTTTCAATTCTTGATTTTCAATAAACCATTTACAAACCGACCGCAATTTTTGTATGATGCGTCTGTAGAAGTTTTTGAAATGACTATAAAAGATTTCGGTGCGCGGGTCGAGAGTGTTTGGCAAGGCTTGCGCCCGGTAACAAAAAAAATGCTGGTCGGCGCGATGCAGACCAATGCCGCCAAGCCGAACCAAAAATTTTCCTACGACGCTCACGCCGATTGGGAACTTAGCCGTCTTCTCTCCGCGCTTGACGAACAGGCAGATTCGACCGAAGTAAAAAAAGACGCGGAAAAACTGCGCGAAATAAAGGAGTTTTCCAACGCCTGCGCCGGAGTTTTGGAAGCGCAGACCGCCTCGGCGGAAGTTTTCATCCAACTCGCCAAACGCGCCATCGCGCGCAGCGATTACAAAAAACTTGACGAATTAGCCGACGCGCTGATGACCAGATTTTCCGCCGGTGAGATCGCCGAGATCATCCGCCAGACCGACATGGCGCAGATTCGCGCTGTCGCCTACGAAACACTCGCCGTGCTTCCCGTTTCCGCTCTGCTGACGATCCTCGACGATTCGATCTACACCGAAATCGCCGTCAACGCGCTCGAACAACAGGCTTTTGAATACGACTCGGAAGAAGCGAGAGAAATTCTCGAACAATTAAATCTCGACGAGATCGGCGATTAGATTTTTATAAAAAATTGTCCACAGATAAACACAGATGATTTAAACAAAATTATTTCTCTAAATTATCTGTGTTTATCTGTGTTTATCTGTGGACAATTTTCTTTTCTTAATCGTAAATTTTTCCCGAAAGCCAAAATTGCCCGCTGACGATGCCGCCAGGTTTAGGTTCTTCCAGAATCAGTTTCGGATCGGCGACAACATCCGTTTCGCCGCCCAGAGTTTCGACTAAAAACCAGTAAAAATCCTGTCCCGAAAGCCGGTTTGTTTTCAGTTCGAATTCTTTTATCTCGCCCGCGAAAATTCCGACCGGGCGGACGACGCTCAAATCAATTTTTTCATCCGGTTTTTCGGGCGAAAAAAGTCCGCTCGGAATAAACGATTTCGAGGCGAATTTTATTTCATCTTTCTGCGAATCGTAAAAATCCGCTTCGCTCGCAAAAATTTTAAAATCATTCGAAGCAAAAGCCGTCAGTTGAATTTCTTTCACAACCGGAAAATTTTCCAATTCAACGGTGCGAAAATCCGGCACGTCGAAAACGAACGGGTATTCGCCGGACATCTCGCCGCCGGTTTCAGACGGATTCGCCCAGGCGTAAAAACCGCCGTCAAGCTCGGAAGAATCGCGCTCGATTTTTTGCGTCAGACCGACGCGGCGGCGGCTTTTTCCCGCAAAATGCGGATTGAAACCGACGAGTTCCTGATCGAAATTTCCCTGCAAATAAATCTCCGCGCCGGAAGCGTCGGAAAATTTCAGATAAAATCCGTGCGAACATTTGACCGGCACGGCAAGCTCCAAAACGTGCATGATCATTTCATTGACGGCTTGCTCGTCGGGTGTCGGAAAACCGATGTCGGATAGATTGCTCATTTTATTGTTATTATTTTTTTGGACTTTTTCTCGTAAACCAAACGGCTAATCCTATGACCAAAACCAAAATTATGGCGAAGATAAAATATTTGCTCGTTACGAGACGCTTGAAAAATCCGTCTCTCGGTTCGGTCTGCGCCGCTTCTTCGCTGTATGAAGTAAAGCGTTTCGTATCTTTGAGAACGGCGGTCAATTTGTTTTCGGCTTCGCCGTCAACGGCGGTTCTCGCCAGTTTTCCCATCGTTCCCGACAATGCGCCCGCGCGCGAACGACTGTCGAAAAAAAGATACGTTTCGAACGTATTGTCGGGTTTCGGGAAACTCACGATGCCCGTCAGAGACATCGAGGAATGAAAATAATGATTGGCATAAACCTGTTTTGAAAGTATCAAACCCTGCGGGATGCCGCCGTCGTCCTTTTTATAAAAAATCCCGTGCGTGTTGATAATGACGCTTTTAAAACCGACCGGAACTTTTTCCCAGGTCGAAAGGTCTTCCACGCCGCCGGGTTTGCCGTTCGGAAAATTTTGTAAATAATTCTTAAATTCCGGCGCGAATTCGTCGAGCCAAAACAATTCGGCGAGCAGAGATTTTTGTTCGTCAGCCAGACTCATAGGTTCGGGATCGTCATTATATTCCATCAGCGCGCCGTCGCCTTTTTGCAGGTAATTATTCAGATTTTCGACCATAAAAAGTTTGACCAGTTCGGAAGCCTTTTCTTCCGCGCCGGAAGCCGACCAGTCAATCTCAGCCGCAAGCCGCTTTATCAAATCCGCCGAAAGACTCCAACTGCAATCGCCGACCTTACAGCTTTCCAAACTCCCGATGTCCGATTTATCAATGGATAATTTTGCGAGATCGGCAGGAGTCGCCGGATTTCTGAACACGCCGTTCTCCTCGGAAACTTCCTGCCGCTGTTTTTCCACCGCCCGCCGAAAAGCCGAAAACACCGCGTCGCGCGATGCCTGCAATTTTATAGTTCCGCAAAAAACGACCTCGCCGCTGTTTTTACTTTCGAGCTGTTTGACGACAATCTCTCCTTTTTCAAGTCTTTCGAAATCGTCGGGAGTAAATCCAGCCTTTTTCTTTAAAACATTCCGCACTTTTTCAACTGTCGGACTTTGACCGAAAATTTTATTTGCCGGAAACAAATGAAATGCGAAACACAAAATGAGAATTGATGAAAAACATTTTGACATCATAAAAATATTTCTATTGTTCGAACTAAATATAATTGCAAGAGAGTTTTTTTATCAATTGCTGACTGCCTATAGTCTTTGAAAATTAAATGTTCTAACAAAAGATTTTTGTCGCGTTAGCGACCGGATGAATTTAGCCGTGTGTTTCAACGCACGGAATGATAAAAAACAAGCATCTGTCGCGTCAGCGACAATTGAATTCAGTTGTCGCTGACGCGACAATATAAACTTTTAAACGCAACCCGTGCAATGAATTACACGGCTAAATTCAGATAATCACTACGCGATATTTATTGAGAAATCTAATTTAAAAGACCATAAATCGCACCGCAATTGAGCATTATTTAACCCGCCGAGATTATACCGCTTTTATCGCCGCGCAAGCGGTGCGCGTAGAGCGGGAAGTTTTCCGTCAATTCCAAAACTTCGCGTTTGACCTTTGCTTTTACATCTTCCGATTCCGATTCGCGGACGATTTCTGCAATAAACCTGCCGATCTTTCGCATTTCGTCTTCCTTCATTCCGCGCGTCGTCAGCGCGGGCGTTCCGATGCGGATTCCCGAAGCGATAAACGGCGAATTCGTGTCGAACGGGATCGTGTTTTTATTGACCGTGATGTGAACTTCGTCAAGAGCTTTTTCCGCGACCTTTCCGGTAATGCCTTCGCCGCCCATAAAAACGTCAACCAAAATCAGATGATTGTCCGTTCCGCCGGATACGAGCCGCAAACCTTGATTTTTTAATTCCTCTGCCAACGCCTGCGCGTTATCCAAAATCTGCTGTTGATACGCTTTAAAATCGTCGCGCAGAGCTTCGCCGAAAGCGACGGCTTTGGCGGCGATAATGTGAACGAGCGGTCCGCCCTGCACGCCCGGAAAAACTGCTTTGTTAATTTCTTTCGCAAATTCCTCGCGGCACAAAATCAGCCCGCCTCTCGGACCTCTCAAAGTTTTATGCGTCGTCGTCGTAACATATTCGCAATGCGAAACAGGCGACGGGTGAAGCCCGACGGCGACGAGTCCGGCAATATGCGCGATGTCCGCCATGACGACCGCGCCGACCGATTTGGCGATCTCCGCGATTTTTTGAAAATCAATAATTCGCGGATAGGCGCTTGCTCCGCAGATGATCATTTTCGGTCGCGTTTCTTCGGCTATTTTTTGCAGTTCGTCGTAATCAATCTGCTCGGTGTCCTTATTCACGCCGTAATCGGAAACTTCGTAATTGATGCCCGAAAAATTCATCGGATGCCCGTGCGTCAGATGCCCGCCGTGCGAGAGATTCATTCCGAGAATTTTATCGCCGTGCTGTAAAGAAGCGAGAAACACAGCCGTATTCGCCTGCGCTCCCGAATGCGGCTGGACATTGGCGTGTTCCGCTCCGAAAATCTCCTTCGCGCGGTCAATCGCCGTCTGCTCGACGACATCGGCAAACTCGCATCCGCCGTAATAACGCTTTTTCGGATAACCTTCGGCGTATTTGTTCGTAAAAACCGTCCCCATCGCCTGAAGCACGGCTTCCGACACGAAATTTTCCGAAGCGATAAGCTCTAAGCCGTTCGTCTGACGCAGTATTTCATTATCAATCGCTTCCGTAATAACCGGATCAACTTCCGCTAAATTTGCTGTAAAAAGTTTGTTCATTATGCTTCCTTAGAAATTATTTGTTCTTTTGCAATTTTATTTTCGCTTTCTACAAAAAGATACCAGAGAGTATAAAAACTTAAAATTGTTCCAATCGGAAAAACGTTTATATTGAGAATGACAAATAACAAACTGATAAACTTGAACTTTCCGTTGGAGTAAACAATCAATATGCCGGAAAGTATCGAAAATAAAAAATACCAAAAAGCAGTAAACGGAGTGTCAAAGAGTAAAAAATACAGATAAGCGTAAAAAGGTATATCTTCGGCAAACCGCACTTCGCCCGAAAAAATTCTCGTTATACGGAAAGCGTCAAACACATACTGAAAACCGTAGGCGATTAAAGCAAATCCCAAAATTTTTGAATGCTGTTGCGGAGTGATGTTAATTATTTTATTTTCTCTCACGATTTTACAATTTTATTTCGTAACCAATTTTCAATTTCATCAACTTTCCAAGTGTCCGATTCGACGGCTAAACCATTTCGAGAACTTTCGTTATAATTCAGATAAATGACGTTTTCAGTCGCCAATCTTTTCAACTCCTCATAAAGTTCGTGATTTTCTTTAAGCAGGCGTTTAGAAATTTCTTGTAATTTTTTCAAAGGCGGTTTAATAAAACTTGTTTGAATTCCGCCGTTTTTAATTGTCAAACTAACAAGCGTTCCTTCGGCAAAACCTTCTCTCCGACACATTTCGGCAGGCAGTTCTAATATCCAAGTGTCTTTTTCCGCATTTGCCGTTTTTTCCAATTCTAAAACTTCGATTAGTTTATTTTCCTTCCAAATTCATCATTTTCTCGACTCTGCCCGCGTGCCGTCCGCCTTCGAAATCGGTTTCGAGCCATGCCTTGACGATCTTCGGGATTTCCGATTCGGGAATGACGCGCGCGCCGATGGTCAGGACGTTCGCGTCGTTGTGTTGGCGCGAAAGGCGGGCGGTTTCTTCGTTCCACGCTTGAGCGGCGCGAACGCCGCGCATTTTGTTGGCGGCGATCGCCACGCCGATGCCCGAACCGCAAACTAAAATTCCTTTTTCCGCTTCGCCCGATTCTATTTTTTCGCCGACCTTTTGCGAAAAATCCGGGTAGTCAACCGAATCTGTCGAAAACGTTCCGACATCTTCGTATTCAAAGCCGAGTTCGTCCAGAGTTTTTTTTAGTTTTTCCTTTTCTTCAAATCCCGCGTGATCCGCGCCGATTGCTATCTTCATTTTCGATTTTTTATTTTTGAATTTTTCACCCTTGCTGACGCGCGGGTTTCTGCTATTTTTAAATCACAGATTAACACAGATTATATCGGGATAAAAAAGATTTGTTTGATAATTTTTCTAACCTGATAAAAACGATTTTCGTTGTAAATTAAAAAAAAGATTGCCGCCGATTTTATGTTTCGACGACAATCTGTTGTCCGTTTTTAACCTGCACCTTGTTCGATTTTTTTGTTAGTTTGAAGGAATGAGAACCGTGTCAATGACGTGAATGACGCCGTTTGAAGCCATTACGTCGGGTGTCGTAACGGTCGCGTTATTGACCATCACGCCGTCTGTCGTGTCAATTTTAACCGTTCCGCCCTGCACGGTTTCCGCCGTCTTGCCGTTTAATTTAACGACCTTTTTAGCGGGAACTTTGCCCGAAACGACGTGGTAAAGCAGGATCGCTTTTAATTTGTCCTTGTTTTCCGGTTTCAGCAAACTTTCCAGCGTTCCGGCGGGAAGTTTTGCAAATGCCGCGTCGGTCGGCGCGAAAACCGTGAACGGTCCGTCGCCTTTCAGAGTATCAACCAATCCGGCAGCCGTCAGAGCTTTTGCCAGCGTCGTGAATTGTCCGGCGGAAACCGCCGTTTCAACTATATCGGCTTTCTTTTTCATTTTTTTATCTTTCGAATACTGTGCCGAAACACTCGTTGAAGACATAAATATAAAAGCCGCCGCGATGATCGTTAAGAATCCTATACCAAATTTTTTCATAATTTTTTACCTACCCTTTTCTAAAAATTTCAAATTCGCTTGTGAGCGATTTGAGCGATTTCTATAGTATCGGCTTATAATCAGCTTGTCAAGTAAATCTTGGAAAAAGTTAAATTTTTATTCCGATTTGTGCGATTTGAGCGATTTATTGTAAGATATATTTAACAAATGACGAGGTTAAAAAGTTATGACTGAAAACAGATATAAGAAGAAAATTTTCAAATTCAGGGAAAAATCTCTACAATCTAGTATTGTGAACAATCTCAAAAGCCTTACAACCAGAGAAGTCGCGCGTTTGTGCCGCGTCAGTGATGCGACCGTCAAGCGTTGGGAAGACGCCGGTCTGATAAAATCCGAACGGACGAGCGGCGGTCATCGCCGTTTTCGCGCCGAAGAGATCGCGCGTTTTCAGCGCGAGCAAGGTCTCGGACAGAAACAATCGCTCGGCGGCGATTCGGTTTTTTCGGCAAATAATCGCCATCCCGAAACTCGCTTGCAGGCGGAAGTTTCTTTCATTGACCTGATCCTTGCCGGACGCGAAGAAGCGGCGGCGGAATTTTTGATCGCCGAACATCTCGACGGGCGGCATCTGACGGAAATATTCGACGGGCTGGTTTGCCCGCCGATGCGGAAGATCGGCGAGATGTGGTTTGCGGGCGATTTGGGAATCGCGCAGGAACATCTGGCGACGCGCACCGTGCAGAATGCCATCTACAAGCTCAGAAGCCGTCTGCCCGTTCCCGAACCGACCGGAAAACTTGCGGTCTGCTGCGCTCTGGAAAACGAACAGCACGAACTTCCGACGCATCTCGCGCAAATCACTATCGAAAACGAAGGCTGGGAAGTTTTGAATTTCGGCGCGAACACGCCGCTCTATTCTCTTAAGGAAGAAGTTATTAAACATATTCCCGATCTGATCTGCATTTCGGCAACGATGATGAACGACATCGAACGCCTTTCGCGCGATTATCTCGATCTGCGCGAGATCGCCGCGAAAAATAAAACTTCGATCATCGTCGGCGGCAGAATTTTCCGCGACGAATGCGTCAGAAAACGATTTCCCGCCGACGCTTACGCCGACAGTTTCGCCGATGTCGCCGGATTTGCGCGGAATTTAGCTTAGTAATCAGACAGAAACGCGACCGCGAGAAAGCGTGTTAATTATAAAAAAAACACGCTTTCTCGCGGTCGCGTTTCTGCCTGTAATTTTATTTCCCGGCAAAAGCAACTAAACGGTGGTGTCAAAAATCTTAGCTTACAGACAAGCTGGAAAATTATGTTATTTGGAGAAAAATTATGCGCGTTATAAAAAGTCTTTTGTTTATTTTTTCGCTCTCCGTTCTTTTTACTTTCCCGATTCAGGCATCAACCGAAACTCTCGCCGTCCAAGCCGTTTCCGATAATTCGGACGAAGCGAAAACCGCCGTTCTTAAATTGCGCGAAATGCGGCAAGACGGACTTGACGCGCTGTTTGAAAAATACGCGGCGGAGATCGAGCGTTTCGGCAAAACGGGCGAAAAATCGGCGGACTGGTCACGCATCGCTTCGGCGATTGACGCGGTGGCGATGCAGAAGGACGCATACGCTTCGCGCCTTTTCTGGCTGACCGACATCGAAGAAGCGAAACGTCTTTCCAAAGAAACCGGGAAACCGATCCTGTCTCTCAGGCTTTTGGGAAACCTGAATGAGGAATTCAGTTGCGCCAATTCCAGATTTTTCCGCGCTGTTCTTTATCCGAATAAAACTATCTCCGAATACCTGCGCGGAAATTATATTCTGCACTGGCAATCCGTCCGCCCCGCGCCGCGCATCACGATTGATTTCGGCGACGGTCGCAAGATCGAACGCACCGTAACGGGCAACAGCATTCACTACGTCCTGGATGAAAACGGAACGGTCGTCAACGCTCTGCCCGGACTCTACAGCCCGACCGAATTTCAAAACTTTTTGGTTAATTCATCCAGTTGGCTTACGCAGGCAAAAGATTTTGAAGCCAGTAAATTCGAAACCTTAAATAGCGACAAAGTAAAAGAAAAACGCCGCGCGTATCTGAAAAATATGCGCTCGCGCGAATACTCGGCTTTGCGCGAACGCATCAACCGCGATCTGAATCATTTCAAAATGAAGTTCGACGCGAAAAAAGAAGCCAAGCGTGAATTCGAAGAAATGCCGACGGCAATCGAAGTCGCGTTTACCGCGGCGGCGAAAATGGTCGCCGAGCGTCCGCTTTTAAAAGATTATATGGCGGACATTACGAAATACGGCGCGGATCAGATTGATTTTGAAAACTGGAAAAAACTCGCCGGCGTTTACGCGTATAAAAACAAACTCGATGAAAAAAGCGTCGCCTTTATCCGCGCTCAAACGGCGGAAAACAATCTGACCGAAGCGCAGTTTACGAGTCTGATCTCGAAATTTGAAACGCTTCTCTCGCTCGATACGGTCAGAAACGATTTTCTGCTTCGCCCGACGCTGCTTGTTTGGCTCAATAAAGATTTAGACAAAGATGCGGATGCACTCAACAAAAAAGTTTACGACGAACTTTTCCTCACGCCGGACGAAGACCGCTGGCTCGGACTTTACGCGCCGGACGTTTACACGGCACTCGACGGCAGCGGCATTACAAATTAAATTTTTTCGCTGAATTTTATTTCCAACGGTTTCGCCGCTCGAATTCATCTACGAGAGCGAAACCTTTTTTCTCTGCGCGTGAAAATTTGTTTGTCGGGAACAAAAACCTTATAATTCGCGTGAGTAATACTTTGGATGAATTCGCTCGCCCGTAAAATTTTAATTCTTTCGATACTGCTATCCGCCGCCGCGCCGGTTTTCGCGCAGGATTTTCTGCCCCAGCTTGTCCGCCGGATAAAACCTTCGGCGGTAGCGATAGAAACTTTCGATTCGAAGGGCGCGACGCTTTCACGCGGGAGCGGTTTTTTTGTCGCTTCGGACAAAATAATCACCAACCGCCACGTCATCGAAAAATCGAGCCGCGTCGAGATTCATCTTTTAAGCGGCAAAAAATACACCGCTCGCGGCGTTCTCGCGGTTGACGGCGAAGGCGATCTCGCTCTTTTGCAAGTTGACGTTCCGCAGGGAACGGCTATTCCTCTGCCGATCGTGCAGACCACGCCGCAGGAAGGCGAATCGGTCGTCGTCATCGGCAACCCGTTCGGGCTCGAAGGTTCGGTATCGAACGGCATCGTGTCGGCGGTCAGAGATATTTCCGGCTACGGTCGAATTATTCAGATCACCGCGCCGATCTCGCCCGGCTCATCCGGCTCGCCCGTCGTTAATATGAGCGGTCAGGTCATCGGCGTGGCGACATTGCAGGCGGCGGAAGGGCAGAGCATAAATTTTGCCGTTCCGTCGGAAAGAATTTTGCAGCTCAAGATCGGCGATTTGCAGACGTTTTCGACATTAAATTCCGAAACGCAGAAAAACAAACGCGCCGCCGCCGAACGCCTTTACTCGCAAGGTCTCGGCGTTCTTTCGCGCGACGATTACGCGCGCGCCGCCGTCTATTTTGAAAAAGCGGTCGAGATTGACCCCGCTTACGCCGAAGCATGGTATCAGGCGGGATTTTCCTACGGGATGCTCGGCAAACACGAAGAAGCGTTAAAAGCTTCAAAACAAGCGGCGCGGCTTCGTCCCGAATGGACGGAAACTTATATCAATATCGGCGCGTCGAGCTACGCGCTCGGCAAATTCGAGGACGCCGTCAGCGCATACAAACAGGCAACGAAACTCGATTCGGCAAACGCGGACACGCATTATGCTTTGGGCTTGAGTCTTAACAAACTCGGACGAAGTGAAGAAGAAATTCTCGCCTACAAACGCGCCGTCGCGCTCAAACCGGATTTTGCTCTCGCTTATGAAAAACTCGGTCTGGCATTTTATAAACAAAAACGCTACGCCGAAGCGGTTCCCGTTTTCGAACTATTAAAGACCTACAAACCCGACGCGAAAACTTACAATTATCTCGGCGAGAGCTATTTCGAATCCGGCAAAACCGAAGAAAGCATCGAGGCTTTTACCAACGCCGTCAACTACAATCCCGAACTCGAACAAGCCCGCTACAATCTCGGACGCGCCTACATCAAAAACGGTAACCGCGAAATGGCGCAAGTCCAATACGAAATCCTGCGCGGCACACGCTCCGATTGGGCGGATCGGCTGTATGTTTTGCTCAATCCGTAAAAAGTTGACAGAGTTTGCAGATAGTTGACAGGAAGTTTACAGATAGTTAAAAACTTTTTGAGAGAACAGTTCTTCAAAACTTTCTGTCAACTATCTGCAAACTTCCTGCAAACTCTGTCAACTTTTATTGCAATATTTCCTGAATCAAAGCTGTCAGAAAATTGTCCTGCATAATTTTATTGTTCGGCAGTTCGTCGTGCGTTTCGCAGAAAAAAGTCGCCGTAACCGGAAGCGTGCGGCGGAAGATCGAATTGCGAATGTTTTCCTCCGAAACAGTTTCGGCAAGAAGTGAACGGCGCGTTACGCGACCGTCGCCGGGGGCGAGGATTTTACGGCGCACCGCGTCTTTCGAGACTTTTTCGCCGTCGGAATTTCTGAAACTTTTCGGGTAAAAAAGAGTTTTCCAGACGCCGGTTTTCGCGTCTTTGTAAACGACCGCGCCATCCAAAGTCAGATCGCAGTCGCCGCCGAATGCGAAAAAGCCGAGCGAAGCGGGAACGGTCGTATCGGCATCGAGCGCGTCGTGAAAGGCTTTGGCGCGGGCGAGAACGGCGGCGAAATACCGATCGAGTTCGTCGAGCGTCATTTCGGCGTATTCGCTTTTTTTACCGTTTTTACTAACAGCCAACATCTGACCGGAAAATTTATTTCGGAAATTAACATCCGTATAAGCCGACCAGCCATATTTTTTCCATGTTTCCGGGTCAAACAGATCAATCTGCAAAGGTTCTAAATTTTCATCGTAAAACCGCGCTGTCGCCTGGTGCGGCAGTAACTGAAAAACCGCCGGGGAAGTTATCACGACATCTTTCGGAATGCTGTCAATTTCAAAACCGCCGACCGAATAGCCTTCGTTAAAAACCTGCAGAGTTGACATCGCGCCTTCGTTCGGAACGCCGAACATAAAAACTTTGTTAAAATGCGCCGCACCCGCCCAATCCGGCTGCGGCTTTTCGCCCGCGGCTGGCAAATCCTTATCTCCATACATCGCCGCGTAGCGCGTCAGGAGTCCGCCCATCGAATGCGCAATGACGTTAAAACGCAAATCCGCGTCGCCGAGTTTTTGTTTTAATTCTTCGATCTTTCTCGTTAAAAGCCGCGCGTTTTCCGTGTTATCAAGCCGCCAATCGTAGGCGAAAACGTAATACGTATCGCGCCTCCCGTCCGGCGGTGGGTTTTCCCAGTTACCCGGTTTGTATCCGCCGTAGCGTTCCATCGCGCCGATTAGCGATTGATAGACGGAAATTTCCGGCAGGAGCGAAAAGACTTTCGCCGTTTCGATAATTCTCTTTGCAACGAGCGTATCGCGGTTTTTTGTAAGTTCGGGCGAGATCGGCAGAGCGAGATTGTCGCCCTTGATGGTCGAGAGATTGAGCCACGCGGTTTCTTTCGTCTGCGGGTCTTCGAGTTCACTGCCCAAAATTCCGGGAATGATTATCACCGGACGCTTGCCCTTTTGCAGTTTCGCCTGGGCAAAGATCAAGTCGAGATTCGGCACTCGTTTGCCGCATCCCGCAAGCAAAAAGCAAAAGACGAGCGCGAGTGAGATGTAGATTTTTACGGCATCTTTAAGCATAACTATTAGTGAAAATTTAACCCGCGAAAACGCGTGAAACGGCACGAGAATAACTTATCCACAGATAAACACAGATGGACACAGATTTTTTTTTGATTCTTGAAAAGGTTGATTTTGAGGAATCAATCTATTCTTATTAAAAATTAAAACGCTTTTTAGATAATTTTATCTTATCTGTGTTTACCTGTGTTCATCTGTGGACAATTTTCCTTTAATTCTTCGTGTCGCCGATTTATCAAACTGGCGACGAAGCCCGCGCCGAAGCCGTTGTCAATATTGACGACCGTGACGTTTGACGCGCAGGAATTGAGCATTCCCAAAAGCGCGGCGATGCCGTTAAATGATGCGCCGTAGCCGATCGAGGTCGGAACGGCGATGACCGGAACTTTGACCAGACCGCCGACGACCGACGGCAGCGCGCCTTCCATTCCGGCGGCGACGATGACGACGCGCGAATTTTGCAAAATTTCTCTTTCAGATAAAATTCTGTGAATTCCCGCCACGCCCGCGTCCCAGATTCGTCTGACGCGGTTGCCCATCGTTTCGGCGGTCAGCGCGGCTTCTTCGGCGACCGGAATATCGCTCGTTCCGGCGGTAACGATGGCGATCTCGCCCGCGCCGAGTTCGGTCGTGTCGCGCAAAACGCGGATCATTTTCGCCGCTCCGTGCCATTCGGCTTCCGTTTGAATATTGCGGATTTCGCCGAAAACGTCTTCGGTCGTGCGCGTGATCAAAACATTAGGCGCTCGCTCGACGAGTTTTTCAAAAATTCCCAAAATCTGTTCGCGCGTTTTTCCCTGACCGAAGATCACTTCGGGAAAACCCTGACGCGACGCTCTCGCGTGATCCACGCGGGCGTAGCCGATGTCTTCGTAGGATAGATTTTTCAGTTTGGCGGTTGCTTCGCCGGTGGAAATTTTTCCCTCCGAATGCGAAAGCAGGATTTTTTCGATGTCGCTGGTATTCATAAATTCAGAAAGGAAATTACACCACAAATCTGGCGAAAAAAAAAAGCGGCGTTATCGGAACGCCGCTTTTTCGGAGCAAATAAATGAAAAGAAGGTTCAAATTAAACAGCCGACAAATTTATAAACGGAGCATAATTTCATCATCGTCCAACTAACCGCATCATGGCTGACAAAATTTAATACTTTTTCGTTTTCTAAAATTTTTCGGCTCATAAAATAATAAACCCCGTTCCGCTTCGGACATTTGCAAAACCGGTGCCAAAAAAATCGTGTTAGAGATAAAGACAAAATCAGCCCGTAATTATTAACTGAAAATAAAGTTTGAGAGAAAGATCACTGTCCGAAAGAAAATAATTTATGCTCCGAAACGAAACGGATCTTACGGTTCGGCGTTTTAACTTGATACATTAGAGCGCAAAAAACTTTTTCAAACTGTATAATTTTAGTCGCAGGAATTAAAATTCTTTTTCGATATGGAATTAACGGTTGGAATCACGGGCGCGTCCGGCACGATCTACGGTTACAGAACGCTTCAGCTTTTGGCGGCGAGCGGCGCGGTTTCGAAAATAAATCTGATAATGTCGAATGTCGTCCCGACGGTCGCGCAGGTCGAAATGGGCGTGAATCTCAAAGAGCCGACACCGGAAAAGATAAACGAATGGCTCGGGCTGGAAAAAGACTCGAAAATTATCCGTTACTGGCGGCTTGATAATTTGGCGGCAAAGCCTTCGTCGGGATCGAACAAACAAGCCGGAATGATCGTCGTGCCGTGTTCGATGGGAACGCTCGGCGCGATCGCTTCGGGCGCGGGAACTAATCTTATTCACCGCGCGGCAGATGTCTGTCTGAAAGAAGGCAGAAAATTGGTTTTAGTTCCGCGCGAAACGCCGTTCAATCAGATTCATCTCGAAAATATGCTGCGCCTTTCTCGCGCCGGCGCGCGGATTCTGCCCGCCAGCCCGTCGTTCTATCACCGCCCGAAAACCATCGAAGATTTGGTTGACCATTTGTGTTTCAGAATTCTGGATCAATTCGATATTCCGCATTCGAAGAAAACAGAGTGGTCAGGTGAGGAAGTTGCAGATAGTTGATAATTGATAGTTGATAGTTTTTTTCCTCAACTATCAACTATCACCTATCCATTAGATTTATGTCCGATACAGTTGAAAGGTTTTCAAACCGCGTCGAAAATTACATGAAATATCGTCCGGGTTATCCGAAAGAAATTTTGGATTTGTTTCGAGATGAGATGGATTTGACGAAAAATTCCGTGATTGCCGACATCGGTTCGGGAACGGGAATTTTAACAAAAAATTTTCTCGAAAACGGCAACACGGCTTACGGTGTCGAGCCGAACCGTTTGATGCGCGAAGCGGCGGAAGAATTTTTAAAAGATTTTCCGAAATTTAGAAGCATTGACGGAACTGCCGAACGGACGAGTCTGCCCGGCGAATCGGTTGATTTCGTCACGGCGGCGCAGGCGTTTCACTGGTTTGACGCGGAAAAAACGCGGGCGGAGTTCGGTCGGATACTGCGCGCAGAAGGTTTTGTCGTTTTGATATGGAATGAACGCCGGCTCGACGTCAACGACTTTTTGCGCGAATACGAAAATTTTCTTCTCAAATACGGCACGGATTACGCGAAGGTCAGACACGATAATATCAATGAAAAAAAATTATCCGAATTTTTTCAGAGGGATTTTTCCCGCCAAACTTTTCCGAATATTCAGCGGCTCGATTTCGACGGCTTAAAAGGCAGAATGCTTTCGGCTTCGTATATGCCTTCGGAGTCTGATCAAGGTTTTGAAATGATGACCGCAGAACTGAAATCCTTGTTTGATAAATACGCCGAAAACGGTAAAATTGAACTCTTATACGATACCAATATTTTTTATACCCGATTTTAATATGACAGAAGCAAAACCCGAATTAAGAACGATCACCGTCGCTCATTCACCCGATTCCGACGACGCATTTATGTTTTACGGTCTGGCGACCAACAAGCTCGAAACCGACGGCTTGAAGTTTGAACATACGCTCAAAGACATTCAATCGCTGAATGAAGACGCGAAACGAGGCGTGTTTGACGTAACGGCGATCAGCTTTCACGCTTACGCATACATTTCCGACAAATACGCGCTCCTGCCGCACGGCGCGAGCATCGGCGATAAATACGGTCCGATCGTCGTAGCCAAAGAGCAGTATAAACCCGAAGACATCCCGAATTTGAAGATCGCTGTTCCGGGCGAATTGACGAGCGCGTTTCTGGCTCTGCGGATTTTTAATCAGGATTTTCAATACACGGTCGTGCCGTTCGATAAGATCATTGACGAGGTTTTAAATGGCAAAGCCGATGCCGGACTTTTGATTCACGAAGGTCAGCTTTTTTACAAACAGATGGGCTTGAACAAAGTTCTCGATCTCGGCGAATGGTGGTTTGAGCGCACCGGCTTGCCCCTGCCGATGGGCGGCAACGCTATCAAGCGCGAACTTGGGCTTGATTTGATGAAGAGAGTTTCAAAAGCTCTGCATCGAAGCATCGTCTATTCGATGGAAAACCGCGAAGACGCGCTTTCCTATGCGATGCAGTTTGCCCGCGATATGCCGCCGGAATTAGCCGACCGCTTCGTCGCCATGTGGGTTAACGATCTGACGCTCGATTACGGCGAGCGCGGCAAAGAAGGCGTGAAGCGTCTTTTGCAGGAAGGTTTCGAGAAAGGAATCATCACGCAGAAGGTCGAAGTCGAATTTGTTGACTGATATTACGAATTTTACGGAAGCCCGCGCGTTAGCAAGGACGGAATGCTCAACTTGATTATTCCGCCCTTGCTAACGCGCGGGCTTCCGATTTTAAAAAGCTCCTGTCAACTTTTCTTCGCTTGAAAGCATCTATTCGTGTAGTTTTTAAGAGGCACAATCTATGAAAAAAGCGCAGATATTTTTAATGCTCGTCTGTTTGTCAGTCGTTTCGGTTTTTGCACAAAGTCCGTCGAATATTGTCAAAACGGATTTGAGCCAGGCGGAAATTGACAGCATTGTCAAAACATTTACGGAAAACGAAAAGAAGTTCCGGCAGGCTCTGACCGAATATGTTTTTAACCGCAACGCGACGATCCAGACGATCGGGATGGGCGGGCAGATTACCGGCGTTTATCACCGTCAATCTTTTATGGCGTTGAAGGAGGACGGCGAACGGCTTGAAAAGATCACGTATTTTCCGATGTCAACCATCACGGAAGTTCAAATCTCCAATACCGACATCGAAGATTTAGGCGGAGTTAACGCTTTCGCGTTAGAGCCGGAAATGATCCCGCAATACAATTTTACTTTTATCGGAAAGGAAAAAATTGACGAACTAAATCTTTATGTTTTCGATGTCGCGCCGAAAGTGATGCCCGATCCGAAATCGAAAGAACGGTTTTTTCTCGGCAGAATCTGGGTTGACGACCGCGATCTGATGATCGTCAAATCGAAGGGCAAAGGCGTTCCCGAAGACAAAAACGCGAAATATCCGGTCGTCGAAACGTGGCGCGAAAATGTTGACGGAAAATACTGGTTTCCGGCTTACGCGACCTCCGACGACGAACTCGTCTTCGACAGCGGGCAATCCGTTAAACTCAGGGTGCGCGTCAAATATACCGATTACACGAAAGGAACTGTCAAGATCATCATTTTAGACGACGACACGGAAGAAGTTCGGGAAGAGCCGAAAAACGATTCCGGTCTTCCGCCGCCGCCGCCGCCGGTGAAAAAACCGTAATTCAGTAGGCAGCGGCAGTAGGCAGTAGCAGGAAAAACAGTCGAGTTTATAAAGTTTGCATTATTTCAGAAAATTTGCCTTTCAAATAATTACTCAATGAACTGCTTACCGCCTACTGCCGCTGCCTACTGATTTAAGAGTTCTTCCGCAATCGCTTCGCGCGTTTTTTTCAGTAAATCCATCATATCTTCGGTTGTTAAATTTTCCGTTTCAATCGGCGGAAGCAAAACCATTTCGATCGTTCCCGGATATAAAACGCCCGTTCGTTTGCCCATCATCCAATCGGTGTTTTTGATGGCTACCGGAATGATCGGCGCGCGCGTTTGCAGGGCGAGATGAAACGCGCCTTTTTTAAATGGCAGAAGTTCGCCGGGCATCGCTCTCGTGCCTTCGGCAAACACGCCGAACGAGTAGTTTTCTTCCAGAACTGCGCGCGCTTTTTCCATCGAACGCCGCGCCCGTTCGGCATTTGAGCGGTCAATCGCAATGATGTTGACAAAACCCATTCCCTGACCCAAGACGGGAACTTTGAGAAGTTCCTTTTTCGCCACGATGCCGATGCGTCTGCCCGTGTGAACGAAAAGCGTCGCCGTGTCGAGATACGAACGGTGATTGGAAATAAAAACGTAGTTTTCGTTCGGATCGAGGGTTTCCAAACCCGTAACTTTAACGCGCGCGCCGCTCAATTTGAGCCACCATTTGCCGCCGAAACGGGCGAACGGGTAGAGCCATTTTTTTCGGTTGATGATAAAAAATAAAATTACGGTCGGCGTACCGATAATCAAAAGCAGCATCGCCGCGACAAACAAGCTCCACCAGTAGCGAAGTTTGCCGACGACGCGCGATTTGTTAGACTTTCTGACAGGAAAAGTTATTTTCTTGTTTTTCTCGATCGCTTCCCCAAAGGAGATTTTCTGTAGATGCTCGGACATTCAAGTATTTTTGTAACATTCAAACAAAAAAGTTCAAAGTTCAAAGTTCAAGGTTCAAGGTTTTTTCCGCAATTTTTACTTTTGCTTTTTGCCTTTTGCCTTTTGCCTTCCGCGCTGAAAGCACAAGTTCCGTCGCCGAAATCTGTTTTGGATTTTCATCCGACAGATGACCGGACGATTGCCGACTGGAAACAGATCACGGATTATTTTGCGAAATTGGACGCGGCGAGCGATAAGGTAAAAGTTCAGGAAATCGGCAAAACGACGCTTGGGCGTTCGCAGATTGTTGCGTTTATTTCCGCGCCGGAAAATATTAAAAATCTGGAACTTTATAGAAAATACAGTGCGTATTTAGCTAATCCAAGTCTTACTCATTTCAAAGAAGTCACAGTTCCCAAAGATGGCGGAAAAACTATTGTCGCTATTTCCTGTTCGATTCATTCGACGGAAATCGTCGCATCGCAAATGTCAATGAATCTGGCTTATGAACTGGCGACCGCGACCGATCAAACAACGAGAGAAATTTTAGAAAACACGATCTTGCTTCTGATTCCTTCGGCAAACCCGGACGGCATTGATATCGTTGCCGATTGGTATCGCAAAACTCTCGGCACGAAATACGAAGGAACTTCGCCGCCCGAACTTTATCATCATTACGCCGGACACGATAACAACCGCGATTGGTTTATGCTCAATTTGCAGGAAACCAGAAATATCACGAAACTGTTCTGGCAGGAATGGTTTCCGCAGATCGTCTATGACGTTCACCAGCAGGGGAAAACCGCCGCGCGTTTTACGATCCCGCCGTTTTACGATCCGCCGAATCCGCGCATTGATCCGCTGATTTTGCGCGAACTCGGTCTGCTCGGCTACAAGATGGCGGCTGACCTCCAGCGAAACGGTCAAGCCGGAGTCGTAACGAACGCGACCTATGATACATGGTGGCACGGCGGTTTTCGCTCTGCGCCGTATTATCACAATTCCATCGGCATTTTAAGTGAGGCGGCAAGCGCGGATCTGATGTCACCCGTTACGATCACCAAAAAACAGCTTGAAGAAGCTCGCGCCTCGCGCGGATTAGCTTCGCCGCTCGAACGCGCGACGAATAATCCGAACCCGTGGCAGGGCGGCGTTTGGAGTCCGAAAGATATTGCGCGGATCGAGATGACCGCCGCGCGTTCCGTTTTGGAAATGGCGGCGAAATTTCGCCCGAACTATCTGCGGAATTTTTATGATTTAAGCAAAGCGAATCTCGTGCGAAACGAAAACGAGACGCAGGCGTTCATCATTCCCGGCGGTCAGCCCGCTCAGGAATCCGTCTCCCGGCTTTTGGAAATTTTGATGTGGCAGGGAATGGAAATTTACCGGATGACCGAAGAAGGCTATTTTGCGATGGAAAAGGAAAAGCCCGGAGATTTTCACGAAATGCCGCTCAACAGCTTTCTCGTTTTTACGAATCAGCCGCAGAAAAACAACGTCCTCAGCCTGTTTGAAAAACAAACTTATCCAAACCGCGTAAATGCGAGCGGCGAAGCCGAAGTCCCGTATGATGTCGCGGGCTGGACGCTGCCTCTGCAGATGGGCGTCGAATCGGAGGCGATTTGGAATATCAGAAATTTATCCGAATTTCAAAAGACTCTGAAACCGCTTGAAAATATCAACGAGGCGCGGGAAATCTTAAATCTGAAACCGAACAAAGATTCTTTTGCCAAACTGCCGAATCCGCTCAAGACAAATCCGAAGATCGGACTTTACAAAGGCAATATAAATTCGATGGACGAAGGCTGGACGCGGCTCGTGCTGGACAATTTTCAGATTTCCTACACATCGCTTACGGACGCGAATTTCCGGCAAAATAATCTGAACTTCGACGCGATAATTCTGCCTTCGATGAGCGAGCGCGCCATCGCGCAAGGTCTATCGAAAGACGAATACCCGGAAGAAATTTCCGGCGGCATTACCGAACAGGGCGTTGAAAACCTGAAAAAATACGTTGAGTCGGGTGGCAAATTAATTTGCTTCGATGACAGTTGCGAACTCGTCATCAAGCGTTTTAACTTGCCGATGAAAAACGCTCTCGAAGGATTAAAGCGAAACGAATTTTACAATCCCGGCTCGGTCGTCAAATTGGAAATTGATAGAAGTTTTCCACTTGCAAAAAATCTGCCGGAAGAATTGCCGGCGTATTTTATCAACAGTTCAGCATTTGAAATTACGGACGAAACGAAAGTAAAAACCGTCGCAAACTACGCCGTGAAAGATTCGCTCTTATCGGGTTGGATGCTCGGCGAAAAATATCTGAACGGCAAAACCGCGCTCGCCGAAACCGATTACGGCAAAGGCAAGATCATTCTTTTCGCCTTCCGCCCACAGCATCGCGGGCAAACCTGGGCAACATTTCCGTTTATCTTCAATGCGCTCGAAAAATAAATTAGCCACGAACAGACACGAAAGAACACAAAAAGTTTTTTTCTTTTGTTCGTGTTCTTTCGTGTCTGTTCGTGGCTAAAATTCTTTTACTTCGCTTCCCATTTCAAAATCTCGTCAACCGACGACTGCGTGATCGGGTGATAACCCGGACGCGCTTTTTCGTAGATCGTTTTTGCCCGCGCCGTGCCTTCGGGCGTTTTGGCGAGCTGTTCAAAAAGCGGTTTGACGAATTTTCGCCGACCGATTGATGTCAGAAATTCTTCGAGCCGCGCGTCAGCCGGAGCGTATTTGTTTTTGATTGACATCATCAGCCACTGAAAAGCGATCTCGGAATTTCCCGCCTTTGTCAGATTGAACGCCGCGTCGAGTTCCGACATTTTTTCCGCGCTCAGGTTTTCCGGCAGAGTCCGCAGAAAATGCAGCCATTCCTGCGTCGTCCAATTGCTTGTGTTTATGTCTTTGGCAGAGGTTTTCCCGCTTGCAAAATCGTTCGCCGCCAGTTCGATTTTTGAAAAAGTATCCGATTTCGGTTGGGGCGCGTTGGCGGGCAGACCGGGCTTTTCGATCCATTCGTTAATCTCTTCTTTCGAAACGACGTTCGGATTTTCGGCGAGCAAATTTTTATTTAAATAATCAACAAAAGTTTCGGTCGTGATGCTCTGAAAAGCGAAAGCGTCAAAGTAATTTTTAACAAATCTATCAAACTTTTCGCGCCCGAATTTTTCTTCCAAAAATCTTAAAAACAGCGCGCCTTTTTCATACGGAATGCCCGTAAAGCCTTCGTCCGGGTCGCGTCCCGCGAGATCAACGTGCAGAATCTGGTCGCGCGTTTCGAGACCTTTTAATTCATCTTCCAAACCGCGTTTTCCCAAAACGGCTTCCATCTCGCGGCGCGGTTCGCCGTAAACGGCTTCGATGATTCTTTTTTCGAGATACGTCGTAAAACCTTCATTAAGCCAGAAATCGCGCCATGTCGCGTTTGTTACCAGATTGCCCGACCAAGAATGCGCGAGTTCGTGCGCGATAAGCGAAACCAAAGATTTATCGCCCGCCAAAATAGTCGGCGTGGCAAACGTCAAAAGCGGATTTTCCATTCCGCCGAACGGGAAACTCGGCGGCAGAACTAAAATGTCGTAGCGCCCCCAACGGTATTCGCCGTAAATTTTTTCGGTCGCTTCGATCATTTTTTCCGTGTCGGAAAGTTCGCTCGCCGCTTTTTCGATCACCAAAGGTTCGGTATAAACTCCGCTTTTGTTTCCCAGACTTTTAAATTGCAGATCGCCGACGGCAATCGCAATTAAGTAAGACGGGATCGGTTTTGTCATCTTAAAATTATATTCGCCCGTTCTTTCGGACGTTTGCAGATTTCCCTCCGCGCTCATCACCGCCAAAAGGTCTTTCGGCGTTCGCACCTTTGCCGTGTATGTAACGCGCACCTGCGGCGAATCCTGCAGCGGAATAAACGAACGCGCGTGAATCGCCTGCGCCTGCGAAAACATAAACGGTTTTTGTTTTCCGGCGGTCTGCTCGGGCGTGAGCCACTGCAAGCCGGAAGCCTCCGGCGCGGTCTGGTAATAAACGCGCACTTTATTGGCATTAGCCGGAAGCTCAATCGTCAAAGAAGAGCCGAGAATTTTGTCCGTCTCGCCTAATTTGAATTCCGCCGCCGTAAAGGTTTTCCCGTCGTCGTTTGATGCTTCGACCTTTTCAATCTTTAAATTGCGTGTGTCCAAAACAAGCGGCGCGTTTCCGGCATCTTTGGCGCGTTCGAATTTCAGGTCGGCAAAACCTTTGATGGATTTTTCTTCGAACGAAACCGTCCAATCGAGATCAATATTTGTTACCCTGACCTGTTTCGGATTCGAAAACGAATGCACGTCTTCGACCATTGCCGACGGCGGCTTTACTTCCGGCGTTTTATTCATATTCGTATTTTGTTCCCGGACACAGCCCGTCAACAAAAGATTCGCGGCGCATAAAAGCGCGGTGCAAAAGATGACTAATAAATTTTTGATTCCCATAAATGAAATTTTCCTTTCAGGTTGATATTCGGCTTTTGCCGGATAGAATTTTTAACTTCGACAGCAAATAGATTGTAATCCCAAATATAAAATGATAAAAACCGCCGGATGAGCCGAATACAGAATCCTGTCTGAAAAAAATCTAAAAGCAAAAGTTGTGAGATTATCAAAATCACACAGCCGTTGAATTTGAGAGTCGCAGGTCGTTATTTTTTCACAATAAAAAGGCAGTGAATTCCGAATTCGGAATTCACTGCCTAAAAGGAGGGAATTCAAAAACAAAGTTTGGTTGACTCTGACAGCCGAAAGCGGGATTTTCCGGTTTGTCTTCTGCGTCAGATTTCCCAAATCCGTCAGCGGTTGTTATATGTCGCAACAGCTACATCGGAAGCGGGACCGCCCGGACCGTCGCCATTTCCCCATTGGTGAACCATCATTGACATATCGCTCGAACGGCGAATGTAATAATTGTTTTCGTTAGCCCGGCGATAAACCGCAACATCCGTGATACCGTCGCCGTCATAGTCGCCCTGCGCGAATTGGTCGAGCGAACCGGCTCCCCACTGAATCGCCGCATCGGGTCTTCCGTCGGTGTAACGGATATACCAGGTTGTCGTGCTTGGCACGCTGTTGAAACCGCGCGCGATTGCCAGATCGGTCTTGCCGTCGCCGTCGTAGTCGCCGGGAATCGTCCGGTCGCCAGCCCAGCCGAAATAATCGTAGGAGATTTTGTTGTCGCTGGTCGTCAGAGTATAGAAAATCGCCGGTGTGCTGAGCGTCGTAACATTTGTATCAACGCGCCGTTGGATGCGGAAATCAGCTTTTCCATCGCCGTCGAAATCGCCGGGATAAAGATCGTCAGCCTGATCGGACTGTGTGCCGTAGCGCATTCCGAACGGAACGTAAGTTACGTTATTGTTCGGATTGTTGTGGCTGGCTTGATAAAACCAGATTGCCTGCCCCGGACCTTCAATCTCACTGGGCGCACGCCAGACCGACATATCATCTTTTCCGTCGCCGTCGTAGTCTTCGAGCGTCGGTCTATCGCCGGACAAGCCGAACGGGACGAATTTGACGGCGTTGGTCGAGCTGAAAATAATCCAGTAACCCGCCGATTCGCTTGCGGACGGTCTGCCGCGCCAGATGGCGACATCGGTTTTGCCGTCGCCGTCGAAATCGCCCGGCTGAAGCGCATCTACCGAGAATACTCCGAAATTGAATGAAAATATCTTTTCGCTTTCGTCGTTATATTTTATCCAATATGTCCAGTCGCCGATACCGCCGTAATGACGCGCGATCGCCCAATCGGTTTTGCCGTCGCCGTTGTAATCAACCGGAGCTTTGGTGGCGTTGGACATCAGAAGAATTCCCGACCGCGCATTGGTGTTGTAGGTTTCAAATTGTCCGCCGATCAGGTATCTGCCATCGTGCGGAACGATCGTGCGAATCTGCGGAGCAAACGCGCCGATCGGACCTAAACCCTGCAGAAATTTCGGGTCGAGCGAGCCGTTCGATCTGAGCCGCGCAATACGGTTTCGCGGCAAGCCGCTGGCGGTTGTGAACAACCCGCCGACCATATATTTACCGTCCGGCAGAGCCGCGATTGCCAGAACATTCTGCGTGAATCCGGTGCCGGGATGAAAACTTTCGTCAAGCGAGCCGTCGGCATTGAGCCGCGCGGCGCGGTTTCTGTTTGTGCCGTTGACGCTGGTAAATGCGCCGACGATCACGATCTTTCCGTCGTCGTGCCGGACAAAATCTCTGACACTGCTGTTGATCGTTCCCGTATTGAACGACGCATCGCTGCTGCCGTCGCTGTTGAGCCGCATCAGACGGGTTTTGGGCGAGCCGTTAAAGTTGGAAAAATCGCCACCGACCAGAATTTTTCCGTCCGGCTGAACGATAAATTTGCGAACCCAGTTATTAACGCCCGTTCCGGTGGCAAAAGAGCTGTCGAGACTGCCGTCCGAGTTGAGCCGCGCGATATTGTTTACCGTGATGTTATTTAAGGTCGGAAAGACTCCGCCAACCAGAATTTTTCCGTCCGGCTGGATGGCGACCGCCGTGACTTCGCCGTCGTCAATTCCCGTTCCGGGATTAAAAGACGTATCCAAACTGCCGTTAGCGTTGAGTCTGGCGATCCGATTGACGGCGGTTCCGTTGTAGTCGGTAAAATTTCCGCCGATGACGATCTTGCCGTCCGCCTGCACGCCGATCGTGTTCAAAAATGAATTCGCGCCGGTTCCGGGATCAAACGTCGTGTCGAGCGTTCCGTCCGCGTTGAGCCGCGCCAGATTGCCGCGCACCGAGCCGTTGACGATGTTAAAAGTGCCGCCGATCAAGACTTTGCCGTCCGCCTGTTTCGCAATCGCGTTGATGTTTCCGACTTGCTTAGCGGTCGGATTAAGCAAAGTGTCGAGCGTTCCATTTGTGTTGGCACGGGCGATACTACTGCGGCTTGTTCCGTTATACGAAGTGAACGAGCCGACCAGAATAACCGAGCCGTCAGCCTGCAAAGCCAAATCCCTGACCGAACCGGCGGCGGGATCGCCTGTCGTGTTGAGCCCTGTTCCCGCGTCAAACGTCGCGTCAAAACTGCCGTCCGTATTCAGACGCGCAATTGATTGACGCGTCGTACCGCCAATCGCCGGGAAAACTCCGCCGACAACCAGTTTGCCGTCCGACTGACGCGCAATTGCGTTGATCGCCGCACCCGTTCCCGAAACGGCGAATGTGGAATCGTCGCTTCCGTCCGCATTCAAACGCGCGATGCCGTTTTTGGCAACGGTGTTGAAGGTGGCGATAGAGCCGCCGACGATGATTTTTTCATCCGGCTGAACGACGATCGAACTGATTCCTCCGCTCGGTCCCGTGCCGATATTGAATGATGTATCAATGCCGCCGTCCGTGTTGATACGCGCCAGACGATTGATCGCCGTGCCGCTGTAATTCGTGAAAAATCCGCCGATCAAAATTTTGCCGCCCGTATATTGTTTGATAACCGAAACCGGGCTGTTCGCGCCCGTTCCCGGATCAAATGTCGTGTCGAGATTACCGTTCGGATTGAGACGCGCCAGCCGATTGATCGCCGTGCCGTTGTAGTTCGTGAACGAACCGCCGATCAAAATTTTGTTGTCCGGCAAAACCGATATGTCGTTAATCTGGTTGTTCGCGCCGGCGGTGTAGTAGATGCCCGAAGAATTAAAAGTTACATCGAAACTGCCGTCAGCGTTCAGCCGCGCGATATTGCCGACGCTTTGACCGGCATAATTTGAAAAAACGCCGCCGATGATAATTTTTCCGTCGGACTGCAAACCGATCGCGCTGACTTGCCCGCTCGTGCCGCTTTTTGTATTGAAATTCATATCGAGCGTGCCGTCCGCATTAAAGCGGGCAATACCGTTTTTGGTCTCGCCGCTGATCAGATGAAAATTTCCGGCGACCAAAATTTTGCCGTCCGGCTGAACCAGAGTCCGGTGAACCGTCGCCGAATTGCCGCTCAGGACGGGACGAAAATCGTCATCTATAAAACCGGGCGAATCGGTCATTCCCGTCACGCTCAAACCGGAATTTTGCTCGGTTTGGGCAAAACTTCGGGCGGCGAAAACCGGCATCAAAAGCCCTACGCATAAAAACAACGTTAATAATGAATTAATTTTTTTCAGTAAATTTGCATTTCGATTGTATAACATAATTTTCTCCTAAAATTTTTACCGGGCATTCAAAATAAGTCGTGTCCTCGAAATCAAAACTAAGCTTTCATCACGGCATCGGTTGAATTTTCCCTTCTATCTTGTCTAACGACATTTCAAAAAAAAGCGGCTCAAAAAACTTTTAAAAAATTGTGAGGACAACGAAAATCGTTTATAATCGAAAGCGTTAAATCCCCAGATTTATATAACTTTTGGAGTTTTTCTTGAGTCAGGAACAGTTACCGGAAATAACCCGAATTTTAAAGTCATGGAGCGGCGGCAATCGTGAAGCGGTTGATGATCTGATGCCGCTCGTCTATGACGAACTGCATAAAGTCGCCGCCCAATATCTGCGCCGCCAGCGTCCCGATCACACCCTGCAACCGACCGCCTTGGTCAACGAGGCGTATCTGAAATTGATTGATCTATCGAACGTCAACTGGCAAGACCGCGCTCATTTTTTCGCTTTCGCTTCGCAAACGATGCGGCACATTCTGGTTGACCACGCCCGCTCTCTGGGTAGAGAAAAACGCGGCGGCGACGCGCAGAAAGTGTCGCTCGACGAAGCGATGAGTTTTTCCGATGAAAAAGAAGTTGATCTGCTCTCATTGGACGAGGCTCTCCGCCGGCTTGCAAAAATTGACGAACAGCAGAGCCGGATCGTCGAACTCAGATTTTTCGGCGGCTTGACGGTCGAAGAAACCGCGCTCGTTCTGCACATTTCTCCCGCCACCGTCAAACGCGAATGGCGCATCGCCAGAGCCTGGCTGTATAAAGCAATGAAAGAAGAGGAATGAAAATTGGAAGTGAGAATGGAAAATTATTTTGAAGCTAACTCGATGATTTTTAGAAGTTGTTTGAAAACTCGATAATTTTTGATTTTGTCATCGAAGATGACCAACAATATAGCCTAGCGAGAATCGCTAGGACTTCAGTAAATTAGGCATTTCGACGCTGAAAGTGTCGAACAATCGACGGAAATGTTGCTCACCTTCAGTGAGCGATTGAAAAATTTATAGTGACCTAGCGATTCTCGCTAGGCTATATTGTTGGTCGCCTTTGGCGACTTTTCGGGTTTTCAAACAGCTTCTGTTTCTCAATTCTCACTTAAATTATGACCGGCGAACAGTGGCAACAAGTCAAACAAATTTTCAGCGAAGCCCTCGAACTTCCGAGCGTCGAACGCCAATCTTTTATCGAACAAAAATCGAACGGTGACGAATTGATTGTTAAAGAAGTCCACGCGCTTTTGGAATCCGACGAAGAAGCCGAAGATTTTATCGAACGTCCCGTTTTGCCGATCTCCGATCTGGTCAGAGACGAAACGGCTCTGGCGGGCAAACAGATCGGTCAATATCTGATCGAGAAAGAGATCGGACGCGGCGGAATGGGCGCGGTTTATGTCGCAAAACGAGCCGACCGGGAATTTGAAAAGCGCGTTGCCGTCAAACTCATCAAACGCGGCTTGGACACAGATGACATCATTCGCCGTTTCCGGCACGAACGCCAAATTCTCGCCGCGCTCGATCATCCGAACATTACGCGCCTGCTCGACGGCGGCACGACCGATGACGGTTTGCCGTATCTGGTGATGGATTATGTCGAAGGTTTGCCGGTCACGCGCTATTCGGAAAAACACGGGCTGACCGTCAATCAACGGCTCAAACTTTTTTTGCAAGTTTGTTCGGCAGTTTTTTACGCTCATCAAAATCTGATAATTCACCGCGATTTAAAGCCTTCGAATATTCTGGTAACGACCGACGGCATTCCGAAACTGCTCGACTTCGGTATCGCCAAACTGACCGCTCCAGATTCGCCGCAGACACTTGATCGGCAGTCAACCCAATTGATGACTCCCGAATATGCTAGCCCCGAACAAATTCTTGGGCAATCCGTTACGACCGCCACCGATATTTACAGCCTCGGTGTCGTGCTTTACGAACTTTTGACCGGACACAAACCTTTTAAGATAAAAGGCGATAATCAGTTTGAATTATCGAAGGTCATCACCGGCTCGGCACCTCTCAAACCGAGTTCGATAGTTACGCAGGGCAGAAAGATCAGCAATCGGCAGGCGGCAGTCAGCATCCAACTGCGCGGAGATTTGGACAATATAATTTTGATGGCGATTCGCAAAGAACCCGACCGGCGTTATTCTTCGGTCGAACAGTTCGCCGCCGACATCGAACGCTTTTTAGACGGACTGCCCGTTTTAGCGCGGGAAGATACTTTCGGCTACCGCGCTTCAAAATTCGTCCAACGCCACAAAGCCGCCGTTACCGCCGGAGCGGGATTTGTTACCGCGCTTGTCGGCGGTTTGATCGCCACTAGGCGACAGGCGGAAATTGCCCGCCGCCAACGCGACAATGCGGAAAAAATAAATCAATTCTTGGAAAAAATGCTCGCTTCCGCCAATCCCCGCGCCGCCGGCAAAGATGTCAAGGTGAGCGAAATTCTGGGCATTGCGGCGCAAAGTATCGAAACGGATTTTTCGGATAATCCGGCGATTGCCGCCAATCTGAATACGACGCTCGGACTGACTTATCTGAGTCTCGGACAATTCGATTCAGCCGAAAAACATCTGAAATCCGCCCTCGACACGCGCCTCTCTCGTTTTCCGCGAAAAAGCCTGGAAGTCGCGCGAAGTCTGAACAATTACGGAAAATTTTTAGCCGAAAAAGGCGATCTGAACCAAGCCGAACCGCTCTACCGCGAAGCACTCGAAACTTTGCGGAATCTGCTCGGCAGTAAAAGTTTGGAAGTTGCCGACACGCTGGAAAATATCGGTTATCTGGTCGGATTGAAAGCGAATTACCGCGAAGCCATCCGTTTTTACGAAGAAGAATTGGCGATTCGGATTGCTCATCTCGGCGAAAATCACCCTGATGTCGCCCGCACGATGGGCAAGCTCGGAAATGTTCTGACGGTTCTGGACAAACGCGAACAAGCCGAACCTCTGCACCGTCAATCGCTGAAAATTCTGCAAAAACTTCACGGGCGCGAACATCCCGACATCGTTTCTTCGATCTTCAATCTGGTCGGCACGATCTATGCCGCGCGTCCCGAAGAAGCCGAACGGTTAAGCCGCGAATCGCTGGCGATGTCCCGCCGGATTTTCGGCGCGGAGCATACGGACACGGTTTGGGCGCAGTATAATCTGGCTTACGTTTTGATTCACCGAAAAAAACATGCTGAAGCCGAAGCCGTCGTGCGCGAGGCATTGGAAAAACGCGGCGTTAGCATTCCCGAAGAACATCCCGCGGTCGGAAGTTGTCTGCTTCTTTTGGGACGGACGCTGATGGCGCAAGGCGACTTTCAAAATGCAAGATCAGCCTTTGAACAATGTCTCGAACTCCGGCGCAAAACTCTGCCCGAAGATCACTGGCTGCTGGCGACGAGCAGCAGTTTTTTAGGCGAATGTCTGATGAATCTGGGTGATACAGGATCCGGCAAAAGACTTCTTTTCGAAAATTACGAAATTCTCAGGGAAAAACTCGGTGCGGATCACGAACAGACCCGTCAAGCCGAAGAAAGAATTCTAAAGTTTTTCGGCGGCAAAATTTGAGAAGCTATTTGAAGATAAAATCTGACTGATCTCGTATTACAAACGTCAGTTCGGGCTGAGAGAATCCGACGAACTATTGGACGATTGAACGATAAGCTGTAAATAAAGCAAAACGGACACCTTTCGAGTGTCCGTTTAATTTTTATGGAGCCACCTGGCGGATTTGAACCGCCGACCTACTGATTACGAATCAGTCGCTCTACCAACTGAGCTAAGGTGGCAAAAAATCGTTTGCCGAATTTCAGAATATACTTGTCCGCGCTTGTATCTGTCAAGCATTGAGCGCGGGTTTTCGAGTTTTCGGCTTCACTATTTTTGAGCGAACATTTACGATTAAAAGCGTATGAAAGTAAATGTTATCGGCGGCGGTCTGGCGGGTGTCGAAGCCGCATGGCAGTCGGCGAACGCGGGCGCGCAGGTTAAACTCTTTGAAATGCGTCCGCTGACGCAGACTCCGGCGCACCGGACGGAAAAACTCGCGGAAATCGTCTGTTCGAATTCTCTAAAATCCGACGAAACCGGCACCGCGCCGTATCTTTTGAAAGAAGAACTCCGGCGCGGCTCGTCGCTCGTGATGGAAGCGGCGATGCGGAATAAAATTCCGGCGGGCGCGGCTCTCGCGGTTGACCGCATCAAGTTTGCAGAATACATCACCGAAAAGATCAAGGCTCATCCCCGGATCGAAATCGTTCGTGAAGAAGTTACGAAAATTCCCGCAGACGAAATCACGATCATCGCCACCGGACCGCTTACCTCGGACGCGCTGACCGCCGAGATTATGAAAATGACGGGCGACGATCAGCTTTATTTTTATGACGCCATTGCGCCGATCGTCGCGGCGGATTCGATTGATATGTCGGTCGCTTTCAAGGCGGCGCGTTACGGCAAAGGCGGCGACGATTATATCAATTGTCCTTTTACAAAAGAGCAGTATGAAATTTTTTATAATGAATTGATAAACGCTAAATCGGTTCCGCTGAAACGCTTTGAGGAAACGCGCTGGTTCGAAGCCTGTCTGCCGATCGAAGAACTTGCCAGACGCGGCGTTGACACTCTGCGTTTCGGTCCGATGAAACCGAAAGGTCTTTATGTTGACGGAAGAGAGCCTTACGCCGCCGTGCAGCTCCGGCAGGAAGATTTGATGGCGGACGCTTTCGGTCTGGTCGGTTTTCAAAATCACCTGCGCTACGGCGAACAGAAACGGATTTTACAACTCATTCCGGGCTTGGAAAACTGCGACGTCCTGCAATACGGGCAGATTCACCGCAATACGTTTATCAATTCACCGAAAATCTTACGCGAAACTTTGCAGACGAAAAATAACGCGAAACTTTTTTTCGCCGGACAGATCACGGGTGTCGAAGGCTACATCGAATCGGTCGGAACGGGCTGGCTTGCGGGACTTAACGCGGCGCGGCTTTTGCGCGATGAAGAAATGCTCGTCGCGCCGTCGAGTTCGGCAATCGGCGCGTTGTGCCGTTATGTTTCAAACGTCGAAACAAAAAATTTTCAGCCGGTCAATATCTCATTCGGTTTGCTCGAACCACTTCCGACTGAACTAAGAAAAAAATACCGCAACAAACGCGAGCGTCATCAAATTCAAGTCGAATTGGCTTTGAAGGATTGGGATGAATGGCTAAATAAAATCAATGAAAAACTTTTTGATAAAAGTCATGCTTAATGTTTCAGTTATACATCCCGGCGATTTACTTTCGCCGGATTTAGCTTGAGATTTATTTTATCTGATCGGCTACTGTTTCGTGATTTTATTACCTTTTATTTTGGGCGGGATAGCGATTTTTGTATTAAGAAAAAAGAAAAAGTTGTAAAGTTTAAATTACCGATGAAGGTTTGATTTTATGGAAGTTGAATTTGTCTAAAATCGCTCCCTAACGGTTGCTATACTGATTTTCCTTCGAGCGCGGCGCGCAAATCGTGCGGGATTTTTACGAGTTTCCCGTTCTTCAAAACGACGACCGTCATCGCGCCTTCGAGCGCCAGTTCGTTTTTATCGGTGAAAGCTTGAAAATCGTAGCGGATCGAGCTTCGCCCGACTCGCCCGACTGTTAAATATAGACGAAACTCGGCATCGAGCGGGATCATCTTTTTAAAGTCGCATTCGATCCGCACGCGCGGAAAATCGAATTCTTTTAATTTTTCAAACATCGAAAAACCGATCTTTCTTAAAAGCTCGATCTCGGCTTCTTCGACGATCTCGAAAATGCGCGGGAAATGCAGAATGCCCGCCGCGTCAACGTCCGCCCAGCGCATCCGGCGCGTGAATTCGATAAATGGTTTCATAAATTTTAGGAAAATTATCCACAGATGGACACAGATGGACACAGATAAAACCGGATTTTTAGAATCAAATCATCTATTCAAAAAGCAAAAAAATCTGTGTTCATCCGTGTTTATCTGTGGACAAAAAATTAATCTTTAACATTAAATCCGAGTTGGCGCGAAACCTGATTGGCGGATTTGCGGACGAGTTCGACGATCTTCGGCAGATGATTTTCGTCTATATGCAGAATCGTGCTTGATGTTCCGAGCGCGGCGGCGACCGAGCCTTTCGCGTCGAAGATCGGCGCGGCGATACAGCGTACGCCGTCGGCGTTTTCCTCGTTGTCAATCGCAAAACCGTATTGTCTGACCTTTCTCGTTTCCTGCAAAAATTTCTGTTTCGAGGTGATTGATTTGCGCGTTTTCTTTTCCATTCCCTGTTTTTCCAAGATTTTTAAAATTTCCTTTTCCGGCAGATTGGCGACGAGAATTTTGCCGATGGCAGTCGTGTGAACCGGCAGGCGATGACCGACCCAAATGTCCATCTTGATAAAACTTTTTTCGTTTTCGACCTTTTCGATATAGACGGCGCGACCGTTATCGAGAACCGCTAAATGGGCTTCGGGCAGGCGCGATTTTTTCAGAAAATCTTCCAGCACGGGTTTGGCGATTTCGCGCACGTCGAGATGCGTCAAAGCGTCGCCCGTCAGACTCATCAGCTTCAAACCGAGACGATATTTTCCGTGCAGATCGCGGTGCAGATAAGCGCGTTTTTCCAGAACGCGCAGGATGTAGCTTGCCGAACTTTTCGGGATTTTCAGACGGCGGCTCAAGTCCGAATTGCTCAAACCGCGGCTGCTCTCGGCGACCGTTTCGATAATTGACAACGCGCGTTCGACGGCGTTTGAAGTTGTTTCCTGTGCCATAAAAATTTTCCGAGAAGATAATACATAAAAATTTTCCGAGAAGATAATAAATGAATTTTGCCCGCAAAACTATGCAAAAGAAAAGATTTTGTTTGCTTTTACAGGCAGAAATTATTTTATTTTCAAATGTGAGATTTGACAAGTTTCGTTCGGGATAATGAAAAAATGTTCAAGATACGGAACTTCGCAGTTAAAAATATTTACAAAAGAGAAAAATAATTATATCGTCGTTTCAAAATACAGAATTACAATTCAATATCTTGAACAATAGAAAAATTTATGAATCAAACTACATTTGAACGTAAATTCGATCCGCGCATTAATCATGCGCCGACCGATTTTGACATTAAAAAGGATTTACCCGAAGGATTCGCGGATTTTTTCGCCGGACTCCATGAAGAATTTACGCCGCGTCAGCAAGCCTTAGCGCGAAAACGCGCCGCTGTTTTAAATGCTTCACACGAAGGCGAATTACCCGATTACGAAGAAACAAACGAAAAAGTAAGCGGCGATTGGAAGATCAATCTGCCTGCATGGTGCGAAGACCAGCGCAATCAGATGACCGGACCGGCGGACGACGTCGAACTCGTGGTCAAGATGCTGAACTCCGGCGCGCCGGGCGTGATGATTGACCTGGAAGATTCGATGGCGAATGCTTGGGCAAATCTCGAACAGGGAATCGAAAATTCGATCCGGGCTTTGCACGGCGAACTTTCCTATTACGACAAAAAACGCGAGCGCGAGGTTTCGATAAATTCGAGCGATACGGCGGCGTTGATTCGCGTGCGCGGTCTGCATTTGAACCAAGCCGGAATATTCAAAGACGAACTCGTTTCGGCTTCCGTCTATGACGCTGCCCGCATCGCGTTCGGCGTTGACCGGTCGAAACTGAAACATAATCTGACATTTTATATTCCTAAGAGCGAATCGGCGGACGAAGCAATTTTCTGGCGCGATCTTTTTAAAAAAATCGAGGAAAAATCAAGTTGGGAAAAAGGTTTTATAAAATGTTTCGCACTTGTCGAAGCGCATCCGTTGGCGTATCAGATAGAGGAATTTATCTACAACCTGCGCGAACATATTCTGGGACTCAATCTCGGTCGCTGGGATTATATGGCGTCGCTGATTCATTTCAACCTCGAAAATCCGAAATGGGTTTTGCCCGATAGAAACACGATCCCGTCGGATGTCGCGTTTTTTCAAAACCTGCGCGAACTGCTCGTCGAAACCTGTCATAAACACGGGCTTCTGGCGATCGGCGGAATGACCGCGCTGTTTCCGAACCGCGCCGACGAGGAATTAAACGAACGCGCTCTGAAAGATTTAGCCGCCGATAAAAACAACGAAGCCGAAGTCGGAATGGACGGCGCGTGGACGGGGCACCCGGATCAAAACCAGATCGCCGTCGAGCAATTTCCCGCGCCGAACCAGCTCGATGTGAGAAAACCGGAGTTGGCGGAAAAATCCGATCTCAGACCTTTGCCGGAAGGCATCGGCAAAAAGACGGTCGAGGGAACGCGCGCCGCCGTGCGAACCGTAATTCGTTACCGCAACGGAGTTTTAAACGGTAAGGGCGCGTCGCTTTTAGACGGATATATGGAAGACCTGGCGACCGACCGCATATATCGTCTGATGATCGCGCAGAGAATTAAACATAAAGATGCGGTAAAGATCACGGACGAAAACGGTGATGAAGTAAAACACACGCCGGAATTCGTTTCAAAGATTTTTGATGAAGAACTCGAAAAACTTCTGCAAACAGTGGAAAACGGACAGCGCGAAACATTGAAACAAGCGAGACATTTGAGCGAGGGGATGATTATGAAAGGAGAATTCGATCCAATTTAACTTAGAAGATAGAAGATAGTAGATAGAAGGTAGAAGGAAAATTTACTATCTTCTAATTTACTATCTTCTAAAAGGAGGAATATGACACGAGAAGAACAAATAAAAACTATCGAAAAAGACTGGGCGGAAAACCCGCGTTGGGACGGCGTGAAGCGCAATTACACGGCGGAAGATGTTGTCAGGCTTCGCGGTTCGGTAAAGATCGAGTATTCGATTGCCCGGATGGGCGCGGAACGTCTCTGGAAATTGATGAAGGAAGAACCGTATGTCAACGCGCTCGGCGCATTGACGGGCGGGCAGGCTATTCAGCAGGTGCAAGCCGGACTCAAGGCGATCTATTGCAGCGGCTGGCAGGTGGCGGCGGATGCAAACGTCGCGGGACAGATGTATCCTGATCAGAGCCTCTATCCCGCGAACAGCGTGCCTGAACTCGTTAGAAAAATTAACAACTCGTTACAGCGCACAGACCAAATATACACTGCCGAAGGCAAAAACGGAATTCACTGGTTCGCGCCTATTTTAGCCGATGCCGAAGCCGGTTTCGGCGGAAACTTAAACGCCTTCGAATTGATGAAAGCGATGATTGACGCGGGCGCGGCGGGCGTGCATTTCGAAGATCAGCTTTCATCGGTCAAAAAATGCGGGCATATGGGCGGCAAGGTTTTAGTGCCGACCGGTGAAGCCGTGCAAAAGCTCGTCGCGGCGCGGCTCGCGTCGGACGTCTGCGGCGTGCCGACCGTTTTGTTTGCCCGCACCGACGCGGACGCGGCGAATCTTCTGACTTCGGACGTGGACGAAAACGATAAGCCGTTCTGCACGGGCAAGCGCACGCCGGAAGGTTTTTATCACGTTAAAAACGGACTTGAACAAGCGATTTCGCGCGGGCTGGCTTACGCGCCCTACGCCGATCTCGTCTGGTGCGAAACGAGCGAGCCGAATCTCGAACAGGCGCGGAAATTCGCCGAAGCGATCCGCGCCGAATACCCGAACAAACTCCTGGCGTATAACTGTTCGCCGAGCTTTAACTGGAAGAAAAAACTCGATGATGAAACGATTGCAAAATTTCAAAACGAACTCGGAGCGATGGGCTACAAATTTCAGTTTATTACTCTGGCTGGTTTCCATTCGCTTAATTTTGCGATGTTCGAACTGGCGAAAAATTACCAAGCAGAACAGATGACCGCTTACGCGAAATTGCAGGAACGCGAATTCGCGTCCGAGATTGACGGCTACCGCGCGACGAAACATCAGGCATTTGTCGGCACGGGATATTTTGACGCTTTGACACAGACGATTTCCGGCGGCGCGTCTTCGACGACCGCTTTGAAAGGCTCGACCGAGGAAGAGCAGTTTGACGAGGTAATTATCAAGGATGAAAAAGTCGGAACGGCGGTTTCGGCTTAGAAATTGATAAATCTGTCAACATCAAAAGACCGCGTTTTAAGCGGTCTTTTTATTTTTGCGTATTGCCCATATAGTATAATCTTTCAAACCTTGAAATAATTTGATGTTTGCCGAATTTGAAAACACTAAGGATAAAAAATTGCGCGAGGCGAACGAAACAGCTATTTGCCGCGTCAAACAAGGCGACTGTTTAATATTGCGTCCGCTGATTCTGCATTCGTCGTCCGCCGGAACTTTTCCCGGTAGAAGGTGCGTAATTCATTTGGAGTTTTCGGCAGACCTGTTGCCGAACGGTCTCAAATTTTATGGCTCGTAATTTTTTATTGCTCACAATTTTGTTTTTCGTTTTCGCCGCCGGCGCGCAGGCGCAGTCCGGTCGCGTCAAAGCGAAAGAATCGCCGACACCGACGCCCAGCCCGCGTCCGAATACGATCTATTCGCCGACCGGAAATATTTCGTATCCGAAACCGACACCGCTTCCGCCGCCGCCGCCGATCTCGCTTGATGAGGACGGAGAGATTTTTATCGAGTCCGCGCTCGTGCCGATTCCGGTTTCCGTTACCGACCGCGAAGGCGGGGCGGTTACGAATCTGAAACTCGAAGATTTTATTTTGAAAATTGACGGACGAGAGGCGGAGATCGGCGATCTGGCGCGTTCGGAAACTCCGGTGCGGCTCGCTCTGCTTTTCGATAATTCGTCGAGCGTTCTCATCGCCCGCGAATTCGAGAAAAAAGCGGCGATCAAATTTTTCAAAAAAGTGATCCGACCGGAAAAAGACTTGGTCGCTTTATTTAGCGTGGCGACCTACACGCGGCTCGAACAGCCGTTTACGAAAAACGTCTCGCAATTAGTGTCGGCAATCGAAAGATTCGCACTGCCCGAAGGCGCGACCTCGCTTCTCGACGGCGTGATCAAAGCGTCGGAATATCTCAAAGACGCGAGCGGACGGCGCGTGATCGTCATTATGAGCGACGGCGTGGACACGATTTCCGATTCGACTTTCGAGCAAGCCTTGAAAACGGCGCAGGCGTTTAACTGCCAGATTTACATTGTCAAAACGACTGATTTCGAAAACTACAAACGCACCGGACAGCGCGGCGGAAACGCTAATATCCGCTCGCTCGAAGCCGAACGCCGGATGCAGGAATTTGCCGCGCAGACGGGCGGCGCGGTTTATTCGCCGCTTGATGAACGCGAACTCGATCGCGCCTTCGCGCAAATTTCCGCCGAACTTTCCCAACAGTATATTTTGAGTTATTACCCGGAAAACGAACGCGACCGGCGCGGCGAATTTCGCAATATTTCTCTTTCATTAAAAAATGGGGAAAATCTCGTTATCAGAACACGGAAAGGCTATTACGTTCCTAGACAACGGTAAGCGGTAAGTGGTAAATGGTAAATAAATAATTCGCAAATTTACCGTTTACCGTTTACCATTTACCATTATGTTAGAAGAATATCTCGAACAATTTTTCCAACACTTAAAATACGAACGCCGTGTCAGCGAACATACTTTGCGAAATTATCTGTCCGATCTCGGACAATTCCGCGAACATCTTTTTACGATTGATAAACGCGCGGACATTCCCGTAACCGACATTGACCATCTGACGATCCGCGAATGGATGGCGACGCTTCACGCCGACAATAAAAAGAAAACTTCGATCGCGCGGAAACTCGCATCTTTGAGAACATTTTTTCAATTTCTCGTGCGTGAAGGCGTTTTGGAAACAAATCCCGCCAAACTCGTCGCCACGCCTAAAATAGAAAGAAAATTGCCCGTTCATCTTTCGATGGAAGACGCCGTGCGCTTTATCGAAACGCCGGATTTGAACACGGACTTGGGAAAACGCGACCGCGCGATTCTTGAATTTTTATACGCGACCGGAATGCGCGTCGGCGAACTCGTTAAATTGAATTTGAAAGACATTGATTTCAGAGAAAAATTGGTGCGCGTTACGGGTAAACGCAACAAGCAGAGAATCCTGCCGTTCGGCGAACCCGCTCTTCAATCGCTGATGTATTATCTGAATGAAACGCGACCGATTTTTCTCAATAACTGCCCGCCCGCCGAGCGCGACGAGCAAGCCGTTTTTTTGAATTATCAGGGAACGCGCATCACGACCCGTTCGGTGGGTCGAATGGTTGATAAATACATCAAACTCTGCGCCGAAATAAACCGCGACATCTCGCCGCACAGTCTCAGACATACATTCGCCACGCATCTTTTGGACAGCGGCGCGGATTTGCGCGACATACAGGAACTTTTAGGACACGCGCGGCTTTCGACGACGCAGATTTACACGCAGGTTTCGATGGAAAAACTCATCGAAGTTTACGACCGGGCGCATCCGAAAGCGTAATCGGAAACGCGCAGATTGAGGTCAAATTTCTAACCGCGTATCACCTTTACAAAATAAAATGCTGAAACGCTGGGAGCGCAGGCAGGGATGCCTGCGCTCCCAGCCGAATATAAATTTTCTTTCGATTCGGTTAAATTTTTATTGAAACAAAAATTCGCTTATACTGTTTCTAAAAAACTCTCCGAAAATTCAGATAAAGAGAAAATTCTTATGAAAAAATTCCGGTGGCTTTTGTTAGCGATGTTTCTGTTGTCTTCTTTTGCGCGGGCGCAGGAGAAGATTCTGACGATAGACGCGATTTACGGGACTGAACCCGGTCAGCGAGTCGCGTTTTCCGGCAATCTCACGCCGCTTCAATGGAACAAGGACGGCTCGCTCCGGCAGATAAGGCGCGGCGATCAGGGCGTGGAAGTTTTTCGTTTTAACGCTCTGACGGGCGAAGCCGTGCCGTTTTACGATAAATCGAAATTCGAAGCGGCAATCGTTCCGCTCGGCATCAAACGGGAAGACGCGCGGCGCATCGTCAATCAGCCGAATTACATTTACAACAGCGAGCAGAACGCGATTGTTATCTCGTCGGGCAACGATCTTTTTTATTACAATTTCGCAGCCAATTCGGGAAAGCGTCTGACGAATAACGCGGCGGAAGAACTCGAACCGGATTTTTCGCCCGACGGGAAAATGATCAGTTTTGTGCGCGGGATGAATCTGTTCGTCGTTGAGATCGAAAACGGAAAGGAAAAACAATTGACGCGCGACGGCTCGCAGACGATCTTGAACGGTTATCTCGATTGGGTTTACGAAGAAGAACTCTACGGGCGCGGCAACAAGCGCGGCTACTGGTGGTCGCCCGATTCGCGCTACATCGCGTTTTTGCGGACGGATGAATCGCCCGTGCCGAAATTCGTTTTGACCGACGATACGGTCGTTGACCAGGTGGTCGAAAACACCGATTACCCGCAGGCAGGCGATCCGAATCCGCTTGTAACTCTGGGCATCGCCGACGTAACAAAAAATTCGATCATCCCGAATGTTACGAAAATTCCGAAAGTCGGCGAAATAATTCCGCCCGCTGTCGCGCGTTTCGGCGATTTGGCAAAATTTGCGGATTTATCGAAATACCAGCCGGAAGATTTTCTTATCTCGCGCGTCGCGTGGTCGCCCGATTCAAAGGCGGTTGTTTTTCAAGCGCAAAACCGCGAGCAGACATTTTTGGATTTAAATTCTGCCGATGCCTTGAGCGGCAAAACGACGACGCTGTTCCGCGAAACGACCAAAGCGTGGGTTGCCATCAACGGCGATCCGGTCTGGCTCAAAGACGGCTCGTTTCTCTGGCAATCGGAAAGAAGCGGTTTTAATCATCTTTATCATTACGCGAAAGACGGCAGATTGATTAAACAGATCACCGACGGGCGTTGGGAGATCGGCTCGTTTTACGGCGTGGACGAAAAAAACGGTTTTGCGTATTTCAACGCGGCGGGCGAAAAAGATTGGATCGGTCGCTATGTTTACCGCGTAAAATTGGACGGCACGGGATTGCAGAATCTGACTCCGGCGGACGGAACTCACAACGCTTCGTTTAATCCCGATTTCACGATGTTTCTCGATTTCTGGAGCGACGTCAATACGCCGACGCAGATGCGGCTTTACGCTTCGGATGGAAAACTGATTAAGGTTTTGGACGAAAATAAAGTTCCCGCACTTTCCGAATACAAACTAGGCAAGACGGAATTTTTAAAAGTCAAAACGCGCGACGGTTTCGAGATGGAAGCGATGCGGATCTTACCGCCCGACTTTGATCCGTCAAAAAAATATCCGGTTTTCGCCTACACATATTCCGGTCCGCACGCGCCTTCGGTGCGCAACGCGTGGGGCGGCTCGCGCTATATGTGGCATCAGATGTTGGCGCAGAAAGGCTACATCATCTGGATTTGCGACAACCGCACGGCGAGCGGAAAAGGAATCGAATCAACATGGAATGTCTATAAAAAATTCGGTCAGACCGAAACCGAAGATTTGCAGGACGGTTTTAATTATCTGAAAACTTTGCCGTATGTTGACGCTTCGCGGCTCGGAATGTGGGGCTGGAGTTACGGCGGATATATGACGAGTTATTTTATGACGCGCACCGATACTCTGAAAATGGGCATCGCGGGCGGTCTGGTCGGCGATTGGGCGTTGTATGATTCGATCTACACCGAACGCTATATGCTCACGCCGAAAAATAATCCCGAAGGTTACGCGAAAAATTCGGTTATCAAAGAGGCGAAAAACTTAAACGGAAAACTCCTTATCATTCACGGCGCGATGGACGACAACGTGCATATGCAGAACGCGACGATGCTCGTCTATGAACTGCAAAAAGCGGGAAAACAATTCCAGTTTATGCCCTATCCGACACAGCGGCACGGCGTTGTCAATCCTTTGCAGGTCAAACATATGTATTCGATGATGACGGAGTTTGTCGAGAAAAATCTTTAGATCAGTGCAAAGTGCTGAGTGCTAAGTGCTAAGTTAATTCTTCTCACTCAGCACTTAGCACTCAGCACTTTGCACTAACCTATCTTCCTGTAATCTCCCTGATAATAAACCAGCGGGTTTCCCTCGTTGACGTGTGCCTGTTCGATCTCGCCGATGAAGATCGTGTGATCGCCGGCGGCGAAATCCTGCACGAGACGGCATTCGAGATTGACCAGCGCGTCTTTTAAAACCGGAATTCCCTCCAAGCCTTGGTGATGATGGATGTTGATAAATTTGTCGGGAATCTGCGAGGCGAATTGATCGGAATGCTCGCGCTGCTCTTCGCTTAAAATATTGACGACAAACCTTTGGCTTTCGTGAAAAGCGTCGTGGCTTCCGGCATCGTGGTCTATGCAGACCAGAACGAGCGGCGGGTTGAGCGAAACCGAACTGAACGCGCTGACCGTGATGCCCTGCGGTTTGCCTTCTCTGTCTTTCAAAGTTACGACCGTGACGCCGCTTGCAAAGCGTGAAAGCGCGCGGCGAAATTCTTCATTCGTGATTGCCATAAATTCTTAAAAAAATTAAAACAGATGAATTTGATAAAATCAATTTCCGCAATTTTGTTTATCTTACTTCGACCTGCTAATTTGAATTTATGCTCAACGAATTTTTTCTCGATGCGAGCCGCAAGACGGACGACGCGCTCGACAGATTGATCCCGTCCGACGGGAGCGAACCGGCGCGGCTTTACAAGGCGGTCAGGCACAGCATATTTGCGGGCGGCAAACGCTTTCGTCCCGCGCTTGTTTTTGCGGTTGGAAAAGTTTTCGGCGCACCGGAAGAAAAACTTCTGCATGCGGCTTCGGCGGTCGAGATGATTCACACCTATTCTTTGATCCACGACGATCTGCCCGCGATGGACGACGACGATCTCAGGCGCGGGCGCGAAACCTGTCACAAAAAATTCGGCGAAGCGGCGGCAATTTTAGCCGGAGACGTTTTGCAGAGTCTCGCTTTTCGCGCCGTTTCGGAAGATGAAAATCTCTCCGATAAAATAAAAATAAAACTCGTTTCCGAATTGGCGATTTCGTCGGCAAAAATGGTTGACGGTCAGCAGCTCGATTTAGATGCCGAAGGCAAAAACATCTCGCTCGAAGAACTCGAAAATATTCACCGCAGTAAAACCGGCGCGCTCATTTGTTTTTCGGCTCGCGCGGGCGCGCTCATCGGCGAAGCGTCGGAAGACGATTTAAGAGCCGTAACAAATTACGCCGAAAATCTGGGTTTGCTTTTTCAGATAACGGACGACCTTCTGGACGTAACGCAAACGACCGAAATTTTGGGCAAAACCGCCGGAAAAGATTTGACGGCAAACAAGGCGACATATCCCGCGATCTGCGGAATCGGGGAAACGAAAAATCTGACGGAAAAAATTTATTCCCGGGCGCGCGGAGAGTTGAAAAAAATCGAAAAAGACACGCTCATTTTGCGCGAAATTGTTGATTTTATTCTGCGCCGCGAAAAATAAAGATTTTATTCGGGCGCGGTTTCCTGATAGAATCTTTGCGAACAAAAAAGGGCAAAAAAGCGTAACTCGACAACAGAAAGATGCCAAAGAAATTCGACACAAATCCGTTAGACCCGGAATTTCCCGAACGCGCCAAACAGGAACAGGCGGCAGCAACGGCGCGGCAAAAATACGATGCGGAAACGACGCGGCTTCCGAACTATGCCGACGAGGGCGAAGAAATTCCGACACGAGTATTCGGCGATAAAGATTTCAAGGATTATTCCTCCCCGTTCAACGAATCTCAGCCGATCACACCGTATAAAACCGCGCGGCTGAAAACGCAGGCTGACAATACGCGCAAGGTTGACAAGATCGGTCTGCCGGAAAATATCCTGGTCGCTCTGCCGTATATCCCGTTTTACGTCGGTCTGGTCGCGGGAATTTTAGAATTGCTGTTTGTGCCGAAAAGCGAAACCAAGGTGCGGTTTCACGCCGCGCAAGGTCTCGCCGCGCATATCGGGATCTTGATCGTGACGACGATTCTCGGCTTTGTCGGAAATATCACCGATTTAGCAGATATCGGAAATCTTATTTTTCAGATCGTTACGACGGTGATGTTGTTTATCTTCGCCTACAAAGCGTGGAAAGGCGACCCCGTCCATATCGAATCGGTTGACTCGTTGACCGAATGGCTCGAAGACAAGATCAAGCCGCAAAAATAAAAGGAGATTTTTACGGAAAAAATGTATTGCTGGAGTTGCGGAAAAACGGTTCAGGACAAGCTGAATTACTGTAGCAATTGCGGAGCGCGCGTCGAGAAAGGCGCGTCGGAAAACGATTCTTCGTGGATGACAAGCTCGTCAAACCCGATCGGTTATCTCGGCGTGTTCGGTCTCGGCGGATTTATTTTTCTGGTTATGTCGCTTCTCAAACAAGGTCTCGATCCAGGCGCGGTTTTTGCGATATCCGCCATCTATCTCGCCGCGCTGTTCGGCATCTGCTTTTTATTGCTGAGGCAATCGTCGGGCAGAACCGGCAAACGACGAAGCGAAAAAACAAATCCCGAAAGCGAATATGCTCCGCCGAAAAAATTCCGCTCCGAAATCACCAAACAACTCGACGAGCCGCAGAGCGAGCCTGTGCCAAGCGTAACGGAACATACGACGCGCACGCTCGACGAAGTTTTGATCGAAAGAAAATAATTTTTCAAAAAATTTTTTCATCTGCGCTTTCAAAATCGGTGTTCCAATGGATTTTTCTAGGTAAATTTTTCTCGATGTCATCGCTTGTCTGGTTAATTTAAATTTTTTCGTTCTGTGTTTTTTGGTCGTTCTCGTTTATGTTCTCATCGTCCGCGCATTATACTGGGGCGATGAAAAAGAACCGCCGAAAAAGTGATTTTTTTCGACGGTTTGACTGTTTCTCCAAAAGAGAATTTTTTGAATTTAAAGTGAAAGAAGCGGAATGATTTCAAACCGCTTCTTTTTTTATTTTATTTTTTCTTTTTCTTAGCCGGAGCTTTTTTCGCCGGAGCGGCTTTTTTCGCCGCTGGTTTCGCCGCCGCTTTTTTAGCCGGAGCTTTGGCTTTCGCCGCCGGCTTTGCCGCCGATTTTTTCATCGGAGCTTTTTTAGCCGGAGCTTTTTTGGCGGGAGCTTTTGCCGCCGGTTTCGCCGCAGATTTCTTCGCCGCAGTCTTCGCCGGAGCGGCTTTTTTCGCCGCCGGTTTTGCGGCTGATTTAGCCGGAGCTTTTTTCGCCGGAGCTTTCGCCGCGGGTTTTGCTTTGGCGGCAGTCGCTTTTTTCGCCGGGGCTTTCGCCGCTGGTTTCGCCGCCGCTTTTTTAGCCGGAGCCTTCTTCGCAGGTGCCGCTTTTTTCGCGGCTGATGCAGTTGATTTTTTTGCAGTTGATTTTTTTGCAGTTGGTTTTTTTGTTGGCATATTTTTCCTCTCTATATAGAAATAAAAAAAAACTATATTTCGCATAAGACTGTAACATAAATTTAAAAAAAAAAGATAGAGTTTTTTTTAATTTTTAATTTTTTTTTCGAAAATATTTTTGTTTTGATTTGATTCGAGAGTTTGATCGGAGCGAAGGAAGTAAAATTTTAAAAAAATAAAATGCTCGAAAATTTAAACCGCCGTTTGCCGAAAAACATTTTAAAGAAAACGCGGGACTATTATTTTTGAAATTTCGCAAAATTTCAAAAATAATAGTCCCGGCGATCTGGATTACTTTTTGGTTTTCGACGTTTTTGAAGTTTTGCCGCCGCCCGATGATTTGCTTTTCGCTTTCGAGCCGGCTGCGGTTTTCACACCGGAAGTTTTCTGTCCGGCGGTTTTTGTTTTAGCGGATGACTTGCCGGATTTGCCGGCGGTTTTTGACGGCGAACTCTTGGCTTTAGCTTTCGACGACGAAGATTTCTTTGTATCTTTTTTCTTTTCGTCGGTTTTCTTTTTCGAATCCGCGGGTTTGGTTTTCGACGAAGAACTCTTGCCGCCTTTGCCGCTTTCCGCTTTCACGCTTTTGCCGCCGCTGCTGGTTCCGACGCCTCGACCGCTGCTTGTGCCGACGCCTCTGCCGCTGCTCGTGCCGACGCCTCGCGCGCTCATTTTCTTGCCGGATTTTCCGCCGCTCTTATCGCTTCCTTCGACGATACTGCCGACGGCTTCCGCCGCGACATTCAAAGCTCCGACCGCCGCGCCTGCCGCCGCTCCCGTCAAAATTTCACCGACCGCGCCCTTCGCTTTTTCTAAAATGCCCGACGACGAACCTTTTTTCGCCGTTTTCTTTTTCGCGGTTTTAGCGTCCTTTGATGACGCGGATTTTTTTGCCGTAGATTTTTTGTTTTCTTTTTTTGCTGCCATAAAAATTCCTCCTTGAACCTGTATTTGAATTAGTAATTCCGCTATACTTTAGCACAATTTAATAAAAAAGAAATACAATTTTTTCAGACTTGAAAACGGAATAGGTTTTTTATTATTTTTCGTCATTACGATTTGCGTTTAAGAGGTAAAAAATGAAAACGGATGTTATCATCGCCGGTGCCGGACCGACCGGTCTCGCGCTCGCGTGCCAGCTTATCAGATACGGAATTGATTTCGTGATCCTGGACAAAAAAGCGGCGACCACGCCGCACTCGAAAGCCATCGGCGTGCAGGCGCGAACACTGGAAATTTACGAGCAGATCGGCATTGCCGGCAAACTGATTTCCGAAGGCGCGATTGCCGAACGCGCGCGGCTTGTCGAATCGGGCGGCGTGCGCGGCGAGGTCGAACTGACGAACATCGGCGAGGGAATGAGTCCGTATCCGTTTCTGCTTCTGGTCGAACAGGGCAGGCACGAAAAAATTCTTTACGACTTTTTAAAGGCGAACGGAAGAGACGTTTTGTGGAAAACGGAACTGGAAAATTTTTCGCAGGACGCGCAGGGCGTTAGAGCGAATGTAAAAAATGCGAATGGCGAAACCAGCACAATCGAAGCGAAATTTCTGGTCGGCTGCGACGGCGCGAAAAGCATCGTCCGGCACACGCTCGGGATGACTTTCGAGGGCAGCACGTTTGAAAGATTGTTTTATGTCGCCGACGCTGAGATCGAGTGGGAATTTCCGCACGACGCGCTTTACATCTGTCTCGCGGAAAACACGATCACCGCGTTTTTTCCGATGACCGGCGGCGAGAATCATTTCCGCATCGTCGGCACTTTTCCCGAAGACGAAACGCGCAGAGAAGGCGAAATTCTCTACGAGGAGATCGAACAGCAGATCATCGAAGACACCGAACTCGAACTGGATATTCACGATGTCAACTGGTTTTCGGTTTACAAAGTTCATTCGCGCAGAGTCAATAAATTCAGCGAAGGCAGATGTTTTTTGGCGGGCGATTCGGCGCATATTCACACGCCCGCCGGAGCGCAAGGAATGAACACGGGAATTCAGGACGGCTATAATCTGGCGTGGAAATTGGCGTATGTTTTGAGCGGCAAAGCGGACGTAAATATTCTGGAAACTTACAACGAGGAACGGCTCGAAAATGCCAAAAGGCTTTTGCAGACGACCGACAGATTTTTCGATTTCGGCGCGAGCGATGAATGGTTCGTCGCGTTTTTCCGCACAAAAATTTTTCCGTATATCGCCAATTTCGCTCTGAATTTCGACGCGGTGAAAAAATTTATTTTCCCGCTCGTTTCGCAAATCGGAATCAATTACCGCAAGAGCCGTCTGAGCGTTCACAATGAAAATTTCAAGATCCGCGCGGGCGATAGGATGCCGTATTTTACGATTGACGGCACGAGCATTTATGAAAAATTAACTTCGCCGCAGTTTCACCTTTTGACTTTTTCCGACGGGCAGACGGAAACTTTTTCGCGCGACGAAACTCTGCAGGACAATTTTTACGATTACCGCGTCTATCCGCTCTACCCGCACATCGCGGAAATTTTCGGCTCTAAAAATTCGTTTTCGGTTTTGCTTCGTCCCGATAATTATATTGCGATGATCACGGATGATAATTCACTGGAAAAGATAAACGAGTATTTGCACACGCGGTAGATTACAAGTATTAATTTCGTTTGATCGTTTGTGCCGGATTACTCACAAATCCTGCAAGGTCTTCCAGCTTTTGGGCGAGTTCGGGGTTTTTGTCGAGCAGGATCAAATACTGTTCGTGCGCGGCTTCGATGTTGCCAAGTTTGTAGAAACAATAACCGAGTTCGTAAAGCGAATCGGCATCGTCGGGATTTATTTTCAGCGCCTTACGAAAAGCGATAACCGCAGACGAATAATTTTGTAAACCCTGATACGCCCGACCGAGATAATAAAATGCTTCCAGCGAATTCGAATCGCCGGCTGTAACCTCTTTGAGAGTATCCCTCGCTTTAATATATTCTTTCATCTGCAGATAATTCGTTCCGATGAAAATCTTCGCCGTATAATTATTCTTGTCTATTTTCAAAGAACGCTCGAAATACTCAAGCGATTCCGAATAGTCTCCTTCCTCGTAATATATCGAACCAATCTCGTTGATCAGATCAACATCTTTCGGTTTCAGGCGAAGCGCGAGAAGAAGTTTTAACTTGGCTTCCGTGTAATTCTGATCGGCGTTTTTTAATTCAACGGCTTGTCTATGCAGATTGTCCGAATAATAATCACGCGTAGATTCCGGCATTTCCGAAATTTCCCGGTCGGTTATGTTTTCGTTCGGAACAGGAAGATTATAAATTGCGGAATCTCCGCGTTTCGGTTTTGGCGGCGGCGGAGCGTAAGCGGGTTTTCCATCACCGGAATATACCGGCGGTGTCGGACGGGAATTTACCTCGCTGATAAAAATTCCGATAAACGGCATTATAAAAGTGATCAGAAGCAGTGCGAGAACGGCGAACGAATTCGAGCCGACCGTTTCCATATCGCTTTCCGCCTGCACGAGTTCGCGCGCCGTTTTTTCCGATTCGCTGACGATCTGGTGCTGACGCTGGCGCAGGGCGATCGAACCGGAACGCAAGGAAGCGAACAGCGATTCGATGTCGCGTTCGATGGTGCGGCGTTTGACGGTCGTTTCGCGCAGAAATTCGTCGCGCTCTTTGCCGGAAATTTTCGCCTTATTGCTGAACCGGAAACTCGTTTCCAGATTTTTGCGCCAATCCAAAAGATTCGCTTTGACATTTTTGTGAACCGGAAGAACCGCGTCGAGTTTTTCTTTCGTCAGATCAGCCGCCGTTTTGATGCCGTGATATTTGAGCGCGTCAATGTGAACTTCGTCAACGCCCAGATTTTTCGCGTCGTCAATGTCAATGGTTTTACTGTAGCTTTCAAAAGTCCGTCTGTGTTTCGAATCGTCCAAAGAGTTTAATTGGCGAACGCTTGCCGTCTGCAAATTTTGATATTCGCTGATCTTGAATTTGATGCGCGAAAGCTCGTCGGTCAGCTTTTTCGGCGAAACGAATTGCGCCCATTCGCTTTCGAGCCGTTCCCAACTTTGCTGGGCGAGCGTCAGACGGTCGCTGATCTCGCCGCGAAGAGTTTTGTCCGACTCGTTTAGAATAGCGATAAAAATCGCCATCAAAAGAAAGCCGAGAAAACACGAAACACCGACACCGAAAATCCCCATCAGGATTGTGAGCAAAACAAAATGCGTTCCGATGATCGCAAATTGCCGGTTGCGATTTATCTGTTGCGCCGCGATTATTTCCTGCGACGGCATCGGCAGAATTTCCGGTTTCGGCGGTCGCGCCGGAAGATTGGTCGGAATGCCGAGATTGGAGATCAAACTCTCGATCGTAAAAATATTAAATTGCTGTTCGCCGCTCTCGTCTTTCGACGAACCGAAAAACGGGAACAGCATCACACCCGTCTGCGATTCGATAGAGCACCACGGGCAGCTCGTCAGTTCGTTAAAATAATGATGACCGGGATGAAGCGAACATTGTTCGAGATTATTGGACAAATCTTCGAGTGCTTCGATCCATTCGCGCGGGTTCGGACGCGCTTTATTTTCGGAAGAAAAAGCGCGTTCGAAAAGCGCGGCGACGCGCGGCGAAACCTGATTTAAGGAAAGCGTTCCGGGCGGCTGTTTGACTCTTCTTAATTCCGCCGTTTCGCCGTATGCAAAGCGGTGTTCGCGGATGCAGTCTTCGAGAGATTTGTCTTCAGTGCCGAGATAATTTCCGGCGAAAGGATGCCTGCCCAAAAATAATAATTGAAAAATAATGACGGCAAGACCGAAATTATCATGATTCGCTTCGCGTTCGATTTCGCCGAGATCAATGCCGTGAAGTTCGGGCGCGAGATGCGTCGCCACGCCGACATCGCATCGGTAGCGCAGTTTGCCGGTCTTAATCGAGTAGCTGTCGCAGTCAATCATCTTGACTGTGCCGTCGGCGAGAACGACGCAGTTGCCGTGATTGACATCGCCCATCACGTGCGCGTGTTTGTGCAGAGAATAAAAAGCGCGGGCGACATTTGCCGCCGTGTGAACGAGAAAATGCCACGTCGCTTCGGGAAAATATATGCGGCGGCTTTTCAGAGAATAAAGTTCGTGAATTTCTTTCGCGCGGACGTTCGGCATCAGAAAACCGGCGACTTTTCCGTTTGGCGAATCATATAAAACATCAATCACCCAAGCGGCGACTTTTAAAAGCTGCTCGTCTTTGTTTTCAGCCATCCAGCGAAGTTTTTCCACTTTTTCTTCCTCGACCGGCTCGTGATAAATCTTTGCAACGATTGACGGGTCTTCGCACAAAAAAACCGCGCCTTCGCCGCCGCGCCCGAGTTGTTCGCCGAGGACGTAAGGATTATTCTTGCTGTCGTAAAAAGTGAGCATGTTTTAAGAAAAATCATTCACAGATAAACACAGATGGACACAGATAATTTTCGAAATGAAAATCAAATTTTCAAAATTCAGGAATCTTAAAAATCCGTGTTTATCTGTGTTCATCTGTGGACAATTCCTAAAGTTTTCCGCCCTTGCTCACGCGCGCATCTTCTGCGTGATGACGCGACGCTAAAATTATCGTTTTATCGTCGTCCGTTTTTTCGTTCAGTTTCGGCGACGCGAGAAAGTTTTCAAGTTTTTCGTTCAAACCGTTTGCCGAATTCCCGTTTCTCAAAGGCGCGATCATCGGCATCAGAAACGGTTCGTGCGGTTTGTTTTTTTGATAATCAACCGCGACCGCGAAAATGCCGTCCG
>JBGTSF010000006.1:80492-104943 GCA_041940425.1 Pyrinomonadaceae bacterium
TTAAACGTCCGCCCAACCATAAGGTTTGTAATCGGGAATTTGCACCGTGTCGCCCGGATTCGAGCGCGAAACGTTTTTGAGCGAAGCCGACAGCCATAAGAAAAATTCTTTGAAACGCACTCCGCTCAGTTTCATCGGCTCGCGCACGGCAATTTGCTGTAAGACTTCAAAATTCGCGTTATGCACGCCGAGCGCGAAAAACGAGAACGATTTGTTTTCTTCTCCAGCGCGAATCACCGACGGCAGATGTCCCCATTTGTCGGTCGGCTCGCCGTCGGTCATTAAGAAAATCCACGGGCGAAAAAGTTTGATGCCGTTTGTTCGCAAAATCTCTTTTCGTTTTTTCAAAAGATTGAGTCCGCGCTCGACCGCCGCGCCGAGCGGCGTGTCTCCGGCGGCTTGCATCTGCGGCGGCGAAAATGTGTCGGCGGTCGCAAAATCCTGCAAGACTCTGACCGGACCGAATGTGATGACGGCGATCTCGACGCGCTTCATACTCAGAGAATCTTGAAAAAGCTCCTGCCGGAACATTTGCAGACCGCGGTTAAGCTCGCTGATTGATTCGCCTTCCATCGAACCCGACGTATCTAAAAGCAAAACGCACGGACATCGCGGCTCGGGATTTTCGGCAAACTCGGCGGCGGCGAAAGGCTGTTGTTCGTCGTAATTATATGTGTGGTCGTTCATAATTTTAGGTTTTCTAATGATAAATCGAAACTTTAGTAAAAGGCAATGATTTTTGTCGGAGCGCGTTAACAGTAGGCAGCGGCAGTAGGCACTTGGCAGTAAAAAGAATCCCGTTTCGATAATCTTCCTGCCTACTGCCGCTGCCTACTGCCTACTGCTCCTGCGCTCCCAGGAAAATAATTTCCGCGTTTGGCATTTTAAATAAAGCTGTGCTAGTTTTTGTTTAATTATGAAAATAATTGTCCGCATACGTTAGATTACTCGCAACTTTCGTGTTCGTTTCGTCGTTTACACTCTTGTTGCACGGATGAAACGAACTGTCATTGCACGCTCCGTGCATCAGTTTTCATTTTTTAATTTTAATAATTTTCAGAGGTCTTTATGTCTAGTTACGTTGAAGCAACGCCCGAACAGGCGTTTGACAACTCTTTTTGGTCAATTTTAAAGGAAGCGGTCAGAGGCTCGAATCGTGATTTTACAAAAGGTTCGATCGGCTTGGCGATTTTTCTTTTATCAGTTCCGATGATTTTGGAAATGGTCATGGAAAGCTTCTTTGCCGTTGTGGATATTTTCTTTGTCGCGCATTTGGGCGCGGACGCGGTGGCGGTCGTCGGCATCACGGAAGCGATGATGGCGATCATCTACGCGGTCGCGTTCGGTCTGGCAATCGGCGCGACGGCGACCGTCTCGCGGCGCATCGGCGAAAAAAACGAAGCGGGCGCGGCGCGGGCGGCGGCGCATATTCTGTATCTCGGATTTTTTATTTCGGTTTTGATCAGCGTCGTCGGAGTAATCTTCGCGCCGACTTTTCTTTCGCTTCTTGGCGGATCGCCGCAGGTCATCGAGCAAGGCACGACATTTACGCGCATCATGCTCGGCGGCAATGCGGTCGTCGTTTTTATTTTCTTGCTCAACGCGATCTTTCGCGGCGCGGGCGACGCGGCGATTGCGATGCGCGTTCTCTGGCTGGCGAACGGTTTGAATATCATTCTCGCGCCGAGTTTTATTTACGGAAATAAAATTTTCGCATTTCTCGGAATTGACGCTCCGCAGTGGCTGCTCGATGCGTGGATCTTTCCCGAACTCGGCGTAACGGGCGCGGCGGTCGGCACGACCATCGGACGCGGAGTCGGCGTTCTGTTCGCGGCGTGGTGTCTGTTCGGCAGAGGCGGACGCATTACCGTCGCGCGAGAAAATTTTACGTTTAACCCGGAGCTTTTGTGGAAACTCGTAAAACTTTCTTCGACCGCCGTGTTGCAATTGTTAATTGCGACGGCGAGCTGGAGCGCATTAGTCCGCGTTGTCGCCGGTTTCGGCAGTGAAGCGATTGCCGGTTATGTCATCGGTCTGCGCGTGATAATGTTTGCGCTTTTGCCCGCGCTCGGTTTGTCGAATGCGGCGGCAACACTCGTCGGTCAAAACCTGGGCGCGGGAAAACCTGAACGCTCCGAACGGGCGGTCTGGACGGCGGCGTTTTTCAACGGCGCGTTTTACGGCTTGATCGGTTTGATCTTCATCTTTTTCGCGCACGAGATCGTCGGCATCTTTACCGAAGAAGCATTGGTTTTGGCTTACGGCACGGAATGTCTAAGAATCGTTGCCTACGGCTTTTTGTTCTACGGTTTCGGAATGGTCATGGAAACCTCGTTCAACGGCGCGGGCGATACGTGGACTCCGACCTATCTGAACCTATATATTTTCTGGCTGTTCGAGATTCCGCTCGCCTATCTGCTGGCGTATTATTTCGAACTCGGACCGAACGGAGTTTTCTGGGCGATCACCGTCGCGTTTTCTGTTCTGGCGGTTGTTTCCGCGCTGATCTTTAAACGCGGGAAATGGAAAACGAAGGTCGTTTAGGAAAACTGTATAGAAATTCGGGATAGGCAAGAAGTGAGAAGTGAGAGGGAAATTTTCACCTCTCACTTTTTACATTTCACTTATTCCGAATCGTTATGTCATCTAACTGCAAATTGTTTGGCGAAAGTTTCCCGGAGTCGTGCCGGTCAGCCGTTTGAAAATTCTCGTAAAATGACTCTGATCGGAAAAACCCGACGACAGAGCGACATCGCAGAGCGAAAGTTTATTGTTCAAAAGCAGATGGGAAGCATGTTTGATTCTTAGATTTTGAATGTATTCGCCGATGGTTTGATTTTGAAATTTGCGGAAAACCGCCGCCAGATGAACGGGATGAACGCGGGCTTCCGATGCGAGTTTTTCCGTCGAAGGCGTTTCGAGAAATTCGTCGTTTAATTTTTCGATAACGAGATTCAGCCATTTCGGCGGCGTTTTCTCCGCTGCCGTTTTTTTTCTCGCCGAATGCGCGAGCATTTCCAATGTCAAACCTTCGGCGACGAGTTCGGAACAAGTCTGCCAGTTTTTGAATTCGTGATAAAGCCGGCACGCGAGCCAGACGAGCGAGGTGCTTTTCTCATGAAAATCTTCGGGGATTTTTGCGTATTCCCTGAGAGTTTTTAAACCTTTCGGCTGAATTTCGATGCTGAAAAATCTGCCGCCTGTTTTGCCGATCTCGTCCTTATGCGAAATATCCGAAGGATGCCACCAGACGGTCAGCGGGCGATATGTAAAACTTTTCCTTCCGTAAGACTCCGAATAACTGCCGTCAAGCAGAAGACTGAAAAAAGCGAGTTCGTGAGAATGCTGCGGCAGAGATTTGCCGCTCGCGTGAACGATCTCGGTGATGATCGAAGAGGAAACCGCCCGTTTTTTGGAAACCGTTCCGTAAAATTCTCCCGCTTTCAGATTATTGGACATAGATTTTTTCAGCCGAAATTTTGATGACTTTTAATAATTAGACCCTATTATACAGGTTTTTCTTCCAATATTTTAACGGCGAAAAAGTTGCAAAGGTTCAAACACCTTTGATTCGTTCAATACGAAAAATCGCATCCGTCTTATAATTTCTTTTATATCCGGGAAATTTTTTTTAGATTTTCGCTCGTTGCAATTCTCGCTTTTTGTAAATTTCCGTGACCATATAACGGGTTTTATTCGAGAACTGGAAAACAATTTCCGGTATTCATAATTTTTAGCTAGGAGTAATAAAATGACAAAAAAATATATATTAATCACAGCCCTTATCTGCCTGATCTTGCCGGTATTTTCTTCGACTGTTTATTCGCAGGTCAAGAAAGACGGGGAAGCAAAGGTCTATCTCGAAAAAGGCTCGGAACCCGCGTGGTCGCCGGACGGGAAACGCCTTTTGATAACTTCGGGCAAATATCCCGACACGGAAATTTTCCTCATCAATGCGGACGGTTCGAACGCCGAGCGTCTGACGGAGAATTCTTTTCCCGATCATTATCCGGTCTGGTCGCCCGATGGTAAAAGTTTCGCGTTCAGTTCCAGGCGCGGCGGCGTTTGGAAAATCATTTTGATGAGCGCGGACAGAGTGGGCGAGGAAAAGATCGTCGCGGAAACTTCGAAAAGCGAGCATAATCCTTCGCGCATTTCCTTTTCTCCCGACGGACGCTTACTTACATTTGCCGCCGACCGCGACGGCAATTCGGAAATCTACACTTTCGAGATCGAAAGCAAAAAATTAAACCGGCTGACCGAAAATCCGGCACGCGATAACGCTCCGGTCTTTTCGCCCGACGGCAAATCAATCGCCTTCGAATCGAACCGCGACGGCGATATGGAGATTTACGTAATGAACGCCGACGGCTCCGAGCCGAAGCGCATAACGAACAGCAAAGGTCCCGACATCCTGCCCGTCTGGTTTCCCGACGGCAAAAAGATCGGTTTTCTGACCGGTCGGCACATCGTCCGCAACGCTCAGGGCGGACACGCGGGCGGCGTGATTAACTGGGAAATTTACAAAGCTCTGCCCGACGGCTCGAAAACGGTGCGCTTGACGGAAAACAATTACTGGGATTTTTACCCGTCGTTTTCGCCGGACGGTTCGCGCGTCGCTTTCGTTTCGATCAGAGAAGGACACACGGAAGGCAGCGTCTATGTCATGAAATTGAACGGAACGGACGTTGTCCGTTTAACGAAAGGCAATGAATAAAGGGGAGACAAAAATGAAATATAAAATTTTAGCAGTGGTAATTTTTTTGATGGGAACGATCTCGATAAACGGACAAACAACAAACGCGAATATACCGAATGTCGCCATCTTAATTTTCGACGGCGTGCAGATCATTGATTATACCGGACCGTATGAAGTTCTCGGCTCGCGCCGGAAGCGGAATGTTTTTACCGTGGCGGAAAAGCCCGTTGAGATCACGACGAATATGGGAATGAAGGTCGTTCCGAATTACACGTTTGAAAATCATCCGAAAGCCGACGTTTTGATCATTCCGGGCGGCGGAAATAACGATACCGGGCAATATGCCAGAGGTGTCGGCGTGCAGATCAAAAACGAAAAAGTGATGAACTGGATACGCGAAAATTCCAAAACGGCAAAATATGTGATGTCGGTCTGCAACGGAGCTTTTCTCCTCGCCCATGCGGGTTTGCTCGACGGGATGGAGGCGACGACGACCGCCGGGATGATCGAAGAATTAAAAGAAGTCGCTCCGAAGGCGCGTGTCGTTTTCGACAAACGCTACACGGACAACGGCAAGATCATCACGACCGCCGGGCTTTCATCCGGCATTGACGGCGCGCTGCATCTGGTCGAAAAAATGGACGGCAGAGGCTGGGCGCAGCTTATCGCTATCGGCATCGAATACAACTGGCAGCCCGAAGCCGATTACGCCCGCGCCGCTCTGGCTGACAGAAAAATCCCGAGAAACATCTACCGCGCGTTTTACGCGGATTCCGAACCCGTAAATTTTGCGGGCGGACGGAAAAATTGGGAAGAAAAATGGCTCGTCAAGAGTCAAACACCTAAAAAGGAAATAATTGAAAAGATAAATTCGGAATGGTCAAACGCCAAAGAATGGTTGCAGGTAGAAACTAATGACCCGAATCTTAGCCGCTGGAAATTTACCGGCGCAAACGGCAAGACATGGATCGGCGAATTGATCACTGAAAATAAAAAAGCGGAAAAAGACGGATTTTTGCTTACCATAAAAATTTTTGAGGCAAAACTAAAAGCAAATCTTTGATAGTTTTGATAATCCGTCTGACAGATAAACAAAATACCGATTGCTCAAGTGTTTTTTTTCTTTAGTAAAAACACTTGAGCAAATCTATCAAATAAAAAATTTAAGATGAAAAGTTCAGGCAAAATTTTAATTTTCCCGTTTTTGATTTGCGGAGTTTTCGTATCAAGTATCTTCGGTCAGACGGAAGAAAAACCGCCCGAATATACGGAAGTTTCCGTCACGGAAAACATTTATCTGATCCGCGTCAAAGATCAGCCGAATTACGACAACATCGTCGCTTTGACCGGCAAAGACGGCGTTTTGCTGGTTGATAACGGTTTTATGAATACGGAAAAATCGCTCCGGCAAACTCTCCGGTCTATCAGTTCCGCGCCGGTCAAATTCATCATCAACACGCATTATCACCACGCCGGAGCGAACCCCGCTTTTGCGAAAGAAGCGACGATCATCGCTCATAAAAACGTGCGTAACCGGTTGAAAATTCCGGTTAAAATGTACGGGCTGATTCCGCTCGCCGCGTCGGAAGAATTCGCTCTGCCGAAAATAACTTTTGACGACGAATTGACGATTCATTTTAACGGCGAAGAAATTCGGATAGTTCATTTCCCGAACGTTCACACGGACGGCGATTCGGTCGTCTTTTTCAAAAAGGCGAATGTCGTGGCGACGGGCGATTTTTTCGTTCCGCTGCTCGGAGTCTGCGATCTGCCGAACGGCTGCAAATGGTCGGCGTATGTCGCCGGAATCAAACAGCTTCTGCAGGTGATTCCGAAGGACGCTAAAATAATTCCCGGTCATCACAAGATCAGCACCTACAAAGATTTACAAAACGTCTCCGAAATGCTCGAAGAAGTAACCGAACTGGTCAGAAAACAGATCAAAGAAGGCAGGACTCTGGAGCAGATAAAAGCGAACGGATTGCCCGAACGCTGGCGACCGTGGGCGGAAGGAGGTATAAATTCGGATTTTTTCCTGACCAATGTTTATGAAGGAAATAAGGATCAATAGGAGAAAAGAAATGTTAAAAAAAATATCAGCCATTATTTGTTCAATCATTTTTGCGGCAACGGTTAATTTGCCGGAAGTAAAAGCGCAGGAAGCCTGCGCGATCACCGAAGACACGCCGCCGGTCGTTTCCGCCGAATGGCTGGCGGAGCATATCAATCATAAAAATCTCGTGCTTCTGCATATCGGCAACAAGGAAGAATACGACGCGGGGCATATCCCGAACGCGCAGTATATTTCATTGAGCGATATTGCCAAAAGCTCCGAAGAAACCGATCTGCGTCTGCAGATTCCTTCGGCGGATAAATTGAAAACGACATTTGAAAAATTCGGCATCGGCAACGATTCGCGCATCATTCTGTATTTCGGAAAAGACTGGATCACGCCGACGACGAGAGTTTATTTTACGCTCGATTATCTCGGTTTGAAGAAAAACACTTCGATTCTCGACGGCGGAATGCCCGCGTGGACGGCTCTCGGAAAAGCCTTGACAAAAGACGTTCCGACCGTTAAGCCGGGAAATCTGAAAGTCGCTTCAAATGACGAATTCGTCGCTAAAGCCGATTGGATAAATTCGAAATTGAAAGATGCGTCCGTAAAAATAATTGACGCGCGCACGCCGAATTTTTACGACGGCTCGACCGCCGGAAATTATCCGCGTCCCGGTCATATCGCGGGCGCGAAAAATATTCCGTTTTCGTCAATCGTTGACGAAAACAACAAATTCAAAACCGAAGCCGATTTGAAAAAATTGTTCACGGACGCGGGCGTTCAGCCGTATGACACGGTCGTCGCTTACTGCCACATCGGACAGCAGGCATCGCTCGTTTATTTTGCGGCGAAAACTTCGGGCTTCAAAGTAAAACTTTACGACGGCTCGTTCGAGGAATGGAGCGCGAGCGAAAATTTTCCGGTCAACGATCCGCAGGCGCAGACGCGCGGAACGCGGCTGACGGTCGTTACGCCGAAATGGGTCGAAGAAAATATCAATGCGGAAAACATACGGATTCTGGATGTTCGCCTGAACGTCTATGATTATTTTACGGGACATATTCCGAACGCCGTGCATTTGGCGGATGCGGCGATGCGCGCGCCGCGCGAAGGCTACCCGACACAGTATCTCGACGCGTTTATGAGCGGCAGGTTATTCTCTCAGGCGGGCATCAAAAAAGGCGATAAGGTCGTCGTATATTCGGACGGCGATGGCGTTCTCGGCGCGACGATGATCGCTTACCTGCTCGAAAGATTGGGACACAACGAAATATTTTTTGTTGACGGCGGTTTCCGCGATTACAAAGCGGCGCACAAAACCGCGCAGGAATATCCGGTTTATAAAACGGGAAGTTTCGATTCGTTAGACAACAAAAAAGTGAGCGCGAATCTGGAAGACATAAAAAACGCTATCGGCAAAGACGGCGTAAAATTCATTGACGCGCGACCGCCGGATGTCTTTAGCGGCGAGACGAAAATCTGGACGCGCAACGGTCATATTCCCGGCGCGGTAAATATTCCGTGGAAACTTCTGGTCGAAGAAAACAATTCGCACAAACTCAAACCCGTCGAAGAAATGCGGAAAGTTTACGCTGACAGAGGAATCAAAGAAACCGACGACATCATCGTCTATTGCGGAACAAGCCGCGAAGCGAGTATCGAATATCTGGTTCTAAAACACGTTCTGAAATTTCCGAAAGTGCGTCTTTACGAAGGCTCGTGGGCGGAATATTCGAATCATCCGCAGATGAAGGTCGAGACCGGCGCGGGAAATTGAAACCGAAAACAGATGTTAAGAAAGAGCTTTGCACAAAAATTAAGAACGAGGAGAATAAACCACGCGCATAACACGCGCAAGACACGAAGATAATTTATTTAGTGTTTCTTCGTGTCTTGCGCGTGTTTTATTCAGTCTTTCATTAATTTTTGTTCAAAGCCTCAGTCAATTGCTTTTCATTGTGAAAGACGCGCCATTGACGTTATCGGAATGTCGCCCGCCGATCCCCAGATCACCGCGTCATAGTTGGTTGCCGGATCGGGCGAAGTATACCATGTTCCGTTCGACGGGCGGAAAACGCCGACGCTCGCTTTGCCGTCGCCGTCATAATCGGCGGGCTGCGGAATATCGCCCGCTACGCCGAACTGAATCGCCTGAAATTCGCCGTTCGAACTTCGCAGGATATACCACACGCCGTTTGACGGGCGGAAAACGGCGATGTCGGTCGTGCGGTCGCCGTCGAAATCTTCGACCGCCGCGATGTCGCCGTTCAAACCGAATTGAACCGTGTAGAATTGACTGTAATACGTGCTGAAATTAAACCCGCTTCGCAGTATATACCAGATGAGCGAGCCGTTCTGATTGCGGATGACCGCCGCTTCGGTCATTCCGTCGCCGTCAAAATCGCCGAAAACGGGCTTGTCGGTATTCAATCCCCAATGAATGACACGCATACTGAGGTCGCTGCTCTGGCGGATATACCAGACCAGACCGTTTGCCGTCTGGCGAATCGCGCCGAGATCAGCAACGCCGTCGCGGTCGAAATCGCCGACAAAGGCTTTGTCGGTCGCCAAACCCCACTGCACCGCGTTATAAGTCGAACTGGAGAAAAATCTGTTGATATACCACATTTTATTCCCGTTTTCATTGCGCGTTACGGCAATATCGGTGTAACCGTCGCCGTTATAATCTGCCGGCATCGGTTCATCGCCGACGAGTCCGAAGCTCTTATAAGACGGCGGGCTGAAAGCCGGGAGCGAATACCAGACGGCGTTGCCCGGACGAAAAACGCCGACCGTCGCGCGTTCCGACGCGCTGAGCTTGTAGGAATACTCAAAGCGGTGCAGGTAAAATTTTAACTGAAAGTTTCCGAAATTCGGGTTTTCGCTTGCCCGACCGTCAACCGAGATAAAGTAATACTTGCTGGATTCGGCAAAAAACGTTACGCGATATTTATTGAATAAATAGGCTGTCCCGTCCGTTTCAGCGGCAACTCTCGTCAGTTGCGCGTGCGTCGGACTCGGCACGTTTGAAGACCAGACGGAAATAACCGACCAGTAATTTTCCGTAAGTTCGAAATCCACGCTGTAATTGCCGTCCGGTTTCCAGCGATACCAGACCGATTTCGTCGCCGGAGTTCCGCCCATGTGAATCTGTTCGTTCGGCTCGGCGGTCGCATTGTAATTATTTCCGGCGATACTGCCGGTGAAATTCGTTCCCAGATCATACGGAGTTTCCAGATTATCCTGAAACGGCGCGGCGAGACTCAGAATAGCCAGCGTAAAATTGCCGGAACCTATACCAAGCCCGTGATTCGCGCCGTCAACCGCGATGCGGTAAGTCTGCCCGCCGATGAGCATCAGATCAACCGTGCTGGCGCCTTCGCAAATGTTCGAGCAATTGTCGTTCGAGCCGACAAAAGTCAGATTATCCACGCTGTTTCCCGTATAAACCGCCAGAAGCGTATCAAAATTCGTATTCATCACATTGATGCGCACGTTCATCGTCGAGGCGGGCGTAAAGTTAAACCAGACGCTTTTCCCGCCCGGATTTTCGGCGTGATCCGGTTCGCCCGCTTCTTTGGTCGCATCCGTGTTGCTTGCCGCGACGCTGACCGTATTGCCGTTTAGGACTATTGTTTGCGCTCCGCTGAAACTGTCATTTGCCGGTGCGGCATTGCCTTCTCCCGCGGAAAATGCCGTTAAAACCAAAATAAACGTAAAAATCGCTGTTAATCTTTTCATCATAATTTTCCTCTCTTTTTCCAAAATTCGCGCCGCTGGCGGCGTTGATGATGCGAAGATACTGCAAAAAAAAAGCGATTTCACCACACATTGGTGTAGAAAGTTTTTACGAAAAAAAAGCGGACGGTTTTTATATTTGCCGTCCGCTTTTTGCTTAAAATGATTTTCAGGGATTTTTATTTAAAGATACGGTTTCGCAGAGCCTTGGCGACGGCTTCGGATTTTGAATGAACCTGAAGTTTTTCATAGACACGTTTTAAGTGAAACGAAACCGTATTGACCGAAACGCCGATCTCGGCGGCGGCGGACTTTTTCGTATGCCCGTCAACCATCATTTTCAAAAGGCGTTCTTCGTGCGGCGTGAGGTCGTAATCAACCCGTTCGGGAGGGCGAAAATCGCGGAAAATGGTGATGACTTTGCGGGCGATTTCCGGCGACATCGGCGCGCCGCCCGCGACGGCTTCGCGGATGCTTTCGATAATCTCGGCAGGCGGCGTTTTCTTTAATAAATATCCGACCGCGCCCGCGCAGAGCGCGTCGAAAACGCGCTCGTTGTCGTTATAAACCGAGAGCATCAAAATTATCATTTCGGGATACCGCTCTTTCAAAATTCCGATGCCTTCGATACCGTCCATTCCGGGCAAACCAATGTCCGAAAGAACAACGTCCGGCATATCGCGGCTGATGTTTCTCAGAGCCTCTTCCATCGAGCCGAATTTTCCGACGCACCGGAAGCCGCCGGTAAAATTGAGCATCGTCGCCAGACCTTCGCGGATGTCCCGGAGGTCTTCGATGACGGCGACTTTTATATCCTGCGGGACGGGAATCGGCGTAGTGTTTTCCATAGCATTTGTTGTTTCTTGAAACATAAATTTTCTCGCGCGGAAAGTTTTCCGTGAATTTAGTCTATGTTTCCAATCCGGCGTTGTCACTACACCTTTGTGTAGCGGTATTCAAATTATTTCTCTCGACGGAAAATTTTTTTCAGACTCAATTTTCCGCTTTTTACCGGAACGCTCAAAACGGCGGTCGTGCCGTTTCCTGTTTCCGAGCGAATTTCAAAACTTCCGCCCAGATTCGCGGCGCGTTTTTTCATATTCGGCAGACCGTTGCCGCCGCGGGTTTCCGCGCCGTTAGCTGAATTCAGGTCAAAGCCTCTGCCGTTGTCTTTGACCGAAATGATGAACACGCCGCCTGCCAGACGAAATTCGATTTCCGCCGTGTCGCACGCCGAATGTTTTACGAGATTGTTCAGACATTCTTTGAAGATCAGAAAAACCTCGCGCCGCAAATCCGCGCCGAGCGTTAAATCCGCGTTTTCGACGCCGACCGTGCTGACCTTTAAGCGGATGTCGCGCAGTTCGGTCATCTCGCCCGCCAAGTTTCTCATCCGCCCGATCAGATCGGAAAGATGATCTTTGGCGGGATTTATCGCCCAGACAATATCGGACATCGAATCAACCATCTCGCGCGAAGTTCCGGCGATGGTTTTGAGCGGTTCGGTGATTTGCTTTTGTTCCGCCGGGATTTGATGAGCGGCGATTTCCGACAAGATGGCGATCTTGGAAAGCGACGCCCCGATGTCGTCGTGCAGATCGGTAGCGATGCGCGTCCGCACCCGTTCGAGTTCCACAAGACGTTTTAAACGAAAGCGGTAAAGCGCGTAAATCACGCCGGAAATAACAACCCCGGCGATCAGCAAAAACCACCAACGCTGCCAGACCGGACGCGCGATGGAAAAGGAAACACGCGCCGCCCGCTCGCTTGCCGCGCCTTCCGAGTTGACGGCGCGAACCTCGAAATTATAATTTCCCGGCGCGAGATTTAAATTAACCGTTCTCTGCGCCGAAGGGTCGCTCCAGTCGGAACTGCCGAATTTGTATTGATAGCGCAGAGCTTCGCCCGTCGAAAAACCGAGCGCGAAAAATTCGATCTGGATCTGCCGCTGTTCCGAATTTAATTCGAGATTTTCAACGACGGTTTCGCCGAGTTCGGATATTTTTTTCACGCGCTCGCCGTTGACGAGCAGATCGGCGATAAAGATCGGCGGCGGCGGCGATTTTTCTTCGGCTTCGGGCGCGAGACGCGCGAGATTGAACTTCTGCACGAACCATAAATTCCCGTTCGCGTCGCGTCCGCAGGTGCGCACCATGCTGTAGGGCAGACCGTCGGCTTGAGAGTAAAGTTTGACGCGCCCCGTCCGGGGTTCGATACGGGTTATGCCGCGCCCCGTGCCGACATAAATCCTGCCGAAATCGTCTTCCGTCAGACAGGTCGCGCGGTTGCTCGAAAGACCTTCGGCAACGGTTAAATTGACAAAGCGCGGTTCGTCTTCGGTCGGATTGTCAACGCGGACGACGCCGCTGTTGCCCGTCGCAATCCAGACGTGCCCGTCGCTGCGGTCGGTGTAAGCGGCGTTGACAAACCCGCTCGGAAAACCGTTTTGAACGGAAAAATATTGAAATTTCCCGTCACGGAAACGCGCCGCGCCGCCCGAATAAAAACCTATCCAGACATTTCCCGCGCGGTCTTCGGTAAAAGCCGTTACGTTATCTACGTGCGATAAACCCTCGGCTTTTCCGAAACGGCGTAATTTTCCCGTCGCGCGTTCCCAGAGATGCAGGTAGGTTTCTTTGTCGCCGACCTTACCGAAAACGAAGATCCAGACGTTCCCGCGCGAATCTTCCCACATACGAAAAACCTCGTCGGTATAAAGCCCGTCCCGCGTTCGATAAACTTTTACCGGTTCGACACGCGCCAAATCTTCAAATTTTCCGACCGCCGGGTAACGGCGCACGCCCTGATAAGTGGCGATCCACCATTCGCCCGTCCGCGAGCGAAAATCAATCTGATTCCAGCCCCAGCCGCGTCCGATCATTCCTTTGATTTTAACGGCGGAAAATTTCGTGCCGTCAAAACGCAGGATTTCATTTATGCCCGAGGAAGCATAAATCTCACCGCCGTCGCCGCCGAAAACGGCGTTGATGCCCGACGCCGGAATGCCGTCGCTCTCGCCGTAGATCACGAAACCGCGCCGCGCGAGTTTCAGCGCGCCGAGCGTGTCCGTTCCGAGCCAGACGTTGCCGCCGCCGTCCTCGCCGAGCGAAACGCTGTCAACCGGAGAAAGTATCGTGCGGAAGTTCGGCTCGCCATTCCGGGAAGCGGGTAAGAATTCACAAAGAGCATTGGGCGTTGCGGCTAAAACTCGCCCGTCGGATGTTTCCAGTAAATCGTTGATCCAGTTATTGGACGCCAAGCCGTTTTTTGTCGTAAAGTTTCCGGTCAGCGCGGGCTGATCCGCGCCTTCCTGATAAGAGTAAAGTTTTATCCCGTAAATCGCGCCGCTTCCGCTTCCGACCCAGATTCTTCCTTCGCCGTCTTCGAGAAGGCTTTGCACGCCGCCTTCGAAAATAATGGAAATTTTGCCGGTTGCCGGTTCGAAGCGAAACAGACTGTTCGTTAAGCCCACCCACAACGCGCCGCGCCGGTCTTCCAGAATCCTGACAAATTCGATCAGCCTGAGATGACCTTGCCACAATTCGTGTTCGATTTTCGTAAATTCCCATTCGCCCGCGTTTTGCGAAAGACGGTAAAAACCGTCCATCGTCGCCGCGAAAATTTCTCCGGCGCGCGTTTTATGCAAATCCTTGATGATCGCCGATTTTCCGTCCGGCTTTGTATCCGGCGGGCGGTATGCGCGAAACATCGCCGGTTCGCCCGCCTGCGGTTTCGCCGCGCCCTTCGGGTCGAAAACCGTCATTCCGTCCGAAGTGGCGACGAGATAAATTCCGTTTTCCAATTCCAGCAGATCGTTGATATTCCGGTGCGGCAAGCCGTCCGCCTGCGTGTAGTTTTTGAATTCGTAGCCGTCAAAACGCGACAAGCCTTCCGAGGTGCAGAACCACAAAAAACCGCGCGAATCTCGGAAAATTCTATTCACGCGGTCGTCAGCCAAACCGTCCGCGGTCGTGTAGTTTTTAAAGGATGATTTTTCGGCTCGAACCGGTTTCGCAAAATGAAGACCGAGCGAAAGCGTCAGGCAAAATAACAAGATCGAGATCGTTTTTCGACGGCTTTTCATATTTCGGAACGGCAGCGAAATTCAACAGAAGTTTAGCTCTATTTACGGTTTTTTTAAATCGCCGGACTGAATAATAGACAGGGTTTGCGGCTAAGAAAAAACTTTAAAGTCTTTTAAAAACATCCGCCGCGTCGTCAAACTTTACCCGAAACGATTGCAAAATTTTTCGTTTCCGGTTTAGGCAGAAATCTTTTTCCATTTAATTTACCGCGCGGATTTGATATTTTGATTACACGGCGGTTTTAATGTGCCGTTGAGCAAAAATGTTTTCGATAAATTTTCCCGATCCTCGAACGCACGAATTTGCCGAATGGGTTTTGTTCGGCGATTACTATTATCACGCGAGCGACATCATCGCGTTCGGCGGCGAGATGACGACGGAAAATCTCCGAAAGGCTTACCGGCACGGAATTTTCCCATGGCACATCGGCGGTCTGCCGCTTCCCTGGTTTTGTCCCGAACAACGCGCGATTCTCGAATTTGACGAACTTCATATTCCGAAAAGCCTGCGAAAAGATTATCGAAAAACTTTATTTACGTTTACGATTGACCGCGCCTTCGAGCGCGTCATCGAATTTTGCGCGCGCGTCAAACGAAACCGCGAAACGGGTACGTGGATCACGCGCGGATTTATCGAATCATATACAAAATTTCATAAAGCGGGCGACGCGCACAGCGTCGAAGTTTGGGATGAAAACGAACAACTTGTCGGCGGACTTTACGGCGTAGATATGGGCGGCGTGTTCGGCGGCGAGAGTATGTTTCATCTCAGATCGAACGCATCGAAATTCGCGCTTCTTTTTTTGATCGAACATCTCAAAACGCGCGGCGCGACGTGGATTGATATTCAGGTCATGACGCCGCATTTTGAAATCCTCGGCGCGAAGGAAATCGAAAGAAACGAATTTTTAAGTAAATTGGAAAATACGCAAAGGAAAGGATTAAAATTATTTTAGAGGAATTATGCCGCATCGTGAAAGAAAAAATATCCGCATTGGATCAAAAGTTTCGATCGTTCTCAAACAAGATCAGCGCACGGGACGGCGGACAATCGGCGTGGTGAAAGATTTGCTGACCAATTCAAACTTTCACCCGCACGGGATCAAGGTGCGTCTGACAGACGGACAGGTCGGGCGCGTGCAGGAAATTTTGAGCGAGGAAGAAAAATAATTTTATGGACGCGCAAAAGGATTTACGCAAACATTTGCTCGAACTGCTCGAAGGCAAATTCGCGCATGTTGATCTCGAAACCGTCATCACGGATTTTCCCGTCGAAAAGTTAAATACAAAAGTCGAAAATTTTCCGCATACTGCCTGGCATCTGCTCGAACATATCCGCATCGCGCAGTGGGACATTCTCGAATTCAGCCGTGATGCCGCCTACGTCTCGCCCGAATTTCCCGACGGTTACTGGAATTTGAAAGATGCGACGGCGGAAGATTGGGGAAAATCGGTCGCGCAAGTTCTAAAAAACTTACAAGAGATGCGTGATTTGGTTTCAGACGAAACTGGCGACCTGTTTGAAAAATTTCCGCACGGAAGCGGGCAGACGCTTTTTCGTGAAGCATTGCTCGTCGCCGATCACAACGCTTATCATCTCGGTCAGCTTGCGATGCTTAAAAAGATTTTCGAAGCGGAATAAAACTATTTATTTAATCAAGCTTTCCGCCGCCGCTTCGCCGGTTTCGACCGCGCCTTCCATAAAACCCTGCCAGTCGGCGAGATGTTCACCGGCGAATAAAACTTTGCCGTGCGGACGCTGTAAGATCGGGCGGATGCCGAACCATTGACCGGGACGATAGAGCGCGTATGCGCCGTCGGTATATTTATCTCTCTGCCAGGCGTAGGACGCGATTCCTTTGGCGAGTTTCGGCGCGTCTTCGTCAAAATCAATCAAATCTCTCGTGATGAGCTTCATTCTCCGTTCATCGGACTGCGAAGCGAGAACGTCCGCCTTTTCGCCGATGGCGTAAGCGGTCAAAATGCCTTCTTTGCCCGCTTGATTCTGCGTGCTGTGAAAATAGAAATGCGACGTAACGTCCGACACAAGCGAGAAATTTTCCTCTTTCCAAAAACGCTTTTCATATAAAACCGAATTTTTGCAGATCCGCGCATAAATTAATTTCTCGGCGGCTTCACGCTGGACGGTCGGCAGCGGCGGATTGAATTTTATTTTTAGCAAACTTTGCGTAGGGGCAGTGCAGATAACTGCGTCCGCGCGGTAAGAATCGGTTTCGGTCTTGACCGTTACGATGCCGTTTTTCGCCTGATTTATTTCGGTAACGAGCGTTCCGGTTTTAATATTTTCCGCGCCGACGCGTTTTGTAAATTCTTCCGCGAGCCGCGAATTGCCGCCCGTCATTTTGTAATCCATCTCGTTTTTCGGACTCGATTCGGCGTATTCAGCCATCGCGCCGTAAGCCGAAACGTGCCGGATTGATTCACCGAAATCGGTGCTGTCCATCAGATCGCGCAGGATCAGATCGCTTTCCGAAAAACCGATCTTTTCGAGATATGTCCACCAATCCAATTTGTCGAGATTTCTTTCCTGCAAAGCGGTGAGTTTTTCATAATTCGCTTTCGCTTTTTCAAAAGCCTGTTTCGCAGTTTCGGAAAATCCCCACGCGCCCGGACGAGAAACTTTTCCGTTTTGTAAAAGATAATCGTCGAACTGATGTTTTTGAAGCGGGATTTTAAAATCCGCGCACAGGGCTTGTATTCGTTCGTGACTTTCGCCCACCCATTCCGCGCCGAGTTCGCAGATCAGATTTTGGTTTTGCGGCATTCGATACGAAAAAACGCGCCCGCCGATGCGGTCTCTGGCTTCGAGAACGGTTACATTCCAGCCCGCATTTTTTAATTTATACGCGGCTGACAAGCCCGCAAAGCCCGCGCCGATGATGACGCAGGATTTTTTTCTTTGAGCGAAAATGTTCTGTGATGAAAGCGCGACGGCGGCGGAACTCGCGCCCAGGATTTTCAGAAACTCGCGGCGGTTTTGTTTATTCGGCATAAATTTCGGGTTTATATTTGTCTGTTTTTAGGAAGTAATCCGGTCGAAAATTCTTTCTGCCACAATATACAAAAGATTTTTTGATTGCACAAACCGATCCGCACACTGCACGAAGCGGTCTGCAAATCATTTCTTTTTATTTATTTTTTACTGCTTAACGCCCGTCAGATTAAAATTAAATCCTTTCCAGCTTAGTTCCTTGATTTTTTTTCCATCGTCGCGGTTAAAACAGACATCGCCGAAAAATGCGTAATCGAAAAAGCAGTCCGGCTTGGTCGGATAGAGTTTGATGTCGCCCGATTGAAGAAAGCCGTTTTTCAGAACGATTGTAAAACTGCCGCCGTCATCACGTTTATAAGTTCCCTGAAATTCTTCCAGATTTTTGTTCGGATTAGGAATGATTTTCGGCGCGGTAAAATTTTTGACCGACAATTCCTTCTCCTGCATAATGTCGGTCAAGCCCTGCGAGATCATATCGAACGCGCCGGACGAAAGATTCGAAAGCACGACGTAGCCGTATTTTTTGTCCTTTTCGATTTCGTAATACGCCCGATGCCCGTTTGTTCTGCCGCTTCCGCTGATCGTCTTTTCACCGATTAGATTCGCTTTCGCCGTCGCGCCGTATTTGCCGTCGAGAACGGCTTCGCCGAACCGATAGACATCACGCGCCGTGCTGAAAACCGAACCCGCGCCGACCAAGAACGAATAATCTTTAAGCGGCGCGTTGATGATTCCTTCGGGCGTGAGAAAATAATCCTGCGCTCGGCGTTGCATAATCATCTGCCCGTTAAAATCGAGCGAATCGGTCATCCCGGCGGGCGCGAAAACATATTCGTCTAAAAGCCGTGCGTAAGATTCTCCCGAAGCGATCTCCAAAACGCGCGCCAAAACCGCGTAGCCGCCGGAGCTGTAAAGACGCTGAGTTCCGGGTTCAAAGGCGAGTTTTGCCTGCTTTACTTTTTCGATAAATTCGGCGGAAGTGTAATTAACGGATTCCTGTTCGGGCGGCATCACGCGGTGCAGGATGCCCGAACGATGCCGTCCCAGCATCTCGATAGTAATCTTATCGCCGCTCGGAAAATCGGGAATATATTTGCTCAATTTGTCGTCGAGCGCGATCTTCTTTTCTTCGATCAGGCGAATCAAAATTACCGAAGTCATCGGCTTGGTGATCGAAGCGATGCCGATGCGCGTGTTCGTCTGATTCGGAATCTTAAAATCGGCATTGGCAATTCCGAAGGCTTTTTCGTAAATCACTTTGCCGTTTTCCGAAGCCAAAACGACGCCCGAAAAATGTCCGGCTTTGGCAAACGGCGCGATGAAATCGTCTATCTGTTTCGCCTTTGCGGATTGGCTGAAAGCGGTTTGGAAAAACAACGGTATAAATAACAACAAAAAAGCCAAAAATTTTAATTTGTTCATTTTAAAAACACCTCTCTTTCTCGAATAACTGCCGGATCAGAGAAAACAAATTCGCGCGTGATCGTCGGCGAAAACGTAAGAATTCTTCCGTAAAACGAACACACTTCGCCGCTAAGGGAGTTTGCGAAGTCTTCCCGCAGCAATGTCCGGCTTTGAATTTCACTTATATTAAATGTTTATACGGGATATAAAACATAAAGTTCAAAGCGGCGGATTTTGATATTCATTTTTCGGCGGATAATCGTTGAGAGATAAGTTTACGGGTTTTTCCATTCATAAAGAATATCGGGCAGATTTTCTTCATTTTCAAAACCGCGACCGATAATTTTGAAGCCGTGTTTTTCGTAAAATCCTTGCGCGTTTTTGTTGATCTCGAATGTAAAAAGCCGCAGCGTATCGGACATTTCTTTGGCGAGATTCAAGAGCCGCGCGCCGATGCCTTTGTTTTGATAATCATTATGGATGTAAAGCTGGTTGAGATGCTCGCCCTCGACCGCCAGAATGCCGACAATTCTTTCATTCGCTTCGTCAACTGCGAGAAAGACCTCGTTTTCTTTGACGAGAACGGTTTTCAGGAAATTCAGATGATCTTCGAAATCGTGAATCTCTTTTTGCCCGAGCGCTTTCTCCTTGCTCTCGCGCCACATCTTTACGGTTTCTGCGGCGTATTTTTCGTCGTAGGGAATTATCTTGATTTTCATTTTTACTACTACTTTAAAACAAGTTCGCCTTTATATGAATCGGAATAGCATTTATTACCGACATTGAAGGTATCAAACAATTTGAATTTTCGAATTATCGAAAATTAAGAGTCTCGTCGTAAATTAAGCTACCGCCGTCATTCCACGGAATACGCCAGCCGTAATGCGTGAAAGACAATCGCTGAAACGGTTAAAAGTATACAGCACGCGCCGACCAAGCCGGTTAAAACAACCGTAATTCCCAAAAGCGGTATAGGAATCGGACCGATCATAAGAAATACCCATGTATCCAAATAATCAACCAGAGCGATTTGCCCCCAGGTAAGCGCGGCTGAACCGAGCGCAATAAAAAAGAATTGTTTGATGGCGGATGTTCCTTCCTCGATCAGAGAGTCATGCGCCATTGATAAAATTGTAGAGTAAATCAAGAATCCCACAGCTACTATCCACGGAAAATGCCATTGCGGGATAAACTCATTAACTGACATGAAGGTGAATGCGGCATAAAATGCCAACAGTAAGATGACGTTTGAAACTACGTAAATGCTCTCCCTATCCCGGGATGTCGCTCGTGCAATGTTAACCAAGCCTTCTATAACGCCGTAAGCGGAAATAACAACGAAGAGTCCTAAGATAATCTGGAGCATTTGGAAGAAAAATTCTTTTTGGTTTGTGGCGTAGAAACAAATGACGGATACAAGCATTGCCACACCCATGACAATCACAAATATAAAACCGACCTTCATTGAGGTCGTCGCTGGCGATTGAACTTCCTCATTCATATCGGCACTCCTCTTAGTTTTGTTTACAAAGGCGGCGAACTTTTTAGTTTTAGTTTATGACGTTATTTTTACTCTTGATTTTTAAGAAAGTCAATAACTATCACTGTTTGCGTTTTTGCGGCGGCAAATAATAATTCCGCATAAATGATTTATGCGGAATTATTTTTCGTTTAAGATTTAACGGCTTTTCAGATGATCGTCGTAACAATCTCGCGGATGCTTCTCTGTAATTTTCTATCGTCGGAAAAAACCGAAAATTTAATGTTCCGTAATAAGCAGTTGCGCGTTTTTGCCCGGATAACGTCCGCGCCGGTATAACACTATGCGTTCTAAAATTTGGTCGTCATGATTCATTTGCAGAATTCTGACGGTTGCTTCGCCAATGTCGGTGAGCGGTTCGATAAAAACTTCGTTTAATCGAAAATGCTCGCGCCAGCGCATCGTGCGCGGATTGTAAAACTGAACCAATTCACCCGTTCCGGGTTTCAAAGAAGCGATATCACTGCCTTTATGACGATTGCAGAAAACGCAGGCGAGCGCGAGGTTTTCAATTTCCGAAGTGCCGCCGTGTTTGCGGCTGATGATATGTTCGATCTGAAATCTGAAAAAAGCGTCGGCTTCAGCGATCAGACAATATTCGCAGACGTAGTGAGCGCGGGCGGCGACAATCTCCCGAATATCGGAACTGATCCTACTCATCGCTCAAAAAGTCGCGTGCGCGCGCTTTGGCGAGACGCATCAGATGTTCGATTTGCAGATAATGATCGAGTTCCGATTTTTCGGCGGACGATAATTTGCCGTCTTTTTCGCGCTCCAGCAAATCTTCGACGCGCTCTTGCGCCGCTTCCGACGGGCGAAAATCAATCACGTTCTGCGGAGTCGTTCCGGCGGCGATGAAATCAATTACTTCTTCGTAGGCTCTAACAGTATTCATAGCAAAATCAGAATACACTTTTGTTTGTATCTGCGCCAATATATTTTAGATGATCGTCGTGACGATCTCGCGGATGCTTCTCTGCAATTCTCTGTCGTCGGTGATCGGCGAAACGAGCGCGACTTCCGCCGCATCTACAGGCGAAATTCCCTTGGCGATCATTTGCGCGGCGTAAATTAAAAGTCTGGTCGAAACGCCTTCTTCTAAACCGTGACCGCGCAGGTTGCGGATTTTTTGTCCGATCTTGACGAGATCGGCGGCGGTTGCTTCTTCGATGCCGCCTTCTTTTGCGACGATCTCGGTTTCGTCTTCGGCGTTCGGATAATCGAATTCCATGGCGACAAAACGCTGGCGCGTTGACTGCTTTAAATCTTTTAAGATTGATTGATAGCCCGGATTGTAGGACACGACGAGCATAAATTCGGGCGGCGCTTCGATGACCGTGCCGCGTTTTTCAATCGGCAAACGCCGTCGGTCATCCGTTAAAGGATGAATGATGACGACCGTATCTTTTCGCGCTTCGACGACTTCATCCAAATAACAGATCGCGCCCGAACGCACGGCGGTCGTCAGAGGTCCGTCGTGCCAGACGGTTTCCTCGCCTTCGAGCAGAAATCTGCCGACCAGATCGGTCGCCGACAGATCTTCGTGACAGGCGACCGTGATCAGAGGGCGTTTCATTTTATACGCCATATATTCGACAAACCGCGTCTTGCCGCAGCCGGTCGGACCTTTGAGCATCACGGGAAGCGTCGCCGCATAAGCCGCTTCGAAAAGTTCGACCTCTTGTTTGATCGGGAGATAGTAAGGTTCGTTTTCGACCTTGTATTTTTCGACTGCTAATTCCATAAATGAAAATTTATCTTAGCATTTACCAAAAATCGGTAGCAAATAAGCGTTTTATACGGTAGTTGCGGCGAAAATAATTTTAAAATTCTTGCAAACTACGGCAAATAAAATGATATAATTTGCCATTCACCTTTCGAAACGCACGGCATAATCCTTTTAGACGCATTCGTTTCGATTCACATTCGAGCAAGCGGCAGATTTATAAATTCACGGAGGAAAATATTGGAAGTTTGGCGTTTTCCAGAAAACGCGGGCTTTTATAATTTTCTGTTTCATACCAAGTTAAAAATGGCTGTTGAGGTTTTATGCAAAACAAAAGTTCCGACGAAAAATCACACGAAAAAAAATCATCAAAAGTAACCAGACGAAAATTTGTCGGCAATATCGGCAAAACGGCGATTGCCGCCGCCGCCGTTGGAACAGCCGCACCGCTCGTTGATCCGAAATCGAAGGTTTTAGGTCAGCGCGGTCAAACTAATACTTTTTATCAACAGCGTGCGACGGCTTGCCTACAGCTTCGCATCAATACGGCGCAAAATAATTTTCAGCCCGTCCCGCCGCTTTTTAATCGTCCGAACAACGGCGATGAGAATCTATATCCGAACAAGATCGGCAGTTACACGAAAGGTCTGCCGCATCAATCGAACGGCGAAGTCGTTCTTTCGACTTACACTGCGCTTTTGGATGCGCTCAGAACGGGAAATCCCAACACATTTGAACAGATTCCTTTGGGCGGCGACCGGAAATTGATCAATCCGCAATCGGGTTTGGCGTTCGATATGGAAGGGAAAGATTCGTTCAGTTTTATACAGCCGCCCGCGCCCGCTTTTGCGAGCCGTGAGGAAGCCGCCGAGATTGCCGAAAATTACTGGATGGCACTTCTGCGCGACGTTCCATTTTCCGAATATGAAACAAATCCTATCGCCAATGCCGCCGCCGCCGATCTCAATCTGTTCGGCGCGGATTTTAAAGGCGCGAAAAACTCGAACGGGCAGGTTACGCCCGCTCTCCTTTTTCGCGGTCTGACGGCGGGCGACAAGGCGGGACCATACTTGTCGCAGTTTTTTTATCATTCGTGCTTTTTCGGCGCGAACGAGATCAGTCAAAAAATTAGAACCGTTCTCGGCGCGGACAGCGGCGGGCAGGATTATATGACCGATTTCGATAACTGGCTTTCGGTGCAGAACGGCGTAACGCCGTCGAGCGCAGGAATTTACGATCCGACACCGCGCTATATGCGAAACGGGCGCGACATCGGCGAATGGGTTCACATAGACGTTTTGTTTCAGGCGTATTTTCAGGCGTTTCTGGTAATGGCGGGATTGGGTTTTCCGTTCGACGCGGGAAATCCGTATAACAATTCGGCGACGCAGGACGGTTTCGGCACATTCGGCGGACCGCACATCGCCACGCTTTTATGCGAGGTTTCGACACGCGCTCTGAAAGCCGTCTGGAATCAAAAATGGTTTGTTCACCGACGGCTTCGACCGGAAGTTTTCGGCGAAAGAGTTGACCGCACGCTGTATCACGGCGCGAATTATCCCGTTCATACGGAGATTCTCACATCGCTTTCGACAAAGACGCGGCTCGGCGGATATATGCCCGCCGGAAACGCATTTTTGCCGATGGCTTTTCCCGAAGGAAGCCCGACGCATCCGGCTTACGGCGCGGGACACGCGACGGTTGCCGGCGCGTGCGTTACAATTCTCAAAGCGTGGTTCGATGAAAATTTCGTCATTCAAAATCCGGTCGTGCCGGATGCGGCGGGACAGAGTTTAGTGCCATACACGGGAGGCGATACTTTAACGGTCGGCGGGGAATTGAATAAAATCGCTTCGAACGTCGCGCTCGGACGCAATATCGCCGGAGTTCACTGGCGTTCGGACGGCACGGAATCTTTAAGGCTCGGCGAGGCGGTCGCCCTCAGCGTTTTAAAAGATCAGAAAAATTGCTACAACGAAATTTTTAACGGTTTTTCGCTGACGAAATTTGACGGCACGACGATTACCGTATAAAATCCTTTGCCCGGCGCGAGTTTTCCGTCAAAAGTTTTTGCAGAAACAAACCGTCCGGTGATATACTGCGTCTTTTCCCGTTTGCAGTATATTCAGTAACAATCTGTTCAATTCAATAAACTGTATAAATAAAGTAATTAAAAGAGAGGAGTTTT
>JBGTSF010000007.1:0-103392 GCA_041940425.1 Pyrinomonadaceae bacterium
CATCGGATACATCATTTCCATTTCCAACATTCGCAATTACGATTCCATTATTGCCGAAAGAATTGTCAAAAGTTCCGTTCGAGTTGAGACGGGCAAGTGAAATGTCCGGCGGAGAAGATGTGGAATCGGAGTAGCCGGCAATTACGATCTTGCCGTCATTTTGCAGCGCGACCGAATTTGCGATGTCCGTTCCGTTTGTAAACTGAATTTCTAATGTTCCGCCGCCGTTGAAGGTTGTGTCAAGAGTCAAATCGGAATTATACCTTTTGACTGACATCCCGATTCCGTTCGGGTTACCGGAAATCCACATACTTCCCGCCGCTACTATTTTTCCATCAGCCTGAACTGCGACGCTGTTAAAAACATTACTGTTATTTGAAACCTGCGCTGTCAGAGTCCGGGCGTTCGATCCGTCGGATCACGGCGGAATCAGATCCGCTCGTGCTTCCGACCGTTCCGACCAGAACGATCTCGCCGTTCGGCGCAATGACCATATCGTAAGCCACAGTTCCGTGAGTCGTCGAAAGATTTCGTCCGGCAATTCCGTTGCCGCCGAAACTCGGATCGAGAGTTCCGTCCGAATTATACCTGATAACGGTCGCCGCATTTCCGAAACCACTGCCCGCAACGACGATCTTCCCGTCGTTCTGAATGGCGACGGCGTAACCGTGATCGCTGTTGTAAGTCGAACCGCTGGTGGGATGAGTATCGGTCATCACAAAGCCGTTTCCGTTGCCGAAAGTCGTATCGAAACTGCCGTTTCGATTGAATCGCGCGACAAAAAAATCCGACGCGCTGGTTCCGTTTTCCGAACGATGACCGACGATGACGATCTTTCCGTCAGCTTGTATCGCCATATCTTCGACCGAATAAAGCGGCGGATCAAACGCGGCGGAGTGAAACCTTCCGCCGCTGCCGAAAGTCAGATCGAATTTACCCGACATTGCGAAAACCTGCGGAAGAATCATCAAAAAAATCATCGGCAAATAAAAAATCTTTCTCATCCTTTTTCCTCCAATAAAAATCGTTTCTATTGGCTAACGCGAGGATTTGATAAAAATCACGACAAAAATTTAAAGAATCGCAGTAATTTTCGTATAATATGAAAAATCAAAACCCGAAATTTTTATCTTTGTAAAACGTATGGAACATGACGTTACCGATTTTTTAAAGAGTTGGAATGACGGCGATAAAAAGGTGGCTGAAAAGCTTTTTGCGCTGATCTATGACGAATTAAAAAGTCAGGCGCGGATTTTTTTGAGCCGGGAACGCTCCGATCACACGCTTCAGCCGACCGCACTTGTTCACGAAGCATTCTTAAAATTGGTGGATCAAAATAATGTCGAGTGGCAAAATCGAGCGCATTTTTTCGGCGTCGCGGCAACCATAATGCGGCGGATTTTGATAGATCACGCGCGCGCGCATTTTACCGGCAAACGCGGCGGTTCGGCGATCCGACTCTCGGTTGACGATGTAAATATTTCAACCGAAGAACGCGCTTCCGATCTGCTGGCTCTGGACGAAGCCCTTGAAAAATTAGCGGAATTCGATGAACGAAAATCGAAAATCGTCGAACTGAAATTTTTCGGCGGATTAAACGAAGAAGAAATTGCCGATATGTTGAACGTTTCAACCCGCACAATTCAACGCGAGTGGAGAAAGGCAAGACTCTGGCTGTTGTCGGAGCTGGATAAAACCTGAATATGTCGGGTTTTTGTTTTAATTACCGCGTTTAAATTCAGTTATGCAAGCTGAAAACTGGAAAAAAATAGATGAGCTTTTAAACCAATGCCTCGATCTGCCGCCGGCGGAAAGAGCCGATTTCATAGCCTCCGTAGATTCGCCGGAACTTCGCAGGGAATTAAAATCCTTACTGCGATACGAAGAAATTTCCGACAATTTTCTCAAAGATTCGGCGGTCGCGGTTTCCGCCGTTTTATTAGAAAATGGGCGCGGCGAAAGGAAGTTAAAGGCGAATGAAAAGATCGGCAATTACACCGTTATCGGCGAACTTGGAATCGGCGGAATGGGCGCGGTTTTTCTCGGAAAAAGCACCGACGGAAAATTTACTCAAAAAGTAGCTTTGAAACTCCTTCGCCGTGAACTCAATACTCAAAATATTCGCCGCAGTTTTCAGCGCGAACGTCAGATTTTAGCCACGCTTCATCATCCGAATATCGCTCATCTGCTCGATGCGGGAACGACCGATGACGGAATTCCGTTTCTGGCAATGGAATATGTCGAGGGCGTTCCGATTGATAAATTTTGCGATGAAAAGCGGCTCGATCTAGGTGAAAGACTCGAACTTTTTTTAAGAGTCTGCGAAACGGTGGCATTCGCCCACGGAAAACTGATCGTTCACCGCGATTTGAAACCGTCGAATATTTTGATAACCGCCGACGGTCTTCCCAAATTACTTGATTTCGGAATTTCAAAACTGCTTTCCGTTGAACAGGAAAATGCGGAATCTCAAACTATCACAAGGCTCGGCGCGATGACTCCCGAATATGCCAGTCCTGAGCAGATGCGCGGCGAAAGCGTTTCAACCGCGACCGATATTTACAGTCTCGGCGTGATCCTTTACAAACTTTTGACCGGCAGCCGACCGTTTGAAAAAAAATCCGGCAAAAAAGAATTTATTGATTTGATAAATGAGACCGACCCTTTGAAACCGAGCGAAGTTAGATCCACGCAAAAGGTACAAATTTCATCGAATGAAACTTCGTCAGACGCTTTCAAATCAAAAGTTACACGCCCGTTTTCGCTGACCAAATTGCAGGGCGATTTGGATAACATCATTCTCAAAGCTCTCAAAAAAGAACCCGAACGGCGATACAGTTCGGTCGAACAATTTGCTGGAGATATTCGGCGGCATTTGAATGGCTTGCCGGTTTTGGCGCGACCGGATACATTTGCATACCGGTCTGCAAAATTTATAAAAAGAAACAAACTCGGTGTCGCAACCGTGGGACTCATATTTTTAATTTTGATCGGCGGAATCATCTCGACGATCTGGCAAGCACGGCGAGCCGAAAAGCGTTTTAACGAAGTCAGACAGATCGCCAATACATTTTTGTTCGAGATTAGCCCCGAGATTGAAAATTTACCCGGTTCGTCAAAAGCCCGCGAACTTTTGGTCAAACGCGCGCTCGAATATCTCGATAAACTGTCAGTCGAAGCGGAAGATAATCTCCAACTTCAACTTGAACTGGCGGCGGCTTATGAAAAAGTCGGAAATTTACAGGGCAATCCTTCCCAGCAAAATTTAGGCGACCTCGAAGGCGCGTTGAAAAGCTATCTTAAAGCGAGAGAAATAAGACTCGATTTGATAAATAAAACCCCGAACGATCACGAACAAAGACTCGGGTTTGCCCGCAATCTCGCTCTTTCCGGCGACGTTCAATGGTGGATGGGAAACACGACCGAAGCTACGGCGCGGTTTGACGAAAGCATGGCGATCTTAAATGAACTGATCGCTCAAAAGTCCGAAAGTGACGAAATACTTTTTGAACAAGCCGTAGTTTTTGAATTGATCGGTTCGGTTTTTTTCTGGAACAGCGATAATAAAACAGCTTTGGAAAAATACGAACAGGCAAGGCAAATTTTTGAAAGACTGCATGAACAAACGCCGGAAAGCATCCGGCTGAAAGTCCGGCTGGCGACTCTCTTAGCACGAATCGGCGAGGCATTGAGCTGGGATAGCCGTCCTGACGAAGCAACGGCAACATACAAGAAGGGAATCGAACTGATCCAACCGCTCGCGGAACAAGATGCGAACAATTATCTGACTCAAAGAACACTGATGAATCTATATTTAAAAAGCGGTGAGAATTATTCATGGGAGAAACAATGGAGAGAGGCTCAGACAAATCTAGAAAAAGCGGAACAGATCAGCGAAAAACTCGTCCAAGCCGATCCGCTCAATTTTCATATCCGGCGCGACCATTCAATAAATAAAAATGTTCTGGGCGATCTCTACATCAATAAAGGTGAAAGCGGGAAAGGTATCGAATATTTTCTTCAGGCACTCGAAATACAGAAACAGCTCGCCTCAATTGACGATAAGAATTTCGGGATAAAAACCGATCTGGCAAATACGGGAAAAAGAATAAGCGAAGCGTATTTTGCGGCAAAAAAATTTTCTGCGGCGATAGAATCGGCAAATGACGTGCTTGAAAATTACCGCCAATTGTCAGCCGCCGATCCCGAAGATATGAAACTCGTTCGGTATCAAGGTGTAATGATGCAATTTCTGGGAAACAATTATTTCGAGGTGGCAAAAAACGGGAACAATAAAACGAACTGGAAAAAAGCACTCGATCATTTCGAGAAAAGCCGGCAGATTTTCGATAGTCTTAGAAATAAAAACGTTTTGACAAGTTTTGATGAACCGATATTTTCCGAACTCGAAAAAAAAATCGAATTCTGCCGTAAAAATATTTAAATTTGATCTCCGAATTTTTTATTTCCCGAAAAAAAGTCTAATTTAAAAAAATGGAGTTTCCGAAAAATTTGTTGGAAATTATCGGTTCGGCGAAAAAAGTCTGCGTTCTGACGGGCGCGGGCGTTTCCGCCGAATCGGGCATTCCGACATTTCGCGGCGGCGGCGAAAGCCCGGTCTGGAAGGGGATGCCGTTTGACCAAATCTCATCCGCTAGGATGGCGCGGGAAAATCTCGAAGAAGTTTGGGAATGGTTCGATTACCGGCGGGGGCTTTATAAAGACTGCCAGCCGAATCCGGCGCATTTTACGCTTGCCGATTGGGAAAACAGGTTCAAAGAATTTACGCTCATCACGCAGAATGTTGACGGTTTGCACGAGCGTGCGGGTTCAAAAAATGTCTTGGAACTGCACGGCAACGTCAGCCGTTCCTATTGCCCAAATTGCGAAAAACGATTTCGGATGAAACCGGAAGATGTGCCGCACACGCCCGAATTTTGCGACGAATGCGGGGCGAGAGTTCGTCCCGATGTCGTGCTATTCGGCGAACTTCTGCCGTTCGAAATTTTCCAAAAAGCCGAGCAGAAATCGCGCGAATGCGATTTGTTTTTTATCGTCGGAACTTCGGCAATCGTCTATCCGGCAATCGGTCTGGCTGAAATCGCAAAATACTCCGGCGCATGTCTGGTCGAGATAAACCCCGAACAAACGCCGCTTGCCGAATTCTGCGATTTTTCAATTCGGGGAAAAGCGGGCGAGATTTTACCGGAGTTGTCGAGTATCAAATGTTAGATGTCAGTTACAGAATTGCATTTCTGACATCTGCCATCTAACATCTAACATCTATGAAAACTCTTTATTTCGATTGCTTCGCCGGTGCGAGCGGCAACATGATTGTTGCGGCTCTCGTCGCGCTCGGAGTTGATGAAAATGAATTGATCGAGCAAATAAAACTGCTTGATATTTCCGGTTTCGAGATCGAATTTTCGACCAGAGACAAATCGGGAATTTCCGCGCTTCACGCCGAAGTCAAAGTTCCGCACGAGCACACGCATCGTCATCTTTCGGACATTGAAAAAATTATTTCCGTATCGCAACTTTCAGATAAAATCAAAGAAAGATCTGTCGGGATTTTCAAAAATTTGGCAAAAGCCGAAGCGAAGGTTCACGGCATCCCGATCGAAAAAGTGCATTTTCACGAAGTCGGCGCGATGGACGCGATCATTGATGTCGTCGGCGCGTGTGCCGGTTTTGAAATTCTGGAAATCGAAAAATTCGCATGCTCAAAAATTCACGTCGGAAGCGGTTTTGTCAAAATGGCGCATGGCAAATTTCCCGTTCCGCCGCCCGCGGTCGCCGAACTATTGCAAAACATTCCGGTTTATTCGACCGACATCGAAGGCGAACTCATCACGCCGACCGGGGCGGCGATAATTGCGACAGTCTGCGATGAATTCGGTCAAATACCCGAAATGAAGTTCGAACGGACGGCTTACGGAGCGGGAACACGAGATTATCAGGATTTTCCGAATGTTTTGAGACTGATTTTAGGGACGAGGGACGAGGGACGAGGGACGAGAGAAGAATATTTCCCAAAAACCAAAAACCAAAAACCAAAAACCAAAAACTTAGTTCTTATCGAAACCAATCTCGACGATATATCACCCGAAATCCTCGGTTTTGTGATGGAACGAGCTTTCGACCTCGGCGCGTTGGATTGCTGGTTTACGCCGATTCAGATGAAAAAAAATCGTCCGGCGGTGATGATTTCTATTTTAAGCGAAGGCGAAAAAAGTGAAGTTTTTGAAGAACTGCTTTACAGCGAAACTTCGACGCTCGGTATTCGCATTTCAGAAATCGAAAGGAATTGTCTCGAAAGGGAAGTCAAAAAAATCGAAATCGAATTCGGCGCGGTTGACGTAAAAATTGCGAAATATAACGGTAAAATCATCAATGCAAAGCCCGAATATGACCAAATGCGTGATTTTGCTGTAAAATCAAAAAAGTCTCTACGCGAAATTGAAAGAGAAATTTTAAAAAAAATAGAATTTTAAAACAAAAAATATCTTGGCTAAAAAACAAAGGAAAAAAGTTGATATTGAAAAGATCGCGGCGGGTGTGCGCTTGATGCTTGAAGGCATCGGCGAAGACCCGGAACGCGAAGGTTTGCGAAAAACACCGGAGCGCGTCGCGGATTTTTATGCCGAGCTGACCGAGGGAATGTGGCAAGACGCGAAAACGGAAATCGTTCCGCTTCCGGGCGATTCGCACGATGAGATGGTGATTGTCAAAGATATTTCCATCGCGTCGGTCTGCGAACATCATCTCGCGCCGTTTGTCGGCAAATGTCACATTGCGTATATTCCGAAAAACGGTCGGATCGTCGGTCTGTCGAAACTCGCGCGGGTCGCGGAAATTTTCGCTAAACGTCTTCAGGTGCAGGAGCGTCTGACGCAGGAGATCGCCAACACGCTTTATGAAGAGTTGGATCCGCTCGGCGTGATGGTCGTGATGGAAGCCGAGCATACCTGTATGACCTTGCGCGGCGTGAAAAAGCCCGGCTCGAAAACAATTACTTCGACTGTTCTCGGCGGTTTCAGAAAAGACGCGCGGACACGCGCCGAAGCGATGAGTCTTATAAAGGGATGAAGGATGAGGGATGAAGGATGAATATAAAAACTGCTTTGTTATTAATTTTAATTTTGGTTTTTCCGGCTTTTTTATTCGGTCAAACCGATTACACATCTAAATTTAACGCTGCGAAAATGAAAGAGCGCGTTAAGAAACTTTCGGCTGACGAATTTGCCGGTCGCAGTCCGAGCGATCAAAAAGCCGCCGTATATATAGCTAACCAGTTAAGAACTATCGGGGTGAAACCCGCCAATAAAAATTCCTATTTTCAAAATGTCAAACTTTTTGGAACAAAAACAAATCCCGAAACAAAATTGATTGTCGGTGAAGAAAGCTACGAATTCGGCGATAATTGGGTCGGATTTACCGACGCGCAAAAACCGCTGGTTTCGATTGATGCTGAAATCGTTTTTATGGGCTACGGCATAGACGCGCCGCTTTTTAACTGGAACGATTACAAAGGAAAGCCGGAAGATTTTCGCGGAAAAGTTTTGATGATTATGGTCAATGATCCGCCCGCGTCCGAGAAAGAACCGAATCTTTTCGGCGGAAAAGCTCTGACCTATTACGGGCGTTGGACATATAAATTTGAAGAAGCGGCGCGGCGCGGGGCGGCGGGTGTGGTCTTGATTCACACGAATGAATCCGCCGGTTACGGCTGGAATGTCGTCCGCACATCGAATGGCGGCTGGCGTTATGAACTTGCCCGTGATGCAAACAGTAAAATGCCGTTTTTGAATTTGAAATCGTGGGCGACGAACGAAACGGCAAATAAAATTTTAATGAGTGCGAAGTTGGATTTGGATGATTTACGCAAAAAAGCCGGATCGCGCGATTTCAAGCCCGTTAAAACCGGCTTGAAAGTAAAAGTTGACATCAGAAGCGAAACAAAAAGTTTCGAATCGCCGAACGTCGTAGGCATCGTCGAAGGAAGCGATGCGAAATTAAAGAACGAATATGTGATCTATACATCGCACTGGGATCATCTCGGAGTCGGGGAAGCCGATAAAAACGCTGATAAAATTTACAACGGTGCGTATGACAATGCTTCGGGCGTGTCGGCGACGCTCGGAATTGCCGAAGTTTTATCGAAAATGCCGAAAAAACAGAGACCGAAACGCTCGTTTCTTTTCCTTTTTCCGACCGCCGAAGAACAAGGTCTGCTCGGTGCGGAATTCTACGCCCAGAATCCTCTGGTTCCGCTCGCAAAAACGGTTGCCAATGTAAATATTGACGGAGTGAATTTTTTCGGAAAAACGAAAGACTTCAAACCGCTCGGCGCGGATCGTTCGACCTTGATGGAATTTATAAACGCCGTTGCTGAAGAAAGAAGTTTGACCGTCAAAGGCGACGACCGACCCGAACAGGGGTTCTTTTTCCGTTCGGATCATTTCCCGTTCGCAAAGGTCGGCGTTCCGGCGGTTTCCATTCAGCACGGGAGTGAATTTTCAAAACCTCTAAGCGGAGAAGCGGAGAAATTTTTTAACGGCTACAATGCCAATCATTATCATCAGCCGTCTGACGAATTTTACGATTGGTGGGACATTTCGGCGATGATCCAGGAAGCCGAATACGCCCTCGCCATCGGCGTTAAAATCGCCAATTCCGCTGAAATGCCGAGATATAACGACACTGACGAATTTTCAGCCGCGGACAAAAAACGTTTCGGCAAGTGATGAGAATTTAGCCGCGATTAACGCGATTAATGCGAATGAAAAATAATTACTGATCGGCAGAAGATTCGCGGTGAGCGAAAATTTGCCAAAAAATTGCTCAAAAAGCACAAAAATCAGAAAAACAATTTGAATCTTTTGTGCTTTTTTGCGGCTCATAAATTTAGTGCAGCGTGTAGAAAAAAATCGTTTTACACGCTACACTTTTATTTTTTGAATTTATGAAAACTTTTTATATAACGACTCCGATCTATTATGCGAACAGTTTGCCGCATCTCGGACATCTCTACACGACGATCGTCGTTGATGCGATAGCGAAACATAAACGCCAGCGCGGATTCGACACTTTTTTTCTCACCGGGACGGACGAACACGGCTTGAATATTCAGCGCGCGGCGGAAAAAGCGAACCGCACGCCGAAAGAGCAGGTGGACTATATTTCCGGCGAACTCAAAAAAATGTTCGCCGATTTCGGTCTCACCGATTACGACATTTTTATGCGGACGACCGAGCCTTTTCATTACGAAGCGGTGCAGAATCTCTGGCAAAAAATCGCGTCGAATAAAACGCCGAAAGGCAACGACACGATTTATAAAGGTCATTACGAAGGCTGGTTTTGCGCTCCGTGCGCGGCTTATAAAACCGAAGATGAATACTTTACGTCCGATGGCTCGGATATTCCGTTCTGCAAAGTTCATGAACGTCCGCTCGACAAAGTTTCCGAAGAAAGCTATTTTTTTCGGCTTTCGGATTTTGACGAATTTTTGATCGAAAAGATCGAAAATAATAAAAATCTGATTCGACCCGAATCGAGAAAAAATGAAGTTTTGTCATTTATTCGCGGAGGACTGCAAGATCTTTCGATCTCGCGCGAGAAAAAATCGGTAAGTTGGGGCGTTCCCGTTCCGGGCGACGAAAATCACGTGATGTATGTCTGGATGGACGCGCTTTCCAATTACATCACGGCGATCGGTTACGGAAACGAAAAGCGAAAAAAAATCGGTTTTGAAAAATACTGGGAAAATGCCGTGCATATCGTTGGCAAAGACATTCTGCGTTTTCACACGGTTTACTGGTTCTCGTTTTTAGAAGCCGCCGGAATTGATCTGCCGAAAACGGTTTACGCGCACGGAATGTGGCTCGACGCGAACGGGCGGAAGATGGGAAAAACTCTCGGCAATACGATCGAACTCGATGTTTTGCACGAACATTTTCAAACCGACGCTCTTCGTTATTTTCTTTTAAGCGAGATGGTTTTCGGTCAGGACGGAAATTTCAGCTACGAAAAATTAATCGAAAAAGCGACGGCTGATCTGGCAAACGGTCTCGGCAATCTTTCTTCGCGCACGCTTTCCATGATTCGCAAATACCGCGAAGGGAAAATTCCGAACGGAAAGATCGGCGAGGAAAATTACATTTTTGCCAAACGCGCCGGGATAAACGCGGACGAACAGGAAATTGTTTCCGCTTTGGAACACGCGAGAAATGAATTTTTAAGACGATTCGATAATTTCGAATTTTCTCAGGCTCTCGAAACGCTCTGGAACGTGATCGGGCGGATTGACAAAATGATCACCGATTCGAAGCCCTGGGAACTCGTCAAAGACGAGAATCAGACCGAAACATTAAACGCCGTTTTATACCGCGCGGCGGAAACACTGCGCTGGTTGTGCGTTTTGCTTTATCCGGTAATGCCCGAATCGGCGCAGAAGATTTATGTTCAGATCGGTTTGTCAGCCGATGTTTCACAGTTCAATCCCGAAAATCTGAAATACGGAGAATTAGAAGAGGGAATCGAGATCGGCGAAACCGAAGCGGTTTTTCCGCGCATTGATAAAAATAAAGTTATGACGGAAATAGAAAAAGAGAAGATAAAAGACGGAAGTCAGAAGACTGTAGAAGAAAAACAGAATGAAATTAAAATAGAAGCCGAAGAAAAATCCGAAGAAGATAATTATATTTCGATTGAAGATTTTGCAAAGGTTGAACTCCGCGTCGGAGAGATCAAAGTCGCGGAAAAAGTTCCGAATGCCGACAAGCTTCTGCGTTTCGAGATTGATCTCGGCGAGGAAAAACTGCGCCAAATCTTAGCGGGCTTAGCGGAATACTATGAACCGGAAAAACTGATCGGTCGCAAGGTCGTCGTCGTCGCCAACCTAAAACCGAGAAAAATGCGTGGTTTCGAATCGCAGGGAATGATCTGTGCCGCGAGTTTGGAGGACGGAACAGGCGAAAATCCGGCGATTGCAACTTTTACTGAAAATGTAGATATTGGCGCACGTTTGAAATAAGTTTTGAGTTTCCTTAACGAAGTAGTAATTTTTTCAGGCAAATAATAAATCAAAAGTTAACTCTAATGGCTTTAAATCGAAAATACCTCAAGAATCTTTTATGAAAAAAATATTTATCATACTTTTATTATTTCCTGTGATTAGTGTTCTCACAGTGAACGGTCAGCGAAAATCTGCTGATTCTGCAAAAAGAAAACTCCGAATCATTACAAAACCGCTTCCGAAACCGAAAGTTGAAACGGAAAATTGGAAAGAATTCGTGTCCCCGGTTTTGAAATTCAGGATAAATTTACCGAAAGAGCCGACGATAACGGAGATTGAAATTGAAGAAGATTCGGTAAAAGCGAAATCTACAATTCATCAAACCTATATAAATCAAATTTATTATTTGGTTGAAGTTAGAGAGTATCCGAATGGGTTTTTACCGGATAGAAACGATCTGAGTTTAAATTATGGAATTTGGATGAAAGATTATGTGCTGGACGGAATTAAAGTTCATAACGAAAGAGTTTTCGATTTTGGCGGAAATTTGGCGGTCGAGTTTATTTATCAGCAGACGAATAACGATCTGCTTATTCATCGTGCTTACGTTGTGGGGCAAAAACTTATTCAGCAAATAATCCAATTAGAGATTAAAAAGCCGGACAATTTGGAACAAACGATAGAAAAAAACAAAACTAAAATAAACAAATTTCTTGATTCGTTTTCCCTTATCGAAACTCAGACGAATGATTCATTAATCGGTTAAAATAAAAAAGCGGCGATTCATAAAAATTAATCGCCGCTTTTTTTCATCGTTTGAATCTGCTTATTTCAGAGTTAAATTTCTGACAAAACCCCAATCGCCGCTCGCGTTGACTTTGATATTTTCGACGCGCTTGTTTGCCACGACCATATTTGCCGGATACCAGAGCGGAAGCATCGGGACTTCCGTGCTGATGATCTCCTGCGCTTGAGCATAAAGCTGTTTGGCTTTTTCGCGGTCGGTTTCGTTAAGTGCCTGGCTTAAAAGCTCGTCAACCTTCGCATTTGAATAACGGCTGCGGTTTCTGGAAGCGCGTTTTTCGTTCGGAATTTCGGTTGACGCAAACAAATCTTTCAAAAAAATCGGGTCTTGATTGCCTCCGACCCAACGCCCGGTCGTCATCTGGTATTGCCCGTTCTGCAACTGCGAAAGCATTGTACGGAATTCGACCGAATCAATCACGACCGGAATACCGACCTCAACAAGCTGGCTTTGAATCATCTGCGTGTATTGATTGACTGCCTGGTTGCCTGACGAAACCTTAAAACTTATCTGCGGCATCTCTCGTTTGCCGTCGCCGTTGGTATCTTTGAAACCGGCTTCGTCAAGAAGCTGTTTCGCTTTTGCCGGATCGTAATCGTATTTCGTTCCCGCATTATAAGCCCAGGATTCTTCAGGAAGGATCGAATGAGCGATGGTCGCTTGTCCGAGAAGCAAATCATTAATGATCCGGTTGCGGTCAATCGCGTAAGCAATCGCCTGGCGCACTTTTACATTATTGAGCGGAGCGACCTCGGTGTTAAAGCCGAGATACTGAATATTCGAGCCGTTAAATTTTTCCACCTTTAGATTCTGATCCTGCCCCAAGTTTTGAATCGTGTCCGGGGCAAGATTCGTTACGCCGGGAGCGAGATCAACGATTTGCGACTTTAGTTCCGCCTGCAGCGCGCTCGCATCGGGAATCCCTTTAACCTGAACCTTTTCAATTGACGGCGCGCCTTCCCAGTAATCGGCAAATTTTTCGACCTCGACGATATTTTGAACCGTATCGAAACTGACGAATTTATAGGGTCCCGTTCCGACCGGCGGTTTTGTGCCGCTCGCCTGAGTTCCGACCTCGCTTCCTTCTTGAATGATTGCTACGGGAACAAGATTTGATAAAAGCTGATTTTTTAATGCCGGACGCGCGAGTTTTACATTAACCGTTTTTTCATCCGGGGTTTCGATTGAAACAATGTGCGGTTTTTTTTCAGTTTGCGATGCGGTATTTGAATTTGAATTGGAATTTGCCGAATTTCCTGAAGGTGATTTACCGGACGGCGTTTCAACCGTGTCGAAAAATGCCGAAGCCTTCGCGCCGTTTGAAGAAAACAGTTTATCAAAAGTGTATTTGACGTCAGCCGAAGTCATTGGTTTGCCGTCGTGAAATTTCACATCGTCGCGCAACACAAAGGTTACGGTCGAGCCGTCTTCGCTCGTATTTATTTCTTTGGCTAGTTCCCCGACATATTCGAATTGATCGTTCTTTTTAACCAGCGAATTGAAGAGCAGTGTCCGCAAACGTTCGTCATTTGCAGTCACTGTCGTCGAACCGATCGGGTCGAGATTTGAAAACGGACCGTCGAGGGCGATGACAAACGGTTTATTACCGCCCGTCCGGTCCCGGCAGGCTGATGCGAATAAAAATACGAGTGTAAAAAAAATAAGTGCTGTAATAAATTTGTTTCTAAACAAGATTTTCCTCCAGAAAAAGTTGATAAAAAGACTAACACATCCCGGTTAATTTTTTAATTTCGTCAGAAATTTCGCTAATTCGATTTTCGTCGAAATCGAGCGGCGGGGAAAGTTTGAGTTTAATTTTGGCGATGCGGTTTAACGATTCTTGGATTCGTTCGTGGCTTATCTCGCCGATTTCGACAGCCGTTTGAACCTTTTCAAAGGCTTCGTTCATCGCGTCCACATTTGCGCAAATCAAAAGACAATCGTTTCCAGCGTTAATCGCCATTTTCGCGGCTTCCCCGATCCCGTAATTTTTGAGGATCGCGCCCATCTCCAGATCGTCAGTCAAGATCAGATTTTCATACTCGAAATCGCCGCGAAGCAATTTTAAGATGAAATTTTTACTCAACGAAGATGGCAAAAATTTGCCCTGCGCGTTAGTTTCCTGCAAACCAACCTGCGGATAGGCGGCGTGTCCGACCATTACCGCATAAACGTCCTTTTCAGCGAAAAATGTTTGATAAGGCAGAAGATCGTTTTCAAAAAGTTGCTCTGTTGTAAGATTTACCTGCGGCAATTCTTCGTGCGAATCCGTTTCGGTCGCGCCGTATCCGGGGAAATGTTTGATCGTTCCGAGACAGCCCGATTTTTGCAATGTGTCGAAATAAAGTCCGGCGAGATTTATAACATCTTCTTTCGATTTTCCGAAACCGCGCGAATAAAGCCCGTTGACAAATTTCTCGCGCCGCTCGTCAATTATGTCAACGACCGGCGCGAAATTCATATTAAAGCCGAGAATTCGAATAATTTCCGCAGTGAGTTCGGCATGTCTGCGCGTCAATTCGGGATTTCCTTTTTCAGTTATCGCTTTAACCGAAGGCATCGGCGTAACTATACGCCGCAGGCGGTCAACCAAGCCGCCCTCTTGATCGAGACTTAAAAACGGTTCGACGGGCAAACTTTCGCGGACATCATCGAGCAGTTTTCTGGTTTGCGCGGCTGTTCTGATATTTCTCGAAAATAAACAAATGCCGCCCGGTTGAATCGTTTCGAGCAGTTTGCGCGTTTGTTCGTCTAACCCCGTTCCGGGTAAGCCGATAAAAAAAAGTTGACCGATTTTTTGTTTTAGAGAGAGATTTCCAAAATTGATTGGTTTCGTCATTTATCGAGAACATTCTAGCAAAAGTTAATGTGATTTATAAAACGTCGAACAACAGACAATTCAAGTATAACTTTCAATACGAAATGAAAAACTTATTAAATTTCGAAAATTATGATATTAAATATTGAATTAAAACCTTTAGAAAATCATGAGAGTCTTAAATTTGATTGCCATTTTAATTTTCCTATCCGGTGTTTCTCAAAATCTTCCCGCACAGGAAAAATGCGGCGCGGCGGAGATTTATGCGAAAAAAGTTTGTGCGGGCGACGAGACCGTCAAATCCGAATCGGAACTTTTTCGTTTGATAAACGAATACCGCAAACAGCATAATCTGCCGGAAGTTCCCGAATCAAAAACATTGAATCTAACCGCGAACCGTCATCTGCTGGATATTAACCTGAATTTGAAAAAACTCACGCATAGCTGGAGCGACTGCGAGTTTGATTATAACGATTCGCAAACGTGGAGATGTATTTTTGACGCTCCGAAAAAATTTGATCCGGCGTTTACGGGAACGGGCTACGAAAATGTTTACTATAATTCGTCGGGGAAATTCACTCCCGACGAAGTGCTTGAAGGATGGAAAAAAAGTCCGCTTCATAACGCCGCGATTTTGAATCGGGACTCCTTTAAAGAAATGACTTGGATTGCGGGAGGCACGGCGATTGACGGTCAATATGCGGCTTTATGGTTTATTTCGGCGGGTTCGGCAGACCCGCACAATGTCAAAAATAGAGATACGAGAGGTTTGGGAAAAAATTTTAAAGATGTAGTAAAAAATCTGACCGGTAATCTGAATATCAAAAATGTTTCATCAACAATTGATTCGGAAAAATGGGTTGGCGTTTCCGCCGATAAATCCGTCTATCTCGATGTTTACGGCAAACCGGAAGAAGTCAGAGAAGGAAAAATGGGCATTCGTATCAAACTGTCCAAAGCAAACAGTATCACGCCGCAAAACAAAAAAATTCTGATGATTTTTCTGGAAAATGTTTCGCAAGATTGGCTCACCAGAACAAAATGGCTCGACGAAGCGATACAAAAATTGTCGGCAAATCCGAAAACTCCGGTTTCAGCCGTTCGGAATGAGATAATTTACGAACTGAGCGTGGACAAAGACAATTTTTTGAATTTGCTGGTTAAACCGAAACCGAAAGTCAGCGCGATTGAAATCAAATAACTCTGTTTTTGTATCTGTTGAGAATTTCTTTTGCCTCTTCGGGCGATAGTTTTTCGATTTCGATTTCGCGCAGTTCGTCAATAATATTTTCATTGGAAATCGCAAAAAGCGAAAATTGGGTGGCGGCGCGATTGCCCGAAGCGCGTTCGACCGCTTTGTCCAATCCTTTTTTCTGAAATTTTTCATCGGCGAAAACCGCCAATTCGTATTTTTCCAATTTTGCCAAAACATCCTTGGCGCGTTCGATGACCGTCTGGGGTAAGCCGGCTAATTGAGCGACGGCGATGCCGTAAGATTTCGACGCTTTGCCCTTTACGAGTTTGTGAAGAAAAATGATCTCTCCGTCTTTTTCGGTCGCGGTGATCTGATAATTTTTCGCGCCCGGCAAATTTTCGGCAAGCTCGGTCAGTTCGTGATAATGTGTCGCAAAAAGAGTTTTCGCTGAATTTTCGGGCGAATCGTGCAAATATTCGGCGACCGCCCAGGCGATGGAAAGCCCGTCAAACGTCGAAGTTCCGCGCCCGATCTCGTCGAGCAGAATCAGACTTCGGGGCGTAGCGTTATGCAGGATCGTCGCCGTTTCGGTCATCTCGACCATAAATGTCGAACGCCCCGACGCGAGATCGTCCGACGCGCCGACTCTCGTCCAGACGCGGTCTAAGATCGGAAGCCGCGCCGCGTCAGCCGGAACAAACGAGCCGATCTGTGCGAGAACTTGGATAAGCGCGATCTGCCGCATAATCGTTGATTTACCCGACATATTCGCGCCCGTGATGATCAGCAAACGGTCGGTCGAATTGTTCATCAGCAGATCATTCGGAATAAACGGTTCCTGGGAAAATACTTCGACAATCGGATGCCGACCGTTTTTAATTTCGATCTCGTCGCCGTCGTGCAGAACGGGGCAGACGTAATTTTGCCGGACGGAGATTTCCGCCAGCGATGAAAGCGCGTCGAGCGTGGCGAGCGCGCGGGCGGTTGACTGCAAGTTTCTGGTTTCCTCCCGCACTTTTTGCCGAATATCAGCAAAAATTTCTGACTCGATATGAATAATTTTTTCTTCCGCGCCGAGAACTTTTTGTTCCCATTCTTTTAACTGCGGTGTCGTAAATCGCTCGGCATTAGTCAGAGTTTGCCGTCTTTCATAATCTTCGGGAACACGGCTCAGATTGCCTTTGGAAATTTCGATAAAATAACCGAAAACATTATTGAACTTAACTTTTAAATTGGAAATTCCGGTGCGTTGTTTTTCCGCTTCTTCAAACCCGGCAATAGTCTGCTTTGCTGTCCGGCTGATTTTTCGGAGTTCGTCCAATTCTTCATTATAACCGTCCCGAATTACGCCTCCATCGGTTAAATTTACGGGCGGTTCGTCTGTAATCGAGCGTTCGATCAAATCGCGGATTGCGGGCAATTCGAAAATGTTTTCGGACAAAACCTGAATCAAAAGACTTTTCGCGTCTGATAACGACTGATTGATGTTCGGTGTTTGGGAAAGCGAGCGGTTAAGCGCGATCAGGTCTCTTGGCGTGATTGTTCCGAGATTCAATTTTCCGACGAGCCGTTCGAGATCGGATACTTCTTTTAATAAAAATCTGATCTGGTCGCGCAGAATCGTGTCGGTCAATTCCGAAACGGCGGAAAGTCTGGTTTGAATCTCGCTTCGTTTGATCGAGGGACGCAGAATCCACGAGCGCAGAAGCCGCGCGCCCATTCCGGTTACAGTGCGGTCAATCACGCCGAGCAGGGAACGTTTTTTGTTTTTCTCGTCACCGCGCGATTCGGTGATTTCGAGATTCTGAAGCGTTACCGAATCCAAAACCATAAAATCATTGGCTTCGACAAAATTTATTTCCGAAATATGTTCGGCGGTCGCTTTTTGTGTGTCCTGCGCGTAACGCAGACAGGCTCCGGCGGCGCGTAACGCTTCCGTTTTGCAGTCAATACCGAAGCCGGTCAGTTCGCGCACATTAAATTGTTTTTTCAAAAGATTTTCGCAATCGTCCGGCTCGAAAAGCCAATCATCGAGCGCGGTCAGGGCAGCGGAAAATTTTGCCGAATTATTAAAATTGACGAACGAAACATTGCCGGAATTTAAATTTATCTGCGGACTGAGATTTTCAAACGAATCAGAAACTAGTTTTTGCAGTGATTCGGGAAAAAGAATTTCTTTCGGCGAATAGCTTTCGAGGTCGGAACAGATTTTTGTCCAGGCGTCTTTGTCTTCGATCTGCGTGGCGAAAAATTCGCCGGTCGAAACTTCCAGATAAGCCGCGCCGAAACTTTCACCCGAACCGCAAACGGATGCCAGAAATACCGGATTTTTTTTCTCCAGAAGCTGTTCGTCAATCGCCGTTCCGGGCGTGATGACGCGGGCGACTTCGCGGCGGACTAGTTTTTTTCCCTGTCCGGCTTCTTCCGTCTGTTCGCAAACGGCAACGCGGTAGCCTTTTTTGACGAGTTTGGAAATATAGCCCGCCGCCGCGTGATGCGGCACGCCGCACATCGGGATAGGATTCGGCGAATCCTTGTGCCGCGCGGTCAAGGTTATATCCAATTCGCGCGAACCGATCTTCGCGTCCTCGTTGAAAAGTTCGTAAAAATCGCCCAGTCGAAAAAAAAGCAATGTGCCGGGATACTGTTTTTTTATTTCCAAATACTGCCGAAACATCGGCGTTGCGTTCTGCATAAATCTAACTTGTGAAAATTTCAGGTTTAATAAATTTTACCGCAAAATCGAAATCGAGTTAAAATTATTGAATTATAAAGGTTTTTTATTCAAAAAAAGATTTGCTAAAATCTTAGTTTTTGGGTAACTTAAAGTTTAAAATAACAGATAACGACAAACTTTTCCGAATAAAGCAGAATCGAAAATGCAAAATCCATCCTTGAAAGTGAAATAATTCGCGGAGTAATTCTAAATGAAAGCAGTAAAAATTTTTTTATTTTTTAATATATCAATGATTTTCGTCTGCGCCGTTTCAGGTCAAGACACCGGAACCGGCAAGACCTCAAACAATAAAAACGGCGTTGATAATTCTACAGTTTCCGTTTTAACACCGAACAATACTTCGGACGAGCGTTATCGCATCGGTTATCAGGATACATTGCAAATTACGGTTTTTAATCATGACAAATTATCAAGAGTTGTTTCGGTAAATCCGAATGGAACGATTCTTCTTCCGAGAATTGATAAACCGATTGTTGCGGTCTGTAAAACAGAACGGGAATTAGCCGATGTAATCACCGCCGAATATAAAAAAGATTATTTGAAAGACCCGTTTGTTGACGTGCGCGCCGTCGAGCAGAAATCGCAATCTTTCGGCGTGATCGGCGCGGTCGAAAAGCCGGGTTATTTCTTTATCAATAAAAAAATTCATCTTCTGGAAATGCTCGCTTTCGCCGGCGGTCCGAATAAAGAAGCCGGAACAAGAATGCTGGTGGCGCGAACGGGAAGTTCATCATATTGCAAAAACGATGTTCCGGTCGCCGATGAAGACGAAAAGGAGATTCAGCTTTTTGATTTTAAAATCCGCGACGTGCAGGAAGCGAAAGTCAATTTTTGGATGCAGCCCGGTGATATTGTTTCGGTTCTGGAAGCCGATTATGTCTATGTCGTCGGAAACGTCAATAAGCCCGGACGCATCGCTCTAAAAGACCCGATCTCCTTAACGCAGGCGATTGCGACCGCCGAAGGCTTTAAACCGGCTTCTAAAAAAGATGTCATCAGAGTTCTCAGACAAAAACCGGGAACGAACGAGCGCGAGGAATTGATCTTTAACTTAAAAGATATCGAAAGATTGAAAACGCCCGATCCGATTTTACAGGTCAACGATATTGTCGCTGTTTCCGAAGATAAAACGAAAACGATCTTAAACGGTTTCGTCAAATCGTTGACCAACGGTTTTGGAAATATCCCGTTAATTATTCCTTAGATTTTTATTTGAATGGCAATGAAAGAAACACGAGAAATAATCGCCGCACCGCCGGTTGAAAAAACCGAATTGGAAAAACCGTTCGACACGCATGTTCCGACCGGAAACGGGCGTTATCCGGCTTATCGCGGTTACTACGATCAGGATAATTCGCAGATTTTGGAATACTGGCGGGCGATTCGCAAACGGCTCTGGCTGGTGATCGGCGTAACGGTTTTGCTGACGACCCTGACGGCGATCTATATGGCGCGCCGCCCGAATATTTATCAGGCGCACGCCGTTATACAAGTTGACCTTGAACAGGCGAATCCGAACCTGGTTACGGAAGAAAGACGAAGACCGACCTTAACCTCCGATCCCGCTTATTTCAATACGCAGTTACGGCTTTTGACCAGCGAAGGGCTTTTGAGAAGAGTGGTCAAAGAATATAGTCTCGATACGAATAAAGAGTTTCAAAAAGATAAAGGCGAAAATTCAACTTCGACATGGCGTTCGATGTTGAAAGCCGTCGGCTTGGTTAATGACGGTAAAAAGCAAAGTGAAGATGGGATAGAAGAAATTTCCGAAACCGACGCGCTCTCGGCGGCAAGTTCGGAAGAAATCGCCGAAGCCGTCCGGCTCGCGCCTTTTGTGGACATTATCCAAAAGAATCTGACCGTCGAGCCGGTTCGTGAATCGCGCGGAACCGTTAAAGACACACGCCTTATAGATATTTATTACCGTCATACCGATCCCGAACTCGCCGCCTTCGTGGTCAACGGAATTTCACAGGTTTTTACCAAACAAAATCAGGAAAAGCGTTCGGTTACTAGCCGGAAAACCAATGAATTTCTGGATGAAAGAATCGCAAATTTGCAATCCGAGATCAAAGCCGGAGAAGAAAGACTGGTCGCGCTCAATAAAGAAGCCGGGATCGTAAAAAAAGACGAAGAGCAGACCATTGACATTGACCGTCTGACGGGTTTGAACAAACAGCTTCTCGATGCCGAGGAAGCGAGAAAGACTGCTGAATCTAAATATAATGCAATCAACAATTCGCCGGAAAGACTTAACGCACTGGTCGAGGTCGAAATGCAGAGATACATCACCGAGCGTGAAAATGACGTGCGGCGTTCTATCATTCAGGTCCAGCAAGACATTGCCAAATTAAAAGCCGAGCGTGCCAAGCGTTTGGAAGAATATCAAGCATCCGCGCCCGAAATAAAAGAAATTGACCAGCAGATAAAATCTCTGACAGAGGATATCGCCAATACCCGCGACAAAAACAGCGAAGATTTACAAAATTTCCGCCAAAGCCGTGCCAAAGTCATTCTTGATAATTTCCGGCGCGAATTTATGCAGGCGAAAGAGACCGAGGATAAAGTCCGCGCCGCGTTTAATCAGCAATATGGTTTGGCTCAAGGTCAGGATCAATCGGCGGTTTCGATCAGGCTTTTACAGCAGGACATCGAAACCAAAAAGGGATTTTTGCAAAATCTCGAAAATCAGATGCGCGCAAATGATATCGAAGCGGTCGGAACTGATAACAATATCGCGCAGGTCGAGATCGCCATTCCGCCCGAAAAACCTATCGCGCCGAGCCGGCTGACATCTGTCCTTGCGGCCCTTTTTCTGTCGAGTTTATTCGGCGCGGGACTTGCGCTGTTTTTGGAATATCTCGATGATACGATACGTTCGACCGAAGATATCGAAAAATATCTCGGTCTTCCGGCTCTGGCGGCAATTCCTTCGATTGATTCACTGCCGAAACGCCGGTTACTGTTGGTCGGCGGTAACGAGGAACAGCCGTCAAATCCGAATTCGGAACTGCTAATTCATACCGACACCCGCTCTTCGACCGCCGAAGCATACCGTCATTTGCGGACTTCGATTCTGCTTTCGACTGCCGGACACGCGCCGAAATCTTTGCTTGTTACTTCGAGTTTACCGGCAGAAGGTAAAACCACGACCGCGACGAACACGGCGGTCAGTTTAGCGCAAACCGGCGCGAAAGTTTTGATAGTTGATGCCGATATGCGCCGCCCGCGTTTGCACAACGTCTTTAATATTTCGAATGCCCAAGGCTTGAGTACGGTTTTATCTACGAAATTGAATAAAGAAGACATCTTGGATGTCATACAATATGACGAAGCTGCTAATCTGCATTTATTGCCGTCGGGACCGGTTCCGCCTAATCCGGCTGAGTTGATCGGTTCGGAACAGATGGCGAGTGTTTTCAATCTTTTGCAGGAAGAATTTACGCATGTTGTCGTTGATTCGCCGCCGATAGCATCGTTTACCGACGGTGTTTTGATCGCTTCGATGGTTGACGGCGTGATCCTTGTGGTTCATTCGGGTAAAAGTTCGCGGCAGGTCGTCCGGCGTTCGCGCCAGCTTTTGCAGGATGTGGGAGCGAAGGTTTTCGGCGTCGTTCTCAACAAGGTTGACCTGAAATCCCAGGACAATTACTACTATTATCAAAGCTATTATCATCGTTCGTATTACCGCACCGAAAGCGAGGACGACGAATAAAAAGTTTTAGAAAAAAGGTCTTTGGTTTTTGGTCTTTGGATGAAATTTTTCAAGGTAATTTAGAAATCCAAAAGCCAAAAACTAAAGACCAAAAACCATTTTATTTTATGTCAAATAACACGAGGGTTTTAGTTACCGGAGCAGGCGGTTTTATCGGAAGTCATCTGGTAACTTTTTTAAAGGAAAAAGGTTTTTGGGTTCGCGGTGTTGATCTGAAATATCCCGAATTTTCGGAAACCGACGCGGATGAATTTGAAATTCTCGACCTGCGCCGCTGGGACAATTGTCTCCAGGCAACGCGCAATGTCGAAGAGGTTTACGCGCTTGCCGCCGATATGGGCGGAATGGGTTTTATCTCGGCGCATCACGCGCAGATTCTTTACAATAATTCGCTGATCAATCTGCACACGCTCGAAGCCGCGCGGACAAATAATGTCAAACGCTATCTTTATACATCGAGTGCCTGTATTTATCCCGAATATTTACAGGAAGAAACCGACGTTCAGCCGCTCAAAGAAGAAGACGCCTATCCGGCACAGCCGCAGGACGCATACGGCTGGGAAAAGCTCGTTTCGGAAATTTTGTGCAAACATTACAAGGAAGATTACGGGATCGAAACGCGAACAGTCCGGTTTCACAATATCTTTGGCGAGAAGGGAACCTGGGAAGGCGGACGCGAAAAAGCTCCGGCGGCGCTTTGCCGGAAAATCGCACTGGCAAAACTGACCGGAATTCCCGAAATCGAAATCTGGGGTGACGGCGAACAGACGCGCTCGTTTTGTTATATCACCGATTGCGTCGAAGGTTTATACCGGCTGATGCGTTCGGATTTTTCCGAGCCGCTCAATCTAGGTCAGGATCGAATGGTGACGATCAATAAGCTTGCCGATATTATCTCGGAAATCGCCGGATTTGAGATCAGCAAAAAGCATATAAACGGTCCGATGGGAGTACGCGGCAGAAATTCCGACAACACGAAACTGCGCGAAGTTTTGGGCTGGGAGCCTTCGATCACTTTGGAAGAAGGACTTGCCGTAACTTATAAATGGATCGAAGAGCAGGTCAAAGAAAAAATTTCAGCCGACGGAAAACAAACCGCTCAGACTGCCTGAAAATGTCAAAAAAAATAAAAACAGCTTTAGTCATTCCCGTCTATAACAGGCGGGAAACTACTCTGCAGTGTCTAAAAAGTCTTTCGCGCATCAACCGCGAAAATCTGGACGTGAAAATATTTATCGTTGACGACGGTTCGACCGATGGAACGGGCGATGCGGTCAAAGCAAATTATCCCGATGTCGAATTGATTTCCGGCGACGGCACTCTGCATTATGCCGCCGGGACGAATCGCGGTATCGAGGCGGCTTTGCGTTGGAATCCTGATTTTATCGTAACGATGAACGATGATGCGGTTTTTCACGATCAATTTTTGCAAAGACTTGTAGAGACCGCTGAAGAAAATCCGCGTTCGATCATCGGCGCGCTTCTGCTTTTGTGGAATAAACCGCATCGCGTGTTTCAAGTCGGGCAAAAATGGAAAACTCTGCGCGGCGGCTGGGAAATACCCGAAGAGTTGACGGCTTTTAATGTTCCGACAAATGCTTTCGAGGTCGAATGCATCGTCGGCAACTGCGTGCTGTTTCCCGTGCAGGCGATCAAAGAACACGGTTTGATGGACGAGAAAAAATTTCCGCACGGCTGGGGCGACGCGCAGTATCTGATGAGAATGAGAAAGGCGGGCTGGAAACTTCTTGTCGAGCCGAAATCATTTGTCTGGTGCGAGCCGAATACGAATCCCGCGCCGCTTCATAGCCGCTCGTTAAGGGAAATATTGAATATTTTATTTATAAACCGGAAGCATCCGCTAAATTTGCAGAGACAATTTATCGCGCGTTGGGAATCCGCGCCGTCGAAAATCCTGGCTGTTCCGGCGTTCGCCGTTTATTGTCTGCAAATCTTATTGAAAGGTCTGAAATTTTCAAATCCGCTGAGAAAAATCACTTCCGAAAACCGCAAATTACAGCATAGTTGAGAGATTGCTTGAGAAGTTGATTTGCAGACACTTCACAAATTACTTTAATTTTCAATGAATAAAGGGAAAGTCGAAAATGAGGTCAGAAATGTAATAATTCTCTGGAACTATCTCAACTGGGGCGGGGCGCAGATATATCTTTTATCAATCATCAAACACGCGCCGGAAAACTGGCGTTTTAGGATCGTCGTTCCCCGAAAATCACCGACCGATATTGTCGAACTATTCAAAAAATTCGGAGCCGAAGTCGAATTTCAAGACGTTCTGCTCGACACGAACGATGCCGCGACGATTCCGCAAAAATTAAAAAGACAATGGAGGAGAATCCATTCGGAAATCACAACCTACAAATATATCACCCGTCAAAATCCCGGAAACACCGTTCTGCACATCGAAACCGCGCCCTGGCAGTCCTGGATTTTTATAAAAAAATTGTCGGATAAATTAAATGTCTTTGTAACGATGCATAACTCGCTCCCGGCAGTTTCAAATTTGCGGCAAAAAATCTGGAAATTCAGACTGCGATATATTTCAAAATTAAAAAATTTTCATATATTCGCTTCGAATCAGGATACAAAAAACAGTCTCAGAGATTGGGTAACGGATGATTTTTGGGAACGAATCAGAGTTACATACACTTGCGTTGATCCGCCGGAAATTGATGAATTATTAAAATTGAATATTTCAAAAACCAAACTCCGCCGTCAATTTTCGGTTGATTCTGAAAAATTCGTCGTTCTGTGCGTCGGGCAATTTATTGACCGGAAGGGTAGAAAGATTTTTCTCGAAGCCGCGAAAAATTTGATCGAAACGTTGGGAGACATACAATTTTTATGGCTGACGCAAACAAATTTAACTATAGAAGATCAAAATTTGATCGAAAGTTTTAAATTAGGCGACGCTTTTCGTTTGATCAGATCGGAAACCGTCGGCAAAGAACGCGCCGATGTTTTAAAATTTTTTCTGATCGCCGATGTTTTTGCATTGCCGAGCTTTGTCGAGGGACTGCCGATCGCGCTTCTTGAAGCGATGGCTCTCGGAATACCGAGCATTTCGACCAACGTCAATGCGATTCCCGAAGCCGTCAAAAATATGGAAACCGGTTTGCTGGTCGAAGCCGGAGACAGCGCGGAGTTAGCCGGGGCGGTAAAAAAATTAAAGGACGATCCGGTTTTGCGGCGAAAACTTTCCGAAAGGGGAAGAGAATATGTGGTCGAGCATTTTGATGAGCGAATTTGCGCCGCGACCGTTTTGGAAAGTTACGAATCAGCATTAAAAAACGGAAAATAATATTTTTCCTCGAAAATTTACTAATGAAAAAAATCAGTCATTCCAGAAACAGCGTTTTGTCACTTCTTTCGTGGCTGATTCCGCTCGGTTTGACTTTTTTCGCCACGCCGTTTATCGTGCGCGGTTTGGGTAACGAGCAATACGGTTTATACGCCCTGATGACCGGGTTTATCGCTTATTCGTTCAGCTTTAATATCGGGCGCGCGATCACGAAATACGTCGTCGAATTTAATGCCAGGGGTGAAAAGAAAAAAGTTTCTCAAATAATATCGGCGACGTTTTTTCTGAGTCTGCTGGTCGCCACTGCCGGTAGTTTATTGCTCGTTTTCCTATCTGAAATTTTGATAAACGATATACTGCTGATCGAGTCTTCGTCAAGAGAAAACGCGGTAATCGCCTTACGAGTCGCCGCGCTTTGCATCTGGCTGATGATTATCGGGCAGGTTTTTATCGCGGTCGTGCAGGCGACCCACAGGTTTGACGTTTATTCATTGATCACGACCGTCACGGGATCAATGCTCATCACCGGAAATGTAATCTTGGTTTGGAAAAATTTCGGTTTTAACTCATTGGTTGTTTGGAATGCCGTAACTCTTTTGTTTAGCGGAATCACATTTTATTTCGTTGCAAAAAAATTAGAACCGGGAACGAAAATCACATTCGGGTTCGGCAGAGATATGTTTTTCACTTCGTTGAAATACGGGCTGAGTATTGCCGGACATCAGATTTTTGCCAATATCCAGCTTCTTTATGAAAGAATGCTGATCACGCGCATTACCGGCACGGACAAATTGACCAATTATGTCGTGCCGATGACGATGTCCATTTATATTCTGGTTTTTATGTCTAATCTGACGCTTAACCTGATGCCCGTCATCAGTGAATTTTTTGCCAAAAACAGAATTGACGATTTGGAAATTATTTATCGGCGTTTGACAAAATTTGTCTGTACGATTGTCGTGTTCGTCTGCGTCGCGTTAGCCGTCGGCAGTTACTCACTGCTGGCTAATTGGATTGACGAAGAGTTTGCAGTCTCCTCATACGAAGTTTTTATTTTTCAGCTAGCGACATTCGGTTTGCTTGCCTGCATGATTATCTCGTGGCAGTTTATTGAAGGTTACGGATTGCCGGTTTATAACACAGCCGCCGGTTTTAGCTGGCTTTTGATCTCGATTCCGTTGATGCTGATTTTTACATTGAGTTACGGGATTTGGGGAACGGCTCTCGCCCGTTTGGTCGCCGAGATTACGATACCGGTTTCGATTTTGTTAGTGGAAAGGAAAATTTTCGGAAAAATTTTGGGCGATTTATGGTTAAAAATCATCGGTTTTGTCGGGATCGCGGCTCTGGTTTCCGGCGTTGTTGAAAATTATCTTTTGAAAGTCTTGCCGTTTAACTGGTCGGGATTGATATTGTCGGTTTTGATAGCCGGGGTAATTTATTTAACCATACTATGGTTTTCAAATCTTTTTAATAGAGAGGAAAAAATCTGGATGAGAAATCAAATAAAGAAAGTTTTTGTGTAAGGAAGGAATGCTTTAAGATTGGAAAGTAAGTTATAGAAAAATGTTTTTTAACGGCAAAAAAGAAAAAATCAGGCTGGTTCGGGAGAGACTTGAATACATAAAAAATATCTGTAAAGGTAAAAAAGTATTTCATCTCGGCTGTACGAGTTTTCCCTACACCGAGGAAATGATCAAATTGGACGCTCATTTGCACCTGCAATTAATGGACATTGCGGGCGAGCTTTACGGGTTGGATTTCGATCAGGAAGGTATTGATATTTTGCAAGAAAAAGGCGTGGGAAATTTGTATCGCGGCGACCTGGAAAAACTCGAAGAACTCGAACTCGAAGAAAAATTTGACGTCATCATCGCCGGCGAAATGATCGAGCATCTAAATAATCCAGGATTGTTTCTAAACGGAATCAAAAGATTTATGAAACCCGAAACCGACCTGGTAATCACGACGATCAACGCGTATGGCGGACTCCGGTTTGCGATGTATTTTTTGTTCGGCAGAGGCGGCTTTCAGGAGCCGGTGCATCCCGACCATGTTGCGTATTATTCTTACAAGACACTGAATCTGCTTTTGAAACGGCACGAATTGGATGTCAAGGAATTTTTATTTTATGATTTAGGTAACGAGCATCGCAATAAGGGACACTGGTATTTTGAGTTAATAAACGACGTATCGGTAAAATTTACGCCGCAGTTTGCCGACGGTTTGATCGCGGTTTGCGGTTTGGAAAAGGATTCCTAAAATGGATCGGTATTACACAAACAAAAACTTTTCTGAGGGAGACGAACGGGGAATAAAATTGCTCCCGATTTTGACTCTGTTCGGTTTTGTTTTTTTAAGCTGTTTGATAATTCTCGTTTTGACGACCGACAATTTCGACTTTTTGGAAAGACCATATCTCATACCCTGGGTTATTCTGACCGGAATCGTTTTTATTATCCCGAGCGTCTATCTTTTATTTAAAAATAAATTCCGTCTTTATCACCCGCTGGTTTTTCCGGTCGTGTTTTATTTTCTGCCGTCTTTTTTCGGCGGCGGAATAATTTTAATCCTTGGTCTGCACGATCCGTATTTTATGAGTTTCGTACAAGATCAGGAATATAATCTGCCGCTCACGCTGGTCATCGTTCTGATCGGTTTTGCAGGTTTGTCGGTCGGTTTTTTTATTCCGGCGGCGGGCAGTGTCGGGCAAAAAATCAACCAGTATCTGCCGAACTGGAAATGGGACGACGATTATATTATTTTTCCGGGTTTACTACTTTTGGTACTAGGCTTTTTCAATAATATTTTAGGATTTTTTGTCGGCGTGATCGGTTTTCAGAAAATTGAGGAAACCGGCACTTATGACGGCTTGATATTTCTGACCACTCTTTTGTGGATACAGGCGAGTTTTATGCTCTGGGTCGCCTTGTTCAGAAGAAATAAGTGGGATATGAAAGCGTTGCTGGTCGTCTGTATTTTGGTCGCTACATCTCTGATCAAAGTGATATTTGCGGGAAACCGCGGCGGACTTCTGCAGGTTTTTATCGTCGTCCTTTTAAGCTATATATTTGCCGGAAGGATTATCAAATTGAAACAAGCAGTCGTCCTCGGCAGCGCGCTGGTGGTCGTGGTCGTCGCCGGTATGATCTACGGGACGACGTTCAGGCTGGTCAAAGGAACCGAAGAGCAGATCGAAGCGTCGAGATATGTCGAAAATATTTCGAGAACCTTCGACACGATAGGCAACCGCGGACCGCTAAGGGTTCTGGAACAGAGTTTTTACAACATATTTGAAAGAATGGAAGCCGTCAGCTCGCTGGCGGTCGTCGTGTCAAATTACGAACAGCTCAAACCATATGAGGAAAGCTACGGGATTGACAATAATATTTATAAGGACACGGTTACATTTATCGTTCCGCGAGTTATCTGGAAAGACAAACCCGTCGCTTCCGAGCCGCGCCGGTATAGCGAATTGTATTTCGATTACGGAGAAAATTCGTTTGCGATCACGCCGATGGGCGATCTGCTGAGAAACTTCGGCATCGCGGGAGTTCCGCTCGGAATGCTTTTGCTCGGATTTATTGTTAGAATTCTGTATTCGGCATTGATCGAAAAACAACCGTTTTCCTACTGGCGTTCGGTCTTGTTTTTTATGCTCGTTCCGACTATCTCGTATGAAAGTTTTTACGGTTCGATCATACCATATATGTTCAAGGTCGGAGTTATTTCGATGGTCGGTATTGTCATGACGCAGTTTTTTATAAGTAAGGTGTCGCGCAAAAAAAGATAACGAACATTTTTTTCAGAAAGATTATTTTAAAACATATAAAAAATAAAAAATGAATCGCGTTGTATTTACAAACGGGTGTTTCGATATTCTGCATCCGGGACATATTGATTTGCTCGAACGCGCAAAATCTTTGGGATCGAAGCTGATCGTCGGGATCAACAGCGACGAGTCCGTCCGCGCCATCAAGGGGAACGAGCGACCTTTTCTAAATCAGGAAGATAGAAAATCAATTCTTCTCGGATTAAAAGCGGTGGACGAAGTAGTGATTTTTGATGAGCTGACGCCCGAAAATATCATCAGAGCGATCAAACCGGATATACTTGTTAAAGGCGGCGACTGGGCGGAAAACGAGATCATCGGCGCGGATTTTGTCAAACAAAACGGCGGCGCGGTTTATTCGCTCTCGCTCAAGGACGGTTTTTCGTCGAGCAATATCGTGGAAAAAATACAATCATCGGAGGAAAACAGAAACGGCACCGAATCAAACATTTCGAATATGACCGTCGAAATTTCTCTGAACGAGCATTTGCGGGTTTTTGAAAAAATTTTGCAAGCGGATGTCGAAAATATCGAAAACTGCGCACGGATTTTGATGGAAACATTCGAGAACGGAGGAAAAATTTTACTTTGCGGCAACGGCGGAAGTGCCGCTGACGCACAGCATATCGCGGCGGAATTTGTCGGCAGATACGAAACCGAACGGACGGCTCTTCCGGCAATCGCTCTGACAACCGATACTTCGGCTCTGACGGCGCTTGCCAACGATTACGATTTTGAGCGCGTTTTTGCCAGACAGGTCGAGGCATTGGCAAGAGAAGGCGATTGCCTTTTGGCGATCAGCACGAGCGGAAATTCGCCGAACGTCATTTCCGCCGCGATGACAGCCAGAAAAAAAGGCTGCCGGGTAATCGGTATGACGGGCGCGAAGGGGAAAAAACTCGCTTCATTGTCGGACGCTTGCGTCATAATCCCTTCGGAAAGAACCGCCAGAATACAGGAAGGTCACATCACCGTCGCGCATATCTGGTGCGAACTGATTGATAAAAAAATTGCGGAATTTCAAAACTAATTTTGCCGGTCATTTGTGTCAAATCTTAATTCAATAATCGAAAAATTTTCCAGAGTAAAAGTGTTGGTCGTCGGAGATGTGATGCTCGATCAATACCTCTGGGGAAGCGTCGAGCGGATTTCGCCCGAAGCTCCGGTGCCGGTCGTAAAACTGCAAAAGACGAGTCTGGCGGTCGGCGGTGCGGCAAATGTGGCGGCAAATATCGCGGGTCTCGGCGCTGAGCCATTTCTGATCGGGGCTATCGGAAAAGACCGGGAAGCGATGCTTTTCGAACCTTTGCTGGAAAAATTGAAAATTTCACCAGTTAATCTTATTAAAATCGAAAACCGTCCGACAACGATCAAAACCCGCATTGTCGCGCATAACCAGCACGTCGTCCGAATAGATCAGGAAGATAACCAGAAAATAAATCCTAAAGATGAAGACAGGATTTGGAACAAGATCGAAAAATTACTGCACAAGATCGAAATCATAATTGTTTCCGACTATGCCAAGGGGGTTTTAACGGAAAATCTTTTAGCGCGTCTGATAACGACTGCAAAGAGCGAAAAAAAAATGATCTTAATTGATCCGAAAGGAAGTGATTATAAAAAATATGCCGGCGCGGATATTCTTACACCAAATCGTTTTGAAGCGGCTCAGGCATGCAGTTTTCCGCCGGACGGGCAAGAGATCGTCGAAAAAGCCGGCAGCGCTCTGATAAAAAAACTGAAATTAAAATCTGTTTTGATAACCCAGGGCGAAGACGGAATGACGCTGTTTCAAAAAAACGGGCGGTCGTTTCATTTAAACGCGCTGGCAAGAAAAGTCTATGACGTAACCGGCGCGGGCGATACGGTGATCGCCGCGTTCGGCGTGAGTTTGGGAAGCGGCGCGGATTTGCTTGAGGCATCGGAAATCGCCAATATTTCGGCGGGCATCGTCGTCGAGGAAATCGGAACTACGGCGATTACTCTGGAAAAATTGCGTAATTTTATAAATAGATAAAAGGGAATTGTTTTGCGGGAAATTTCGAACTATAAAAATATTTTGGTATATCGAATCGGGCATCTGGGAGATACGATTGTCGCTTTACCGGCTTTTTGGAAAATTCGCCAAAAATTTCCCGATTCGGAAATCACGCTTCTGACAAATTACGATTCAAAAAATAAAAATTATGCGATGGCAAGAAACGTCTTGCCGGAAAATGATTTATTTGATTCGATTATCTGTTATGACAATTCCGTCGCAAAATTAAAAAAAGCGGTAAAATTTGGCGCATTATTGTTTGATCTGAGAAAAAAAAATTTCGATTGTCTATTTTATCTCACAACGCGCGTCAGGACGCTTGAACAAGTCGAGAGGGATCTAAAATTTTTTCGCGCCGCCGGTATCAAAGAGATTTTCGGAATAGAACATTTGAAAAATAAACGCCTTGATTACAAACAATCGAGACCTTTGCCCGCTGTCGAACCGGAATACAAATTTCTGCTCGATTGTCTTCCGTTCGGCGACACTCAGACAATTGCCGAAAATGACCGACAAATGGCTTTGACGCAATTCGAAAAAAAATCCGCGCGCGTATGGCTGGAAAAAAATTGCGGGTCGGATTTTGAAAAAAAGAAACTGATAGCCGTTGCGCCCGGAAGCAAATGGGATTCGAAAAAATGGTTCGAAGAAAGATTTGTTGAGGTAATTCAAAGATTGATTGAAAAATTTGATATTTTTCCGGTAATTTTCGGCGGAAGAGAGGATTTTGAGACAGGTCAAAAATTGCTTGACAATGTTACCGCCGGAGCTAACGCCGCAGGCGCACTTAATATACGCGAGGGTTCGGCGGTATTGGAATACTGCCGACTGTATCTCGGAAACGATACCGGAACGATGCATATGGCGGCGGCGGTCGGTGTTCCTTGCGTGGCGTTATTTGCCGCCATAGATTTTCCTGGAAGATGGTATCCGTTTGGCGAAAATAACAGGATTTTTCGATATTCGGTCGAATGCGAAGGCTGCCATACGCCGAATTGTTATATGAATCATAAATGCCTGGAATTGATCGAGTCGGATAAAGTTTTCGAAGCGTGCAGTGAGATTTTAATCGGATGAGAATTTCGGATGAAAAAAGAAAGAAAATTCTGATTTTTTCAGAATATTACCTGCCGGGCTATAAAAGCGGGGGCGGGATGCGAACGATCGTCAATATCGTTGCGAGTCTTAAAGACCGATTCGATTTTTATGTCGTCACGAAAGACCATGACGGACCGAGCGACAAAACTCCGTATAAAGATGTAAAATATGACGAATGGAATCAGCTTGCCGGAACAAAAGTCTTTTATTTGCACAAAAAGCAGATAGGTTTCTCTAAAATACTCGAACTAATTCGGGATGTTGAGCCGGATATTATATATTCTAATAGTTATTTCTCAAATATTAATAGATATCTGCTGTTATTAAATAAGTTAAATAAATTCAAACAGCAGAGTTATTTGATTTCCCCGTGCGGAGAATTATCCGCCGGATGTATGAAAAACGGTTTTTATAAGAAAAAAATTTTTACATTTTTAACAAGGATTTTTCGCTTTCACGAAAACATATACTGGAAAGCTTCCAGTGAAATTGAAAAAAATGAGATAAAAAAAATAAACATTGAACCGGATAAAATATTTATCGCCGCCGATCTGATTTCAAATGAAATCAGAAATAATGGAGGATTTACCAGTAAGCCGGAGAAAAAAGCCGGTTCTGTAAGATTTGTTTTTTTATCGAGATTTAATCGAAAAAAGAATTTTAAATTTTTTATAAAAAACCTGAAAAATATCTCCGGCGAGGTGTTCGTTGATATTTACGGACCGATTGATGACGAAAAATATTGGAACGAGTGTGCGCGGGAAATAGAGAATTTGCCGGACAATATCAAAATCGAAAAAAAGGGAGCCGTCCCCCATTCGAAGGTGAGAGAAATTTTGGCAAATTATCATTTTTTCGTTTTGCCGACAATGGATGAAAATTTCGGGCATGTTTTTATCGAAGCTCTTTCTGCGGGCTGCCCTTTAATTATAAGCAACAACACGCCCTGGGTGGAACTAGAAAAAGACAAGATCGGCTGGGTGATACCTCTGGAAAAGGAAAGCGAATGGCGGAATATTATCCAAAAATGCGTTGATATAAACGAATATGAGTTTCGCGAATTGTCAAAAAATTCGAAAAATTTTGTTCACCAATGGCTGAACGAAAATAATCTGGAAGCACATACGATCGAATTGTTCGATTCGATTTAATGTTTTACTTTAAGGATTATTATATAAATCCTGCAAATCAAAAAGTTAACTATTTATAAAATACTTTAATTGTTGATGGCAGACAGTTAAGAGAAAACTTTAACCGAATATAAGCGATGAAAATATTGGTTGCCGGCGGAACAGGAATGCTAGGTCATAAATTGATTCAAATCTTTCGAAATGAATTTGATGTTTATACGACGATTCGCTCAGATTTTGCTTCATTTAAGAAATATGATTTGCTCCGAAGGGAAAAAGTATTTGAAAATATCGAGATTGATAATTTCGATTTGTTTGAAAGAATAATAAAAGAAATAACCCCGGACTATGTTGTAAACGCGGTCGGATTAATAAAACAGTTACCGTCTGCCGAAGTTGTATCATCGGCACTGAATATTAATTCGATATTTCCGCAAAGAACTGCGAGAATTGCGGCAAAATACGGTTTTCGATTTATAAATATCTCGACCGATTGCGTTTTTAGCGGAAAAACGGGAAATTATACGGAAACGGACACTTCGGATGCAAATGATTTTTATGGAAAAAGCAAATTTTTGGGCGAGGTTTTTGGAGAAAATTGTTTAACCCTTCGAACCTCTATCATCGGTCGGGAATTATCTACCCGACACAGCTTGTTAGAATGGTTTTTAAGCACCGAGGGAAAAACGGTAAAAGGTTATAAAAACGCGATTTATACCGGATTTCCGACGATTATTCTGGCGGAAATTTTAGCCGGAATAATAAAGAATCAAACAGGTTTGGAAGGGCTATATCATATTTCCAGCGAACCGATAAATAAATTTGAACTGTTATGTCTGATACGGGAAAAATATAATTTGAATATTGAAATCGAACCATTTGAAGATTTTTATATTGACAGAAGTCTTGACAGCACAAAATTCAGAAAAAAAACCGGGTTTCAGCCACTTCCATGGAAAGAAATGATCGCAAGGATGGCGAAAGACCCGACACCATACGAAGAATGGAGAAACTTTTAGAAGGAAAAAGAATTTTAGTTACAGGCGGTACTGGATCGTTGGGTAAAACGCTGGTCAGAAGAATTCTGACGGGCGAAATGGGAATGCCCGAAAAACTCACGGTTTTTTCGAGGGACGAAGCCAAACAGCATTTTATGCGGCTCGAATATTTAAATCCGAAAGTCGCGACCGACGATATAATTTACAAAAATTCCCAAAATGTTCTCAATTTCAGGATCGGCGACGTTCGTGATTATACCGCTCTTTTGTCGGCGATGAGAGAAACCGAGATTGTTTTTCACGCGGCGGCGTTAAAGCAGGTTCCGTCGTGCGAATATTTTCCGTTCGAAGCCGTTTTAACTAATATAAACGGTGCGAATAATGTAGTTAAAGCTATTCGGGAGAATAATTTGCCGGTTCGAAAAGTAGTCGGTGTTTCAACCGATAAAGCCTGCAAGCCGATTAACGTAATGGGAATGACCAAGGCGATTCAGGAAAGGATTTTAATCGAAGCCAACCGCGATTGTTCGGAAACGAGTTTTACATGCGTCAGATACGGCAACGTCATCGCTTCGAGAGGTTCGATAATTCCTCTGTTTGTCGAGCAGATCGAAAATAATTCGACCGTAACGGTAACTTTGCCGGAAATGACCAGATTTTTGCTGAGTCTGGACAGAGCGGTTGACACCGTGTTTGCCGCCTTGAGCGATGGAAAACCGGGCGAAACATACATTCCGAAAGTTCCGGCGGCAAAGATCGTTGATGTGGCGAAAGCATTGATGGGCGATAAAAATCTGGAGATCAAATTTACGGGAATCAGACCGGGCGAAAAGATCCATGAAATAATGGTTTCGGAAGAAGAATGTTTCAGGACGATCGAGAGAAACGGTTATTACGTGATCCTGCCGGTATTGCCGGAACTCAGAAACGAGCCTGAATTTACAAAGATTTTGGAAAGTGAGTATTCGTCGAAAGACGATAATATTTCCGTTTCTGAATTAAAGACTTTGCTCGGGGGAGCGAGCCGGGAAATAAAAAGTTTTTTGTCGCCGAAATTAAATCCGAATCAATAAATATATGAAAATAATGACGATTTTCGGAACCCGACCGGAAATAATCAGGCTCAGTCTGATTATGAAAATGCTGGATCAATATGCCGAAAACATAACCGTTCACACCGGGCAGAATTACGACGAAAGTTTAAGCGATATTTTTTTAAGGGATTTGGAAGTCCGCCAGCCGGATGAACATTTCGGGATCAAGTCGAAGAACTTCGGCGAACAGATCGGTTTAATTTTGCAAAAAACGGACGAGGTTTTAGAAAAACACAAGCCCGAAAAAGTCGTCATACTCGGCGATACGAACAGCGCGCTGGCGGCAATTGTCGCGGCGCGGCGCGGAATTCCGGTCTTTCATCTCGAAGCCGGCAATCGCTGTTACGATGACCGAGTCCCGGAAGAGATCAACCGGCGAATCATAGACCATTCGAGCCGGATTCTGCTGCCGTATACGCAGAGAAGCAAGGATAATCTCGTCCGCGAGGGCATCGAGCGCGAGAGAATTTTTGTTACCGGAAATCCGATCAGGGAAGTTTTGGATAATTACGCCGCTTCGATCGAAAAAAGCGGTGCTTTAGAAAAACTCTCGGTAATCCCGTACGAATACTTTTTAATCACATTGCACCGCGCCGAAAATGTGGACAAACCGGCAAGACTTAAAGAACTTTTTCGGGGATTTTCAAATGTGTCGCAAAAATTCGGTAAAAAAATTCTGATCAGTACACATCCGAGAACGGCTGAAAAGCTCGTTCAATTCGGCATCAAACCGAACGCGCAAAATATAAAACTTTTAAAACCGCTCGGTTTTTTCGATTTTGTAAAGCTGGAAAAAAACGCGCTTGCGGTATTGACCGACAGCGGAACGGTGCAGGAAGAATGCAGCATCTTCGGAATACCGAATGTTACTTTGCGGGATGTTACGGAGAGACCGGAGACAATCGAATGCGGCAGTAATATTTTAAGCGGCGGCGAACCCGGTTTGATCGTCAAGGCAGTCGAAATCGCCATATCACAACCCGCGACATGGAAACCGCCCGAAGAATATCTGGTCGAGAATGTGGCGCAGACGGTTTGTAAGGTAATTCTGGGATATACGAGTATTAAAAGTCACGCGAGTTGAATGTTTTGAATAATGGCAAAAAAAAAAGGCGAGAAATTATTTCAAAAGAAAAAAAAATTGTGGATTATCACGGAATTGTATTACCCGGAAAACAATCAGACGGGCTATTACATGACGCAAATCGGTGAGGGGTTGACAGAGGTGTTCGATGTCAAAATAATTTGCGGTCAGCCGAATTACGCTTTTCGCGGGACCATCGCCCCGAAGCACGAGATACACAAAGACGTTGAAATTTTCCGCGTCCGTGGAACGACGCTCGATAAAAATATCTTATTATTTCGTTTGGTAAATATGATAACTCACGGTTGTTCGGTTTTTTTTACCGCGCTTCTCAAAATAAAAAAAAACGATGAGGTTCTGACTGTTTCCGCCCCCCCTTCACTACCGTTTTTAGCGGCATTAGCCGCCAAAATAAAAGGTGTCGAATATTCCGTGATTATTCAGGATAAATATCCTGAGATTCTGATCGCCGTGAAAAAAGCCAAAACGGACGGACTTTTTATAAGAGTTTTTAACCGGATCAACCGTTGGCTTTATAGAAATGCCCGAAAAATTATCGTTGTTGGGCGCGATATGAAAGATGTCGTCGAACGGCAGATGGATTACAAAACAAATCGGAATCAGAATTTGGTGGTAATTCCCAATTGGGCGGCACTCGAAGAAATCGAGCCGCAACCGAAAATGGAAAACGAGCTTTTAAAAAAGCTCGGTATAGCCGATAAATTTATTTTTTTATACGCCGGAAATATGGGGCATCCGCAAGATGTCGAAAGCATTATCGAATGTGCCGGAAAACTGAAAGATCACGACCAGATCAGGTTTATTTTTATCGGCGGCGGCGTGAAGCGAAAATGGGTCGAATCGCAGATCGAAAAGCAGAGGCTGGAAAATGTATTTTTGCTTGACCCGCAGCCGAGAGAAGAACAAACCAATTTTTTGAATGCCTGTGATGTCGGATTTGTATCGCTCGTCAATAGAATGTACGGGGTGGCGATGCCGAGCCGGACATATAATTTTCTGGCTGCCGGAAAACCGATTCTGGCATTGACCGAGAAAAATTCCGAAGTCGAGCGGATCATTTTGGAAGAAAATGTCGGTTGGACGGTCGAACCGCAAAATCCAGAACTTCTTTTGAAAGCGATTTTGGAAATTTACAGGCAAAGAAAAAATCTGGATGAAATGTCCGATACTGCCCGAAGGGCGGCAGTATTAAAATGCAATGCCGGAAAATCGATAAAAAAGTATCGTGAAGTTTTAAAGCCTGCGTCTGATAACGCACTGACATAAATTAAAAATAAAAATGAAAGTAATGGTAACAGGTGCGACGGGATTTATCGGCAGGGAAATAGTTTCAAAATTAAAATCGGAAAATTTCGAGATAGTCGGGGTATCGCGGCATTTCGGAGGGCAGACATCGGAATTCAGAATTTTATGCGCGGACATCACCGATCGAGACGGCATTTTTAAGCTTGCGGAAGAGGGAAGGTTTGATGCGGTCGTTCACTGCGCGGGTTTGGCACATCAATTCGGAAGAGTCGAAAAAGAGAGATTTGAAAACATCAACGTCGTCGGAACGAAAAATGTTGCCGAGTTGGCTGTCAAAACAAATGCCGCGCATTTTATATTATTGAGTTCGACCGCCGTTTACGGTTTACAAAATAAAGCTTTGGATGAAGCGGCGGATTGTCTGCCGGAAACCGTCTATGCCGAAAGCAAATTAAACGCGGAGAATATTTGCCGCGAAATTTGCGAAAAAAACAGAATACCGTTGACCATATTTCGCTTAGCTCCCGTTCTGGGAGAAAAGGGAGCCGGAAATATTCCGCGGCTGATCCGGGCGATTTATAACAGGCGATTTATATGGGTCGGGAACGGGGAAAATAAGAAGTCTCTGATTTATGTCGGCGATGTCGCCGATGCCTGTTTGAAACTTCTAACCGAAAAAAAGAATTTTACAGAGATTTTTAATCTGGCTTCAAATCCGGTAACAATGAAAAAGCTGGTTTCGGTCATCTCCGGGAAATTAAATAAACCGATACCGAAGTTACGGATTCCGGATTTTATTCCCGGTTTGATTTTTGCGGTCGGTTCAAAAATTTTTAAGTCGGAAAAGCTGGACGGAATCCGGCAGACTTTTGAAAAATGGATTTCCGAGGACATATATCTGTCGGGCAAAATAAATACCGAGTATGGTTTCGTGGCGAAAACCGAAGTCGAACAGGCGGTTGAAAAGCAATGCGAATGGTTTTTGCGGAAGCTGAATGAATAAACAAATATATTAGGGCGTGATTTTTATCTTTTTAATAATTAGCGGATTTTTTCTAACCATTTTAGGCATCGAATTATTTTTGAGATGGTCAAGAAAAAATCAGATTTACGATATACCGAATGAACGCAGTTCGCACCATACGCCGACCCCGGTCGGAGGCGGGCTGATTATCGTTTTTGTTTCATTAGGACTTTTTTTTCTTTATCTGTTGATCAATGAAAAAGAAGTTCCCTGGACATATTTCGGCGGCGCGGCTTTGATCGCATTGATCAGCTGGTTGGACGATTTATATTCGATCCCGGCGGCGGTCAGATTTTTTTGTCATGGCGTTGCCGCTCTTTTCGTGATTTTCGGGCTGGGAATAATTGATAATATATATCTGCCGGTAATCGGAAATTTTCAGATCGGAAATTTCGTCTATGTATTGTGGTTTCTATGGATTGTTTGGCTGATTAACGCCTATAATTTTATGGACGGAATTGACGGAATTGCCGGAATACAGGCAATAACTGCCGCTTTTGGCTGGGCTTTTCTAGGGTATTTGCAGGGGATCGAGGAGGCGGCGTTTTTCGGAACGTTATTGGCTTTTTCCTGTGTCGGGTTTTTGATATATAACTGGCAGCCGGCGAAAATATTTATGGGCGATGTAGGGAGCGCGTTTCTTGGGTTTACATTTGCCGTATTTCCGCTTTTTCCGGCGGGTAAGTCGAACGCCGATTCGGGGACGTTTTTGCTCGTCAGCGTTTTGTTCGTCTGGCTTTTCGTTTTTGATTCGGTAAGAACTTTTGTTGTCCGCCTGTTTGAGGGCGAAGCGGTCTGGAAGGCTCATCGAAGGCATATCTATCAAAAACTCGTGATCGAGGGATTTTCCCACCGATTCGTAACGGTTCTTTACGGGGTTCTGTCATTTATAATTTCTATTTTGACGATTCTGAGGCTTTATTACGGCGTGCCGGACGATCTTTTTCTTTATCTTACTGTCGGGTTGGTTTCGGCGTGGTTATTGATTTTCGCGTATTATTCAAAAGGTTTTGTCGGTAAATTCAAGGGGAGTAAATGAGAGAGAACGGAAGTCGAAATAGGATAAACTTTGAAGCTTTCGGCGTGAGAATCGAAGTCAACTCCAACGATTCGGAACTTTTAACAAAGATCAGGAAAATTTTGCCGCAGGTTGTCCCGGTTGATCTGAACTTCCAGACCGGCGCGAAGGTCGAACATATTTTTGATTTAAAGCGCGACAAATCTTCGGGAAAAATTATCTTCTCGAAAAACGGCGGAGAAATTTCGAGTTACGGGAACGAAGACCGGCTGATCGAATTTTTGTCGAGCCGGATTAGAATAACGGTTGCGGAATTTGCCGAATCGAAAGTTTTTATACACGCCGGGGCGGTTGGTTGGAAAGGTTCGGGGATAATAATTCCCGGAAGAAGTTACAGCGGGAAGACGACTCTCGTGTCCGAACTTATAAAATACGGCGCGGAATATTATTCGGATGAATACGCGGTTTTGGATGAGAGAGGATTTCTTCACCCGTATCCGAAGATGCTTTCAATGCGCGGGATAATTGACGATTACTCGCAGGTTGACACCCTGCCGGAAGTTTTCGGAGCGAAGATCGGGAAGGAATCTATTCCGGTAAAATTGGTCTTAATCACCGAATTTCAAAAAGAGAGTTTTTGGGATCCGCAGGTATTGAAATCGGGCGAAGGCGTGATGGAGATTCTGCAACATACTATACCGATTAGATTTAAACCGGAATTTGTTTTAAGAGTCTTGAAAAAAACTTTTAGTCGTGCCATAATCGCCAAGAGTAAAAGAGGCGAAGCAAGGTTGTCTATTCCGTTGATCATTGATTTGTTTGAAACGGTTTGTAAATAGATTTATGTGAATTAAAAGAAGAAAATGCGGGCTCTTTTATGAAACGGAAGTCGGCTTTGTCAAATATCAAATATTGATTATCTGAACCCTCGGCAGGCTTTGACGGTTTTCATCGTCAAATTATTTGGTATTTGATATTTGAAAATCCTGAATCGGACGTATAGATTTTAGGTCACGGTTCGGACGGATTTATGTTTTATATCGAGAATTGAAAATTGTCATGGAGGAAAAACTTATGAAAAACTCGCTAATTCCTGTCGCGCGCAAGGCTGATCTGGTGATACAGGAACTGCAGGACGAGATTTTGGTATTTGATACTAAAACTAACAAGGCGCATTGTTTAAATGATACTGCTTCGACGGTTTGGAGATTTTGCGACGGAAAGAATTCGGTATCGGATATAAATGATCTTATCGAGATTCAGACCGGAGCAAAGGTTCCCGAAAGTTTGGTCTGGCTGGCACTTGACCAACTTAGTGAAAAAGAGCTTCTGGAAGATAAAGTCGAGGGAATTTCGGCGGGACAAAACCGGCGGCAGGTTTTGAAAAAGATAGGTCTGGCATCAATGGTAGCACTGCCGATCGTCGCGTCTTTGACCGTGCCGACCGCCGCCCTGGCGGTTGCCTGTTCGGGGGTCGTAACGACCTGCGTCGGATGCGCCGACGGCACGCCGTGCGATGTGGATATGGACACGGTCGTCGGAATGTGTCTGGCGGGCGCATGCGCGGGTGATTAGAGTTTTGTCAGGTAGATCGTGAAGCGGAAACCGTTGATGTAAATCCGGTTTCTGCTTTATTTTTTTTGAAATGTTTTACAATTCGGATAAGGAAAAATTTCAGATACTCGCCTATCAATTGAATTTGAAGAAGACAGAAGCCGTTTTCGCAACTCTCAACGCAAAAAATATCTCTCCGGTTTTGATTAAAGGGCTGGCGGCGGCTCAAAACTACCCGAAAACACATCAGAGAACATTTAGCGATATAGATTTGGCTGTTGATCCGAAGGATTTTGTAACGGCTCGCAGGGTTATACGTGAGAACCAGTTTCATGTTGACCTGCATAGGGGATTGAGACATCTGGACACTTTAAAGTGGGATGAATTATACGGCAGGACGCGTTTTATAAAATCCGGCGAATTAGAAATCCGGGTTTTATGTCCCGAAGATCATCTACGGGTTTTATGCGTTCATTGGCTCAACGACGGCGGGGCGGACAGGTCTCGGCTGTGGGATATATATTTTGCTTTGGAAAATAGAGCTGATGATTTTGATTGGGACAGATTTTTGGGTGTTGTGGATGCAAAGAGGAGACGCTGGCTGATAACCGTTCTGCTCCTGGCAAATAAATATTTCGGCTTGGAGATTGAGGAAGAAAACTTGGATTTAAGTTTGTATAGTTTGCCCGGATGGGTTTTGAGGGAAGTTGAAAATGAATGGAAGTGCGATGAGAGGCTTATTCCGTTGAATCAGACACTGCATAATAGACGACAGCTTATCAGACAGATTTTGAAAAGGATGCCGCCCAATGCGTTGCAGGCTTTGGTTGAAACCGATGAAATGATAAATGAAACGCCCGGATTCGCAGTTCGTTTTGAAAATATTTTAAAAAGGTCGCTTCCATCGGCAAAAAGATTTCTGGGTATCAGCATAGACGAGTAATTTGTGGAAAGTGATAGATACATTTTGGCGATAGAGACGGGGATCGGCAGGGGGAGTTTCTCGATTATAAAGAGCGGGAAAATTCTGGATTTTCGTGTTGGGGATTCTAAATTTCGGGGTGCCGATAATTTGATTCGAAATATTGCCGAACTTTTTGCACTTAACGGAATTGAGAAATCGAAGATCGAACGTATCGTATATTCGGTTTATCCGGGGAGCCATACGGGATTGAAGGTCGGTGCTGCTGCAGCTAAAGGATTTGGTGCGGCTTGGGGTATAGATGCACGGCAGAAAAATCTTTTTGATTGTGTAGCGGATGAGTTTTTTCCGAAGACAGAAGCCGGTTTAATAATAATTCTGCCAATCGGCAAGACCGATCTGGAGTGGAGAGTCTATTCGGGGAGCAGAGTAATTTTTGAAACAGGTTGTGTAAAGGGATGGAAAACCGAGTGGAAGGATTTCGAGATGTTGTTTGAAAGCGTCGGAGAAGTCTGTCTTCCGTCGGCATTGATAGAAGATTTTAGGGTATTGCTTGAAAAATTGAATTTGGATAAAAGAATAAGAGTCGTTGATCTGGGAGACAATCTCTCAGTTTTTGTCGGGTTGAATTAGTGTCTGTATCAAATTTGCGAAATGGAAGCTGGAATAAATCTCAGAAATGCTGAAATTCTTGACGCAGAGGCAATTAAGGAAATCGAAAGAGAATGCGGTCTGGCTCCTTGGAGCATCGTTGATTATCAGAAAGAAGTATATCGCGGGGATACACTGTTTTATGTCTGCGAAGTAGAAGGGAAAGCGGTTGGTTTTATTTTAGCGCGTCTGATAATGATCAAAGATTTAACCGATAATAATTTGGGATTAAATTCAGAGTCGGAGATAGAAGTTTATAATATTGGAGTCAGAAAAAATTTTAGAAGATCCGGTTTAGGTAGGCGGCTAATTTTTGAAGTAATAAAAGCGGCAAATTCATTAGATGTAAAAAAAATCTGGTTGGAGGTTAGGAATTCTAATCAGGCGGCGATTGACTTTTATAATTCGTGCGGCTTTAAGATCATTCAAAAAAGGAGGGGTTTTTATTCTAATCCAATCGAAGATGGTTTTCTGATGTGTCTGTCAATTTGAAAGAGTAAAAAGACTTGATAAGAAACTGACAAGATATTATTATTCCTCATATGAGGAAATATCATTCCGCAGTTTGAAAGGCGTAAAAAAATAAAAAGGAGAACTAAGATAAGATATGGAGAATGCAAGAATTGAGGAAGTTAAAGAAATTTTGCTGAAGGAGAATCAAAATTTTAGGGAGTTAGCTCAACAACACCAAAGTTATGAAAAAAGATTATCTGAGTTAGCTGAATTGAATTACCCTAGCGATGACGAGGTTCTTGAAGAGACGACCCTCAAAAGAAAAAAGCTTGCTGTAAAGGATGAGATGTATATGATTATGAGTGAGTATGCGAATTCTCATTAGATTTAATTACATGATAAGAAAAAGCCGGACTTAGTCTTTTAAAGATGACCGGCTTTTTTTTTATGGTTTGCAATCCTCTGAAGAACCATATCTTAGGAGTCCATTGTTGGTTAGGATAAGAATGCCGTTGAGGTCTGTTTGAATTTTTCTGATGACACTATCTTTTTCTAGATTGATTTGGTTTATCGGGGTTCCATCAGTCAAGTTAATAAAATATATTTCTGGTTCCGCATAAGTTGTCGTAATTGCTGTATTTTGTATAATTTGAGGCTCAAGTGAGATTCGTCCGGGCAATCTTTTTTTCCAGGTAATTTCTCGCTTATGTAGGGAGTAGTAGTGAATAAAGTTATCGTGGGAAGCTATTAATATGTTTTTTCCCGTTTGGGTAATCAGAGAGATTTTCCCGCCGGTTCTAAGAAGTTTCTCGCCAGTTTCGGAATTGTCTGTGACTTCATAAAGAGTTCCTTTTTTGTTGCCCGCGTATAATGTAGTTTCGGCGGCTGAGATTATTGATATGTCTTTGGTCTTAAGTTGTTTCTGGTTTGTAATTGTTCCGTCTGATAGTTCAATGTGAAATAATTTGTTCTGTTTCGTGAGGATATGTATCGAATGCTGATTGATAGAAAAGATTTCAATTTTGCTGTTGAAGTCTCTGTTCCAGTTAATTTTCCCGCTGGTGGTGTTTAGTGAAAGAATTTTGGAATTTTTTGTAATTGTTAAGATACTTTTTCGCTGATCTTGTTTGATTGGTATAATGCTTTCTGTTTCTTCGATTGGCTGAATCCAATTTGTGATGCCTGTCTTCAAGTCTATTAGCCTTAAGTATGTTTCAGTGGTTTTTGATTCGTTAGTTTTTTGACTTAGGATTATGATTTTGTCTTCCTGGATGAAAGGTCTGGAGTTGATTTTATTGCCGATCGGAATATTCCAGATTTGTGTTTTGTCGCGGGTATTTATAAGTGTAACATTTCCGTCGGATTTAGATATAAGAGCATAATCATTATCGGACGCAAAGTCGTTTATTCCGCTATTTTTAATTTCCCAGCATTTAACAAACGGACGCGTAAGATCGAGTTTAGCGTATCGCTCTTGTCCGTTTGCATTCGACAAAAACAATATAAAAACAGCCGCCATAACCAAAAAACCATAATAAACCGAAACTTTAAAAATCATCATTAGTTAAATATAAAGACAAGACTTGACCTAATACATAGATGACGGTAATATCCCAGAAAGTTTGAAAAAAATACTAAACGGAGAACACTTTTTTTATGTCCTTTAATAAAATCATAATTATCGGGAATCTTGGGCGTGACCCGGAATTGCGCTACACTCCGCAGGGAAATGCCGTCTGCAATTTTTCCGTCGCGACCAACGAAAAGAAAAGAGACAAAGCCGGCGACCTGCAGGATATAACGACTTGGTTTCGGGTTACGCTCTGGGGTAAACAAGCAGAAAACGCCTCAAAATATCTTACGAAGGGAAGTCCGGTCTATATCGAAGGCAGGCTGCGGGTCGAGGAATGGACTGACCGCGACGGAGGTCAGAGATATACGCTCGAGGTCCAGGCGTCCGATATGCAGTTTATAGGCGGTGGAAGAACCGACGAATCCTTTGAAGATTCGCGTGATGAGACTTCTTTTCAAACCGATCCGGCGGATACAACTGTCCAAAATAGTCCATCCGATGACGATATTCCTTTTTGAACCGCTCCGCCTCAAAATACCCGACCGCCTGTGTAGAAAAATTTGACCGCAGGCGGTCATCTATTTCCAAACCCCCATCTTTCGGAATTTTTTATATCTCGCATTTATCAGTTCTTCCAGATGTAAATTACACAGCTCATCTATGTTGTCCGTGAGTATCTGTTTTAGCCGAAGTGTGGTTGAATCGGTTTTTGATTCGATTGTAGTTTTGTCCTTATTCTCTGCATTATCAGACGCATAAGACCAGGTTTCATTATCCTTTGTTTCGGGAACAATCTGGTCAACAAGTCCCCCGTTTTTCAAATTAAATGCAGTCAATTTCAAACATTCGGCGGCTTCTGCGGACATTTCCGCGTTTTTCCATAGAATCGCGGCGCATCCTTCGGGCGATATGACGGAATAGACGGCGTTTTCCATCATCAGGACACGATCGCTTATGCCGATCGCCAGCGCGCCTCCTGAACCGCCCTCTCCCAATACGACCGAGATGGTCGGAACTTTAAGGCTCGACATCTCTCGTAAATTAAACGCGATCGCCTCAGCCTGTCCACGCTCCTCGGCGTCTATTCCCGGATAAGCCCCGGGGGTGTCTATAAACGTTATCACCGGTCTGCCGAACTTTTCAGCCAGGCGCATAATTCTCAGAGCCTTTCGATAGCCTTCGGGCTTGGGCATCGCGAAATTCCGAAATCGCCTCTGATTCGTATCCCGTCCTTTCTGCTGACCGATCACCGCCACCCTGTAATTATCCAGCCTCGCAAAACCGCAGACGATCGCCGCGTCGTCGGCAAAACGGCGATCACCGTGCAACTCGGAAAAATCCGTAAAAATCTCTCTGATCAGATCATTCGTATAAGGACGGTCCGGGTGTCTCGCCTTCTGAACTCTTGCAAATGCCGTATCTTCTCTTTTTTCCATAAATTTATTTTAAAAATTATAAAATCCATCTTACCTGACATCCATTCTTTCTCAAATCGTTCTCGATGTGAAAACTTCCTTGAATCCTCAGTGGCTGAGAATTTATCCGGACAGAAAATTGTTTGCCGATTTTGACCAACAAATCGACTTCGCATCTGCCTGTATTTCGGCTCAATATTCTGACCATCTCATTCAAAAATACCTCATCACATAAATCCTGGGATAATGTTATCTCCAGTTTTCGCGATCGCTGGGGAACGATATCCGCTAATTTTTGCGCCTGATTTATGATCACTGTTACTTCTTGTCCGTCAACCGATTCGACCCTTCCTTCGACCACGAGAATCTCGTCGTCCTTCAAAAACTCCGCATATTTCGAGTATGTTTCTGACCAGACGAGACATTTCGCCCCGCCCGACTGATCCTCTAATTTAAAAATACAAAAACGATTGCCTTTTTTACTGTGTTTGACCTGCAGTGTGGAAACGATCCCGGCGAGCGTTATATTCTCGCCGGCGCGGATTTCTTCAAAATCAGCCAAATTTCGGATTCCCAGATCATTTAAAACTTGTCTGTAATCATCCAGCGGATGAATCGAGAGATAAAACCCGATGGCATTTTTTTCTTGAGCGCAAATTTCCATCTGAGACCACTTTTCGACGAGCGGCATCTCTGCGTATCCATCATTTGAATCATCCGTTCCGCCGAACAGTCCGCTCTGTCCATTTAATTTATCATTCCAGATTCTCTGACCGTAGAGCAGAGCGCCGCTGACCGACGCGTACAACTGCGCGCGCCACAAATTAATGATTTTATCAGCCGGTTTTAACGAATCGAAGGCACCGGCGCAGATCAGACTTTCCAGCCCCCGCCGGTTAACCGCTCCCGGTTCGACTTTTGATATAAAATCGAACAGCGACGTGAATTTTCCGTTTTGACGCGCCTTGACGATTGCCTCGACACTCGCCACACCGATTCCCTTGATCGCGCTCAGACCGAACCGTACGCCGTCTTCGAGCGGCGTAAATCCGACCTCGCTTTCATTTATATCGGGCGGGAGAAGTTTTAGTCCGACTGCCCGGAGTTCGTTCGCATATTTATATATTTTTGCCGTATCCTGCGATTCATTGGAAAGCACCGCGGAAAAAAAATATGTCGGGAAATGAGCCTTCAGATAAGCTGTCTGAAATGCCAGATAGGCATACGCGACGCTGTGGCTGCGGTTAAAGCCGTAATCGGCGAACTGCGCCATCAATTTAAAGATTTCCTCCGCCTTTTCTTTTTTGATTCCTCTTTCGACCGCGCCTTTGATAAATTTTTCTTCATGCAGCGCCATCTCGCTTCGTTTTTTCTTGCCCATCGCGCGGCGCATCATATCGGCTTCGCCGAGACTGTAGCCGGCAAGTTTCTGTGCAAGCTGCATGATTTGTTCCTGATAGACGAGAATACCGTATGTGTTGCTGAGTATATCCTTCATTTCGGGGACGATATACTGAACTCTCTTATCGCCGCGATGCCGGGCGATAAAATCGTCAACCATCCCGCCGTCGAGCGGTCCCGGGCGGTAGAGCGCATTCAGCGCGGCGAGATCTTCGAGTTCTTTCGGCTTTAAGCGGCGGCAGATTTCCTGCATCCCGCTCGATTCAAACTGAAAGATCGCTTCGGTCCTTCCCTCGCCGAAAAGCTCCATGGTTTTCCGGTCATTGAGGCTGATCTTACTCCACTCGATTTCTGCATTAAGTTTTTGCTTAATCTTAAACAAACAGTCGTTTATGATCGTTAAGGTAGTTAAAGCAAGAAAGTCCATCTTAAGCATTCCCACTTTTTCCAGATCGTTCATCGTGTATTGGCTGGTCAGTTCGTCTTTCCCCGAGACCGCAATCGGAACCAGCTCGTGCAGAGGTTTCGGCGAAATGACCACGCCCGCGGCATGAACGGATGTATGTCTCGAACATCCTTCGAGCCGTTTTGCCAGATCCACGAGCTCTCTGACCTGCTGGTTTTCCTCAACCGCTTTTCTCAGATCGGCGACCTGTTCCAGAGCCTGCGAGATGCTTATATTTCTCCCGCGCACGGGCGGCGGTATCAATTTGGCTATTTTCTCCACTTCGCCGAGCGGCATCTGCAAAGCCCTGCCGACGTCCTTGATCGCCGCCTTTGACGCCATCGTTCCGAAGGTTACGATCTGGCAGACGGAATCGCGCCCGTAAAATTCCGTTACGTGATTAATCACCTCGCCGCGCCCTCTGACGCAGAAGTCAATATCTATATCGGGCATCGAAATTCTTTCGGGATTGAGAAAGCGTTCAAAGAGCAGATCATATTGGATCGGATCGACATCCGTTATTTCCAGACAATATGCGACCAGCGATCCGGCAGCCGAACCGCGTCCGGGTCCGACCGGTATGCCTCTTTTTTTCGCTTCCTTGATAAAATCCCAGACGATCAGGAAATAGCCCGGAAAACCCATACTTTTTATGGTCTCGATTTCCTTCTGCACTCTTTCACGATACGTCTGCAGGGGATATTTCAAGAGTCCTTTTTCGGACTGCTCATCCCAAACCGTTTTCTTCCTGTAATCGAATCCTTCAAGGATAACTCTCTCGAAATATTCATCTGTAGTACGGCAGCCGCTGTCCGGCGGGATCGGAAAATCCGGCAGGGCTAGATTTTCGCCGAGCGGCAAATTGAATTGGCATTTCCGGGCGATTTCGACCGTGTTTTTTAATGCATCCGGTCGTTCGCTCCCGAAGATGCGCCACATTTCTTCCGCCGAACGCAGGTAAAATTTCGTACTTCCCAAAATCGTCCGCGTCCCGTCATTGATCGTTTTTCCCTCGCCGATGCACATCAATATTTCGTGCGCCCGCGCGTCGTCTTCATATAGATAATACGCGTCATTGGTCGCAACCAGAGGAATACCGGATTTCCGCGCTAATTCGACGATTTTTTTATTTAGGACGGTTTCGTCGTCAAGCCCGTGATCCTGAATTTCGAGATAAAAATTTTCCTTGCCGAAAATGTCCGCGAACATATTCGTATTAGCAAAAGCCTTTCCTTCATTGCCGTTAAGCAGAAAATGCCCGACGGCTCCCTTTAATCCGGCGGAAATGCCGATTAATCCCTCGCTTCTTTCCGCCAGCAGTTCGAGATCAATTCTCGGTTTGTGAAAAAATCCTTCGGTAAACGCTTTCGATGAAAGATATGCGAGATTCTGGTAGCCTTTTAAATTTTGAGCCAGTAGGACAATATGATAATAAGGACGCTCGCCCGCTTTGACCGACAGGTCACGGTTAAAACGGCTTTCAAATATCAAAAAAGCTTCGTAACCGATGATCGGCATCACGCCTGCGTTTTTCATCGTGTTATAGAAAGAAATCGCGCCGTACATGTTGCCGTTATCGGTCATCGCGCAGGCTTTCATTTCCAACTCGCTTAAACGCGAGGCGAGCGGTTTGAGTTGGATTGCGCTTTCCAAAAGGCTATAATCGGTATGCAGATGAAGGTGTACGAAATCTCTCGTTTTAAAATTTAAGTCAAAAGGTTCCATTTTTTTTATGCAAAAGAAAGTTTATATCGAAACTTACGGCTGTCAGATGAACGTCTCCGATTCGGAGCGTGTCGCCACGCATCTGACCGCCGAAGGTTTTGAGATGACTGCTGATGAAAAGTCAGCCGATGTCATTTTGATCAACACCTGTTCGGTTCGTGAAAAAGCCGAGCAGAAACTGTTTACGCGCGCCGGTCAGATCCGGCTCGAAAAAGAAAAACCGGTCGTCGGCGTTCTCGGCTGCGTCGCCCAATTGGAGGGCGAAACGCTTTTTGAACGCTCGAAAGGCATTGATTTCGTTTTGGGAACAAAAGCCGTAGGTCGCGTTTCCGAGGCTATCGAAACCGTCCTCAAAGGAAACAAAAACTACTCTGATCTCAGCGACCGCGAATTCGATTATGACTGGTCTGTCGGCGAAAATCAAAGACATTCAAAATATGTCGCTTTTGTTCCGATCATCGAAGGCTGCAACAAATTCTGTACCTATTGCATCGTCCCTTTTTCCAGAGGACGCGAGAAAAGTCTCGCTCCGGCGGAGATCATCCGGGAGGTTCTAAATTTGCGCCGCCAAGGTGTCAAAGAAGTTCATCTGATCGGGCAGAACGTCAACAGTTATCGTCCGAAAACCGATGCCGGTTTTGAAAATTTTAAGGGCGCGACCCCGTTTTCCAGATTGCTTCGCGCGGTCGCCGCGACCGGGATCGAGCGGATAAAATTCACGACCTCTTTTCCCAGGGATTTTCACCCGGACATCGTGGACGCAATCAACGAAAACGAAAATCTCTGCAACTGGGTGCATCTTCCCGTCCAATCGGGAAGCGATAAAATCCTTAGAGCGATGCGGCGCGGGCATACGATCGAGGATTATAAAAAAAGGATCGAAAAGATAAAAAACTCCGTGCGGAAAATTTCCTTAACGACCGATATCATTATCGGTTTCCCGGGCGAAACCGAAGAGGATTTTCGCGCGACTTACGAGCTTTTCGAGTTCGCCGAATTCGACAGCGCGTATATTTTTAAATATTCCCCGCGTCCCGGCACGCCGTCCTTTGACATAGACGATGATGTTTTGCCGGAGGTTAAAACCAGACGCTTTTTAGAGCTTGAAACATTGCAGAAACGCAATCAGCATAACGCTTTAAATCGTTTGCTTGACAAAACGGTTGAGGTTCTGGCGGAGAAAAAATCGCTCAAAAGCGAAGCTCAGCTTTCAGGTCACACGACCTGTCATAAAGTAGTGAATTTTAAGGGTTTGGATGGCGATTTGGGCAGTCTTAAAACCGTCCGCATCAGAGAAGTTAAATCCAATACGCTTTATGGTGAAGCAACTTGATTTTTATAAAGCAATGCTTGTAATCTTAGTTTGAAATCGAATCAGGAAAAAAGATGTTAGTTGAAGTCAAGATCGGTGCATTGATAATGGACCCGAACAGCAACACCCCGATCGTCGTTTTGAAAAGTGTCGAATCCGACACGATTCTGCCGATCTGGGTCGGCGCGTTCGAGGCTAATGCTATCGCGCTTGAGATAGAAAAGATCGTCCCGCAGCGTCCGATGACGCACGATCTTCTGCGAAATTTAATCGTCGAGTCCGGTCTGTCAGTCAAACGCGTCGTCATTAACGATCTGCGTGAAAACACTTTTTACGCTTTAATCGAGATGACCGATGCAAATGCCAACCCGGTCAATCTCGATGCGCGCCCGTCGGATGCCATCGCGCTCGCGCTGCGGCTCGACTGTCCGATCTTTGTTGACCAAAAAGTCATAGACATTTCCGCCGCGTCTTCGATGCCGTCCGATTCCGAATTTGACGAACCCGACGTAACGACCGAAGAATGGCCTGATTTGATCAGTTGATTTTTTTCTAAAACGCCCTTTTATGATAATCGTTATCGCCAACCAGAAAGGCGGTGTCGGTAAAACGACTACCGCGATCAATCTGTCTGCCGCCTGCGCTCTGCAGAACAAAAAAGTTTTGCTTATTGATCTCGATCCGCAGGCAAACAGCTCGCTTTCATTTATCGAACCGGAGACGGTCAACGGCAGTGCATACGAGCTTTTTACCGATCTCGATCAGCCGTTTGAAAATTTTATATATAAGACAAAGATCGAAAAACTCGACGTCGTGCCGGCAAAGATAAATCTCGCCAAATTGGAACCGAAACTGGTCGGCGATTTCGACGCGATTTTTCGACTGCGCGACCGGATCGAACAGGTCAATTCTAACTACGACCTGGTTTTTATAGATACGCCGCCGACGCTCGGTTTGATCACCGTCAACGCGCTTGTCGCGGCGACTCACGTCCTGATCCCGATCCAGTCGTCTTATTTCGCGCTCGAAGGAACGGACGACCTTTTGGAAACCATCGAAAAAGTGCGTTCGCGTCCGAATCCAGATCTGAAATTACTCGGCGTACTGGTAACGCTTTTCGACCGGAGGACGACGCTTTCGAAGGATGTCGAGACGCATATCCGAAAGGTATTTGGCAACAAGGCGTTTAAGACGATCATCACCCGGAGCGTCCGGCTCGAAGAATCGCCGGCGCACAGGGAAACAATTTTTTCATACTCGCCGACTTCTTCCGGCGCGGTCGAATATAAAAAACTTTCAAAGGAGGTTTTAAAACGTGTCTAAAAAAGGACTGCCGACAACCGTTAAAATGCGGCATGATTCTCATTATGTCGAAGAACTCACGCGCTCGAACCGTTCGGTCGGCAAAAATATTCCGGTCTCGCAGATCGAGCCGAACCCGGAACAGCCGCGCGTCGAGATCGGCGATCTGTCAGAGCTTTCTTCTTCGATCAAGGAAAAAGGAGTTCTCGAACCATTGCTCGTCAAACCGAATAACGACGGGACATGGATGATCATTGCCGGCGAACGCCGGTGGCGCGCCGCATCGCAAGCCGGACTTCGGGAAGTGCCTTGTATCGAACTCGATATTGACGAAAAAGCCGTCGCCGAGATCGCGCTCATCGAAAATATGCAGAGAAAGGATCTGACCGTCTGGGAAGAAGCCGACGGGCTTGCCAATCTCGCCAGCCGTTTCGGTTACACGCATGAAGATATTTCGAAAAAAATCGGTAAAAGCCGGACGACCGTCACCGAATCTCTGACCATCGCCGGTCTGCCCTCGGATATACGCGAAAAATGCCGCGCGATGAACATTTCCGCCAAATCAACTCTGCTCGAAGTCGCCCGTCAATTTGACGAAGCGGCGATGCATAAATTTTTAAAAGAACTTTCGGAAAAAGGCGTTTCGCGCGAAACGGTCAGAGAAGCCGCGCGTCCGAAAAAGAATCAGGAATTTAAACCCAAATCTGTGAAATCCGCCAAACAGGATGCGAAGGATGAAAATTGTCTGTTCGAATATTCTTCCGATGAAAATGATTTTTCATTGAAAATATTCTCAACTGCAAATAGTAAATTTGATAAGAAGTTTGTCTTACTGGCATTAAAGGAAACTTTCGACTCGGTTAAAAACAAAGATTGAATTGCGAAATTTATGCCGCTTTTTCGATGCCGTATCGGGAAAGTTTCAGATACAGCCCGCGTCTCGTCAACCCCAATTCTCTGGCAACCCTCGAAATATTCCAATCGTGCCGCCGAAGCGCGTCGTTGATCATCTGAATTTCGAGTTCCGAAACCGCTTCCTCGATGGTTAAGCCCTGTTTTCCACTTTTGAAGAAAGAACTGAACGGTGAAATATTTTTTACATCCGTTGAATCTGTTGAAGTCAAAGGCGTAACATTGCGCTTTAATTCAGCCGAAAGATTTTCCGGTCCGAGAACGTCTCCGTCGGCGGCGCGGGCGACCATTCTTTGAATCTCGTTGCACAGCTGGCGGACGTTTCCTTCCCATTCGCAAACCATCAGTAAATCTATCGCCTGCGGCGTGATCGTCAAATCCCGGCGCCCGAATTTTGCGGAATAATGATTAATATAGTAACTAACCATCGGCGGAATTTCCGAACGTCTTTCACGAAGTGGAGGAACCCGCAAACGGATGACGTTCAGACGGTAATACAAATCTTCGCGGAAAGAACCTTCTGCAACCTTGTCTTCGAGCGGCATATTAGTCGCGGCAATCACGCGGACATCAACCTTGACGGGATTTTTTTCGCCGAGCGGCTGAATCTCGCCTTCCTGCAAAAATCTCAGAAGCTTCGGCTGGACGTCGAGCGGCAGATCGCCGACCTCATCCAAAAAAAGCGTTCCGCCGTCGGCGGCGCGAATCAAACCGGGCGAATCGGTAACTGCCCCGGTAAACGCGCCTTTCCGATATCCGAACAGATGACCTTCCGCCAATTCTTTAGGAACAGCCGTGCAATTAAAGGGAATAAATACTTTGTCCTTGCGTGAAGAAATCGTATGTATTGCCCTCGAAACCAGTTCCTTACCCGTTCCCGATTCGCCCGTGACGAGAACCGTGACGTCGGACGAACGGATTTTATAAACTTCCTCGACCAGTTCTGTCATTGCCGGACTCGAATGAATAAAACCGGGCATCAGGCTTTGCGAGGTGAACGGGCTGGATTCTTCCTCGGTATAAATCTGGCTGTCTTTATCGCGTAAGGCGCAGACATCCATCCCGAGTTCGACCACGCGAAGAAGCGGCAGAAGCGGCGAGCCGTCATTCAAAACCGCACCCGAACGCGGGTAAACCAAAAGAACGGCGGGCGGTGCGTTCGGAGTTTTTAAATTAAAAAGTCCGAAATTTTTTGTCTTGGCATAGGTATCGGGATTTTTATCCCGGAGTGCCTTCTCCAATTCGTTTCCGAGTTCGATCGTTTCCTGCTGGGTGAAGCCGTAAGAAATAGACGGGAAAAGTCGTTTTTGCTCGTTAAATTCGAGAATTATTAATCGTTTGGCTTTACTTTCCTGTTGAAGAACGGCGATCAATTCGCGGAACAGCAATTCGCGCGAGGCAACCGCTTCGGCTAGCCTGACCATGAGAAGCTGTGAACCGGCTGTACCGGTTTTTTTGACTGTTTCGCGGTTTTTATACTGCCCGATAAGTTTTTCCGACTCATCGAATAACGGCTTGATATTCAGTTTTCGAAAACTTTCGCTGGCGAGAATCAGATGCCTGGTCGCTTGTTTCGGATCATTTCCGGCAATGGTTTTACCGAGAAGATAATGCAGAAGTGCGGTATGATAAAAATCGTCAGATGTTTCGAAAATTGTCAATCCGCGATTTAAATGATGCAGTGCCAATTCCTCATCTTCATTTTGTAATGCGTTCAATCCCCGTATTCGCTGGATATTCCCGAGGACGAAAAAATCCGAAGTCGGATCGGTTTCTTCTATTTCGGCTAATATATCATCGCATTTTTCAAAATTACCCTGTTCGAGAAGACTTTCAGCCAAAACGAGGCGCGCCATATTTGCCACTTGTTTTTCGCTGATCTTTCGGCAAAGTTCGATTGTTTCGGAAGCCTTCTGTTCGGCTTTTGAAAATTTTCCCTGTGCCAGGTAACAGCGGGCGAGATTCCGCATCGCTTGTATCGAATACCAAGTTTTTTTTCGTTCTTCAGCAAATTTAATACCTTCCTCAAGGAGTTTTTCCGCGTCCTCAAGTTCGTATCTCAAGAGATTTAATTCCCCGAGCGAATCGAGAATTCCCGCGACGTGAACGTGATTGACCTGATATGCCAAATTCAAAGCCATTTTAATCACGCTTTCCGCCTTTTCCCATTCGCCGAGAAGCATCAGATTGATCCCGAGATTATTGTAGGCGGCAATTGACTGGATTTTATGCTCGGTCTGATCGAAGAATTCGATGGATTTTTCGAGACAGGCGATTCCTTCCTGCGGACGGCGCAAAAACCAGTATGCGCCCGACATATCCGAGTAAATTTTTCCGAGCAGAAACGGCGCGGAGCGTTCGCCGATTATTTTGATTCCGAGATTGTAGTTTTCGATAGATTTTTCGCTGTTGCCGCCCTGGTGATACGCGCTGGCGATTTCACGATAGGTTTCCGCCATTCCGCGCCAGTTTCCGAACTCTCTAAAATACCCGAGTGCTTTTTCGGCGTTAGTCCGCGCCAGCGGAAATTCGTTAAGTTTACGGTAAACGCGGGCATATGCGACATAGATATTTCCGAGAAGCGGACGCGATTCCGTATCATTGCCCGCAAATTTGACCGCTTTATCGAGCAGGGCGACGGCTTTCGGCTGGTTGGCTAAATTGTTAAACGCGATAGCGAGATGAACCAGACAACGGACGGCAATTTTCGGTTTTAATTCAGAAAGAACCGAATCTTTTTCGTAATTTTTTAATGTTTCCAACGACTCGTTATATTTGCCGGTCGTTTCGAGCGCATAGGAAAGATTTTGAAATAAAACGGCTTTTTGATTTTGATCGCAGGAAAAATTTTGCAAAGTATTCTGTATCAGGTCTTCGGCAGCACTCGAAAATCCGTCGTCCAGATTTTTATTGATTTCATCGAGTATCGTTTCAAGCTGCCCGTCCGTCAGTTTTTTGAGATTCTTTCCTGTATTTTTAGACACACCGCCCTTCGCGGGAGCGGTTTCCGACGAAAGTTCACCTCTTGTCGTGACGGGTTCATTTTTCATTTCGTAATATGTTTAGGATACTTCTAATAGAAATATTTTTTCAGTCAAAATTTTACGCTGATAATTATTTTCTAAAATACGGGGGTCTGACCAATTGATAATTCAAGAATTTATCAGAATTTTCTGATTTAGTCTATATTTTCATTCGGTCGAGACATTTTCGGTATATGTATTTTAAATTCAAAAATCGGGGACTTTCATTTTGAACACTGAACAATTACGTCTTGAACAAGCCGCCAAACGCGAGTTGGATTGGAAACTTTGGGGACCTTATCTCAGCGAACGGGCGTGGGGAACGGTGCGGGAAGATTATTCGGCGGACGGATCGGCTTGGGAATATTTTCCGTTCGAACATGCTCATTTGAGAACTTATCGTTGGAATGAAGACGGCATCGCCGGGATCTGCGACCGTTACCAAAATCTTTGTTTTGCCGTCGCATTCTGGAATCAAAAGGACGACATTTTAAAAGAAAGATTTTACGGCGTAACCGGCAATCAGGGTAATCACGGCGAAGATGTCAAAGATTATTATTTTTATCTCGATTCCACGCCGACGCACAGCTATATGAAAATGCTGTATAAATACCCGCAGAAAAAATTTCCTTACGACCTGCTTAAACAGGAAAATCTCAGACGCGACAAATCTCATCCCGAATTCGAATTGCTCGACACGGGCATTTTTGACGACAACGAATATTTCGATATTTTTATCGAATACGCCAAAGCCGAAATCGAGGACATCTGCATAAAGATAACGGTCGAAAACCGCGCGGGTAAAAACGCCGCCATCAATGTTCTGCCGCAAATCTGGTTTAGAAACGTCTGGAGCTGGTTTCCCGGGGCGGACAAACCGCAGTTGAAAAAATCCGAAATCGATTCAGAAAAAATTTCCGCCATTGAAATTACAAAAAAAGATTTCGGCGAATTCCGGCTTTATTGCGAAGGTCAGCCCGAACTGCTGTTTTGCGAAAACGAAACGAATTTTCAAAAACTTTATACCGCCGAAAATTTCTCCGATTATACTAAAGACGGCATCAACGAATACATCGTCCGCGCCGATAATAACGCCGTCAATCCTAGTCATACCGGAACAAAAGCCGCCTTAAACTATGAACTTGAATTAAAACCGTCGGAAAGCCGTTCGATCTTTCTGCGTTTAACGAAAACGAAAAATATTTCGGATAATTTTGTAGAAGATTGCGAAATGATTTTTCAAATTCGAAAAAAAGAAACCGACGAATTTTATGACGCTCTGGCTCACCGAAATTTAACGCCTGACGCGAAAAATATTTTGCGGCAATCACTGGGCGGTATGCTCTGGTCGAAACAGTATTATCATTACGCCGTCAAAGATTGGCTCGCTGGCGATCCGGCTTTTCCGCCGCCGCCAAAAGAGCGTCTGACGGGACGGAATCACGAATGGACTCATCTTTATAACGATGAAGTTCTTTCGATGCCCGACAAATGGGAATATCCCTGGTATGCCGCGTGGGATTTGGCTTTTCACTGCATTCCGTTGGCGATGGTTGATCCCGATTTTGCCAAACGCCAATTGCTTCTGCTTCTGCGCGAATGGTATATGCATCCGAACGGTCAGATTCCTGCCTACGAATGGAAATTTTCCGATGTCAATCCGCCGGTTCACGCCTGGGCGGCACTTCGCGTCTATCGCATCGAAGCGAAAAATCGGGGCGTTGCCGACCATATTTTTTTAGAGAGGGTTTTCCACAAACTGCTTTTAAATTTTACATGGTGGATCAACCGCAAAGATTACGAGGGAAATAATGTCTTTGAGGGCGGATTTCTCGGTTTGGACAATATCGGCGTTTTTGACCGGAGCGCGGAACTTCCGCTCGGCGGCAAACTCGAACAATCGGACGGCACTTCGTGGATGGCGATGTATTGTTTGAATATGCTGGCGATCGCTTTCGAATTAGCTAAAGAAGACAGGGCTTATGAAGACGTAGCCAGCAAATTTTTCGAACATTTTGTTCGCATATCTGATGCAATGAACAATATCGGTGAAGAAAAAACCGAACTTTGGGATGAAGAAGACGGTTTTTATTATGATGTTCTGCATCTGCCGAATGAAAGAAATATTCCATTAAAAATACGTTCGATGGTTGGTCTGATTCCGCTATTTGCGGTTGAAACGATTGAAGAAAATTGGCTTGAAAATTTTCCCGACTTCAAAAAACGAACCGAATGGTTTTTAAAAAACCGACCCGACCTGACCGAAGAAATATCCTGCCTGCAGGAAGAAGGACGCGACAATCGCCGTCTCTTATCAATCGTCAATACTGGCAAATTAAAGCGGATTCTGCGTTACCTTTTTTCCAAAGAAGAGTTTTTATCCGATTACGGGATTCGTTCGCTTTCAAAATTTCATGAAAATCACCCCTATAAATTAACGATCGTAGGAAAACATTACGAAATCGCCTATGAGCCGGGCGAATCGCGTTCGGGAATGTTCGGCGGAAATTCGAATTGGCGAGGTCCGGTCTGGTTTCCGCTTAATTATCTTTTGATCGAAGCTTTGCAGAAATTCGATTATTTTTACGGCGACAATTTAAAGATCGAATTTCCGACCGGCGCGGGAAACGAGATGAACCTCTGGCAAATATCGCAGGAATTGGAAAAACGTCTCTGCCGGATTTTTCTCAAAAACCGCGACGGCAAACGCGCGGTGTTCGGCGAGACGGAAAAATTTCAGTCGGATAAATTCTGGCGTGATAATATTTTGTTTTACGAATATTTTCACGGCGATACGGGCTGTGGTTTGGGCGCAAGTCATCAAACCGGTTGGACAAGCTTGCTCGCCAAACTGTTAAATCAATTGGCTGAATATTCCGGCAAAGATCGAGGTTCACACACCGAAACCGGAGAACTAAGACTAACCGAAGGTATCAGAAAAGCCTTCGAAATAAAAAATAAATAAATAATAGATTTTAAAATAGTAATTTAAGAGGATGAGAGTGAGTTGCCGGGAGAGTGCGCTCACGGCAAAAAGTTTTATGAAAGCAGTAGCTGTAACACCAAAGAAAAAAAATTCGGCTCGTCTTGTCGAAATGGAAAAACCCTCGATCAATGAATTCAAAAACGGGCGCGGCGTTCTAATCGAAGTTCTACGCGCCGGCGCGTGCGGCACCGACCGCGAAATCAACAACGCCGAATACGGCACCGCGCCGGTTGGTGCGGATTTCCTTGTTCTCGGACACGAAAATTTCGGGCGCGTCGTCGAAACCGGTAATAATGTCAATGAGATAAAAAAGGGAGATTTTGTCGTAGCGACCGTTCGCCGACCCTTCGGGCAGAGTATTTACGACACCATCGGACAACAGGATTTTACGATGGACGAAGAATTCTGGGAACGAGGCATATCGCGTCTGCACGGTTTCTGGTCGGAATTTTATGTCGAAAGCGCAGATTTTCTGATAAAAATTCCCGAAAAACTCGCCGAAATCGCCGTTCTGCTCGAACCGCTTTCGATCATCGAAAAAGGCTTGAAGCAAGCTGAAGACATTCAAAAAAGGCTCGACATCTGGCAGCCGAAAAACGCCGCCGTTCTTGGCACTGGAAACGTCGGTTTGCTGACCGTGATGGCTCTCAGGATGCGCGGTTTCGAGGTTCACGGTTTCGGTCTGCAAGAACCCGCTGGTTATCTGAACGCCGAATTATGCTTTGAGATCGGCGCGACTTATGATTCGACCCGAAAGCTTTCCGTGATTGATTCGGTCGAAAAATACGGCGAATACGATCTGATATTCGAATGCACCGGTTATTCGCCGATCGCCTTCGAAGCGATGCAGTGCTTGAACGAAAACGGGATTTTAATTTTATCTTCAGTTACGGGCGGCGACAGAAAAACCGACGGCGTTCCGACCGATAAGATCAATCAGGAATTTGTTCTCGGCAACCGCGTGATGGTCGGCACGGTCAACGCCAACCGCGAGCATTTCGAGATGGGCGTAAAAGACTTTGCCCTCTCGGAAGCGATGTATCCCGGTTGGCTCTCAAAAATGCTGACACATAAAATTTCAGGTTTGGAAAATTATGAAAAAGTTTTCGAGATTTTGGAAGATTCGGGAAAATTCAAAGCGATCAAAACCTATTTTGAAATTGGAAAAATTTAATTCCTGTTAATATTCGATGATTGTTTTGGTAAAATGAAATGTGTTCAAGATAGTTTATAATTTTCCAGTTTTGATATGCCTGAAAACACCGAATTTGAAAATGAAGGCGATGTTTTACCGGAGATAAAAGACCGCCTCGAAAAACCGAAACTTTACAAAGTCGTCCTGCATAATGACGATTTTACGACGATGGATTTTGTCGTTTTTATCCTGAAGCATGTTTTTCTGCGCTCCGACGCAGAGGCTTTTACGATTATGTTCAAAGTTCACAATGAAGGCATCGGCATCGCCGGAACTTATACTTACGAAATCGCCACGATGAAGGCGAACAAGGCGATAAATCTGGCACGAGCCAGCGAATTTCCGCTGCTTTGCACCGTTGAGGAAGAGTAGTTATGTCAAAAAAATTTATTCAACAATTGTCTTTATTTTTAATTTTCGTTTTTTTAATTTGTATTTTAGCCAATTTTTCAAACGCTCAATCCGGCAGAAAAATCCCCGAAAAATCGAAACCGGAGACGACGGAAATTTTGCTCCCCGAGCCGAAACCCGAAGCTGCTCCGACGCCGACTCCGGTTGAACCATTGCACAAATTAAAAGTATTCAGCAATATTCGAACGACCTTCGCTTCGCAATTTATTTTTCCCGAAAGAATGCATCGTTGGGTTGTCGAGCGTTTAAGCAATTCGTCGCTTCTCGATGTCTCGATGGGATCATACGCCAGTCTCGGCGAAGCGAAAAAAATCGCCAAAAGCGAAACCGAAACATTTATTGTCCTGGTCGAACTTGATGAAGAAAGTTTCCCGTCGCCTTCGCGGCAGTCCAGTTCGCAAGGTGATGTCGTAATTAAATATTTTGTTTTGAGTCCGGGAACGGGAAAGACACAGCATTCAGGAAGCATCTATATTTATCCGCAATTTATTTCAAGCCGAGATAAAGTCATTAATCAAAAACGACTATGTTATCCCGAAGTTTCCGAAAGAGATTTATATCTTTTAGACGCGAGCTTTGAGACGGCGGAACGGATTTTAATAAAATTCAAACTGCCGATTCCGCCTTATAAATGCGCTCCTAAAATTTGATTTGAAATTTAGAAGATGTTTCCTAATTAAATTGGTATAATCAAAAAAATTGCAGTATGTTGACGAGAGAATTAGAAGAAACTTTAAGTTATGCGGTTGACGAAGCCGTCAAATATAAGCATGAATATGTAACGCTTGAACATCTTCTCTACGCGCTTTTAGAAGATACTTCGGCGCGGGAAGTTTTATATAATTGCGGCGCGAAGATCGAGGAAATCGCCAAATCGCTCGAAGAATATTTCCGCGATGTTTTGGAAAAAATGCCGGACGACGTTCAGTTGATGCCCGAACTCACTTCGACCTTTCAATCAATTATTCAATACGCGATCCTTCAGGCGGAAGGAAGCGGTCAGAAAAATGTTGACGGCGGAAATATCCTTGCCGCGCTTTTTCAAGCCGAACAGTCTTACGCCGTCTATCTTTTAAATCAGCAGGGCGTTTCGCGGCTCGATATTTTAAATTATCTGGCGCACGGCATTTCCAAAGTTGACACTTTCGAAGGTTTCGGCGATTTGCCGGACGACGTAGATGATGAAGAATTTGCCGAAGAACGCGCCGCGCGTCCGAAACGCAAAAAACCTCTCGAAGCGTTTACCGAAGAACTCGTCAAACTTGCCCGCGAAGGCGGTATTGACCCGATCATCGGTCGGCAGGAGGAGATCGAACGAACGATTCAGGTTTTATGCCGGAGAAAGAAAAACAATCCGCTCTATGTCGGCGAACCGGGTGTCGGAAAAACCGCTTTGGCGGAAGGTCTCGCGCTTAAAATCGCACAAGGCGAAGTGCCTGACGTTTTGAAAGACGCGAAAGTTTTCGCGCTCGACATGGGCGCGGTTCTGGCGGGAACTCGTTATCGCGGCGATTTTGAACAGCGTTTTAAAGCGATCATCAACGAACTTAAAAAACAGGAAAACTCTATTTTATTCATTGACGAAATCCACACCATCGTCGGCGCGGGCGCGGTTTCGGGCGGCGCGATGGACGCTTCGAATATCTTAAAGCCCGCGCTCGCCGCCGGACTTCTGCGCTGTATCGGTTCGACGACTTATTCGGAATACAAAGCCGCTTTCGACCGCGACCGCGCGCTTGAAAGACGTTTTCAGAAGATCGAAATCTACGAGCCGTCAATCGAAGAAACCTATCAAATCTTGAAGGGTTTGCAGAAACATTACGAGGATCATCACGGCGTAAAATATTCCGACGAAGCTCTCAAAACGGCTTCCGAACTCGCCGGAAAATATATCGGCGACCGGCATCTGCCCGATAAGGCGATTGACGTGATTGACGAGGTCGGCGCGGCGACGAAACTTTTGCCGAAAGAAAAACGACCGAAACAAATCTCCGTCCAGATGGTCGAAAACACGATCGCGCGGATGGCGAAAATTCCGCCGAAAACGGTTGTCGCTGATGAAAAAGACCGTCTTAAAACTCTAAAATCGGATTTGAAGGAAGTCATTTTCGGACAGGACGAAGCGATTGACAAAATCGTTGACGCGATTCAGATTTCGCGGGCGGGATTAGGACACGAAACAAAACCCGTCGGTTCGTTTTTATTTAGCGGTCCGACCGGCGTCGGAAAAACCGAAGTTTCAAAACAGCTGGCGGAAACTCTCGGCGTGGAATTTTTGCGCTACGATATGAGCGAATACGCCGAACCGCACACGGTTTCGCGTCTGATCGGCGCGCCGCCCGGATATGTCGGCTTCGATCAAGGCGGACTTTTGACCGACGCGATCATGCGGCATCCGCATTCGGTTCTAGTTTTGGACGAGATCGAAAAAGCGCATCCGAATCTTTTTAATCTTTTACTTCAAGTCATGGATTCGGCAACACTGACCGACAACAACGGAAAAAAAGCCGATTTTCGCAACGTGATCTTGATTATGACGACCAATGCCGGAGCACGTGAACTTTCGAGCGGCGGTGTCGGTTTCCGCAATCAAGCCGAAACCAAAGGACAGGCGAAAGGCGCGATCGAGCGAACATTTACGCCGGAATTCCGCAATCGTTTAGATGCTTGGGTGCCATTCAAGGCGCTTGACATCGAAATCATAAAATTGATCGTTGATAAGTTTATCAAGGAATTAAACGGGCAGCTTGCGGAAAAGCGCGTCATCGTCAAACTCAAAGAAACGGCGCGTGAATGGCTTGCGAAAAACGGTTTCGATCCGCGTTACGGCGCGCGACCGATGGCGCGTCTGATTCACGAAAAGATCAAACAGCCCCTGGCGCAGGAAATACTTTTCGGAAAACTGACCGGCGGCGGAAGCGTTACGGTCGAAGAAAAGAAAGGCGAGCTGGATTTGAATTTTTGATTGTTTGAAAATCAAGAACTATTTTGAAAAGCGGAATTTGAAATCCCGCTTTTTTTTTGTGGAATAAATTTTTTCTGCAACTCATCTCCGGTTCACAACTACATATTTTTTATTTAGTTTATATTTTTGATGGATTTTCGAGAAAACATAGAATGTTAAAATCTTTTTTGAGCTTACACATATTTTTGTATTCGAGTGGTTTTATGGAAAGAATCGCATTTAGTTTTGCCGGCGTAATTTTGCTTACCAATTGTTTGTTCGCCCAAGTAAACCGCGGAACTCTGAGCGGAGTTGTAAAAGATATAAATGAAGCGGTCATCGTCGGCGCAAATGTTTCTATATCGGGGAAAAACGGTTTTCAAATAACCACGCAAACAAATCAGAACGGCGAATTTATTTTTAGAAATTTACCTGCTGGAAGCTACACCGTTCGAGCCGAAAGCGAAGGTTTTGCGGTTTATGAAAATACGGAAATTCAAGTATTGTCAGAGCAAAACGCCCCGCTCGAAATTACTTTAAACGTTTCGCTTGAAGAAACCGAGGTAAATATTTCCGCCGACCAGCCGATCACGACCCAGCCCGAATCGAACGCCAGCGCGCTTGTTTTGCGCGAAGACGAAATTGCGGCTTTACCCGATGACGAAGAAGAACTGGAAGCCGCTTTGCAGGCACTTGCCGGAGCGTCTGCCGGTCCGAACGGCGGCGGAATTTTCGTGGACGGATTTTCGGGCGGCAGTCTTCCGCCGCGCGATACGATCCGGGAAATCAGGATCAATTCAAACCCGTTTTCTTCGGAATTCGACCGGCTCGGTTACGGGCGGATCGAGATTTTTACAAAACCCGGCACAGACCGCTTTCGGGGCGAAACCGAATTCGAATTCGAGGACGAATCGCTCAATTCCCGCAACCCGTTTGTACCGGAAAGAGCGCCTTTTCAAAGACGAGAATTCGAAGTGCAGTTCGGCGGACCCATTATTAAAAACCGCGCTTCTTTTTTCGTAAATTTTGAAACCGAAAGCACCGATAACAACGCCCTTGTAAACGCTCTCGTTCTAGACAGGAATCTAAATATCGTCCCCTTTCAAATGTCCGTCGCCGCTCCCGATTTTGAGATCGAATTTAATCCGCGCTTCGATATTATGATCAATGAAAACAATACACTGATCGGACGCTATAACTACGAACGCGAAAAGTCGGAAAATGCCGGGCTGGGCGGATTTAATTTGCCTTCAAGAGCATTCGCAGAGCGCGACACGGAACATATTTTACAGCTTACCGAAACCGCCGTGATAAATCCGACGTCGGTCAACGAAGCGCGTTTTCAATATATCCGGCGGCGCAGTTCGGAAAAAAGCGAAAACGAAATGCCGACCATCCGCGTCAACGACGCTTTCATATCCGGCGGCGCGAATGTCGGTTTCGCATTTTCAAACGAAGACCGTTACGAATTTCAAAATTATACTTCGTTTATTTTGAACCGGCATTCGCTAAAATTCGGCGCGCGAATCCGCCACATAAGACTGCTTAATTCATCGCCGGATAATTTTCTGGGAACAGTTACTTTTGCAGGCATTTTTAACGATAACGGAACACCGGATGATCCCGATGATGATGTTACTTTGACAAGTTTGGAGCAATATCGCCAAACGCTTTTAGGAAACGAACTTCCGACGCAATTCTCCATTGCCGGAGGCGATCCGCAAGCCGGAGTAACCCAGACCGATTACGGCGTTTTCATTCAGGACGACTGGCGCGTCAACCCGAAGTTGACTCTTTCGTTCGGCTTGCGGTATGAAAATCAAACCAATATTGCGAGCGATTTTAATTTCGCGCCCCGTTTTGGTTTCGCATTTGCGCCCGGCGCGAACGGGCAGAACAGTCCGAAAACCGTTATACGCGGCGGGTTCGGCATTTTTTACGACCGCTTCAGCGAAAACCTGACTTTGCAGGCGCGCCGTTTTAACGGCATAAATCAGCAGAGATTTATCGTTACCGATCCGGCGATTCTAGACGATATCGTTTTTTCGCCCGAAGGCGTTTCGAACATTCCTACAATCGGACAACTCTCCGACTTCGCTCAAATGCAGACGACCCGCATCGTTTCGCCCGAACTGAAAACGCCTTACACGATGCAGACGGCTCTCAGCATAGAACGGCAGATGCCGTTTAATACGACCGTTTCGGTTACTTATTTGAACGCGCAGACCAGAAGACTTTTACGTTCGAGAAACATCAACGCTCCGCTGAACGGAGTTCGCCCGTTTCCCGGCGAAGGTAATATATTTCAGTATGAATCAACCGGAAAATTCAGCCAGAATCAGCTTTTATTCAATATCCGCACGCGAATCAGAGGCGTTAATATTTTCGCTAATTACGCGTTAAACGATGCGAACAGCGATACCGACGGCGCGGGAACTTTTCCGGCTTTTTCTTATGATTTGACGGGCGAAATGGGTAGAGCCGCACTCGACATCCGCCATCGCTTCGTCGTCGGAAGCAGTTTCAATCTTCCCTGGGACATCAGGGTCAGACCTTTTTTAATTTACCGTTCGGGACAGCCTTTTAATATCACCACCGGAATTGACGAAAATGAGGACACGCTTTTTACCGAACGTCCGGCGTTTGCGACCGAGCTTTCCGAACCCGGAATCATTATCACCGAATTCGGCGCGTTCGACCCGACACCCGAATTGGACGATATAATTATTCCGCGAAATTACGGGACGGGACCTGAATTTTTTAACGTCAATTTGCGGATGAGCAAATCATTTGGTTTCGGCACGAGAAGTTCGGGCGATTCGGGTGGACAGGGCACCGGTCGTCGCGGCAGACGCGGCGGTCTGAACAATCCGTTCGGCGGCGGCAGAAGCAGTCGAGGAGGAAGGAATAAGGAAGACAGCCGTTTTAAAGTGGAGTTTACCGTTCAGGTTAGAAATCTATTTAACCGGACCAATCTTGGAACACCGGTCGGTAATCTGCGTTCGCCTTTTTTCGGGAGATCAACTTCGCTCGCCGGAGGATTCGGTTTCGGCGGCGGCAGTTCGGCGGCGGGAAATCGCCGGATAGAATTAGAAGTGGAATTTGAATTTTAGCTTTAAATTTGAACCGCGGAGACGGAGAGTTTTTAATAAAAAAAAGGGTGAAAGATGAACTATTGTCTTTTATCCCTTTATTTTTCTCTGCGAATCCGCGTCTCTGCGTTTAATAAATCGGGAAAAACTATTCTAGAAAATCATTAGCCATTTCGCGCGCTTCGAGTTTGTTTATCATTATGATCCGCGCACAGCCGTTCCAGCGTAGAATTGCATCGTCGTTTCCTGACGGGCGAATCGCTTCGGCTTTTTCAAACCAGTTCATAGCTTGCCGGAATAATTCGTAAGCCGTTGATTCCGAACCGACCGCGCCTTTGCGGAGCGTCGCTTTGGCGCGGCGTTCATAGACGATTCCCGTATAATAAACACGTTCGTATTCGCTTTCGATCCGCGAAATATAATCCTGAATCCGCGTATCGCCGACCGAATAATCACGACCGAAACGATCCGACATCGCCAGAATCAAAGTTATCAAAGACTCCTGATTTTTCGGCTCCACTTCTAAAATATCCAGACAGATGCTCTCCGCCGCGCCGGGTTCGTTTAACAGGCGATAGTGATTTGCCTTGTCGAGTGCGGATGAAACCGCTTCTTTTGATAATTTTTTCAGTTCAAACATATTTTTCCGAAGTTCAAAGTTCAAGGTTCAAGGTTCAATGTTATTTTGACTGACCTTAAACATTGAACCTTGAACTTTGAACTATTTTTTCTTAAACAACCTCAAAAATTTCGCAATCGGGTCGTAAAATTCGTCAACGACACGTTCTTTTAAGGGAATAATCGCGTTATCGGTGATCGTGATATGTTCGGGACAGACTTTCGTACAGCATTTTGTAATGTTGCAGTAGCCGATATTCGAATCGTTTCTCAAGTCTTCCAGCCGGTCTGAAGAATCGAGCGGGTGCATTTCCAACGCCGCTGCATAAACCAGAAAACGAGGTCCGATAAATTCCTCATGCATATGATGATCGCGCAAAACGTGGCAGACATCCTGACAGAGATAACATTCGATGCATTTGCGAAATTCCTGTATGCGGTCAACGTCTGTCTGCTGCATCCGCCAGGTTCCGTCGGGCGCGTCGGGCGGTCTGGGATTAAATTTCTTGATGCGTTTTTTGACCTCATAATTCCACGAAACGTCCGTGACCAAATCTTTTTTAAGCGGAAACGCGCGCATCGGTTCGACCGTGATCGGTTCATCTTGTGGAAGGGTGTTCATCCGCGTCATACACATCAGTTTCGGCAGACCGTTTATCTCCGCCGAACACGAACCGCATTTTCCAGCCTTGCAGTTCCAACGACAGGCGAGATCATTAGCCTGTTCGCCCTGAATCTGCAAAACCGCGTCGAGAACGACCATTCCTTCGCTGATTTCGGTCGTGTATTCGACAAAATCGCCGTCCGAATGCGATTCGCCGCGCCAGATTTTGAATGTCGCTTTTGCCATAATTTTCCTAGGGATGAGGGATGAGGGATGAGGGATGAAGGATAAGTATTTGATGAAAATTCATCCCTCATCCCTCATCCCTCATCCCTAAATTTATCCCATTTCTTCAATAATTTGTTTCAGTTCGTCCGGCATTTCGGGAATCGGAACGCTTTCGATCTGCATTTTTCCGTCAACGCCTTTTTTTACAACAAAATTTATATTGCCGAATTCCGCCTTTTTTTCAGCATAATCTTCGCGGAACTGTCCGCCGCGGCTTTCTTTTCGTTCGATTGCCGCCAGTGTGATCGCTTCGGAAACATTTAAAAGATTATGCAAATCGAGCGCGGTATGCCACCCCGGATTAAAATCAACATTGCCAGTTACGCTGACATTTTTGCTTCTTTCTCTTAATTTTCCGATGCCTTCGAGGGCGCGCTGCATTTCATCTTCGGTGCGGACGATGCCGACCAAATCCTGCATCAATTCCTGCAGATCGCTCTGAATCTGGAAAGGATTTTCACCGTTATTTTTATCGAATCCCCGCAAAGCCCCTTTTGCTTTTTCTTCGATCTGTTCGTTGTTTACTTTTCCGAAATCATTTTCCTGCGCAAACCGTGCGGCAAATTCTCCGGCGCGTTTTCCGAAAACCAGAAGGTCGGAAAGAGAATTTCCCCCGAGCCGGTTCGCGCCGTTAATCCCGGCGGCGCATTCGCCGCAAGCAAAAAGTCCGGGAAGGGAAGAAGCCTGTGTGTCGGCATCAACACGGATTCCACCCATTATATAATGCGTCGTCGGACCGACTTCCATCGGAGTCGTCGTAATATCGAGATCCGCAAGCTGTTTAAATTGGTGATACATACTCGGAAGTTTTTTCTTGATATGTTCTTCCGAGTTGGAAATTTTTTCCTTGATCCACGCAATATCGAGATAAACTCCGCCGTGCGGACTGCCGCGTCCGGCTTTTACCTCGCGGACGATACAACGGGCAACGTGATCTCGCGTCAGAAGTTCGGGCGGACGGCGGGCGGTTTTATCGCCCTGCGTGTATCGCCACCCTTCTTCCGGATTGTCGGCGGTCTGGTCTTTATAATTGTCGGGAATGTCTTCAAACATAAAGCGTTTGCCTTCGCTGTTTTTCAAAATTCCGCCCTCGCCGCGAACGCCTTCGGTAACTAGAATTCCTTTGACGGACGGCGGATAAACCATTCCGGTCGGATGAAATTGAATGAATTCCATATCAATCAATTCCGCGCCCGCGTCATAAGCCAAAGAATGACCGTCGCCCGTTCCTTCCCAACTGTTACTCGTGATTTTATAAGCGCGACCGATTCCGCCCGTCGCTAAGATTACGGCTTTGGCTTTAAAAATTCTAAAACGTCCGTGTTCGCGTTCATATGCAAACGCTCCGACCACGCGGTCGCCGTCTTTGAGCAGGGAAATAACGGTAACTTCCATATAGACTTCGATGCCCTGATGTATGCCGTGATCCTGCAATGTGCGAATCATTTCCAAGCCGGTGCGGTCGCCGACGTGCGCCAGACGCGGATATTTATGTCCGCCGAAATTTCTCTGTAAAATCCGCCCGTCTTTCGTTCTGTCGAAAACCGCGCCCCAGGCTTCGAGTTCCCGAACGCGGTCGGGAGCTTCTTTGGCGTGAAGTTCAGCCATTCGCCAATTGTTGACATACTGTCCGCCGCGCATCGTATCGGAAAAATGCACTTTCCAGCTATCGCGCTCGTCAACATTCGCCAAAGCCGCCGCCATTCCGCCCTCAGCCATCACTGTATGCGCTTTTCCGAGAAGCGATTTGCAGATCAAACCGACGGAAACGCCCGCCGCCGAAGCCTCGATAGCCGCGCGAAGTCCCGCGCCGCCCGCGCCGATTACGAGTACATCGTGTTCAAAAATTGGATAATCAACCATATATAGAGGGATGAGGGAGGAGGGATGAGGGATGAAGGTGAAAAAGATTCATCCCTCATCCCTCCTCCCTCATCCCTCAAAATATTCTCCAATCGTTCCAGATGCCCATCGAAAGCATTCGGACGTATAAATCTGAAAAACCGACGACAAACAAACTGCACCAGGCAAAAAGCATGTGTCTTTTATTTAATGAACTGCATGCATTATAAGCCGCGCATTGAATCGGTTTGTTTGCCAATTCGTCGCATCTTCCGCCAACCAGATGCCGGAGCGAATGACAGCTAAAGGTATAACCGGCGAGAAAGAAAACATTCGCCGTTAAAACAATCGAGCCAAGTCCGATTCCGAAACCGTCAGCAAACCAGAAACCTTTCCAAGCGTCGTGTGCCAGAAAAATTAAAAATATCAATGCCAGATACAAAAAATACCGGTGAACATTTTGCAGAATTAAAGGAAATTTCCTCTCGCCCCAGTAACCAGAACGCGGTTCGCCGACCGCACATGACGGCGGATCAGCCCAGAACGCTTTGTAATACGCGCCGCGATAATAGTAACAGGTCAGACGAAATCCCGCAGGCGCCCACAAAATCAAAAGCGCGGGTGAAAAAGGAACCCAATCGGGAATCCAAGCCGGTTTTACACCGAACATCGCGTGCGGTGTCGCTCCGAATATCTCCGGCGAGTAAAACGGCGACAGATAATTGCCGAAAGCGTAATGCTCACCTTGAAAAGCCGCCCACGTCGAATAAACGAGAAATGCGAATAAACCAAGAAAAGTCAAAACAGACGGCAGCCACCAAAGTCCTTTTCTTTTGGTTTCGCCGAATGAACGCCTTTTTAATTTTAAAGGTATAGAAACGGAAGACATATTTTTATAAAAGTATCTCCAAATCTACCAAAATTGTTTGAAATCTGTGGGAAATCTGTTTTGGTTTTTAGTTTTACGATTATGAATAGAGTTTTCCGATATGTCAATTTTTTGTTGTAACCGTCAGGAAAATCTTGTTAAAATGCTTCTGCCCCTGATTTTGAAATCTTCTTCAATTTTCTTCAAGAAAAAATATTCTTCCAATTATCAATTCTTTTTTTAGGAGTAAAAATATGAACACAGTAAGCTTTTTAAATAGATTATTTTCAGCTTTTGCCATCTTATTTTTTTCTTTGGCTTTGACCGACACTTTGATCGCACAAGATAAAAAAAGCGAACCGGAACTGAGCGTCGCCGGAATTCGTCTCGGCGACCGCGCTTCGGCTAAAAAATTTCTCGAAAGTTATTCACCCGGGACAGGCGATGAAGGTCAGCCTGAATATTCATTCTGGAATAAATTCGGAAATCAGGTAATGAAAGTTTCCGCGCTGTCGTTTGAAGACCGCTATTTTATTACCAGAATCGAAGTCTTTTACGCGCCGCAGAGCTATATGGGGAGACATTATGTGCTTAAAGATCAAGGCTTTTTTGTTACTGAAAACGGAATCTTTATCGGCTACCGCCAATCGGCTCTGGCTTTTATCACAGGCATTCCGAACGCCGCCCGCGAAGACCGTATAGGTCCCAATGATATTGTCAGAAAAAAAGGCGAACCGACATCGAGAACAAAACAGGATAAAAAAGAAATAATTATTTACGATCTCGGCAAAATTGATTTGGAAATTGACGGAAGGAATGAATCGGTTAAATATTCTGCAACATATGAAACAAATAAAAACAGACTCAGAAGAATCGTAATTGAAATTTCATCGGAAAATTGGGAAAAACCTTGATAATATTTATTTACTAATTTTGGATAAATGAATTTTACATAATCTTTATTATCGGACGCAAACAATGTGTTTATATTTACTACCCTTTTAATTGGAATGTCCGCCTTTTGACACTTTTTCATTAAGAAGCTAAAATTTCCCTTTTGTTATCTTTCAATAGATTTCAGCAATTTAAATATAAGGAGTTACAAAATTTTGAGTAACGCAAATTTTTTATTCACTTCCGAATCGGTTACCGAAGGACATCCCGATAAGATTTCCGACCAGATTTCCGATGCGATTCTCGATGCAATTCTCGAACAAGACCCGACGAGCCGCGTGGCTTGCGAAACGCTTGTTACGACCGGACTGGCGGTCGTCGCCGGAGAGATCACGACCGACGCGATTGTCAATTATCAAAAAATTATTCGTGAAACGATCAATGAGATCGGCTACAACAAAGCAGAATACGGTTATGACTGCAACACGATGAGCGTTTTGAACGCGCTCGGCACGCAGTCGCCCGACATCGCGCAAGGCGTTGATACGGGCGGCGCGGGCGATCAGGGACTGATGTTCGGCTTTGCATGTAATGAAACGCCCGAGCTGATGCCGATGCCGATCCAGTTGGCACATAATCTGACCAAGAAACTTTCCGAAGTCCGCCGAAACGGGGAACTTCCCTACTTACGCCCGGACGGAAAATCTCAGGTTTCGGTCGAATACCGCGACGGCAAGCCGTTTCGCGTCGAAGCTGTGGTTATTTCTTCACAGCATTCCGATGATGTTGCTAACGACACGATCCGAAAGGATGTTATGGAAAAAGTTATCAAAGCCGTAATTCCTGCCGAGCTTTTGGACGATAACACGAAATATCATATCAACCCGACCGGACGCTTCGTTGTAGGCGGTCCGATGGGCGATGCCGGAGTTACGGGTCGTAAAATCATTGTTGACACTTACGGCGGCTACGCTCCGCACGGCGGCGGCGCGTTTTCGGGCAAAGACCCGACGAAGGTTGACCGCTCGGCGGCTTATATGGCGCGTTATATCGCTAAAAATATCGTCGCCGCGGGCTTGGCTGACAAAGTTACCGTTCAGCTCGCTTATGCCATCGGTGTTGCCGAGCCGGTTTCGGTTCTTGTTGATACGCACGGCACGGGCAAAGTTGATGAACAGCAATTATCGGACGCGGTTCGTAAAAATTTCGAATTGACTCCGAAAGGAATCATCGAAACGCTCGATCTTCGCCGTCCGATCTATAAAAAGACCGCCGCATTCGGGCATTTCGGACGCGACGAATTTTCGTGGGAAAAAACCGACAAAGCCGATGCTTTGCTCAACGCTTTGAGTATGGCGACGACCGTCTAATTTTATCAAAATCATTCTACCGGGGCGGTCAAACGACCGCCATTTTATTTTATCTATCGAAACAAAATTATGGCTAAAGAAGGAATTTCAATGGAATACGACATAAAAGACATCAATCTTGCTCCGCAAGGTAAACAAAGAATCGAGTGGGCGGATCGTGAAATGCCCGTTCTGCGTTTGATCCGTGAGCGTTTTGAAGCGGAAAAACCGCTCGAAGGTGTGAAAATCGTCGCCTGCGCTCATATCACGACCGAAACCGCAAATCTGGCTCGCACTTTGAAAGCCGGAGGCGCGGAAGCTCTGCTTATCGCTTCGAATCCGCTTTCGACACAGGACGACGTAGCGGCTTCGCTCGTTGCCGACTGGGAAATTCCCGTGATGGCGATTAAAGGCGAATCAACCGAAACATATATGCGCCATGTTCGCGCGGCTCTCGATACGAATCCGCACATCATTATTGACGACGGCTCGGATGTAGTTGCGACAATGCTGAAAGAGAAGAAAGAACTTTCCGAACAGATCATCGGCACGACCGAAGAAACGACGACCGGAATCGTTCGCTTAAAGGCGATGCAGACGGCGGGCGTTCTCAACTTCCCTTCTATCGCGGTTAATGATGCGCAAACGAAACATTTCTTTGATAACCGCTACGGAACGGGACAATCAACTCTGGACGGCGTGATCCGCGCGACAAATATTTTGTTAGCCGGAAAAACTCTGGTCGTCGTCGGTTATGGCTGGTGCGGAAAAGGCGTTGCGATGAGAGCGCGCGGTTTAGGCTCGAATGTTGTTGTTACCGAAGTTGATCCGATCAAAGCAATCGAAGCCGTGATGGATGGTTTCCGTGTTCTGCCGATGAACGAAGCCGCGAAGATTGGTGATTTCTTTGTAACTGTAACGGGCAATCGCCACGTTATTGACAAAGAACATTTCGAAGCTATGAAAGATGGCGCAATCGTCTGCAATAGCGGACATTTCGATCTTGAATTGAATCTCGACGCTCTGCGCGAAATGAGTCAAGCACCTGTTACGCGCCGCCCGTTCGTCGAAGAATACCGCTCGAAAGACGATACGAAAAGCGTCATCGTTCTCGGTGAAGGTCGTCTAATAAATCTCGCGGCGGCGGAAGGTCATCCGGCAAGCGTGATGGATATGTCGTTTGCAAATCAGGCGTTGTCGGCTGAATACTTGGTTAAAAACAAGGAAACTCTGGCAAACGGTGTTCACATTCTTCCGGCGGAAGTAGATCAGGAAATCGCCAGTCTGAAACTCAGAGCGATGGGCGTAAATATTGACGAATTGACACCCGAAATGCTCGAATATCTTTCGAGTTGGGAAACAGGAACTTAAAATGTTTGAGCATGGAGCGATCTGCTAAGTTATAAAATGCGGCTGCTTTTTTTAAAAAAGCAGCCGCATTTTTTTACGTTTTGATTTTTGTTAATAGATAAAGTCCGACGATCGCAAAGAAAGCTAAAGGACTCCAAATCGCAATTTCCGGAGAAACAGTTCCGCTGATTCCGAACTGTTCAAACGTATTTCCGATTCCCATAAACAAAAGCCAAAAGCCTACCGCGTAACCGATAGTAATAACGCGGTTTTTCTTGTCTAAAGAAAGCGCGAACGGCGCGGTAAAAATCGTGATTATTAAAGGCAAAAGCGGTGTCGAATATTTTTTCTGGAGCGCGACTTCGAATCTTCTCTGCTCGATTCCGGCTTCGATGTTGTTTATTTTTGTAATTGTTTGCCTAGTTGTTAAATGATTCGGTTTTTCGCTCAGTCCGTTGAATAAATCGAAATTTACGGGCATTTCGTTTTCAGCTAAATCGCTGACGGAAGAATTAGTTTTTCCCCATGTGATTTTCCGCGCGCCGTTTTCAAAAACTATCTTGTCTTTTGTCCAAACAGCTTTAGGCGTTTTGATTACGCCCTGAAGCGTGTAATCTTTATTTGAAAATTCGTAAACAGATAGGTTTGAAATACTACGATTCTCGAAATTTTGACGGTCAATTTCAAACGAATAAATTTTATTTTCATTTGCGAGCCAAATCTTACCTTCTTTTTTTGCTAAAACGCCGTTGTTTCGGATTTGATTTCTGAGTAAATCCTGCGTCCTGTTCGTGTTTGGCGCGACAAATTCCTGCACCGCCCAATTTGCCAATCCGATGAAGATCATCAGAATAAAACACGGAAGTAAAAGTCTGTAAACGCTCTGTCCGGCGGCTGTCCATGTAACGATCTCGTTTTGTCTGGATTTGATTATATAGGTCGCCAAAATCGCAATCATAACCGCCGACGGCGCGAGTTGCAGATAGATGAATGGTAAAAGATAAAACAGATAATTTAACAGCAGAAAAAATCCGTTATCAATTATGCCGGCAAATTTCCAGAGTTCGAACGCCGTAAAAATTATGTAGATTGCGCCGAGAAAAAAGACCGTGAAGAAGAAATATTTTATTAAATTCAATATTATGTCGAGGTCTAAAATTCCGGTTGTCAGGTCGACATAAAAATTGCTTCTCGAAATTTTGTTTTCCCTTTCTCTTTTAAAGGGCAAATTTATTTTGCTGATCCAACTGCTGATAAAATATCTGTTGGAAAAATAGAGCCATGCGATAACTATCAAACTAATAAAAACAGGCAAAAGTCCCGCGCTCATGACGCTGATAGTTCCCGTTCTCGCCAGTTGTTCTCCGAGAAGCGCGATCAAATAGTAAAAAATAAGACTCGCAAGAGCCAGAAAAACCCCGAAGCCTTTTCCTCCGCGGCTGAATCTTAAGACGAGATTTAATCCGAGAATCGAAAATAATAAAGGTGTCAGTGAAAGAAGGAGTCTTCTCGAATATAAAATCTCGGCTTCCGTTTTTAACTTCCCTTCCTGAGTCCTGGCATATTCAGCTAACTGAGTTAGTCCGAGTTCTTCCGGCGTTTCCTGCGATTTGGTAAGTTTATCAATAATTTCCGTTCGTTTGGTTTGAATTCCGAATCTGACATCTCCGACATTTTCTGAAATAAATTTTTTTGTTTGATCGCCTAAAGAAAATGTTGAAACAACCGCATTATTTAAAATCAATTCCGATCTCTCACCCGAATTATCAATCCGCCCACTTTCAGCCGTTATCAGACGCACCAAATTCGCTTTCGCATCTTCATTGTAAATAAAAATTTTTCCCCAAGTTCCTTCTTCGATGTTTCCTTCCTTGACGTAAATCGTGTAGCCGTTTATTTCGGTATTAAAAACGCCTGGTTCGATCGGAGATTCTAATTTAAAAAGGGCGGTTTGAAGCGCGACCTGTCGAACGATTCCGGCGGCAAACGGAACTCCTTTCAAATTAATCAGAAATGCGAAAATCGAAAGTATAATGCCTAATAAAATTATCGGAATCGAAATTTGAAAATTTCCTGTTCCGGCAGCGCGAGCGGCGACAAGCTCACTGTCGCCCTGCATTTTGGAAAGCCCGATTATCACTCCGACCAATGCCGCCATCGGGCAGGTGAACGCGATCACGTTCGGCACGAGCGCAAAGGTTAATTGCCAAACCAGATTTGCCGGAAGAATCGTATTAAAAAAAATATCGGAAAAACGGCTAGCCTGCTGGACAAAAAGAATGACGCTCAGCAACAGCCATGAAAAAATGAAATAGGGCAGAATGATGCGGAGCAGATATAATGAAAATGTCAGGCTGAGTTTGTTCATTTCAGACTTGAGATGTTGAAATCACGAATTTTTGACTGATTATTTCACGATTTAAAATCTGATTGATAATTTTCTTGAGAATCTGTGAAAGATTATTGCTCAAATCCATCCGGCTCCCGAAATTTTCGATAAACCTTTTTGGGGAGTAATTCCGGGCTTTGAGAAACATTTGTCTTATTTCCGAATTGACGATCTGATTATTTTTGCTCTTTCCGCACCGGTCGCAAATCAGATGAAAATTCATCTGCAGGTTGGAGATTTCTAAACTGCCGAACTCATTCCCGCACGAATGACATCTCTCCCAATTCGGCAGATAGCCGCCCAAACTTAAAATCCAAAACTCAAAATATACGACAATAAGATCAACCATTTCGGGATTTTCGACGATGGTTTCAAAACAGATTTTCGCCATTTTGTAAACTCTTTCATTCGGATCGTGCGGCGGGGAAAATTCGATCAAAAGTTCGGATAAATAAGCTAATTTCTGCAAAACCAGAGGATTGGACGCGTGCGAAAAAAAAGACCGTTGCAGTTCGAGGTTTCTGATCGAAACGAGTTCCTTTTCTTCTTTTTGATACAGTTCCGCCGAAACGACGGAAAACGGCTCTAAAATACCGCCGAACTTACTTTTCAGACGTTTCGCGCCTTTGGCAACGCCTCGCACAAGCCCCTGCTTTTCCGTGAGTAATAAAACTATCTTATCGGCTTCCGCCAGACTGTAGGTTTTTAATATTATCGCTTCCGTTTCAAACTGCCCCATATTTTTATTAGAAAGGTAAAAAATAAAAAATCCAAGCCACAATTAAACTTATAATTACGAATTGAGCAAAGACCTTAACGCCGTACCATATTTTTTCGTTTACACTCCCGCTCGAAAATATGGCAAAAGCTACGGCGACAAAAAAGGCGAAACCGATCAAAAAAATAAAATGAATCATTTCTTTCTCCCAAGATGAATGTCAATCGCGTCAATAACAGCCAAATAGTTTAAAAGCCCGGCGATTTCTAAAAACCTTCCGCCGTATTCGAAAGTCGCCCAAGCCGCGACGTTCGGCGGCGGGTCGGACATTAATAAAAAACCGATGATCGCTCCAAGTCCGTTTCCGAACCTGGCGAAAATATTTAATAAATATAGCAGCGCGCCATCTTCGAAACCGAATCCGGGATAATACGCGCCGCCGCAGACCAGGGCAATGATGAACATTAACCAAATGGCTCCGCCAATAATCAGCCCTCTTTTTATTCTTCCCTGTAAAAGATGACCGACACCAGGCAAAAACCACGAAATAATTCCGATTATTATTGAATTATCCATAAAAATTTGTTAAACCGGCACATGAACTGTCAGCAAACGACACTTAAAAATTTTCTAATCATTTTGCCTCAAACCATTGAGAACAAATACATTGTAATCAGTTAAGACTTTGCTTTAATAAATTAATAGAGCAAATATTCAGCCCTTAAAGCGTTGAATTCTATTACGTCATTTTTCCAGGAAAGTTTGATGTTTTCCAGCGACTCTCCGTTCTCTATAAATTCTCTTATTCGCATTGACCCGTTAATTACATCGAACGGATTTCTTTCAAATTCATACTCATACGGCGGATTTTTCCATTCGAATTTATCGCCATACAATTCAAACACGGTTTTTACCAGCGCGACGCCAGTTAAAACCGGCTCGTAAATGTCCCGATTTAAAATATGCAAAAACACGCCTGAACATCCCGTATCTTTATGTTTTTGAAATGTCGGAAGAAAATTTGTCGGTCGAAAAATCACACCGGGTAAATCTGATTCTTTCAAAGCATCGGCGAGTTCCTGTCCGTCAACATAAGGCGCGCCGATTATTTCAAACGGTCTTGTCGTTCCGCGTCCCTCCGACAATTTCGTGCCCTCAAACATCACCGTTCCGGGAAAAACAACCGCCGTATCAACCGTCGGCATATTTGGTGAAGGAATTACCCAGGGACAATCTGTTTCGTCGTAAAAAAATTCACGATTCCAACCATTCATCGTAACGACTTCAAGATCGCAATTGATTTCAAACTGCTTATTAAATAATAACGAAAGTTCCCCGACAGTTAAACCATGTCTCATCGGGATCGGAAATAATCCGACAAACGATTCGTGCCCTTTTTCAAGCGAATTCCCCTCGATATCTATTCCGTTGATCGGATTCGGACGATCCAAAACGATGAATTTTTTATTGTATTTCGCGCATGCCCGCATCGCATATGCCATGGTGTAGATAAATGTATAGACACGGCATCCGACATCCTGCAGGTCAAAAACCAATGAATCAACGTTTTCCAGCATTTCACCGTTCGGCTCGCGTGTTTCGCTGTAGAGCGAATAAACCGGTAAACCGGTTTTTTTGTCAAACGAATGCGATGTCTCGACCATATTATCCTGCACATCGCCGCGGATACCGTGCTGCGGTCCGAACAATACCGTCAGATTTATCTCCCGGTTTTCAAAAAACAAATCCGCCGCGTGTTCGAAACGGTGATTTACCGAGGCTTGATTACATATCAAGCCAATTCTTTGATTTTTCAAAAGATAAAGTTTTTCATCAAGTATTTTTTCCAATCCCAGCTTAACCGGAACTAAATTTTTATTCACCAAATCTACCTCTTTTTACCGCAAATTTTCTGCTTTCTTCAACAAACGCATTAAATATCTCTTTTGATAAAGGATCGGTCTGAAATGAAATTTCGGGATGCCATTGAACGCCCAAGACAAATCTTTCTCGATCCGCGCCTTCGATGCATTCGATCACCCCGTCATTTGTCCAAGCCGTCGCCAACATCTGCCTGCCGACTTTTTTTACCGCCTGATGATGGTGAGAGTTTACTTTAATATCGCCATCTAAATCTGTGTATTTTGTTAAGGATGCAAGAAAACTCTCATCTTTTACTTTAATAGAGTGCGACAGGCGATTTAATGGCATTCCCTGCTCGTGTTTGATCGGATTCTTTATTTGCGAATCTATATCCTGATACAAACTCCCGCCGTAGAAAACGTTTAAAGCCTGCATCCCGTAACAAATCGCCAAAACGGGCAGTTTCAATTTTTCGGATTCCTCCAATAATAAAATATCAGTCGAATCTTTTTCTGGAACGACTTTTTTAAGCAATGGATGCGGGTCTTCCGAATAATAATGCGGGTCAACGTCAGTATCGCTGCCCGGCAGTAAAATTCCGTCCAGATGTTTAAGAAGTTCGCTGATCCAATCTCTTTTGGGGATTAGTGAAATATGAAACGGAATGGCTCCGAAATGTTCAAGAGCTTCGCTGTAATCCCGCCCCAGATAAAAGCGGTTTGTTTCCAGTTCGAGGCGCATTGATAAACCGATTCTAGGGCTGACTGTCATATCGAATTTTTATGTTGAAATATCCTTCGGAATAAGTCAATTTGAGCATTTCAAATTTAGCATATATCATAAATTATTCGATATATGGGAATTAAACATTCAACAGAAAGAATCCGCTCGACGACGGTTTTGCTAGTAAAAAAAGACGGAAAAACCGTAATGGTCGGCGACGGGCAGGTCACGCTCGGGGAAACCATCATCAAAGGAAACGCCCGGAAAGTGCGCCGGATTCATAACGGAAAGGTTATTGCCGGTTTCGCAGGAGCGACCGCCGACGCATTTACGCTACTTTCAAAATTCGAATCGAAACTCGAACAGTTTCAAGGACAGCTCGAAAGAGCCGCCGTCGAATTGGGAAAGGATTGGCGAACGGACAAATATCTTCGTCAACTCGAATCCCTACTTATCGTTGCCGATCAAACAGACGCTTTTTTGATTTCGGGAAAGGGCGATGTTATTTCATCGGATGAGGGTTTACTGTCGGTCGGCTCGGGCAGTATGTTCGCACTTGCCGCCGCTCGCGCGCTGCTGAAGCATTCAAATTTGTCCGCGCGCGAGATTGCCGAAGAATCTTTAAAAATTGCCGGAGAAATTTGTATTTATACAAACTCGGACTTTGTTACGGAAGAAATTTAAAAAATGCCTATATTTTTAAGTGGAGAAACTGAAAACCGACCGCGACTTGATGAATTGACGCCTCGCCAGATCGTCGAGGAGCTTGATAAATATGTCGTCGGTCAGGATAACGCAAAACGCGCTGTCGCCATCGCTCTCAGAAACAGGATCCGCCGCCAGAAATTGCCGCCCGAAGTGGCGCAGGATGTTTTGCCGAAAAATATTTTGATGATCGGTTCGACCGGTGTCGGGAAAACCGAAATCGCCCGCCGGCTTGCCCGCTTGGCAAATTCGCCTTTCATAAAGATCGAAGCCTCGAAATTTACCGAGGTCGGTTATGTCGGTCGGGATGTTGAAAGCATGGTCCGGGAACTAGCGGATGTTGCGGTTGATATGACCAAACAGAGCGCATTTGAAGAAGTCCGGGAAAGAGCCGAACTAAACGTAGAGGAGAAAATTCTCGATATTTTGCTTCCGTCTTCTACACCGGCTGCGTCATTCGGATTAGAGGACAACCGGGAGTTTGAATTAACTGAACAAACTAACCGCACGCGGGAAAAACTCAGACAACAGTTCCGCGATGGAAAATTCGACGAGCGGCTTGTCGAGGTCGAAACACAGGATCGTTCAAATACGATGATTGATTTTGTCGGCGGACAGGGTATGGAAGAAATGGGCGTAAATCTGCGTGATATGTTCGGAAATATGTTTCCGTCAAAAACAGTGCGGAGAAAAATTAAAGTCAAGGATGCCAAGAAATTGCTGTTACGCGATGAACAGGAAAATCTCATTGATATGGAAGACATCACGCGGCGGGCAGTTGAAATGACGGAAAATTCCGGCATTATTTTTCTTGACGAACTGGACAAGGTTGCCGGAAGCGGAGGAGCGGGCGGAAGCGGTCCGGACGTTTCACGGGAAGGCGTACAGAGAGATCTGCTTCCAATCGTCGAAGGCACTTCGGTCAATACGCGTTACGGTATGGTTAATACGGATCATATTTTGTTTATTGCCGCCGGAGCATTTCATGTTTCAAAACCATCGGATTTGATTCCCGAACTTCAGGGAAGATTTCCTATCAGAGTTGAACTTGAATCTTTAACACTCGATGATCTTAAGCGCATTCTTATACAGCCTAAAAATTCACTTATTAAGCAGTATCAAGCACTGCTTAACACTGAAGAAATCGAGCTTGAATTTACCGATGATGCCATCAGCACACTTGCTGAAATGACTGCCGAAATCAATCGAACTACAGAAGATATAGGGGCGAGAAGGCTTCACACGCTGCTTGAAAAACTTTTAGAGGAGATCAGTTTTCTTGGAAGCGAGTTAAGCACGAAACATCAAATAATTGACTCGGACTATGTCAAAATTAAATTGGACGGATTGGTTCAAGATCAAAATTTAAGACAGTATATTTTGTAGCTTAATACTTATGTTTAACTTTTTGCTTAACCGATTTAAACTTCTATACATTATTAAACCTAAAGCGGTATTAGTATTTATAACGCTTGTTATGTTTATATCTTTATGCTGCGGTAAGCGGACGCCTCCCGTCCCGCCCCTCGAAAGAGTTTCTCAAAGGGCGACGATTTCGGGCTTTCAGATGGGAAATCAGGTGGTTTTAAATTGGAAAATGCCCGCCAGAAATACCTCTGTAAACGATACGAATTTTATCAACCGTATTGATGTATATCGTTTAGCCGATCCGATAACTGCTCCCGAACAAATCACCGAAGAAGAATTTTCCACCCGCTCAACCTTGATTGATTCGATTCCTGTCGGGGATGAAGATTTTTCCCTAAAAACATTTACATACACTGATAATCTGGCGTTTTCGGATCAACCGGCGAGACTGAGATATGCAGTAAGGTTTGTCAATAGATCGGGGCAAAAAGCGACTTTTTCAAATTTCCTGACGATCGAACCGTCCGCCAAAATCGCCAGTAATCCGGAAAATTTGACCTATGAACTTGCGCAGGAATCTCTTACTTTAAGATGGAAAAAACCGGAAACGAATGTTGACGGCTCAGCGCCGGCAAATGTTCTCGGTTATAATATTTACCGAAAGGCGGAAAACGAAAATCAGGCTAAAAAAATCAATGCCGCACCGGTTTCAGATACCGAATTCGCGGACAGTTTTTTTATTTTTGAAACGAAATATTCATATTTTATCCGTGCTGTTTCGATAGGCTCGGAGGGTGAACCGGTCGAAAGTTTGAATTCTGAAGAATTGATCGTCACACCAAAAGACACCTTTCCCCCGAATTCCCCGGAAAGTATAACCATCGCGGCTTCACCGGAAACAATTTCGATATTTTTTGCCGCTAATACGGAAAAGGATATCTCGGGTTATAAAGTGTATCGGTCAACCAATGATACGATTCCCTTAGAACAGTGGGAATTACTGACAACCGAATCGATCAAAACCAATACTTTTCAGGACCGGAATGTAAAATCAAACGTAAAATACTTCTATTTTCTTACGGCTATAGACAAATTCGGAAATGTAAGCAAACCATCCCGTATTGTCAGTGAAACCGTACCTTAAATTATGAGAACCATTCAATTTTTATATAATGACGAGATTAACACCGGTGTTGTTTCCGAAGATATCAAATTTATACACCCACTAAAAAACATTGCAAACGATACAGTTGCCGCTGATGCATCTGTAGTTATCGAGATCGAAAATGTGAGATTACTGACGCCGACCAAACCGGGTAAAATCGTTTGTGTCGGTAGAAATTATGCCGAACATGCCGCCGAATTTGGTAATGAAGTTCCGAAAGAACCGCTGCTTTTTCTTAAAGCTCCGTCATCCATAGTTTTTGAAAACGAATATATTGAAATACCGCCCCAAACGGATCAGGTCGAACACGAAGGTGAGTTGGGCATCGTAATCGGCAAAAACTGTAAAAATCTGTCCGATGATGAAAATCCCCTCGAATATGTGCTCGGCTATATTTGTCTAAACGATGTTACTGCCCGAGATCTTCAGCGAAAGGACGTTCAATTTTCAAGAGCAAAATCTTTTGATACTTTTTGTCCTTTAAGCAAATTTATAACGACCGGGGTTGATATATCGGATTTGCAAATCACGACAAAAGTAAACGGGATTTTAAAACAAAACGGCAAAACCTCGAACATGATTTTTCCGGTCGAATTTTTATTAAAATATATTTCAAACCAGATGACATTAAATTTCGGTGACATCATCGCCACCGGAACACCATCCGGCGTTTCCGTTCTAAACGAAGGCGATATTTGTGAAATCGAAATTGAAGAGATCGGGAAAATTTCAAATCCGGTAAGAAAGTCCGACTTAGGTTTTTAAATAATGTTTTTGTGGATATTTACACTTAAATAATACGGATGTTATTTTTACTTTGATAAGTTTAACGTTGGATTCATATTTTACTTTACAGGAAAATATAAGATTTTTTGAGGAGTATGATTTGGTTATTTCTTCTAGAAATATGATACTTTCGATATTAAATAAGGAGAATTTATGAAATTTTTTATAGACACGGCAAGTTTAGATGAGATCAAAGAAGCGAATGATCTCGGTCTGCTCGACGGTGTAACTACAAATCCGTCGCTTGTAGCAAAAGAAGGCAGCGTGGACTTTCACGAACATATAGCCAAGATTTGCGAGATGGTTAAAGGTGATGTTTCGGCTGAGGTAACGGCTCTCGATACCAATGGAATGTTAGAACAGGGACGCGAATTAGCCAAGATAGCCTCGAATGTGGTAATCAAATGTCCTCTTACCTGGGATGGTTTGAAAGCTACGAAAATATTCCGGGAAGAAGGGACAAAAGTGAACGTAACGCTTTGTTTCTCTGCATCTCAGGCACTTTTAGCCGCTAAAGCCGGAGCTTCCTATATTTCACCGTTTATCGGCAGATTGGATGATATAAGTCAAAACGGAATGGAACTAATCCGTGAAATCGTCCAGATCTACGATAACTACGGGTTTACGACCGAGGTTCTCGCGGCAAGCATTCGTCATCCGATGCACGTAGTCGAATCGGCTCTCGCAGGTGCTGATGTGGCAACTATGCCCTTTAAAACTTTAACCCAGCTTGTGAAGCACCCCTTGACTGATAAAGGATTGGATGCGTTTCTGGCAGATTGGAAGAAAAGCGGTAGAAACTAACATTTTTATGAGCCGTTATTGTAACGGCTTTATTTTTTAAATCAAGATTAGCTTGCTAATAGTTTTTAATTAGCCTGTTAATTATTAGATAGGTTATCATTTTTTATTCGCCAGCTAATTAATATATGGAATTTTCACGCACAATAAATTATAAAATCGCTGATCTTGCGGCGGTTCACCGAACTGAATTGGAAAAAAATCTTACAACGATTGGCATTCATTCCGGTCAGGTGTTTATTTTGTTTGAGTTATGGAATCAAGACGGTTTAAGCCAGATCGAACTGGCAAAAAACCTTAAACTTTCTGCACCGACAATTAATAAAATGGTAAAAGGCTTAAAAGATTCCGGTTTTATATCCATGAAAAGGTCAGAAACGGACGCTCGGCTGGTGAAAGTATTTTTGACTGGTAAAGGAAATCAGGCTAAAACAGAAGTTGAAGCCATTTGGAACAAGATTGAATTTAATATCACTAAATATTTAACCGAAACTGAAAAACTGATTTTTTTACAGCTTTTGGAAAAAACTTTATTATATTTTCATGACGATCCGGCAATCGAATAGAAGTTTTTTTGGAGGTGCGCAATGAAGATACTTTTAGCAACAGATGGAACAAAGTGTTCGGATGATGCGGTGAAAATGATTTCAAAATTTTCATTTTCCCAGGATGATTCTTTAAAGATAATCTCCGTGATTGATATGGCGTTGCCTCTTTCGGTTGATATTTACGGGGGGTTTTTGCCGCCGAATATCGAACTTGAAAAAGCAGTCAAAGAAAACGCCGATAAAATTCTGGCGGAAACTTCTGAAAAAGTTAAAAATTTTCTCAAATTAAATCCGAGTCAAATTTCGACCGAGGCTCTATTCGGTTCGCCCGAAAGCAGGATAGTCGAAACAGCAGAGGAAATGAAGGCGGATATTATTATCGTCGGGTCTCATGGGTATAACAGCTGGGAAAGACTGCTGCTAGGTTCTGTTTCTGATTCTGTCGTCCACCATGCTCCTTGCTCTGTGTTGGTTGTCAGAACACCCAAATAGTAATTTGGAAATTTTGATTGTGCGAATTTTAAAAAAAGACGTTGTGATTAACTCCCGAAAATTTGATCAATCCCTTCATCGAAGCTGGAAGGCGGATTTGATTGAAAAACACAATTCAATGTTGGTTTTTTTAGGTGTATTTGAGGTTGAAATAAGACATCCTTTTTTAGGTGTTATCAGACCCGGAACAGTTTCATACGAATTTTATTGGCTCAACGGATGGTTTAATGTTTTCCGATTTCACGAACCCGACGGAACTTTCCGAAATTTTTATTGTAACCTGAATATGCCGCCGGTTTATAAAAATGGCGTATTGGATTATGTAGATTTAGATCTAGATGTCATCGTCTATAAGGATTTTACTTATGACATTTTGGACATCGAAGATTTTAAAGAAAATGCGGAAAGGTTTAATTATCCTCCCGAGTTAAAAGCAAAAATCAGAATCCAGCTAAACAATTTAATTGGAAAAATTCAAAACCGCCTCTTCCCTTTCGATTTTGACCAAATCTGATTTATACGTGTTACTCACAAAAAGTCATTATACAATCCTATTTTATTTTATAATGTATTTTTTATTTGCCGGTCGGTAAAAAATCTTAAAAATTTAGATTTGTAATTTATTTATTTTTTTATAAAATTTTGTTTTGTATGCACCCGGAAAAAGAAAAAAATATTGAACACACGAAACTCGAATTATTACGTGAAAAATCGGAAATCGCCGAACAAGGCGGAGGTCTCGCACGCATAAAAAAGCAGAAAGATTCGGGTAAGATGACCGCGCGGGAAAGAATCGAATTTTTCCTCGACGAAGATTCTTTCGAAGAATTCGATAAATTCGTCATTCACCGTTCGACCGATTTCGGTCTCGATCAGCAGAAATTTTTAGGCGACGGTGTTGTTACCGGACACGGTTTGGTTGACGGTCGTGAGGTTTTTGTATTCGCCCAGGATTTTACTGTTTTCGGCGGATCGCTTTCCGAGACTCACGCGGAAAAAATCTGCAAAGTGATGGATCTGGCGATGAAGGTCGGCGCGCCGATCATTGGGATAAATGATTCGGGCGGTGCGAGAATTCAGGAAGGTGTTGTTTCCCTCGGCGGCTACGCTGATATTTTTTTGAGAAACACTTTGGCTAGCGGCGTCGTTCCTCAGATCAGCTGTATAATGGGTCCGTGTGCCGGCGGAGCGGTTTATTCGCCGGCAATTACTGATTTTAATATCATGGTCAAGGATACCTCATATATGTTCATCACCGGACCGGATGTTATCAAAACCGTTACGCACGAAGAAGTTACAAAAGACGAACTCGGCGGTGCGATGACCCATAATTCCAAATCGGGCGTTGCGCATTTCGCTGCCGATTCTGATGAACACTGCCTTCGGCTGACCAGAGAATTGATCTCTTTTATACCCTCAAACAATATGGAAAACCCGCCGTTTGTCAAAACCGGCGATCCGGTTAACCGGACTGAAGAGAGTTTAAATTCTCTCGTTCCTGAGACCTCTAACCAACCCTATGATATTCGCGACATCATTCATACAGTTGTGGATGAGTCCTATTTCTTCGAAGTTCAGGAACATTTTGCTCCAAACATCGTTATCGGTTTTGCCAGACTCGGCGGCTATTCTGTCGGGATCGTGGCAAATCAGCCTGCTTTTCTGGCTGGTGTTTTAGATATTGATGCATCTATCAAAGCCGCCAGATTCGTTCGCTTCTGCGATTGTTTCAATATTCCCCTTATTACGTTTGAGGATGTTCCGGGATTTTTACCGGGCGTAAATCAAGAGCATTACGGGATAATCAGGCACGGCGCGAAACTGCTCTATGCTTTTGCCGAGGCAACCGTTCCAAAAATTACCGTTATTACCAGAAAAGCATACGGCGGAGCTTACTGCGTGATGGCTTCAAAACATATCCGAACTGATCTGAATTTTGCATTTCCAACGGCTGAGATCGCCGTTATGGGTTCGGAAGGCGCGGTTGGAATTTTGTATCGGAAAGAGCTTACCGATGTCGAGGACAAGGAAAATTACAAAAAACAAAAAATTTCCGAATTCGACCGTAAATTTGCCAATCCATACATCGCCGCCGAACGCGGTTTTATTGACGAAGTGATCGAGCCTGCTCTGACCAGACCGAAATTGATTCGCGCTTTGACGCTTTTACAAAATAAAAGAGAGCAAAATCCGCCGAAAAAACACGGAAATATTCCCTTGTAAATTACAGTATCGCTTTAACAGTCGGGTCGCCGACCGTTAAAGCGATTTCTTAATAGAATACTTAATTCATTTATTTACAAAGTTTATATGCTTAAACTTTTACTTTAACTAAATGCCTAATCAAATTTCCGGTCGTCCGACATGGGCTGAGATAAATCTCGACAATTTGGATTACAATTTTCAATCCGTAAAAAAATTTATCAATCAACCGGTAAAATTTATGGCGGTTATCAAAGCCGACGCGTATGGACATTGTGCTATCGAATGCGCTAAAAAACTCGAAAGTTCGGGAGTTGACTGGTTCGGCGTGGCACTGCCGGAAGAAGGACTTGAACTTCGCGAACACGGCATTACAAAACCAATTCTATGTCTCGGCGGTTTTTGGGTCGGACAGGAAAAACTTTTGCTTGAAAAGAATCTGACGCCGGTTATATACCAATCGGAAAAAGCCGAAATCCTCGACCGCGCGGCGCGTGAGCTAAAAATTACGGCGAGGGCGCATATAAAAATTGATACCGGTATGGGAAGAATCGGAATCCGTTATGATGAGACCGAAGCATTTGCGAAAAAAGTTAAAGCATTAAAAAATGTTAATTTCGAAGGTGTAATGACTCATTTTGCGGCGGCGGACAGTTTTGCAGAAAAACAGTTTACTAAACTGCAGATGGAAAGATTCAACAAAGCTGTCAAATTTTTTGAAAATAACGGTTTCCGGTTTTTGTATAAAGACCTGGCAAATTCTCCTGCCACTATCGCTTATCCCGATTCATATGGCAATATGGTCAGACTCGGCGGAATTTTATACGGATTGGGCGATGATGTTCTACCGGATTGGACGGAAAGACCAAATTTGAAACCGGTTTTATCTCTGTTTACGAAAGTTACATTCTTAAAAAGAGTAAAATGCGGAGAAACACTTGGTTATAGCCGGACTTTTCGCGCTGGTCGAGATTCACTGATCGCGACTGTTCCGATCGGTTATCAAGACGGTTACCGGCGAGGCTTTTCAAATCGTTCTCGGGTTATAATCAACGGAAAATTCGCCAACGTCGTCGGGAGAATCTCGATGGACTGGACGATTCTGGATGTAACGGAAATTCCCGGCGTCAGAATCGGCGACAAAGTCGTTTTGATCGGTGAACAGGACGATTTAGAAATTACCGCCGAAGAACTTGCAAAACAAATTGAAACGATTTCTTATGAGATAACTTGCGGTATAAACCGGCGAGTACGGCGCGTATATGTTGGAAGCTAATAAAAATATCTGGTTTGAAAAGTTATTTGCCGTTTATAATAAAAATCTTTTGAAAAGACGATTTCATTCTCTGCGGGTTGAAAATATCGAGCCTCTTAAAAACCGATACGAAAATATCCCTCTAATAATTTACGCAAATCATTCCAGTTGGTGGGACGGGCTGGTGCTTTTTGAAATCTTAAAGGGTAAAAAGTTTGACAGCTATGTAATGATGGAAGAGAAGCAGTTAAAAGATTTAAAATTTTTTCGGTTACTCGGAGCATTCTCGGTCATCCGTGAAAATTATCGGGAAGCGTTAAAAAGCGTGAATTATGCGGTTGAAATCTTAACTGCCGGAAACGATAAAACTCTTCTGATATTTCCGCAGGGCGAAATTCTGCCGAACGATTCCAGACCATTTAAATTTTATAACGGTTTGGCATACATTATCGAAAAAATAAAAAAATGCAATCTGGTTCCCTGCTCGATACGTTATGAATTTTTGAATGAATTCAAGCCGGAAGTTTTTGTCCGATTCGGTGAGATGAAATTTGTCGAGGCAGAAAAGGATTTTGACCTAAAGGAATTTACCCGATATGCAGAGCTAAGGATGACCGAAAACCTGGACGATTTAAAATCTGCTATTATTAAAAATCAAACAAACAATTTTGCAAAAATATTTTAAATCAAAATAAATGTCTTTACCGACCAGCACTTTAATAGAAACTCCGATCTTACAGGAATTGAATGCCGTCGGCGGTGCGGACGACGTTCGATTTATTTATGAAAGATTAATTCCTTACTTCACTTCGTTATCAGACGCAGATATTTCTCAAATCGTCCAAGGCAAAAATTCGAGTTGGAAAAAAGCGGTGCAAAAAGCCGGGAAATCTCTCGATGAAAAAAAACTCATTTCAAGAAATCGCGGTATTTGGGAAATCACACCGACCGGAAGAGAAAGAGTTTTATCGGAAAACACAGATTTCGCAGTGACAAAAAAAGAATCCAAACCTTTGACACATCAAACTATTCAAAATTTGCTTCTGGAAATTGGTCAGATTCTCGGTTATGCGACCGAAATGGAATTCGAATATTTTGATGTCGTCTGGCGCGAATCGGAAACCAGCAGGAGAATTTCGCATGTCTTCGAAGTCCAGAGCAAGGGCAATATTGATTCGGCGTTTGCGAAACTCAAACGCGCTTTTGACGCGCAGCGGTCAAAGCCTTTTTTGGTTCTGGCGAGCGAACGCGATACAAATCGTGCGAGAAAATCTTTGGAAAACGAATTCCGCGAATTGAGAAATGTCATTTCAATTTTAAGTTTTGTCGAAATCCGCAAAACTTTTGAAAATTTAAAGGAGATCGAAAACATTCTGCCGAAACTTTTGGACAGTTAATTTTTCTCTTGAAATAAGTTAAAATACGAATCGTTTCAAACTTTAAGAAAAAACTAAATATATTATGAATTTTCCAATCGAACTAAGTTTTAAGATTCTGGCTTTGGCAAGTCAGATTTATATCCGCGACGCGAGCGGGAATATGATCGGCTATGTCAAACAAAAAATGTTCAAGTTAAAAGAGGACATTAACATTTTTTCCGACGAGAGTCAGACAAACCAAAGATTCAATATCAAAGCCGACCGCGTTATTGATTTTTCCGCGCGGTATAATTTTACTGACAGCGCGGGCAATCAGCTCGGCTCGATCAAGCGTCAGGGAATGCGCTCGATCTGGCGGGCAAACTACGATATTTTTGATGCGGGCGGAAATCAGATCTTTAGGATCAACGAAGAAAGCGGATGGGTAAAAGTCGTAGATTCTTTGATCGGCGAGATTCCGATCGTCGGAATGTTCACGGGTTATGTTTTCAACCCGTCTTACATTGTTTCTAGAACGGACGGAACGCCGGTTGCCCGTGTGCAAAAACAACCCGCATTTTTTGAAGGAAAATTCCAGCTTTCCGAAATTGGGCAATTGAATGAAAAGGAGGAAACTCAAGTTCTTTTGAGTGTTTTGATGATGATTTTGCTTGAAAGAAAACGAGGCTAAACATTAGTTTTATGAAGGGCGAAACGCCGATCAGACGACAATATCTGGAAATCAAGAAGAATCACGAAGACGCGATTCTTCTTTTTCGTCTGGGCGATTTTTACGAAGCCTTCGACGACGACGCGCGTCTTCTGTCCAGAGAACTCGACATCGCCCTGACCTCGAAACCGATGGGAAAAAATATGCGCGTTCCGCTCGCCGGAGTTCCCTTCCATTCGCTCGAACGCCATCTCGCCACTCTGATCTCGCGTGGACATCGCGTGGCGATCTGTGAACAAACCTCGACTTTTCCCGTCAAAGGCGACGACGGAAAAAAACTTATCAAGCGCGAAGTTACGCGTGTTGTAACCGCCGGAACGGTCATCGAACCGCAACTGCTTGATAGTAAAACGAACAATTATCTCGTTTCCTTTATCAGCGACGGTTTAACAGCCGGTATTGCTTACGCCGACATCACGACCGGGGATTTTGCCGTAACGGAAATTCCGAATAGAGACGCGGTTGCCGAACTTCAGAGACTTGCGCCTGCCGAGGTTTTGATCGCCGACACCCAGGAAGAATTTAGCAACCGCGATTTGCCGAAGTTTGTTACTCGTTTGAATTCTGCTTTTTTCGATTTTGATAACGCAAAAAAAACTCTCTTTAAGCAATTTTCGACTACGACTTTAAAACCTTTCGGTTTAGATAAATCGAATTTAGCGGTTCGCGCCGCCGGAGCATTAGCCGCTTATTTGAAAACGACACAAGCGGCGACCGCCGATCAACTTTCCCGTTTGACGAGCTATGACGCGGGCGAGTTTATGCAGTTGGATTCGAACTCGATGCGGAGTCTGGAAATTTTACAAAGCGAAACCGGGACGAGTCTTCTGTCATTAATTGACAGTACAAAAACCGCGATGGGCGGAAGACTTTTGCGGAAATGGCTCAAACAGCCCCTGCTCGACTGCGCCGAAATTTACCGCCGTCAGGAATATATCGCGTGGCTCAAAGAAAAAAAACAGGAACGCGAATCGCTGACGGAAATTTTATCCGACATCAAAGATTTGGAACGGCTTTCGAGCCGCGCCAAAGCGAATCTGATCTCGCCTTACGAACTTAGGGTATTCGGAAAAAGCCTGGAGTTGATCCCGAAAATCAAACTTATTTTACAAAATGACACCGTTCGTTTCGGCAAACTTTTAGCCGAATTGCCGGAATGCAAAAAGGTCGCGCAATTGATCGAAGCTTCGATTTCCGATGAATTGCCCAATCGCTACAACGAACAGGTCGGGATCATTCGCCCGGGATTTTCCGATGAACTGGATAAACTGCGCGTCGCTTTAAAAGACGGGAAAAAATTTCTCAAAGCACTGGAAAGCCGTGAACGCGAGAGAACCGGAATCAAATCTCTGCGCGTCGGTTTTAATAAAGTTTTCGGTTATTTTATCGAAGTAACAAAACCGAATCTTCATCTCGTCCCGTCCGACTACTCCAGAAAACAGACGCTCGTGCCGTCGGAAAGATTCGTTACGCTCGAATTAAAAGAACACGAATCAATGGTGATTCACGCTGAAGAACGAATTTCGGAACTCGAAAATAATCTTTTTCGCCAAATCTGCACCGAAGTCGGAAAAGCGAAAACCGAAATTTCGCTGACCGCTTCGACCATCGCATATCTTGATGTGATTGGTTCGCTTGCAAGTGTTGCGGACGAATTTGATTATTGCCGACCGACTGTAAACGAGACCTCGCTTTTGCGAATAAAAAACGGTTGTCATCCGGTTTTGCAAAAAATACTTCGTGAAGAAAACAAAAATTATATTGCGAACGATGCCGCACTTGGCGGAAACGGCGCGCCGCAGATCGCTCTGATTACCGGACCGAACGCGTCGGGAAAATCAACATATCTCAGACAGATCGCGCTTTGCGTAATTCTCGCGCAAATTGGCTCGTTCGTTCCGGCGGATGAAGCGGTCGTCGGAATTTGCGACCGGATTTTTACGCGCATCGGTTTATATGACCGGATCGGAAGCGGCGAATCAACTTTTATGACGGAGATGATCGAAACCGCCGAGATTCTGCATCACGCCGCGCCGAACAGTTTGATTTTACTCGACGAACTAGGTCGCGGGACTTCGACATACGACGGTCTGGCGGTTGCTCGCGCGGTTCTGGAATTTATCCATAATCATCCGAAATTAAAATCCCGGACGCTTTTTGCGACGCATTATCACGAACTTGCCGAACTCGATAGTTTACTTCCGAATCTCGAAAACCTGCATTTTTTGATTGACGAAAAAGATGGGAAATTGACTTTTAAATATAAATTGGAAAAAGGAACAGCACTGAAAAGTTACGGCGTTTACGCCGCCAAACTTGCCGGACTTCCGAAACCTGTTGTCCGCCGCGCCGAAGAACTTCTGATCGAATACGAAAGCGAACAGGAAACGGATTTTCAGAATAAATCGGACGAAGCGGAAACCGAAATAGAAACTAAATTAAGCGAGATTGACACCGACGCGCTTTCACCGGTCGAAGCTCTGATGAAAATTTACGAACTGCAAAAACTGCTTCCGAAAAGAAAAAACAAAAATCTAAAAAAAGCCGTTAGCTAGTTGGATTTTCGATTTTCGATTTTCGATTTTTTTTTGGTTTATCTATTTTGAAAAGTTTTGTGAAATGGTTTTAACTAATTCTTTATTTATTTTCTATCCAAATTTTTCAGTTTTAATTTGGTAAGACGATTGAGAATCAAATATCAATCGCAAATCGAAAATCGAAAATCGAAAATCGAAAATTTTAAATATGTCTTTAATGCTCGAAGAAATCGAAGAACAGCCAACCGTTTTGGAAAAAACGATCAACAATGAAAAGGGAAAAATAAAAAAACTCGGCGAATTTCTTCGCTCGAAAGACATTGATCTGATCGTCATCGCCGCGCGCGGAAGTTCCGATAACGCTTCTCTATTCGGTCGTTATTTGTTGGAAATCACAGCCGGAATTCCGGTTTCGCTTTCCGCTCCCTCGGTTTACACGCTTTACGATGCGCGAATTGATCTTTCAAGGGCATTGGTCATCGGCGTTTCGCAATCGGGCGAAGGCGTTGACATCAATCATGTTCTCGAATCGGCAAAAAAATCAGGCGCGTTCACTCTCGGCATAACAAATGAATCCGATTCTTCGATGGCGAAAATCGCCGACGAAACTTTGCTCATTCACGCCGGACGCGAAAAATCGGTCGCCGCGACAAAAACCTACACCGGACAGATGCTGCATTTTTATCATCTTGCCGAGGCGTTTTCTCAAAAGAATCTATCTATTGAAAAAATTCCGCCGTTTACCGAACAATCATTAAGTCATCGCGCCGAAATCGAAAGAATCGTCGAGCGTTATCTTTTTATGGAAAACTGCGTCGTCGTGGGGCGCGGTTTGAATTACGGAAATTCTTACGAACTCGCTTTGAAATTGATGGAAACCTGTTATGTCGTCGCCGAAAGATTTTCTTCCGCCGACTTTTTTCACGGTCCGCTGGCGGTCGTCGAACGCCGTTTTCCGGTCATTCTTTTCGCTCCGGGCGGCGTTACGCGGCAAAGCAATCTCGATCTGCTCGAACGACTGAAAGAGCTTCATGCGGACAGTTTTTCGATCACCAATGATGAAGAAATCGCCCGTTCGAGTTTGATAAATTTAAAGCTTTCGGGCGAGATTGACGAATTTTTATCGCCGATCCCGTTTATCGTTCCGGCGCAAATGTTCGCCGCCCTTTTAGCCGAAGCCAAAGGCATCAACCCCGACGAACCGCGCTCGCTTTCAAAAGTTACGAAAACGCTTTAGCATTTTGTCACGATGAAATTTTCATACGAAAATACTTTCTCCAGGCTGATGATTTTGCTCGTTTTTTCGTTGGCATTTCAATATCCTTTCGTTTTCATTTTCGGTCAGCGAATTCCCTACACGGATTTTATTTTTATACCTGTTTTTCTATTTTGGATATTCGGTGTTTTGTTACAAAAACTTCAGTTTAAGTTTCACTTTTTTTACCTTCTACTTGCCTTTTATCTTTTCGTCCTTTTAATTTCGGTCGTATTTTCGGCAAATCCGAAATCTAGTTTGATAAAATTTGCCGGTGAGATTTATCTGGTTTCGCTGTTCGTAGTTACTTTCAATTTCATCGAAAATCTAAATGATTTAAAAAACCTGACATTGGCTTGGTTGTGCGGCACGCTTTTCGTTTTGCTGATCGGATTTTTCACGATTTTTTTATTTTATTTCGATTCTCAAAATTCCTTTTTATCAATTTTTCTCAATCATTACGGCACGGTTCCGGTCGGAAATTATCCGCGCATCAAAGCAACTTTTTTTCACAGCAATATGCTTTGTAATTACCTTTCAGTAAGTCTTTTGCTGGCGATTGCGGCGGAAAAAATCGGTTGGATAAATTCAAAATTTTCCAAGTTTTTGATTGCTCTGATTTTATTCATTTCTTTGTTCACATTTTCTCCCGGCTTGGGTGGAATTGCTTTAAGTTTGGGAATTTTAGGTTGGCTTTTTTACAAATCGGAAAATCGAAAACTCATTGCAAATGTAAGTTTATTTGCCGGAATTTTTATCTCGCTCATTTTTATTATTTTGCTGTTTTTTGCGATGCAGAAACATCCGACCGCGCCGTTTGTTTTTCAAATTCCATTTACCGGATTAGAAATCTTTCCGTCATCGCGAGTGATGGTTTGGTTGGCGACATCTGAAACTTTCATTAATAATTTTTGGAACGGCATCGGTCTGGGTATAGATGTCTGCCGCGTCAGATATCTGAATCCTTCGGGAGTTTTAGAAGATTTGCGCGACGGGCATAACACGATCTTAAATGTCGCGGCGCAAGCCGGAATTTTTGGATTGATCTCTATTGTGGCAATTATTATTTACTTTTTGAAAAAGATTTTTAAGTTTAAAGTAATTAAGACAAATGACGGTCTCCTTTACAACTGTTTAGGGCTGGCAATTTTATCCGCCTTTATTTATCAGGGCTTCGGCGGTTCATTTGAGGAAACGCGGCATTTATGGGTTTTGTTCGGTATGTTTTTTTCGGTTGAAAAAATGTCGGAGAAGGCAGCCGCCGTTCCCGGTTCCGCTTCGTAAATTAATTTCCCTGTCCGATTGCCTGAAGCAAAGCATGACGCATTTCACCCGCGGTTCGCCAGCGGTCGGCGACGTCTTTAACCAGAGCTTTTTCGATGACGTATGCGACATTCGGCGGAACTTCGTTTGTTCGATGAGCAATCGGAATGATCGGTTTTTCAAAGATTGCTTTGACGGTTTCGGAAATTCCGGCTTTCGGACTGATGTCGAGCGCGTGAGCTCCGGTCAAAAGGCTGTATGCGGTCATACCGGTCGCGTAAATATCCGACGGCGGACGGACTTCTTTAAAATCCCTGACCTGTTCGGGCGGCATATAAGCGATCGTTCCGGCAACGTCGCCGACCATAGTTACGCCGCTCATTCCCGTTTGCTTAAAACTTTTCGCCAGACCGAAATCCGTAATTTTCGCCACGACGTTAGGGAAATTTCCTTCGATCAGGATATTTTGCTCTTTTACGTCGCGGTGAACAAAACCGAGATTGTGCGCGAAGTCCAATGCCGCCAGAGTTTGTTCGATAATTTTTGCGACGATCTGATAATGAAGTTTTCCGCCGTATTGTTTGGAAACTTTCGAGGCGTCCAATCCGGTTATATATTCCGTTACGAGATAAACGATCCCGTTATGCGTTCCGTGTTCGATATAGCCGACGATATTCGGATGTTTAAGACTTGCCGAAACCTCTATCTCGCGCATAAATCTTTTTAATGATTGCTCGCTGACGGCTACTTCCGGCAGAAGGGTTTTAACGGCGACGGCGCGACCGTCTTTATTAGCGCGGGCAAGCATCACGCTTCCCATTCCGCCCTGACCGAGAATGCGGATCATCTGATAGTTCGGAATCGGCTGAGGATTTTCCCGGAGTTTAACGCGGCAATCGTCGCACAGATAAGTCAATTTGGCATCGGGACGCGAGGCTTCGGCTTCGGCAAGCATTCCGCAGTTCAGACATTCGACCGTGATGATCGAGGGCGTCGTCGCTTCGAGGTTGCGCGGAACGGATGAGTGAATGTCAAATCCGTCGGCACGGATTTCGACTTCGAGAACGGTTTCCCCGCCCTGAATGCGGTCGCCGCTTTTCAAGTGAGCGGTTTCGACGCGGATGCCGTTAACGAAAGTACCGTTCGTCGAACCGAGATCGCGCAGGAAAATCTGCGGCGGAGCGATTTCCAGAATGCAGTGATTGCGTGAGAAAAAACGGTCGTGCGGCAGGCAGAAATGCGAATCTTCGCTTCGCCCGATAAGAAAAGTGTCGTGTTGTTCAAACGTAAATATGCGTCCTGTTTGAGGTCCCGCAACCACGCGCAATGTTACAATCATTTCGTTATTTTCATCAGATCAAAGATTTCCGATAATTGCAATTAAGATAAAAATAAATCCGCTCACCAACCCGATCGCGCCGAGGATCAAACCGCCGACCGCCAACCCTTTGCCGCCGTATTTTTGCGGATTTTGATCGGCATTTTTCATTCCCAGATAACCGGTGATAATCGCTCCCAAACCGAGCGGGATTCCGCCGTAACAACAAATCGTCAAAAAACATAAAACACCGAGAACCAGAGAAATTATCGGAAGCGTCTGATCTTGCGAGTAATTTACCGCCGGCGGCGAATACGGTGCCTGATATATTTGCTGGTCGGATTTCCCGAACGGCGTTTCGTATTCGGTGTAATTCGGATTTGTCCGGCGCGGCGAATCCATAAAAACCGTGGGCGGCGGTTCGGATTCTTTTTCCCGTAAGGCTGACCCGTCATTTAGACAAAAATTCAAGGTTTCATCCGTGTAAGTTTGATTACAGTTCGGGCAAATTTTCATAAAAGGATTTTATTTTCTGATTTCTAAATTTGAAAAAGCGATGGGCGATGTTCCGCCGACATATAAGCCGGGAACGCCGTTTTGATAACTATCCGAACTGCTCAAAGTTTCCACCAGTTCGCCGTTGATAAAAAATTTGAATTGTCCGCCGGTGTCCTGAACCTCTAATACATTTTCCTGACTTCCGCTTTTTATCGCCGAAGAATCTTTCCAGTTGACAACCGTTTTTTCCTGTCCCGGTGAGTGAGTTACCACTCTGTATTTTTGAGTTCTCGTGTTGATCAAAAAAGCGTAATCCTTGATTAACGGAACCGGATTGCTGTTGATTATCAAACCGTAACCCAGGCTGTTATTGCCGCTTTCGACATCGCGCAGGGTTACTTTGGTCGTCGCATCGGAAGATTTATAGGTTGACGACGCGACAAGCACATAATAAAAATTACTCTTGGCGGCGTTCATATAAAATTCGTTTCCTCGATAATCGGTTATTCCCAGATCACGTTTTTCCTGCACCCAAGCGGATAAATTGATCGTGGAAACATCGGAACGGCTGTCGGTCGAGTTATTCGTCGAACTATTAGTTCTGGTCGAAGTGTTGTTGGCAATATTCGATCCGAAATTAGAATTCCATTTCGGTTCGTTTTCCGCCATACTGCCTAATAAAAGCAGCCCGGCAAATCCGCCGCCGCACAGCAGAATAACCGCACCGAGAATCCCGACTACCCACAGCCAGGTTTTCGAACTTTTTTTCGATGCCCCGCTGACCTGTGTCGGGACAGCCCAATTTTGATTTTCGGTTTGATTGCCGAACGGCTGATTCGACGCGGTTTGCCGCGGCTGATTGATCATTACGGTTTCGGGCAAGGAACCGCCTTCGCTTGCTCCCATCGGATTTAAAACCGTTCCGTCTTCGAGACAGAAATTCAAACTGGCGTCGGAATAGGTTTTACCGCATTTTGGACAAATTTTCATTTTTTAATATTCCGCAAAAATAGAAAAACAAATATTCTGAACGTCTTAAACACATATAAGTATAAGACATTTTGAAAAAACCGTTAAATGAAAATACGGGTTTAGCCTTTACTAATTTATAAACCATTGCCGCAGCGACCGCAAAATTTGATGTGCGCGGGAAAAGCGGTCTGACAGCGTGGGCAGACTTTTTCGACCGAACGAGGTATGTTTTGAGAAAAGCCGGAAGTAAAACCGACCGGAAGACTCTTGTGAATATTTCCGGTGTTTGAAAAGTTAAAACCGCACCGCCCGCAAAATTTGGAGTTTGCCGGTAGAATCGTTTGGCATTTCGGGCAATTTACCTGCGGCGAAATCTCGCCCGGGCTTATTAAAGTAAAATTCGTGTTGCCGCAGCGACCGCAAAATTTTACGCCTTCGGCAAATTTTGAACCGCAGTTTGTGCAGGCGACGATTCCGGGCATCAAACTCGAACGTCCGGCACTACTCGCTCCGGCATCCGAAGGTGAAGGTTGGCTGCCCTGATTTCTAATCTGTTTTAATTGGGCTTGAATAACCTGTTCATTTGCGCCCTCGCGGATTTCAATAACGCGCTCGTCGTCTTTTTCGCCCGGTTTGGAAACTCGTAAGATATGCTGTCCCATCGGCACGGTCGTCAAAACCAGTCTGCCTGAACTGCCGATACTTCCCTTTCTTTCGTCATTAACGTAAACTTCCGCGCCTTCCGGTGCGAGAATGACGAGCCGCGCGTTTCCAGACTGTCTGTTCTCCGAAACGTCTTCTGACGCGGCTTCGAGTTTATTGATCCAATCATGAACGGTCGCCGGTCTTTTTCCGGCTTCGATTTCAAGCGCGTTCATTATGACGGCTTCGACATCTTTCGGAATATCCGAACGCAGATCGGAAAGCGGCGGCGGCGTGTGCATAATTTTCTGCATCACAAGCTGCATCAGATCGCCCGTAAACGGAGTTCTCCCGCCGAGCATCAAATAAGCGATCGTGCCGAGCGCGTAAACATCGGCGCGAACGTCAACGCCGAGTTCGGGCTGCATCTGTTCGGGAGCCATAAATTCGGGCGTTCCGATAATTCCGCGCGACGATGGCGTGGCGTCCGAACTGATGTCCGTAACGGTTTGATTGACGATCTTCGCCAGACCGAAATCGCCGACTTTGACAAAACCGTCGCCGTTTTTGCCTTTATTCATTATAAAAATATTGGCGGGTTTCAGATCGCGGTGCAATATCCCGGCATCGTGCGCGGCATCAACGCCGTCGGCGATCTGCCGAAGGAGTCTGACGGCGCGTTTGACAGGCAGAGTTCCCTCGCGCCGGAGGAGTTTGTGAAGAGTCTCGCCCTCGACATATTCCATCACGAGATAAAAAACGCCTTCTTCGGTTTCGCCGAAATCCGTTACGTCAACGATATGCGGATGCCGGATCGAAGCCGCCGAACGCGCTTCGCGTTCAAATCGCACGATAGCTTCGCCTTCCTGCAAATCGTCCGAGTTTAAAATATCCTGCCGGACGGTTTTCACGGCGACGTGCCGCGTTCCGAGATTTTCGTCTTTCGCAAGGTAAACCTGTCCCATCGCGCCGCGTCCCAGACGTTTTTCAATAAAATATCGTTTGGCTAAAAGCTGAGAACCGGGCAAAGTCTGCCGTGTCTGCGATTGGTCATTAGGACAGACAGCAATCTCGTCGCCAAAACACAGATCACATTTCAGACATTCCCTCATCGCGCTTCTATTTTCTCTATTTAACTAAAAAAAACCAAATCCTGAACGGATTCGGCTAATTTTATTGCTAATTTGCCAAGTATAGACATTTCAAAAAAAACTTTGCTATAATCCGCAATACAATTTTGGGTCGTTAGCTCAGTTGGTAGAGCAGCGGACTCTTGTTCTTTAGAAATGGGAGCCTTTATTGGAAACAATAAAGTGAAAATGCGGCTGTATGCTGGAACACCCTGAGAGCTTTGAATACGAACATTAAGTCGTAAAAATTTCAAAGATTGGGCAATCAGCAGGCAACTTTCGATTTTTCAAAAAAATTGGAAAAGCCCTCAGAGACTGCACGCCGCACATCCAAACAGTTTCGGCTGTGGATGATGGGACAGTCCAGACTACAACGCTAAAATCGTTAGCGGTCGGCGAAAGTCGAAGTAGTAAGTAATCCGCGGGTCGCAGGTTCGAAACCTGCACGACCCACCAAAATTTTAAGGCGGGCAACTTTTTGATTTGCCCGACTTTTTTATTTTTTTATACCTAGGTTTGAGTTTCCAGAACAATTTATGATTCTGTAAAAGTTTAGAATTCATCCGCAAATGCTCTAAACTCATCCGCAAAACGTCTTAACTGTTCCGCAAACGTTCTGCACTCGTCCGCAAGTCAATTTAACTGTTCCGCAAGTCGTCTGAACTCATCCGCAAGTCATCTTACCCCATCCGCAAGTCATTTTACCTAGTCCGCAGGTCATCTTACCTCGTCCGCAAGTCTTCTGAACCAATCGGCAATTCATCTTATCTCACCGGCAGAGCATCTGCACTCGCCGGCAAAAAATATTTCTAAACTGTTTATTTATAATAAATTCAACTTCGGTTAACGGCTTCGATCATTTCTTCGACAGCGCGGTAAAGTCCCGTAAATACCGAGCGCGAAATGATGTTATGCCCGATATTGAATTCGGTTATTTCGGAAATTGCGGCAAGCGAGCCGATATTTCGGTAGGTCAAACCGTGTCCGGCGGCAACAATTAGTCCTAAACTTTTCGCTTTTTCTGCCGCCTTTCTGATTCTTTCGACTTCGAGGGCGGCTTTTTCCGCGCCTTCGCCGTGCGCGGCTCTTGCCGACAGTGTGAGTTCGGCGTATTCGGCGGTGCAAAGCTCGATCTGCTGCGCGCCCGCGCCTTTGGCGGCTTCGATTTGTTCGAGGTCGGGATCAATAAAAATACTGACGAAAATTCCCGCCGATTTTAATTTTTCGACCGCGTTTTTTACATTTTCAAAATTATTTATGACATCCAAACCGCCTTCGGTCGTGATCTCGTTCGGGTTTTCCGGCACGAGCGAAACCGCGTCGGGCTTTGTGCGGAGCGCGATCTCAATCATTTCTT
>JBGTSF010000008.1:0-34732 GCA_041940425.1 Pyrinomonadaceae bacterium
TTGCAATTACTAAAGGAATTCTTATGTTTGGAAAAGACGACCCTGAACTTACAACTTATGACTAAGGGTACGATTTTGAAGACGACGAAGAAATATCAATTTGGGGAGAAATTTTAGCAAAGCCAATGATGCAGTTCGTTGATGGAAATGATCCTTTTGGATCATTAAAGTTGAGTGAGGATACCAAAAAGTACATTGACATCAAGTTAAGAAATGTTAAGGTAACTTATTAAAATGGAGTTGAGAAAACAAGTGAAAAGGTATATGATATTACTGAATGTACTTAGGAATATCTGGACAAGACTGAATATGAGCGAAACTATTATTAGAGATTCATTGTTAACTAGGGCGTATACTTATATTGTGCAGCTTATGAAAAGATTGTTTTATAAGGTACTAGAGATAGCGCCGTGTTTGAATAGAACCATTCTTACTTGATTATTGATATCTAAAGATGTAGTAATGAAAACAAAAAAGAAGATGAGCCAAAATGTGCTGAAGAAAATGATATTGATAAATGGACATAGAATAAAAAGGTTTTAATAAGAGTCATCGATCAAAAGATTGATTATGGGTCATTTAAAACGGATGCAATTCGTTAGAATGAACAGTGGTTATAAACTATTCCTTTGAGGCCTAAAACTTTTACTGACACAGGTTACAGATTTAAGAGAAATACAATTGAGAGAATAGATAATTTTTTGTATACTAACAAAATCTCTTAAAGATTTTTTGATATTGTTACTTTTAATAATGATATATATGAATAAGATACTTAATCTAAATCAATTGCAATGCTATATTTCAGAATAGATATCAATGAAGTGATTCATGAAAGAAGAGTCTATCAGCTTATTGATTTTCTCGGAGATCTTGGTGGCATCAATGAAGTATTGATGGGCTTCTTTTGTCTATGCTTTGCAGGATATACCGAATTCCACTCAGGTATTGAGACCATGATCCATCTCTATAGCGATCAAGCATTATATCAAAAGAATCCTTTTATTAATGAGGACTCTTCATGCTCTCACGAAGAATCTAAAGATAACTCTCACGAAAAATCTAAAGAAAAACATGAAGGAGGGGAAACAGAAAAAGCCCGCAAACTAACTATGAGCTTCTAAAAATCTTATGTATAAAAAAATTTTTATAATCGCTATTCTTTTCACATTATTTTCATTCGATTTCGCATTTGCACAGGACGCGCAGGAGCTAGAAGCTGAACGCATCGCGAACTCCAAACTCAAGGGCGAACATCCGCTTTTCGGGTTGATTAAATCGAAACCGTCTTCGATGAAGCCGGAATTAAAAGGCGTTCATCCGCGCGTTTATATGACTCAGAGCGACATTGACGCTTTGAAGGAAAAAACGAAAACTCAGCCGGAATTATGGAAAACGGCGGTTTCGAGAGTCCGCGCTTTAACGGTTGAACCGCCCGCCGCTCCGGCACAGGAACGGCGCGTGCAGAACGAGGTCGGCATCGGAATCGCCGAAGCCGCGTTCGTTTATAAAATTACGGGCGATAAAAAATATCTCGATGCCGCCAAAAAATATATGGACGCGGCGGTTTCCTACGACGTTTGGGGCTATACCTACAACAAACCCGACATTGATCTCGCCGCCGGACATCTGCTTTACGGAATGGGCTGGGCTTACGATCTGCTTTATCACGATCTAACCGAAGCCGAACGCACGAAATACCGCACGAAATTGATCAGACAGGCGCGGATAATGTATGACTTTTTCAAACCGAAAAACGGAAGAACTTACGCTTATTCGCAAAATCACACTTTTATTCCGACTTCCGGTCTGGCGATCACGGCGTATGCTTTGATGGACGAAACCGACGAAGCGAAAGATTGGGCGGCACTCGTTCGCGCGATCTTCGACCGCGTTTTGGCGACCTACACGGAAGACGGATATTTCTACGAAAGCATGGAATACTGGATTTTCTCGACGCCGTGGCTCGTGCATTACATGGACGCGCATCTGCACGCGACCGGCGAAAATCTTTATCTGACAACGCCCGGATTTCGCCACGCGCATAAATACATCGCGCATATCACTTTGCCGGGCGGCGAATTCAATTTCGATTTCGGCGACATCTACGCGGGAAATATCACGCGAGCGCGAAAAGGAAACGATTACAATCGGGAAAGAATCAACGGAAAATTCCGCACGAATTACAACATTCTGTATCGCCTTGCCGACATCTACAAAGACGGCGAACAGCAGGGCGTTGCCGATTGGGTAAAGTCGAAAGGACAGGTCAACGCCGAAGAATTCTGGACGTTCATCTGGCATAACGATTCGATCAAATCGGTTCCTATCGAACAGCAATCTAAATTCTATTATTTCAAAGATCACGAAGTAGTTTTCTGGCGCGATTCGTGGGACGACGACGCGACCGCGTTCGCCTTCAAAAACGGACCGCCGGAAGGTCATTCGACCGCCGCGAAAGTCATCGCGTTTCCCGATTGGCGGCTTTCGAGCGGACACGCGCACCCGGATGCCGGTTCGTTTATCATCTGGTCGAAAGGCAGATATCTGACGGGCGATTCGGGCTATGCCGGCGTGCCGCTGACAATTCATCACAACACGCTCCTTTTTGACGGCAAAGGTCAGGCGGACGAAGGCAAGGGACACGACGCATTCGCCACCGTTCCATACGAACGGCTGAACAAAATTCATATCAAAAGTGTTGATATGAACGCCGGTAAAGTTTCGATCACAGCGGATGTAACAGCGGCTTATGAACCGGAAGTCGGCGTTGCAAAATTCATCCGTAGATTCGATTTTACCGCTCCCGGAACATTTGTCGTTACGGACGATGTGGCTACGAAAACTGCGCAAACAGTGACGGCTTACCTGCATGCCGATAACAAAATTACAAGTGCATCAACGGGAAGCTTTGTCTTTGAACCCGAAGGCAAGCCGAGTTTGCTGGTCAGTCTGATGAATCCCGCGATGTTTACCACGGCAATTGAGGAAAACTTTCTGACCGCGCCCGGCAGACCGGGTTCGGTTGACAAAGGCGAACGCGAACAGCGCGGCGTAAGATTGGCAATCTCGACAAAAGATAAAATTAAAAAAGCCCGGTTTGTCGTGAAACTGACCGTGCAAAACAAATAATATTTAGGTTTGAAATATAATCAATCCCGAATTAAGAGAACTGCGAAAGGTCTGCCGGCTGAGAATTTGCCGGATAATTTTGAATAATTAAATACTTTATGTTTAATTCGTAAAGTATGAGAATTTCGATCATCGGCATCGGCAGACTTGGCGGCGCATTGACGCTCGCTTTGGCGGAAAAAGGTTTTGAGGTCGAAAATCTGTTTGCGCGGCAAAAAGAGACCGCCGAAAGAATTGCCAATATAGCGAATTCGGAAATTCTCTCCGATAATGAGTTTGAAAAAATCTCATCCGATCTGGTTTTAATTACCACTCAAGATTCCGAAATCGAAAAAACAGCGCGAAATCTCGCCGGAAAATTACGGTCAAAACCGATCGTTCTGCATACGAGCGGCTCGCTTTCGTCGGGCGTTTTACAAAAATTAAAAGACATAAATTGTCCGGTCGGATCGCTTCATCCGCTTGTTTCGATCAGCGACGCTTTTTTAGGAAAGCCGCGTTTTGAAAACGCATATTTTTGCGTCGAAGGCGACGCGAAAGCGGTCGAAGCGGCGGAAAAGATCGTTTCCGCGCTCGGCGGAAAATCATTTTCCATCGAAACGAAATACAAGGCTTTGTATCACGCTTCGGCGGTTACGGCGTGCGGGCATCTGACGGCGGTCATTGATACGGCAATCGAGATGCTTTCCAAATGCGGTTTGAAGGAAAACGAATCGAAGGAAATTTTTCTGCCCCTGATCGAAAGCACTATAGAAAATCTAAAAACACAGACGACCGCCGAAGCACTGACCGGAACTTTTTCGCGGGCTGACGCGGAAACTTTTGAAAAACATTCCGAGATTTTGGAAAGAGAAGTTTCCGCCGAAGCGTGGCAAATTTATTTACTGCTCGGCGAGCGGTCTTTGAAACTTGCGGAAAAGCAGGGGGCGGACGCAAAACGGCTTGAGAATATGCGCGAAAAGATTTTGTTAGCGAAAAAGAAACTCAGATGTTAAAATAAAATAGAACTGAAAATATGGCTGAAAAGGAAGAAAAATTTAAGAAGGAAAAAGAAATTTTTCTCGAACATATTCAAAACGAAGGCTTGCGCCGGACGGCTCAGCGCGATCTGATCCTCGAAATTTTTCTGCGGACGGAGGAACATCTGACGAGCGAAGACCTTTACTGGCTTGTCCAGAAAGAAGACCCGTCGGTCGGTCATACGACCGTTTACCGCACTCTGAAACTTTTGACCGACGCCGGACTGGCGCGCGAAGTCCGCTTCGGCGACAACAAGACTTATTACGAGCATCACTACAATCACCAGCATCACGATCATATGATCTGCACCGAGTGCGGCATGGTCATCGAATTTTTCTCGCCCGAACTCGAAGAGAAGCAGGATGAAATGGCGGACAAATTTAACTTCAAGGCGACGCATCATAGTTTGCGGATTTGGGGATTGTGCGAGCAGTGTCAAACGAGAGACGCGCACAGCGTCGCGTCCGGCGCACAGCCGCGTGTTCGCGTCAAGACCACGATTTCATAAAAATAAAGGGAAGTAATTTTTACAAAAATGAGCGAAATAGAAATTAAATTTGAAAGAGAAAACCGCGACGGCATCGCCGTGGCGCAAAGTTATCTGATTGACGCGGCGCGCCGGATCGGTGTCGAGATCACCTGCGAACGACTCGGCTTGACCGACGATTGCGCCGTAACGATCAAATCGGGCGGCGATCTTTTGACCGGACCGACGAAAGCGGAAAAAGAAGTTTTGGGCGACGAACGTCTGAAAAAAGGCGAGCGTCTGGCGTGTCAGGCAAAGCTCGAAAAAACGGGCGAGATCACGGTTTTGACCACCGAGAAAAAGAAAGAGGAAAAGACGGAAGCCGAAGAAGCGGAAGAATACCGCAAAAAATTCGCCGAGCTTCCGCTTGAGAAAAAAATCGCCGATCTCGTCCGGCTCGAAGCCATCGCGCTCGGCGAAACATTCAATTTTATCCTGAATTCACCCTCAAAAATCGTCGGCAAAGTGATGGACGTGATGGCTGAATTCGGTCTGAAACTCGACGAAGAAGCCAAAGACGCACGCACGCCGGACGAGCATAAAGCAAAAGAAAACGGCAATAAAGCGGCTGAGAAAAAAGAAGAAAAGGCTGAGAAAAAAGAGGAAAAATCGAAAGACGAACCTATCGAAGCCGTCGTAGATGAAACGGCGGAACCGGTCGGAGCGTCTGCCGGAAAATCCAAAGAAGACAGCAAAGAAAACGAAGCAAAAGCGTAAGACGGAAAAAACGGTTTGAGCGATAACGATAAACTGCAAAAAAGACAAACGGAATCTCTGAAAGAGAAGACGCAATACGCGCTCGCTTTCGGCGTGATCGCGACGATGCTGTTTGTCGCCGGATTCCCGATGTTCGTCATCTTTTTCTTCGGAATTTTCGCGTATTTTTTGTGGAAGACGTTTTCCTCGCCCAGCCCGTCGGAGATGCGCCGGATTTTCGAATTTTATCTTTCGGCAAACGAGATTTTGCGCGATGACGAACGCCGCTGGTTCGGTTTTGAAATGCAGGAAGTCATTATTCGCGGCGAACGCATCATACAGGCGATGAACGGCGCGCCGCCGCTCGTGCATTTCACGCTCGGCGCGCTCTATCATAAGATCGGCGATTACAAATCCGCCGCAAATCATCTGGCATACGTCGTCGAAAACGAAAATTCCGACGAATCAACTTTTCTTTACCCGACGCCGGAACTTCGTGAATATGTGAAAACTCTGCGAAAGATCGAACGCGAACCCGCCGAAGCGCCGCAGACTTCTGCCGCCGTTCGCGCTCTGGAACGCGCCCGCCGCAATCGCGGAAAAACTCTTCTCGAAGAAAGCCGCAATCGTCAAAACGAAACCGAACAGGCAAAACGCGCGCAGATCGCCCGACCAAAACGCGCGAAAACCGAATTTTTGCCGCAGGAATCCGAAACGCGGAAAACGCCGCAGACACAGCCCGCATATTTCAAAAGCATCACCGAGGACGACGACGTGCCGGAAACGATCGCGCCGAAAGATGCCGGGCAAAAAGACGCCGTGCAGGATGAGAAAAACGCCGAGGAAAAAAACGGCTACGAACGCCTGCTCTCCGACCGCAAGAAAAAGAAAAAGAGCAAAAAAGACGAAGACGTCTTCGCCAACCGCAAACCGATCACAGAGGTTTTGCACGACATCTACGATAAAAACATTCAATAAAAATTTGTTTTTAGTCTTTAGTTTTTTGTCCTTAGCCGGTTGAATTTTATTCGGCAAGTCTGGTTTAATTCAATCAGCAAAAGACAAAAAACAAAGGACTAAAGACTAACCAATTTATGCTTTCTGCGGAAATTATCGCCGTCGGTTCGGAGCTTTTAACGCCGACCAAAACCGATACCAACAGTCTCTGGCTAACCGAAAAACTTAACGAGATCGGGATCGAAGTAAAACTCAAAACGGTTGTCGGCGACGACGAACTGCGGCTCGAAGAAGCGATCCGCGATGCGGTCAAGCGTTCGGATGTCGTCATCACGACGGGCGGACTCGGACCGACCGAAGACGATGTAACGCGGCGGGTTTCTGCGCGGGCGATCGGGCGCGAACTCGTTTATAAAGAAGAACTCGAAAACGATCTGCGCGAGCGTTTCCGCCGTTGGGGACGCGAGATGCCGGAGATAAATAAACGGCAGGCGTTCGTGATCGAAGATTCGAAAATTCTCCCGAATCCGAATGGCTCGGCTTCGGGGATGTCGGTCATACTAAACGGAAAATTTCTCGTCGTTCTGCCCGGTCCGCCGCGCGAACTGCAGCCGATGTTTGAAAATTTTGTCTTGCCCGAACTTTCTGATCTGGCGGGCGACGTGGTTTTCCGAAAGCGCATTCTAAAGGTTTCTGGAATGGGCGAATCGGCGATTGACGAAGCGATCGCGCCCGTTTATTCGAAATATAAAAACGTCCAGACGGGCGTTCTATTCAACAAATCGGAAGTCGAAATTCATCTGACGGCGCAGGCGGAAAACGAACGGGAAGCCGACAAAATAAATGCGGAACTCGCCGAAAGAATAGTCGAAAAACTCGGCATCGCCGTTTTTTCCACCGAGGGCGAAGAAATGGAAGAGGTCGTCGGCAGACTGCTCGCGGAAAACAAAAAAACTCTGTCGGTCGCCGAAAGCTGTACGGGCGGTCTGATCGGCGAACGGCTGACCGACATTTCCGGTTCGTCCGCGTATTTTATCGAAGGTGTCGTCGCCTACGCCAACGAAGCGAAGATCAGAGCTTTAGCGGTCGCGCCGGAACTTATCGAAAAGCACGGCGCGGTGTCAAAAGAAGTCGCTGAAGCGATGGCGAAAGGAATGCGCGAACGCGCCGGAACGGATTACGCGATTTCCGTAACCGGCATCGCCGGACCGACGGGCGGCACGCAGGAAAAACCCGTCGGCACGGTCTTTATTGGCTTTGCCGACGAAACGCGGGTAAAATCTCTGCATATCGTTTTACCGGGCGACCGTTATCTGATCCGGTGGCGTGCGAGTCAGGCGGCACTGGATTATTTGAGAAGACAAATTTTAAAACTCGGGGTAAATCTATGACAAACGAAATTCTGCAAAAAGTAAAAATTCCGGCAATCGGACTGATAATCACGGGCGTTTTGAACATTCTGTTAGGCTTGTATTTTCTGGTATCGTCCGCCTTTCAGATGTATATGGGCGTTTTTAACCGACCGTTTACGTCCGAAGCCGAAAAAATCGGCTTTTACGTCGGTTTCTTCGGCTCGACCGGACTCGGCGTTTTGGGAATTTTTATCGCGCCGGTAATTATTTACGGCGCGGTAAAAATGATGCGGGGCAAAAAATACGGTTTGGCAAAAATTGCCGCCATTCTGGCGATCGTTCCGCTTACCTCCTGCTGTTTTATAGCCGGTGTTCCGTTCGGAATCTGGGCGTTTGTCGTTTTGCGCCAGCCGGATGTCAAAGCCTTTTTCGAAGGCACTCTGGACGAACAAAAACTCAACCCGCCGCCGCCCCGGCAAAATGTTTAAGACAAACGCGCAGAAGACGAAGCGTCAGAAAAACGGGCTGAGTTGTTTAAATCAAGGAAGATAAAAAATGAAAAGATTTGGTTTCTTAATCGCTTTATTTCTGTCATTTTCGGGCAATTCTATTTTCGCCCAACTCGAAGGTAATCCCGAAAATTGGTGCCGCAACGGTTTTTTTCCGCGCGAGAGCGGAAGCTATTCGATCGGAAAAATAAAGGGCAAAAAAGGCGAGCGCGTTTATTTTTACAGCGATAACGACGATTGTCCGAACGGGAAAAACTGCCGTTTGAAAAGTTACCTGATTCCAAACGACGAAGTGATCGTGTCGCGCAAATTTGCGGGTTTCGCCTGCGCCTGGTATCAGCCGAAAAAAGGCGCGGAAACGGTCGGCTGGCTGCCGCTCGAAAAGATCGAATTTATCGAGATAGTGCAAAGCATCGGCAAAGAGGCTTGGACGGGAACGTGGAGTTATTACGATAATGAAATCAAAATCGCCGCAACCGGAAAACCGGATATTTATAAAATCACGGGAAACGCTTTATGGAAAGGTATCGGCGACAACGTCCACGTCGGCGAACTCGACGGCGAAGCGAGACTCGTCGGTGCGGTTTTGAAATACGGCGAAGACGATGAAGACGAATACGCCTGCCGCGTTACGCTGCGCATTTTTGATAAATTTCTGATCGTTTCCGATAATCTCAACTGCGGCGGCGTGAATGTTTCGTTTTCCGGCGTTTACCGGAAAAAATGATTTGACGGAAATCTTGGCTTTTTGAAAAAAAATTGCAAAGTTGATAATTTGCCTTTCTCTGTGAAATCTCCGTGTTTCTCTGTGTTAAAAATCTTCTTAAACACAGAGAACACGGAGATTTCACAGAGAAACACGGAGTAATTTCTTTCAAAATTTTTTTCGAATTTGAAATCGAATGTATATTAGCATCGTCAAAGAAAAAGAATATATTTTTCCCGACCGCTTAAAAATGCCGTTCCGGTTTTCTCCTGAAAAATTAGCAGAAGATTTAGCAGTTTTAAATAAAACCGAATGGACGGGGCATTTTGTCCGGCAAAATTACGAAGGCGATTGGAGCGCGATTCCTTTGCGGTCGCCGGCGGGCGAAACACACCCGATTCGGATGATCTATTCCGACCCGTCGGCGACGGAATTTGTTGAAACCGAATTTTTGGAAAAATGCCCGTATTTTCAAGAAGTTTTGTCCGCCTTCGAATGCGAACTCGGCGTGGCGCGGCTGATGAAACTCTCAGCCGGTTCGCGGATCAAAGAGCATTCCGATTACGATCTGTGTTACGAAGACGGCATGGTTCGCTTTCATATTCCGGTCGTGACGAATCCCGAAATCGAATTTTACTTGAACAATGAACGCATAATCTTAAACGCGGGCGAATGCTGGTATCTGCGCCTTTCAGACCCGCACCGCGTCAATAATTTCAGCCGTCAAGACCGCGTTCATCTGGTCGTTGACGCGGCGGTCAATGATTGGATAACGGAAATTTTTTCGCAATCGGCGGCTGTCAAATAAATATTAAAAAGAACATCCGGCAAGACTAAATTCTTTCAATTTGTTAAAAATAAAAGCGAGCCTTTTTTATTTGCGCTCACTTATATTTTCTTAATGAAAAATCTTTTCTTAAAAATCAAAGCGTATCTCAACGAATTGGGAAATCTCACGCCGCTTGCTTTTGTAACTGCTTTTTTGCCGATGCTCGGCAGTACGGTTCTGCTGGTTTTCGGAATCCCGCTCGGTTACTGGCTGAGAGAAAATTGGGAGATCGGGATGCCGCTTTATCTTTTCGGCGTTTTGTTTTTTTGCGGTCTCGCGCTGCTTCCGACAAATGTTATCGGTTTGATCGGCGGCTGGGCGTTCAGCTTCCAACTCGGCATCACGGTTTTGATCACGGGCGTGGTCGGCGCGGCGGTCATTTCTTTTCTGATACACAAGCGAATCGTCAGCAAAGAGCTTCCCGACGTTTTTGAAAAACATCCGAAAGCGCAAGCCGTTTATGAGGCTCTGCTCGAACGAAATCTGTGGCGCACGACTCTGATTATTTTTCTGCTCCGCGTTTCGGTGGTAATGCCGTTCGCGTTTACAAATTTTTTGATGGCATCGGCGCGCGTGCCGCTCGGTTCATACACGGTCGGGACGTTTTTCGGGATGCTGCCGCGCTCGTCGGCGGTCGTCTTTGTCGGCGCGGGACTTTCCGAACTGAGTTTCGACAACCCGCAGGATTCGCGGATGATTATCGGCGGAATCGTCGCCACGATAATTTCCGTCATCGTCATCGCCAGCATCAGCCGCCGCGCTCTCGATCGTTTGACAAGCAAAGAGCAGACGGCATAAAAAAATTATCAGGCAAGAATCTTTCTGTAAATTTCCGCGTCAACATTTCCGCCGCTGACGATAACGCAGATTTTTTTGTCTTTGAATTTTTCCGGCGTTTCCAAAACCGCGCCCAAACTCAACGCGCCCGTCGGCTCGCATTTCAGATTGGCTAAATTAAAATACAATTTTACCGCTTCGATGATTTTTTCTTCCGGTATTTCCAAAATTTCCGAAACGCCCGTTTTGATGATTTCCCAGTTGTGTTTGCCGAGCGAAAGCGTCCGCGCGCCGTCAGCGATTGTCTGCGGCTCTGATTCGTTTTTGACGATTTCTCCCTTTGCGAGCGAACGCGCCGCGTCGTTTGCCATCAAGGGTTCCGCGCCGGTCAGTTTCGCCTGATTACCGTTTCTGCAGAGACCTTTCGCAATTCCCGAGATCAAACCGCCGCCGCCGACCGGAACGATTATCTCGTCAAAGTTTTTGGCGGAAAGTTCGTCGCCGAGACTCGAATTTCCTTCGATGACGAGCGGATCGTCATACGCGCTTGCTTTGTATGCGTCGGGATGTTCGCTCAATAATTGATTAACTCGTTCGGCGCGTCCGATCTTTTTCGTATCAATCAGATCAACGACCGCGCCGTATTTTCTGACGGCTTCAACCTTGACACGCGCGGAATTTTCCGGCATTACGACATGGCATTTTTTGTTCAAAAGTTTACACGCAAAGGCGAGTGCCTGACCGAAATTGCCGGACGAAGCGGTTATCAGATGATCTTCTTTTACATTAGAAGCCGTGTGGTATGCGGCGCGAAATTTAAAGCTTCCCGTATGCTGAAAAGTTTCAGCCGCAACTGTTATATCCAAATTTAAAAAAGTTTTCAGTTTTTCCGATTCGAGAAAAAAGGTCGGACGAGCCGTCTCAAGCAAAGATTTCATTTGTTTAGAATCTATCGAAAAAGCTAAACTCGTCAAGAAGGTGAGCGAAAATTTTACAGAAAATCTACCGGAAAAGTTTATTAGAAATGTTCTGGATGTCTGCGGTGATCGCGGTAAACAATGGTTAAGTGAGCTTCCGCAAATCATTAAAGAGATTGCCGAAAAATGGCAAATCAAGACGAAAAAACCGTTTGAAAATTTGTCTTACAACTTTGTCGCAGCGTGCGTGTTTGAAAGTAGTGATGAAGCAGTTTTAAAGATCGCTCTGCCTCTGAATAATCTCGAAATTTTCAACGAAGCAAATTATCTGCAAATTCAAAACGGAAAGGGCGCGGCGCGGGTTTTAAATTTTGACGAATCGCGCCGCGCGATGCTTTTGGAAAAACTTAATCCGGGAAAGCCTCTGAAGATGCTTTTCAGCGGCAATGAATCGCGGACGGTCGAGATCGCCGTCGGATTGATAAAAAAACTTCTTCGCCGTCCGCCTGCCGGAACGGAATTTATTTTGCTTGAAAAATGGTTCGGAAATTTTTTTGAAAGAGCCGTGAATACAGATTTTCCGACTTATTATTTGAGCAAAACGCGAGAGATTTTCGACGAACTAAGTTCTTCGGAAAAATATCTGATTCACGGCGATTTTCATCACGAAAATATTTTATCCGCCGAACGCGAGCCGTTTCTGGTCATTGATCCGAAAGGCGTGATCGGCAACATCGGTTATGAGATCGCGGTTTTTTTGAACAATCATCTGTGGTGGCTTTCGCCCGAAAAAAACTGCGTGGAAAAATTGGAACGAGCCGTCCGGCAATTCTCCGAAGCATTTGATATTTCGCCCGATCATTTGAAAAAATGGGCTTTCGCGCAGATGGTTTTGTCGGCTTGGTGGACGTTTGAAGACAACGGCGAAAATTGGGAAAGCGAATTAGCTTTTGCGGAATTTTGGAAAGTATAATCAATAAAACTATGAAAAACGCTCAATTCGGAATGGTGGGCTTGGGAACGATGGGCAGAAATTTTCTGCTCAATGTCGCCGAACACGGTTTTTCGTGCGTCGGTTACGACTTGGATGAAGAAAAACGGCGGCTTCTGCACGAAGAAGGAGAAGGACTGCCGATTGATTCGGCGGACAATGTTTTTCAGTTCGTTCAAAAACTTCAAAAGCCGCGCAATATTATGCTGCTCGTTCCGGCGGGAAAAATCGTTGATTCGGTGATCAATGATTTGCTCCCGCATCTCGAAAAAGACGATCTGATCATTGACGGCGGCAACTCGCATTTTCTCGACACCGAACGCCGCGAACAGTTTTTGCTCGAAAAAGAGATCGAATTTATGGGCGTCGGCGTGTCGGGCGGCGAAGAAGGCGCGCGGCACGGCGCGAGCATTATGCCCGGCGGTCGAAAAGAATTTTACGAGCGCGTCGAACCGGTCTTGCAAGCCGTCAGCGCGAAAGTAAATGGCGAGCCGTGCGTCGCGTATATGGGCGTGTCGAGCGCGGGACATTTCGTAAAAATGGTGCATAACGGAATCGAATACGGCTTGATGCAGATTCTCGCGGAAACTTATGATTTTATGAACCGCGTTTTGAAAATGAATTACGCCGAAATGTCGGAAACTTTTGCCGGATGGAACAACGCCGAGCTTAATTCTTTTCTCGTCGAGATCACGGCGGATATTTTACGAAAAGAAGATGACAAAACCGGCAAGCCTTTAGTTGAAATGATTTTGGATAAAGCCGCGCAGAAGGGAACGGGCAAATGGACTTCGCAGGCGGCGATGGATTTCGGCGTTCCCGTGCCGACGATTGACGCGGCGGTTTCGATGCGCCAGATTTCCGCGCAGAAAGAAGCGCGTGTTTTGATCGCGGAAAAATACGGGAATAAGACAGAAGACGGAAGACAGAAGACGGAAGGGGCGAACCAAACGGTTTCGAGCGAACACGAAACCGACGAAGCAAAAGCGATGCGCGAACGCCGCGCCGCCGAAACGGTTGTGAGTCAACAGCACAAAACCGATGTTGACGAGCGAGCCGTCAGGGAAGCCAAACATAAAACCGAGATCGAATCCGATGAAATGCACGACCGGATCGTCCGCGAAGACGTTTCCAGGGATAAAGAGAGATTTCTCGAACTGCTCAAACAAACTCTTTTGAGTTCGTTCATCGTTACCTACGCGCAAGGAATGTCGCTTTTGCAGACCGCATCAAAAGAAAAAGAATACGGCTTGGATTTATCCGAAATCGCAAAAATCTGGCGCGGCGGCTGTATCATCCGTTCGCAATTGCTGGAAGATATGCGCCGCGCCTATGAGAAAAATCCCGATCTGCCGAATCTGATTCTCGACGACGAATTCGCCGAAATTTTAAGCAACAACCGCGATTTTTGGTGCGAGATAAACAATGAATTTTCTCTCAGCCATATTCCGAGCTTGTGTCTTTCGAGCGCGCTTTCTTACTTTGACGCTTTTCGTTCCGGGCGGCTTCCTGCTAATCTGATACAGGCGCAGAGAGATTACTTCGGGGCGCACACATACCAGAGAATTGACGAAGAGGGAAATTTTCACACTCCTGATTGGGACAATTAAAAAATGCCATTACCGATTGCACATGGATTGTTCGGCGCGAGTTTTGTCGCCGCGATAATCAAAAAACCGTTCGAGTTTCGCCTGCTCGTGCCGCTCTTTGCCGGCACGATGCTGGCGAATCTGCCGGATTTCGATTTTCTGCTCGTTTTTGCGACGGGCGATGACGAATGGCATCGCGGTTTTACGCATTCGATCGCCTTTGCCGTTTTTGTCGGACTGCTCATTTTTACATATTTCGGTCGTCAGCGTTGGCGCGAAGCTCTCGCCTATTCGGCGGCGTTCGCGTCGCATTTCGTTCTCGATTTCGTCACGACGAAAATCGGCGGCGGTCTGCAGTTGTTTTTCCCATTTTCCGATGAAAGATACGGTCTGCGCTGGTTCGGTCTGTCGGAGTTTCCGTCAAAAATGTATTTTTCGGAAGTCGTGCGGGCTATGAGTATCGAGTTTGTAATTTTTTCTTCGATACTTTTACTCGTAATTATTTTAAAAAAAATTCTCTCTAATAAAAGGTTAAAGTGATTCGAAAAACACGCTCCCTAGCGGTCGCGTTTCTGCCTGATATTTTCGTATTCGGTTTGATTGTTGATATTGAGAAATAAGTCTCGATTTTCCGCCAAATCTTCCGCTTCGATTATTTTCACTCGCACAGTTTCCAGAAAATCTCTGACGGAAGCCGATTCCGGTTTAGATAAAATTTCTTCCGCATTCGGCAGACAATCTTTTACTCGATAAACGGCGCACAATGGTTGTAATTTTCCATCTGTTTGACACGGCACGACTGCCGAAAAATCTTTTTTGACGGAGATGATCTCGCATAATTTTCCAATCGCTTCGCTTGTTGCAAACGGAAGATCAACGGCAAGAATGACGGCGTATTCGGTTTCGCAGTTTCGAAACGCGGCGTGAATTCCGCCGAGTGCGCCGCGATTTTCGTGAATATCAAAAATATGCGAAACGCCTTCGGGTATTTTTTCGAGGAAATGTTTTTGAGATTTGTTGAGAACGATTTTTGTTTGCTCGCAAACGGGAGCGAGAATTTCGACTGCATTTTCGAGAAAAGTTTTTCCACCGATTTTCAAAAATGCTTTGTCGCGTCCCATCCGCGAAGATTTACCGCCTGCCAGAACGTAGCCGCTGAATTTGCTTTTCATTTAGATTTTATCGGCTTCGTAATCTTCTTTTTCCGTTGTAATCTTACCGTCTGCCAGATCATACCAGCGTTGCAAATTTGACGAAACTAAAGCCCAGTATTCTCCGCCTGCCGTGTCGGTGATGTGTTTTCTGATTTTTTTTCGATCAACCAGAGTTTTTTGTTTGAGCAGAAAAACCGCATCCTGCTGATCCTTAAAACGTCCGGCGATGTATTTCAAAATCACCATCCATTCGGGCGTGATAATTGGCAATCCATTTGATAATTTGTGCGCCTGTTTTAACGCCCGTTCATAAAATTTTCGCGCTGTATCATTGCGGACGATCCAATCTACGGGAATTTCTTTTTTGCCGATCTTTACCTGATAGCGTTTGCCACCGAAGCCGAGATTTTTTTCCGTTTCTAAATCCAAAACCTCTGAAGCGATTACATCAACGTCTTTTGTCAGACGCGGACTGCCGTAAAGGTGCATCGCCACACCGCCGACCAACGCCCATTCGACATTATTTTTCTTAGCGGTTTCAGCAATTTTATCGAGCGCGGCAAGCCCGGTTTCCGTATCAATCATTTGATTCGGTTTCGATTTCAGATTGCGCTCAATAAATTTGTCAATTTCCTTTTCGGTCATTTTTTTTACCTCAAAAACTCGCCCGTGAAAACTCTTTCGTCGTTATGCAGATGTGATTTTACGGTAACGATCACCGCTTTTGAAGTCGGGCAATTGCTTTTTTTCGCCGTGCTTTTATGCGGGATCAAAACATTCGCTTCGGGGAAATAAGTCGCGGCGCAACCCGTCGGAATCGGATACGGGACGACGATAAAACTTTCCGCGTGCCGCTCGCCGTCGTCGAAATAACTCGTGATGTCAACGACTTCGCCTTGTTTCAAACCTCTTTCGGAAATGTCGGCTTCATTCATCAAAATCACGCGGCGCGAACCCGAAATGCCTCGATAACGGTCATTGTAATCGTAAACGGCGGTGTTGAACTGATCGTGCGAGCGAATCGTCGTCAAGATCAATTGGTCTTTTTCCAGAACAATTTTTTCGAGTTTGCTCGCTTTAAAAAACGCCTTTCCGCTCTCGGTCGGAAACGTGCCTTCACGCGGCGGGTTCGGCAGATAAAAACCGCCCGGACGTTTTACTTTTTCGTTGTAATTTTCACAGCCCTTGACGGTTCTGGAAATCGCGTCTCGAATGACATCGTAATCGTCAATCATCGCCTGCCAGTCAACGGTTGATTTATCTTTTAAAACCGCCTGCGCGAGTTTGCCGACGATCCACGGCTCGCTTCTGAGATGTTCCGAAGCGGGTTCGATAATGCCGTGCGTGACCTGTACGTTGAGCATCGTGCTTTCGGTCGTCTGATATTGCTCTTTGCCGTTTTGCAAATCTTTTTCCGTGCGCCCCAAGCATGGCAGGATCAGAGAACGTTTTCCCGTAACAAGCGCAGTGCGGTTTAATTTCGTAATGACCTGCGCCGTCAGATCGCATTTGCGCATCGCTTCGGCTGTAAAATCGGTGTCGGGCGTCGCCATCTGAAAATTGCCGCCCATCGCAAAGAAAACTTTTGCCTTGCCGGAGTGCATCGCTTCGATCGCTCTGACGGTATCGAAGCCTTCTTCTCTCGGCACTTTGAACGAAAATTCCTGTTCCAACTTTTCAGCGAATTCCGGTTTGATCTTATCCCAGACACCCATCGTTCGATCGCCCTGCACGTTGGAATGACCGCGCACGGGGCAGAGTCCCGCGCCCTGCCGTCCGATATTTCCGCGCAGAAAATGCAGATTCGCAATGTCCTGAATCGTGGCGACGGCTTCTTTGTGCTGCGTTACGCCCATCGCCCAGCAGGTGATGACGCGGTTCGAGGCGGCATACATTCCGGCGACTTCCGCGATTTGTTCGACCGAAAATCCGGTCTGCTCCAAAATGTCGTCCCACAAAATCGTGTCCAGATTTTCGATAAATTCGTCAAAGCCGGAAGTTTTTTCTTTGATAAATTCGTGGTCGAAAACCGAACCGGGATTTTTTCGCTCCATTGCCAGAAGCGTTTTCATCACGCCTTTTAAGAACGCCATATCGCCGCCGACGCGGATCGGCAAATAGATGTCGGCGAATTTTGTCGAAGAAAGACCGAGCATCGCAAACGGGTATCGCAGAGGATTTTTGTAATGCTGCGGATTCGGATTAATGAAATTAAGCAGACCGGCTTCGGGCAGAGGATTGACGGCGATGATCTTCGCGCCCTTGCGTTTTGCTTCTTCCAAAGACGACATCATTCGCGGCGCACACGTGCCGGGATTTTGACCAATGATGATTATCAGATCGGTGTCTTCCAAATCTTCCAGCCGAATGCTCGCTTTTCCCAAACCGATTGATTCTGCCAAAGCGACCGACGTTGATTCATGGCACATATTCGAGCAGTCGGGCAGATTGTTCGTGCCGAATTGGCGGGCGAAAAGCTGATACATAAACGCCGTTTCGTTGCTCGTTCTGCCCGAAGTGTAAAAAACGGCTTCGTCCGGCGAAGCAAGCGAATTTAGTTCTTCGGCTAAGATTTGAAAGGCTTCTTCCCACGAGATCGGCGTGTATTTTTTGGCATTTTCCGCCAATAACATCGGATGTGTGATGCGACCTTGCGCGTTGAGCCATTGGTCAGATTGACGTGATAACTCTTCGACGGTGTAGCGCGCAAAAAATTCGGGCGTAACTCTTTCGGTCGTCGCCTCGTCGGCGATCGCCTTCGCGCCCGATTCGCAAAATTCGGCGAGCGTTCTGTCTTCCGGGTCAGCCCACGCGCAGGAATTGCAGTCAACGCCGCCTTTTTGATTGAGTCTTTTCAAAAGCAGAGAGCCGTCAACCACGCCCGCGTCTCCAAAAGTTTCCTTCATCGAATCGATCACCGCCCGCATCCCGGCGGCGGTGTCTTGAATTTCCGAAACTTTCAGTTCGCCGAGAATCTCCGGGCGTTCGGCTTTTATATTTCCATGTTCGTCGTTCATAATTTTTTTGCCACGAACAAGCACGAAAGAACACGAAAAATAATTCAAAAAAACTTTCGTGAAGTTTCGTGCTTGTTCGTGGCTAATTCATTAACATTTCATTTTCGGATGCGGAAAAGCATCTCTGTTATCTTCATCTGACGGTCTGTCCACGCAGACGAAATCTTTTTCGACCGTGATTTTCAGTTCTTCGGACGCGCCGATGTCTTGTGTTTCATATAATCCGACTTCATCGGTGTCCGCCCATTTTTCCGCCGTCAAAACAGGAAGAAAAATTTCGATTTTGTTGTTGAGCATCTGCGCGTGAATCTTTTCCGCTTCGCCCGAAACTCTCAACGAATACGTCAAACTTTCGGTCGGATTTACGCCGAAAATTATCTTTTCAGAAACATTTCCGGTTTCACGCAATTGACGAACTTCGGTTTGTAAAAGCCGCAGTCGAATCGAATTTTCTCTCAAACGGAGTTTCATAATTTGGTTCAAGGTTCAAAGTTCAAAGTTCAAGGTTAGGAAGGCAAACTTTGAACTTTGAACTTTGAACTTTGAACTCGCTTGTTGCCCGTATAAATATTAAATCTTCCATCGCGCACAAAACCGAGCAGAGTAATATTAAATTCCCGCGCCGCTTCGACCGCCAGCGACGACGGCGCGCCGACCGCCGCGATTGCCGGAATTTTTGCCATCACCGCTTTTTGTACGAGTTCGAATGAAGCGCGTCCGCTTAAAAATAAAATTTTTTCCGAAAGCGGCAGATTGTCATTTAAAAATTGTTCGCCGATCAATTTATCAACCGCGTTGTGCCGCCCGACATCTTCTTTGATGTCAAATAAATTCCCGTCAAAATCAAACAGCGCGGCGGCGTGAAGCCCGCCCGTTTCGCCGAAAACGGTTTGTTTTTTGATCAATTTTTCCGGCAGTTTGTGAATCGTTTCCGCTGCTATTTTTTGGGAACTTTTTCGTTCGATTCTTTTCGCGCCGGAAACCGTCAAAGCCTCAAGCGACGATTTGCCGCACACGCCGCAGCTCGACGTCGTGTAAAAATTTCGTTGTAATTTTTCGAGGTTTACTTCCGCATTTTCAGACAGATCAATGCGGACGGTATTTTGATTGTTCGGAAATTTTCCGCAGTGTTTGATCGCTTTTATTTGATTGTTTGAACTTAAAATTCCCTCGGTGAAAAGAAATCCGGCGGCAAGCTGGAAATCATCGCCAGGCGTTCGCATTGTGATCGAAATGGCTTTATGAACATGTCTGCCGTTTTCAAGAAATCCGAGGCGAATTTCGAGCGGTTCTTCCGTGGCGAGCGTGTCGGTTTCATTTACAAAACCGTCGGCGGAAACGCGCCCAATCCGCATTTCAAACTTCTCCTTTTTCAGCCCGCATACCGCTTTTGCCATAAATTCGATTATAGCAAACGGAAAAAATTATCCACAGATGAACACAAATGAACACAGATTTTGGGAAGAAATTAAAACAGGATAGACAGCGATTGTCAGGTTAAATTTTGCTATTTAAAAATCATTTTTATCTGTGTGTATCTGTGTTCATCTGTGGACAAAATTTCCTCTTTTTTTTCGCTGGTTTATCAGACGATTTCCCAAGCTGATTCGGTTTTCAGAAGTTTGCTCATCATCGAAGCGTGAACGGCGTGTCCCGATTTTTCGGCGGTGATCTTTCCGAGCATCGGCATTCCCAAAAGCGCGAAATCACCGATGATGTCGAGGATTTTATGGCGGACGAATTCGTTTTCAAAGCGCAGAGGATTTTCGTTGAGCATTCCTTCGGGCGTGAGAACGATGGCGTTATCGAGTGAGCCGCCTAAAGCTAAATTCGCTTTCCGAAGCATTTCGATCTCGGTCGTAAAACCGAACGTTCGCGCCGAAGCGATCTCTTTGCCAAACGAACCGTTGTGCATTTTAAAGTGGAATTTCTGCCGGTTGATAAACGGGTGCGGAAAATCAATCATGCATTCGATCTCGAATTTGTCTGATGGTTCGACCGACATTTTCCGGTCGCCATCGGCAAATTCAACCCGTTCCAAAACTTTCAAAAAATGTTTCGGCGCGTCTTGCTCGATGATTCCGGCACGTTCGATGAGTTCGATAAAGGCTTCCGATGAGCCGTCCATGATCGGGATTTCAATGTTGTCGAGTTCGATAAAACAATTGTCAACATTCGCGCCGCGCAAGGCGGAAAGCAGATGCTCACAGGTCGAAAGCACAACGCCTTTCCTGAGCAGCGTCGTCGCGTAAGAGCAGTGCGAAATATATTCGACCGATGCGGGAATCTCGAAATTGTCGAGATCGGTGCGGACAAAAATATATCCGGTATTTTCCGGCGCGGGTTTTAAGGCGAGGTTTACTTCGACTCCGGTGTGCAAACCCGTTCCGCTCGTTTTAACTGTTTGTGAAATTGTCGTCTGTTTCATTTGAAAATTTTTCAAATGAAATTCTATAACAATGACCGTGCCAAAATCGTCCAAAAATCGAAACCCAAATATTTCAACAATTAAAAACTCATCCCTCATCCCTCATCCCTCATCCCTGTCGCATTTTTGCGACACCCGTGTGGCTTGATTTACTATTGACGATTTAAAATTTACAATTTAGAAAATTAGTTATGGCATTAAAAGTAGCAGGAGTTAAGTCTGCAAAAACATCATCGGAAATAAAAATCGAAAATCAATCGAGCATCGAACTGCCGAAAAACGCGCTCGAAGACATCCGCAAGATTCTGGCGTTTCTGCCCATCGAACATCTGCGCGGACTCGAAAAAGTTAAACTCGTGGATTTTATCAAACATCCGCAGATGAAAACCGACGTTCCCATCAAAGGCGATCTGCCCGGACTTTATCATCCGAAGGTCGGCAATCAAAACGCCTACGCGGAAATTTCCATCGGCGCGCTTCTACAGCCGACCGAAGGCTTTGCGAAACGCTGGATGGCGAAATCGGCGTTTAAGAGCAATCTCGCCGGACTGCTTTTTTCGCTCGTCGGTCAGCATTATTATCTAACGCTCCGGCATTCGGTCAAAAAACAGAATCTCGAACCGCAGATTCGCCAATACGCGCAGAAAAATTTAAAAGATTGGAGCGAAAAGCAGAACGCGAATTCGAAACGCGCGAAATTTTTCAAACCGTTTCGCCCGTATATCGAAAAATGGGCGAAATGGCTGAACAAAAAAGCGGTCGCGGCGCAGAAAAAATAAGTAAGGTTTACATTGAAAAATCTCTCCGATGACGGACGAAACTAAAGAGGCAGTTAAAGAAAAAATCGAGGAAACGGTCGAAAAGGCTGAAGAGGTCGTCAGGCATCCATACGTTAAAAAACTAGCCCGCTTCGGTTTTTATACAAAAGGCGTTTTGTATATCGTAATCGGCGGTTTGGCGATCCTGCTGGTCGCCGGACTGCGCGGCGGAAAGCTCGCCGATCCGGCGGGCGCATTAGCCGTTATCGCGCAGAAGCCTTACGGGAAAATCCTTTTGATAATTTTTATCGTCGGCGCGATCGGTCACGGGCTTTGGAATATTCTGCGCGGCGCGGCGGACGTTGATGATGCGGGAACGAACTGGTTCGGAATCATCAAGCGGATCATACATATCGGCATCGGTATTTTTTACGTCGGACTGGCTCTTTCGGCGTGGAGTACACTGCTGTCGGAAAACATCTCGGACGCGAACGGGCAGTTGCCGAAAACAATCACGACCGTTTTGTTCGCTTTGCCGCTCGGCGCGGTGCTGGTTTTTATCATCGGTCTGAGCGTTATCGGCGCGGGTTTTCACGAATGCTACGCCGGAATTTCCGGCAAATTTCAGGAGCATTACCGTTCGTGGGAGATCAAAGGCTGGCATCAGACACTGATCACGATTCTCGGAGCGTTGAGCTTTACGGCGCGCGCCGTAATCTTTTTGCTGATGGGCTGGTTTTTTATCTCGGCGGCGGTTGATTATGATCCGAATGAAGCCGCCGGTCTTGACGGCGCGCTACTCGCGCTGGCGCAGACTTCCTACGGCGGAATATTTTTATTTGCCACATCGGTCGGTCTGGTCGCGCACGGCATTTTGGCTTTTTACGAAGCGCAGTATCGCCGCATCTGCTGAGAAAACGGAGAGGCGCGATACGAGATACGTGATACGCTTAATTGATAAAATTGAACTTATGATTTTTCTGTCTGTCGAATCACGTATCCCGTATTACGTATTGCGAATCAAATTATGAACTATTGGCTGGTTAAACAGGAACCCGAAAAATACTCGTTTGACGATTTTTTGAAAGACAAAAAAACGGTCTGGGACGGCGTGCGGAATTATCAGGCGCGGAACAATCTGCGCGATATGAAAAAAGGCGATCAGGTTTTGTTTTATCATTCGGTAACGGACAAAGCGGTCGTCGGTCTGGCGCAGGTGTCGAAAGAAAACTTTCCCGATCCGAATGATGAAAAATGGCTCGCCGTCGAATTAAAGCCAGTCGAGAAATTCAAAAAAGCCGTTACGCTCGATGAAATAAAAGCGGAAAAAACGCTGGAAAATATCGCGCTGATCAAACAGTCGCGTTTGTCGGTGATGCCTTTAACCAAAAAAGAATTTGAGAAAATCGTCAGTAAATCAAAATAATGGATCAATTTGAAAACATAAGAAAAAACGCCGAACTCGTTATAAAAGTAATCGGTGAAAACAACAATGTCGAACTCGGTTTCGACAGCGAATCGGTCGAATGGCTCGACGGTTTTATCGAACGCCAGCGAACACGCGCCGACGATGAAACGATCAAAAGTTTGACATCGGTTCTCGGTTCATTCTTGGGCGAATGCATCCGCGAAAATTACGGCGGCGAATGGCGGCAGACCGAAAACGGTCTGGCAGTAGAATTTGACGGCGGCAACGCTGTCTTTCCGTTTAACAAAACGGAGAAACAATTTTGCAACGGAAGCGATGATTCCGTTTTCAGCTTTTATCAAACCATTCCTTTGGTCTTTAATTTGAATACATAAATTTATGCTAAAACAAGCCGTTGCTTATTATCATGAACTACTGAATGATTTCGATCTGGCGGAAGAATCGCGCCGCGCTCTGGACGAAGGCTTAGAGGACGCGCGTTTGATCTTCGGCGGTCGCCGTCTGTCGCCTTATCTGCGACCGCATTTTGTAACACAGGCTGATTGGAACAGGACAACCGCCGTTTGCGAAACGATCTGGAATTCTCTGCAAAAGGTTAAGGAAGCGGCTATCGAAAACGAAGAAATCTTGGACGAACTCGGCATTACCGAAACCGAAAAAGACCTCGTTTCGATTGATCCGAAATATCAATTCGTGTCGCCGACGGCGCGGCTCGACTCTTTCCTGACCGAGAATGCTTATTCGTTTGTCGAACTCAACGGCGAAAGTCCGGCAGGGATAGCTTACGCCGATTCGGCGACGGAGATTTTCAAAAATCTGCCGGTGATGAAAAAGTTTCGCGAAAAATACGAAGTCGAATTTTTGGAAGGTCGCCCGAAAATGCTCGAAGTTCTTTTAAGTTGTTACGAAGAATATCTCGGCGGTCACGCGCCGGAAAATAAACCCGTCATCGCCATCGTTGATCTCAAAGATTTGCCGACGCAGAAAGAATTCGAGCTTTTCCGCGACTATTTTGAGGAAAACGGCTATACATCTCTGATCTGTTCGCCCGACGAACTCGAATTTGACGGCAAGCGTTTGCGCTACAAGGAAGTGCCGATTGATATTGTCTATAAGCGTCTTTTGGTCAATGAATATCTGCCGATTCTTGACAAAGCACCTGATTTGCTTGAAGCTTACCGCGCCGGAGCGGTTTGTATGGTCAACAGTTTCCGCTCGAAGATCGTCCATAAAAAAGCGATCTTCGCTGTTCTGACAAATGAAAAATTCGCAAATCTTTTTGATGAAAATGAATTGGAAGCGATCAGAAATCACATTCCCTGGACGCGCAAATTCCGCGAAGAACAGACCGAATTTTACGGCGAGCAGATAAACTTAGTCGAATGGACGCGGGAAAACGCTAACAAACTGGTCTTAAAACCTAACGACGATTACGGCGGTCACGGCATTTATATCGGCTGGGCTTCGACCGAAGATGAATGGAACGACGCGATCATGCTCGCGCTCGAAAACGGCGATTATCTCGTGCAGGAAAGAGTGCAGACTTCGAGAGAAGAATTCCCGATGCTCGACAGTGCGGGAAATTTTCAGATGATCGAACAACTCGTTGATCTCGATCCGCTTTTATTTAATGGTCGCGTAGGTTCGGCTTTTACGCGCCTTTCGACAACCGAACTCGCCAATGTTTCATCGGGCGGCGGAATGGTGCCGACGTTTATTATTCGGGAGAAAAATTAGTGCAGAATATAATCGCGTAGCGATTTTTGAATTTAGCCGTGTAATTTATTGCACGGCAGCAATTATAAAAACATTGAACGTCGCGTCAGCGACGATTGAAAAATTGGTTGTTAATTCAGTTGTCGCTGACGCGGCATAAACGATTTTTATTTCCTTTCCGTGTGTTAAAACGCAACCAATCCTAAATTCAAACTGCCGTTGACGCGGCGGTAAACCATTTTGAAATAACTCCCGCTTTAATTGAATAATTCCCGCAAACTAATTATTATATTTACGCCCGAAAATACGGGCGGCTTCACCCATAAATTTCGCATCAGACGAAGGAATTTTTTTAAGAGGAAAATTTAATGAAAAAATTATTTACCGGCGCATTGCTGTATTCGTTGATCGGATTGATAGGTTTTATTTCGGCGCAGGCGCAAACGCGCGATTTGCTTTTTCGCTTGAACAACGCCCCGCAGAGAATTTCCGGCTCGGAAAAAACTTCGATTGCGTCGGTCAGGGAAAGCGACATAGTTTTTCAGCAGGACGCTTTGCGCGAGGCAGATTTGAGCCGGACGATTTCGATTCCGCTTTTTGACGGTAAAATTTACGAAGCCGTCCGCACGGATTTTGAACTCCGCGCGATGGACGATTTTACATGGCGCGGAAAAATCTTACAGGGCAAATTTTCCGGCGATGTCGTTCTCACGTTTCGCAAAAGTTTTGTTTCCGGTTTGATCTTTTCGCCCGAAGCCGTTTTCGAGATCGTGGCGAAAGGCGACCGTCAAATTCTCGTCGAATTAGACCAGAATCTTTTTCCCGAATGCGGCGGCGAAGTCGAATCGAATGAGAGCGGCAAATTTGAAACGACTGAAAACACTCTGGGCGGCGGCACGGATTCGGGCGACCGGATTGACGTGCTGGTCGTTTACACGACGGCGACGAAAAATATTTTAGGCGGCGACGCGCAGGCGCAGGTTCTCGCCCAGCAGTCAATTGATTCGACGAACGCGGCATATATCAACAGCAAGATCCGCCAGCGCGTCCGGCTCGTTCACACGCAGGAATTCGTTTACACCGAAACGGGAAACGCCAGCACCGATCTGAGCAATCTGCGAAACAATGCCACAATTCAAGCCTTGCGCGACACGCACAAAGCCGATCTCGTGGCGATGCTCGGCGAAATTTCCGGCGCGTGCGGCATCGGTTATCTGATGGGAACCAACACGGCGAGCGGCAATCCGAACAACGGTTTTACGGCGACGGCGCGAAGCTGTGCGGTCGGAAATCTGACTTTCGCGCACGAACTCGGTCATAATATGGGAAGCACGCACAACCCGGAAAACGGCGGAAGTCCGTCCTACTCATTCGGTTTCGGTCATTACGTCAACGGTTCATACCGCACGGTGATGTCGTATTCCAATCCCTGCACATCGGGCTGCACGCGTCGCGCTTATTTTTCCAACCCGGAAATTTATTTCGCCGGAAGTGCGACCGGAATTGACAATGCGCGGGACAACGCGCGTTCAATCAATCTGACGGCTGACCCGATTTCCAATTACCGCTATTCCGGCGCGAGTCTGACAATGACTAACTACAACGGCGGCGAGAGCTTGCCGCGCAATATTTCAAAAACGCTCAATTGGACATCCGATAATCTGACGGGCAATGTCCGCATCGAAATATCGCGTAACGAAAGCACGCATTGGGAAACGCTTATTGCAAACACGCCGAACGACGGTTCGCAAACAATAAATATCTACGGCAAACCGACGCGCCGCGCCCGTTTGCGAATCGTCAGCATTGACAACTCGACGGTCAGCGACTCTAGCGTGAATAATATTTTTATCAGGTAATTTCTGAATAGAAATTGTTCAAAATTTTTTCCGGCGGACTTTTGTTCCGCCTTTTTTTCGGATAAAAATAAATCCGTCCGTCTTGCGATAAACAGAGTCAAAAGTTAATCTAAATTTCGTAAAAGATTCATCAACAAAGCAAAATTTTTATGTCAACAAGTTCTGAAAAAACGAATAAAACCCGCCTGCGCGAACTCTCGGAAGAATTCGAACGATTGGCGGAAAAACTTCGTCAAGGCGGCGGCGAAGCAAAGATCGAGAAAATTCACAAACAGGGAAAACTGACGGCGCGTGAGCGGATTGATTTATTGTTCGATAAAAATTCTTACCAACAGGAAATCGGTCTGCTTGTCGCCTATGACGAATACAAAGGGCAGGCTCCGGCGGCGGCGGTGGTAACAAGCATCGGAAAAATCCACGGGCGCGAATGCGTTGTTGTCGCCAATGACGCGACGATCAAAGCGGGCGCGTGGTATCCCGAAACGATCAAGAAGATTTTGCGGGCGCAGGAAATTGCGATGCGCTCGCGCGTTCCGATCATTTATCTGGTTGATTCGGCGGGCGTTAATTTGCCGTATCAGGGCGGCGTTTTTCCCGGTCAATACGGCGCGGCGCGGATCTTTTATTACAACTCGATTATGCGCCGCTACCTGAAAGTCCCGCAGATTTCCGCCGTGATGGGAATGTGCGTTGCGGGCGGTGCGTATTTACCCGCGCTGTCGGACGTGATCTTGATGGTCGAAGGCACTTCGTTTATGGGACTTGGCGGCGCGAATCTCGTCAAAGGCGCGACCGGACAGACGATTGATAATGAAACTCTGGGCGGCGCGATGACGCATAATTCGATTTCGGGCGTAGCGCATTTTCGCACCGAAAACGATGAAGCATGCTTGGAAAAAATCCGCGAACTGGTTTCCGAACTTCCGAATAAATTTCAGACGAATGTTTCGATCACCGAACCGACCGAGCCGAAAAATTCACCCGAAAAACTTTACGAAATTTTACCCGAAGACCATCGTGCCGGATACGATATGCGCGAAGTTTTGGATTGTTTCTTGGACGGCGGCGACCTCGACGAATTTCAAGCCGATTACGCGAAAGAAATGATCTGCGGCACTGCCCGTATTAGCGGAATTCACTGCGGCATCATCGCCAACCATCGCGGAATGGTCGCGCAAAAGGGAAAACCGCCGAAATTCGGCGGCATCGTCTATACCGAATCGGCGGAAAAAACGGCGTATTTTATCGAAAACTGCAATCGTCACGGCACGCCGATTTTGTTTGTGCAGGACGTTTCCGGCTTTATGGTCGGCGCGGACGCGGAGCATTCGGGAATTATTCGCGCGGGCGCGAGATTTGTCGAAGCGATGGCGACGGCGACCGTGCCGAAACTCGTTCTGACTATCAATCACGCTTCGGGCGCGGGCTATTACGCGATGGCTGGACAGGGCTTTGATCCCGATTTTATTTTCAGCTTGCCGACCGGCAGAATGGGCGTGATGGAAGGCGATTCGGCGGCAACGGCGATCTTCGGAACTCAGATCGAACGATTGAAAAAAGAAGGCAAACAGCCGGACGCGGAAATGGAAGCGCAGATGGACAAAGTGCGCGAAACTTACGATAAAGAATTAGACGCGAAATATGCGGCGGCACGCGGATTTGTGGACGCGATCGTTACGCCGGAAAATCTGCGCGACGCTTTAAAACTCGCGCTCGAAACGACTTTGAACACCGACAAACCGCATCTTGGCGCGTTTGTTCTACCGGAAAATTTGTAAAAATCATCTCCGGTGAGGAAATCCTCATTCAATTTTCGGCAAAATGAGTTTATATTGAAACGAACGCAAAAGCGGTAATTTACAAAAGGAGTATTTCTCAAAATGAAAATATATTTTCTCGCGCTTGTTATTTTCTTGACTTCGCTTTCCCAAATTACTTACGCCCAGCAGGATTTTAAATCGGAATTCAGAACTCTTTTCAACAAAAATGATCTTGCCGGACAAGAGAAAGTTTTACAAAATTGGGATAAAGCCAAGCCTGACGACCCCGAACTCTATGTCGCATATTTCAACTTTTATCTCAACAAAAGCCGCAAGGAAACATTGAGTCTGACTTCGACTCCGCAATCGAAAGATTCGCTTGCGGTAACGAAAGAAGATGATAAAAAGGTCGTCGCTTATCTGGGCAGTCAAGAAACTTTTGTGAAGGAAGATTTTGACAAAGCGATTGATTATATAAGCAAAGGTATCGAAAAAAATCCGAACCGGCTCGATATGCGTTTCGGAAAAACCGCCGCTTTCGGGAAAATCCAAGACTACGAAAAATTCACAAATGAAATCGTCAGAGCGATTGATTATTCAAACGTCAATAAAAATCAATGGCTTTGGCTTGACGGCAAACCTTTAAGCGGCGGGAAGATGTTTATGCTGAAAACCGTGCAGGATTACGTCGTGCAGATTTTTGACGCGGATGAAAATATAAAATATATCAAAACGATTGCCGATGCGGTTTTGAAATATTATCCCGACAGCATTGAAAATCTTTCGAATCTGGCGATCTTTTATATGTCCGAAAACGATTACGAAAACGCGCTCGTCTATTTATTAAAAGCCGAAAAACTCGCGCCGACCGATTCGGTCGTAATCGGAAATATCGCTTACACATATTTTTTGAAAGGCGATAAAGCAAATGCGCTGAAATATTACGAATTGCTATTGAAATACGGCAATGAAAACGCGAAAAATCAGGCTAAAGAAAAAATAGCCGAATTAAAAACGAAAAAGTGAAATTGCGAAAATCCAGTCTGAAAATCTATGTAAAATGAATGACCTCGAAAGCTCTCAAATCGAAATTTCCGAATTTCTGCATTCTCAAACCGAGTGGCTTTTGCAGTATAAATTCGGGAAATCATTCGCGCTTAATTCATCGGAAATCGAAACGGAAATCAAGCACGGAAAATTGCTTTTCGGCTTTCTCGACGACAAAGGTTTTCAGACGTGGCGCGTCAAAAAGTTTGAAATAAAAAACGAAAAACTTTTTCTCGATCTGACGCGCAATTTTGAAAAGGAAAACGAAACGGTAATTTTGATCCCGCGCATTTCGGCAAAAGATTTGAGCGCGTCGGTCGAAATTGCCAGAGCGGAAAAAGCGAACAAACTCGCCGCTATCCTCAAAGATAACGAGCCGAAAATAAAACTTACCCGCGTTCAGTTAAATAAAGAAAACAGTCGGCTGGCAAACATCTTTTTTGAAACCCCACAGAAAACTCATGCGGCGGCAATCGCCGATGTTTCCGATTCTTTAACGCCGGAAATTTTAATCTCGACCGCCGTTCTGCAATTCGCAAAATCGCAAGGGCGAAAAAATCCGATAGAAGAAATTTGGATTTTGGCAGAAAAAAAACAATCGAAAAAAGCGCAAAAACTGCACGCGCTTCTTAAAGAAAATTGGAAAAACAAAATCACGGCTTTTGATATTTCTTTCGGTGAAAACGAAAAAATAAAATCGCTCGAAAAACTGGAAATCGAAAATCTGTGGCGCGAAAAGCCGGGAAAAATTCATCTATTGGAAAATACCGTAATGAGCCGTTCGGCGCGGGAAATCATAAAATTCGCGCCGGAAAAAATTGACGTGATTTTTTCCAAACAGGGCGAAACTCTTCGCTTTCACGGCTTGCCGTTTGCGCGTGTGAGACGGGTTTTAGACGAGGAAAAAGTCTGGTTCGGAATCGAAAATGAAAAACGGATTTTGAATGAGAATTCGGAAAAAGAATTTTTCGAACTTTTGGAAAATCTCGAAAAATTTCGGCGGTTCGATTCGCCGAACAGACGGCATCTTTTTTACCAAGCCGCGCCCGAAGCGTGGCTCGAATCGCTTTTACGACGAAACATCAAACTGCTTGATGCTAATCTCATCTTGTCGCCGCTCTATCATCAGTTTCGCGCCGAGCGTGAAAAAATTGATCTGCTCGCGCTTAGAAAAGACGGGCGGCTCGTCATTATCGAACTCAAAACCGCGCCCGACCGTGAGATGGTTTTTCAGGCGGCGGATTACTGGCGCAAGATCGAACTCCAACGCCGGACGGGAAATCTGCAGAAGGCGAAAATTTTCGGCGACTTAAAAATTTCGGATAAACCGGCGATCTGCTATCTCGCCGCGCCGACGCTTTCGTTTCACCGCGATTTCATATTTTTATCGCAAGCAATTTCCGAAGAAATCGAAATGCACCGCTTTAATCTGGCGGAAAATTGGCGGGAAAATTTGAAGGTTTTGAACAGGGAAAGCTTGATCAGTAGGCAGCGGCGCTAGGCAGTAGGCAGGAAAGTTTTCCGATTTTTTTAAGTTTTCAATATTTCCCGAAAATTCTCTTTCCGATAATTACCCAACAAACTGCTACTGCCTAGTGCCGCTGCCTACTTTCTTGCCGCCGCTGCCTACTTTTTAAGAATTTTCTTTAACGAATCTGTAACCGACACCGCGCACGGTTTGGAGAAACTTCGGATTGTTCGGTTCGTCTTCGAGATATTTTCTAAGCCGCACAATAAAATTATCAATCGCCCGCGTGTCGGTGTCTTCGTGCAAATCCCAGACGTCTTCGAGAATCGTTTTACGCGAGACGGCGCGACCTGCGTTTTCGATGAGAAATTTCAGGAGTTTTGCTTCCATCAGCGTCAGTTGGATCGTTTCGGTTTCGCTCCTGAGTTCGAGATTATCGAAATCAATCAGGCGATTGTTGACGGAAACGATGCCGTCCATTTTCGATGATTTCGACTGTTTGCGAAACCATTCGCGGCGGCGTAAAAGAGAGTTGATGCGGGCGAGAAAAACTTTCAGATCGAACGGTTTCGGCAGGTAATCGTCCGCGCCCGCTTCAAAGCCCTGGAGAACGTCTTCTGGTTTTCCGAGCGCGGTCAGCATCAGGATCGGCGTAAAATTTCCTTCTTCACGCATAGTTCGCGCCACCGTGAAGCCGTCCGTTTTCGGCATCATCACATCGAGAACGACCGCGTCGAATTCTTCTTCGCCTAAAATCTCCAAAGCCGCTTCGCCGTCATACGCCATTTTTACCTCAAAGCCGTCCGCTTCAAGATTAAACCGCAAACCATCGGCGATATGTTTTTCGTCTTCGACGATTAAAATTTTCATAAGTTCGTGAATCGTAATAATCGTAATACGAGATACGTGATACGCAATACGTGAGACGTATCACGTATTGCGTATCACGATTTACGCTTTTGGAAACTGCACCAGAAAAGACGTTCCCCTGTTTTCGCCGCGGCTTTTGGCAATGATGCGTCCGCCGTGTTTTTTGACGATCGAATCAACAATATAAAGCCCCAAGCCCGTGCCTTTTGTCTCGGCGGTCGAAGGATTAGAGACACGGTAAAATCTTTTAAAGATGCGTTTCAAATCTTCGGTCGGAATGCCGATGCCGTTGTCTTTGATGTAAATTTCGATCTTGTTCTGCCGCGTAACACGCATTTTGACGATTATCTTTACAAGATCGCGCGAATACTTGACGGCGTTGTCGAGAAGATTCAGAAAAACGGTTTGCAGTTCCCCGGCATCGCCGGAAACTTTTGCATTTTCATCCGTCACGGAAAGGCTTATTACTTCCTCTTCAAGATGATAACGCAAGAGAATGATCTGGATCGTTTCACGCAAAACTTTCCCGATTTCAACCTCTGAAATTTGGCGCGAACGATCTTTTTCTTTTGTTCTCGATGCCTGCAAAACCTGTTCGACGGTCGAAAGCAGACGGTTTGAATCGGCAAGCATCACGTCATAAAATTCGCGGCGTTTTTCTTCGGCGATTTCTCTTGATTTCAGAGTTTCGAGATAAAGTTTGATCGAAGCGATCGGCGTTTTGAGTTCGTGCGTAACGGCGTTAAGAAATGCGTCCTGCTGTTCGTTGCGCCGGATTTCGCGCAGGAGAAAGATCATATTCAGAGTCAAGCCGGTAATGATCGCCGAGAAAAAAACGATTCCGAGAACCATCAGCGCGACCGCCCGCAGATTAAGCAGAATCCAGCCGACATTGAGCGCGACCGCCAGCGCGATCAGGCAGATGCCGAACACGAGAAAGAAAATTGTAGTCTTGCGCCGCCGCATTTTTATAATGGTAAATGGAAAATGGTGAATGGTAAATAGCTTTCGACCATTTACCATTCACCATTTACCGTTGTTACATTAATTATGCTTCCTGCAATGCTTCGTCCGCCCTTTCATACGGCTCGGGTTTTTCCAGCTTGTATGCGTAAACGTCTTTTGCCAGACCGATCTTTTCCAAAAACCAGATCTGCATCCAGTTGACATCAATTTCCCGCCACGTCAAACCGTGTTTTGCCGAACGCGGAAAAGTGTGATGATTGTTGTGCCAGCCTTCGCCGAATGTCAGCGCGGCGACGAGTCCGTTGTTGGTCGAATTATCGCGCGATTCGAAACGGCGCGAACCCCATTTATGCGTAACCGAATTGACCATCCAGGTCGAATGCCAGCCGAAAACCGTTCTGAGAAAAATTCCCCACAAAACCATTGACCAGCCGCCGATGGCGAATAAAACCGCGCCGACGATCACGGAAGTCATCCAGTAATATTTGTTCATCACGCGGTGAACCGGGTCTTTCATCATATCGGGCGCGTAGCGCGTCATCATTTCTTCGGTCTGCATCTGCGCCGTGCCTTGAAAGATCCAGCCGATATGCGCCCAGTAAACGCCCTGCGTGATATTGTGCGGATCTTTTTCGGTTTCCGTAAAAGCGTGGTGCAGGCGGTGCGTCGTCACCCAACTGATCGCGCCCGACTGCATTCCGAGCGTGCCGCAAAGCGTCAGAAAATATTCCAGCCATTTTGGAGTCTTAAACCCGCGGTGCGTCAAAAGCCGGTGATAGCCGAGACCGATGCCGAAACTTCCGGCAACCCACCAGGTAATTAAAAAAGCCGCTAAGTTTTGCCAGCTAAAAGTAAATAAAGCCCAGATCGCCAGCGCGTGAAAAACGGTTACGCCGACAATAGTTGACCATTGAAGTTTTAATGATTGCGGTTGATTGATTTCTACTACGTTTTGCATTTCGTGATTATTTTTCCCCCTTTTCAATTGCAGATAAATATAAATTTAACGCTTGTCGTCGTGCGTTATGATGTTAATCGTATCAGTTTTTATGCCGCGTGAATGTAAGAGTTTTGTAAGACTTTTTTTACGCCGCTTTTTTCAATGCGAAAAGCTGTTTTTCCTTATCAAAAAGCCGCACATTTTCCGCCCATCCGAGTTTTTCGAAAATACGGATCGTCAGCCAATTCAGATCGAACTGATACCAGTGTAATCCGTGCCGCGCCGAACTCGGGTGCGCGTGATGATTGTTGTGCCAGCCTTCGCCGAAGGTCAAAATTGCGATCCAGAAATTATTGGTCGAATCGTCAGTCGTTTTAAACGGGCGCGTTCCCCAGAAATGCGTCGCCGAATTAACCAGCCACGTCGAATGCCAGCCGAAAACGACACGCGCGAAAACACCCCACAAAACCATTGACCAACCGCCGATAAAAAATAAACCCACGCCCGAAATAATTAACGGAACATAATAAAACCGCGCCAAAAGAACGTGAAATTTATCCTTCATCAGATCCGGCACATATTTTTTCAAAATTTCCCGGTCGTGATCCTGCGCCGTTCCGCGCACGATCCAGCCGATATGCGCCCACCAAAAACCCGGACGAGTCGAATGCGGATCGCGTTCCTGTTCGGTAAACTGATGATGAATCCGGTGCGTCGCCACCCATTTCGGCGCGTCGTCCTGAATCGCCAGCGCGCCGAAAACCGTAAGAAGATATTCCAGCCACTTCGGAGCTTTAAAACTCCGGTGCGTTAGCAATCGGTGATAACCCAAGCCGACACCGAGACTGCCGACGATCCAATTGCCGATCAGCATCGCCGCCAGATTCTGCCAGCTAAAAAAGAAAAACGCGGCGACGGTTAAAAGATGAAAACTTACGATGATCGTTAAATTTTTCCAGTTGATATTTGTGCGAGAAGAGATTAATTGAATTGATTTTTGCATTTATTCCCGTGTTCGATTTTTAAAATTAAGACAGCTTAAGAGTAACAGATATAAAAGTGAGCAGAACGTAATAATTATGTAAGAATAGTTTTAAGCTTTCAGAAAGTAATGAAAGTTGAAATCAGAGAATCCAACTTTCATCAAAAAATTAATCAGCAAATGCGACGCTCAATTGTTTGAGCGGCAGAGATTTTCTTTCGTCCAAATCTTCTTTCATTTCACGGTTGACGTAATTGTAAAGAATATCGCGCTGTTGCGGGCGGAAACCGGCTTCGGAGATTTGGTAGCGGAGTTCTTTTTCGTTCGCTTCGGTATC
>JBGTSF010000008.1:34829-96924 GCA_041940425.1 Pyrinomonadaceae bacterium
ATCAAAGAAATATTGTGAATTTCCGGCGGCGAAAAACAGTGAAGCTGAAAATTCGGATATTTCGCGTGCAGTCTGCTGAGTAAATCTTCATACCATTCGATATTAAAATCGGGATGAAGTCCGCCCTGCATAAGGACGCCCGTGCCGCCCAGAGCGATCGTTTCGTCAATCCGATTGCAGATTTCTTCAAACGAATGAACATATGTGTCGGGCTTTCCCGGTCGGCGATAGAATGCACAGAATGTGCAGACGACGTTGCAGACGTTCGTGTAATTGATATTGCGGTCAATGATGTATGTAACGACTTTCGGATCGTTTTTTCGCTGACGAATCTCGTCCGCCGCCGCGCCGATTTTGGCGATGTCATAGCTTTGCAAAAGCCGAGTGCAGTCTTCGGCGGTCATCCGTTCGCCGTCTAAAACTTTGTCTAAAATCGGTTGAATATCGCTCATAAAATTCAAAAATAAAGTTTATCACCAAAGAAAATCTTTTGCATTTTGAAACCGTTTTTCGGCAAATTGCGAAAATAATTTCAAGAATTTCCGCCAAAAGCCTGATTTTCAGCGTCTTTAGATTGTCCGTTTTTTACAGATACAAGATTTATACCAAAAAAAATTGATACTTTTTTGCCGATTTCAGCGCGTTAATAGACGGAAGATTTTTTCATAAAGGAGATAAGAAAAAATGAAAAACGAACAAATACAAACAAAGGGAAACGAATTTTTCCTGATCTTATTCGCATTAATAGCAGGCTGGTTGTTGTTATTTCAATCGGGTTTAATTAAATAAATTTTTTATATTTCTAAAACTGCACTTCAAAGAAAAAACTCGCCGGATTTGTTCTCCAAAATCCGGCTTTTTTTATAAAAATCTCAGAGGCTTGTTTTTTTCGATCAAGCCGCGTTTTTCCGCCAGCTTGTAAAAAAGTTCCAAACCTTTCTGCATCGAATCCGAAATAGAATAAGAAATATTTTCCGAGAGATATTTTTTAAAATCTTCGTGCGCGAGCGGAATTTCGGTCTCGTAATTGGAAATGATCTCGTCGAGATGCTGTAAGCCCTCGTCGCGGACGGCTGAAAAATCAATCGTTCGCGCCGCATCAGATTTGTCTTTGTTCGCCATCCACATCGCAAAAACAAAACCCGTATCGGTGAATTTTTTCCACGTTTCCGCCAGATCATATTTTTGTAATTGGTAATTGGTAATTGGTAATTGGTTTTTCTTATCTGAATCCGCAATCAAAAGTGCCGGATCGCCGATCAAAAGAGCGCAGTCGGATTCGTCGAGCATCTCGCTCAAATTCGGTTTCGAGATTTTATATTTGGGTTCAAAGCCTAAAAATTCGTGGAAAATTATTTTGGTTAGCGCGACCGAGGTTTTGGAAGAAATATCGAGCGAAACGCTTTTTACGTCTTTTAAATCTTCGCCCTTTGTTACGAGACAGACGCTTCTGACTTTTTCCTTCGCGCCGACGCAAACGTCGGGGACGAGCAAAACGTCTTTGATCTTTTGATATTCGATGACGGGAACGAGCGCGGCATCAACGCGGTTTTGCCGCAGGAGTTCGGCGGAACGCGCCGGGGCGTTGTCCAAAATCAGTTCGTATCGCCCGCGGTTCGCGCCGTAGAGAAACGACCAGATGAGCGGCGCGGTGTTCGAATAGCTCGACGCGGAAATTCGTTTCGCCGGCATTTTATCTGGCTAAAACGTCCTCGTATTCCTCGGAAGATTCGAGAACTTTTTTCGCGTAAGGACAGACGGGTTTTATCAACAGATTATTTTTTTCGGCGTATTTGACCGCCGATTTGACCAGCGATTTGCCGATGCCTTTGCCTTTTAAAACCTTTGCGACCGATACGTGATCTATCACGAGCGTCCGCGTTCCTTCACGGGTATAAGTCAGTTCGGCGATCCAAACGCCGTCTTTTTCGACAAAAAACGCGCCTTTTTTTCCGTGTTCCTCTCTTTGAATCTTCAATTTAGCCATTTCCGTTTAAGCGTAAAAAAATTAACTGCTTAGATATGTTCTAACAAACAAGTTTCGGTTTGCCAAATCTTGTTTCAAACAATTTGGCGGATTATTATCTAAATTGTTATGAAAATTTACGATGTAACCTTTCCGATTTCCGACCATACGCCGATCTACGAGGGCGATCCGAAGGTCGAAATAAAAACCGTCAATTCGCTTACAAACGGCGACGCGGCAAATGTTTCGCTTGTTTGCTGCGGCGTTCACACGGCGACGCACGTTGACGCGCCGAATCATTTTATCGAAGGAACAAAGCGCGTCCACGAACTGGAGCTTGAAAAACTCGTCGGCGATTGCGTCGTTATCGAATTGGATGAAAGCGTTCTGAAAATAACGCCCGAACATCTCGAAAATATAGGCGATGCGGAAAGAGTTTTATTTAAAACGCGAAACTCCGCTTTCTGGAACGAGCCGGAAAAAGGTTTCCGCACGGATTTTACATACATTTCGACCGAAGCCGCGCAGGAATTGGTAAATAAAAACGTCAAACTCGTCGGCATTGATTATCTGTCGGTCGAAAAATTCGGCTCCGAAGATTTTGCGACGCATAAAACTCTGCTTGAAAAAGAAACTGTGATCGTCGAAGGTTTGGACCTGCGCGAAGTTCCGGCAGGCGAATATGAAATTATTTGTCTTCCGCTCAAATACATCGGCGGCGCGGGCGACGGCGCGCCGGCGCGGACGATTTTAAGGCAAAAGTAATTTAAGGCAAAAGGCAAAAATGAAGAGAGATGAATTTGTTTTGAAAAGAAATTTGATTTCTGAAAAAACGATTGACGAACTCGTCGAATTGCTTTCAGCCAAAGATTTTCAAACCAGATTTTTTGCCGAAATGTGTCTGCGCGATGCGACCTCGACGTGATTGAACTTTAAACCGGCGAGTTCGTTGGAGGAAAGAGAAAAGGCAATCGAAGAATGGCGCGAATGGCTGAAAGAACGCGAAGGAAAATTTAAGAAACGTTTGAAAAGAAAAATTTAGCCACGAACAGACACGAAAATACCACGAAAAATTCTTTAAATTTCTTTCGTGTTACTTCGTGTTTGTTCGTGGCTGATTCTTGTTTGTGGTAAATTTTCATTTATGAATGTTGACGAGCAAAGTTACCGCGAAAAAGTTTACGAGATCGTCCGCGAAATTCCGTCGGGAAAAGTTATGACCTACGGGCAGATCGCCGAAATCTTGGGCGAAGGCTACACGGCGCGAACCGTCGGTTATGTAATGCACGCCGCCGATACGCAAAATGTGCCGTGGCAGAGAGTGATCAATTCGCAGGGCGGCTGTTCGACCGGAAAAATGACTCTGCCCGTTAATCTCCAGCAAAAAATGCTCGAAGACGAAGGGGTTGTTTTTAACGAAAAAGGCAAATGCGATCTGGAAAAATACCGGTGGTTTCCCGAAGGCTACGAGCCGGACGAAGACGAGGAACAGCCAAGTTTATTCGAATAAAAAAACCGTCCGGCAATCCTCCGAGAAAGTTTTATCAGCCAAACAACAAAAAATTACACAAAAATCATGAAAAAAATTCACTTCATTCTGGCAATTTTTATTTTTGCAATTGCTGTTCAGGCACAGCAGAAATTCGTTGCGAATCTTTCCGGTTCGCAGGTCGTTCCGCCGAGCGGTTCGGCGGGCAAGGGCGTGTGCCGGATGACGCTTAACCAAGCGGAAACGGAGCTTTCGATTATATGCGAATACGAAAATTTGCCGGATACCGCGACAGTCGCGGGAGTCGGTTTCGGTGCGCCGGTCGGCGGCATCGGTTCATCGGGTTTCGGCGTAATAATAAATAACGGCGGGCGAAGCGGCACGGTTTCCTTTACCGCCGCCTTAAACGCCCAAAATCTGGCGTATCTCCGCTCGAATCGAACATATATTCATATAAACACCCAAACCAGAATCGAGATTCGCGGGCAGATTCACCCGGCGAACAGTGCCTATAACGATTTCGACGGCGACGGGCGCACCGACCTGACCGTTTATCGAAATTCAAATAATACGTTCTACGCGCGACCGAGTTTGAACGGCGGTTTGCTTGAAAAACAGATCGGACAGCCCGGCGATTCGGTTTCGCTGACAGTTGATTTTGACGGCGACGGACGTTCGGATTTTTCGACGGCGCGGTATAGCGCGGAAGTCGTTTGGCGAATTTTTAAATCTTCGACAAACACGCTGGAAGAAACGCGCTGGGGAAGTTCCGCGCTCGGAGATTTTTTTGCGGCGGCAGATTACGACGGCGATGGCGCGTTTGACATCGCGGTTTATCGCGGCGGCGTGTGGTATATCATCGAGAGTTCGACCGGCGCATTCCGTTACGAGTATTTCGGACAATCGGGCGACATTCCCGCGCCGAACGATTTTGACAAAGACGGTCGCGCCGATCTCGCGGTCGCGCGAAGCGAAAGCGGTCAGCGTGTCTGGTATGTGCGGCGAAGTTCCGATAAGCAATTTTATTCCGTCCCGTGGGGATTAAGCGCAGACGCATTTTTTACCGGACGCGCCGATTGGGACGGCGACGGCGCACAGGATTTGTCGGTTATCCGCAGCGAAAGCGGGCAGAGAGTTTTTTATATCCTGCGAAGTTCTGATTGGCAATTACAAATCATTCGTTGGGGCTTGAGTTCGGATATCGTCAAACTCGGCGATTACGACGGCGACGGGCGCACGGACGCGGCGGTTACACGCGCGATCAGCGGGCAGAGAGTTTTCTTCATTCTGCAAAGCTCGACGGGCGAGCCGCGCTACGAAACATTCGGTCTGGCGGGCGATTTTTAGTCGGGAAAAGTGATATAATCCAAATCATTATGCAGGTAATTTCGGACAGAATCACGATTGACGAAAATATCCTGGGCGGTAAACCGACGATTCGCGGGAAAAGAATCGCGGTGCAGACCGTTTTGGAATTTTTAAGCGCGGGCGAATCGGTCGAGGAAGTTTTGAATCAATATCCGTCGCTCGAACGGGAAGACATTGCGGCTTGTCTGAAATTTGCGAGTTCGCTGATGGATAGAAATTAAATTCCTGTCTATAATTTTTCCGAGGTTAGATATGCAAACAATTAGTGTCAATGAACTGCAGCATAACTTGAATTTGTATTTGAATAAAGTAAAGGACGGCGACGAAATCGTTATTGAAGATGAAAATGAGGTTATCGCTCGAATTTCCCCGTTCAATACTGAAGACGAGAAACTGGTTTCGCAAGGATTAATGACGATGCCCGAAAGCAGTCTGCCCGAAGATTTTTGGGAAGCGGACACATCCGAATTACCTCTTGAAAAAATTGTCGAAACGATCAGGTCGGAGCGTGATGAAGATTAGCTTCGCCTTTTGGGATACAAGTGCGATCGTGCCGCTCTGCTGTTTTCAAACAAAGAGTCAGCAGCTTCGCCAAATCCGGCGCAAATACGAAGTCGTTGCTTCGTGGATTTCATTGATTGAAGGAAACAGCGCATTAAAGAGACTTCTGCTCGACAACGCAATTTCTCAAAACGCATACGCCGAAGCCGTAAAGAGATTAAAACTGCAAAGCAAAGCGTGGCGCGAAATCAAGCCGACCGAAAAAGTCCGTGAACTCGCCGAAGGTTTAATCCAAAATCAATACCTGAGAACTCTCGACTCGTTACAACTCGCCTCCGCACTCGTTTGGTGTTTTGAAAAACCAAAAGGCAGAATTTTTGTTTGCTGTGACAAAAAACTTTCCGATGTTGCGGAAAAGTTCGGTTTTACTACATTGCCAGTGTAAATTATGTTTCAATCAATTCATCTCAATTTCAAAGGACGGGCGACAAAGAATGCTTCAAAGCCCGAAGTTTTAGACAAATTACAAAGTAGTTGTCGGCGCGAAAAAACAATTTTATGAAACCGAAAGTTTATATTGAAACCTCGATAGTCAGCTATTTAACGGCTTTTCCGAGTAATAATGTGATAACTGCCGGACATCAACTGACGACTTTGGATTGGTGGAAAAATCATAGATACAAATTTGAAATCGTCGCGTCCGAACTCGTTATTCAGGAAGCGGGTTTGGGCGACACGCAAATGGCAAGCAAGCGTCTGGCTGTTTTACAAGATGTCGTTATTTTGGCGATTACCGATGAGGCGCGAAATTTGGCGAGGGCGTTACTTGCCAATAAAGCCGTGCCGGAAAAAGCGGCGGCGGACGCGCTTCACATTTCAGTTGCCGTCGTCGAAAAGATAGATTTTTTGGCGACTTGGAATTTTAAACATATTGCAAATGCGAAAATGCAGGTTAAAATCGAAGAAGTGATTCGGGCGGAAGGTTACGCTCCGTCGCATATCTGCACGCTCGAAGAACTTTCAGGAGAATGAGATTTTTATGCACGAAGACGAAATTGTTAAAGAAACACGGCGTTTGCGCGACGAATACGCGAAACAGTTTGATTACGATTTGGATTTGATTTTCGAGGATTTACAGAAAAAGCAAAAATCGAGCGGTCGAAAATACGTTTCATATTCCGACAGTAAAAATAAAAATCGAGAGATTAAAAAAGTCGCCTGAAAATGTTTCAATCAATCCATTTCAATTCAAAAGGTCGCGCGACGACGAACGCTTCAAAACCGGAAGTGATCGAAAAATTACAAAAGATCGTCGGTGCGGAAAATGTTTTAATCGAACCTGATAGAGTCGAGCCATACGGCGCGGATGCCGTCAAGGAAAAGTTTCCGCCGGAAGCGGTCGTGTTTCCCGAAACGACAGAAGAAATGTCGGAGATTTTAAAACTCGCCAACGCGGAAGTTTTTCCGGTGACGGCGCGAGGCGGCGGTGTCGGCTACACGGGCGGCGCGGTGCCGGTTGACGGCGGCATCGTTATCGGCACTGACCGGATGAAAAAAATTGTCGAGATCAACGCGGACGATCTTTATGTCATTTGCCAGCCGGGATTGACGACATTTGAATTGCAGGAAGCGGTCGAAAAATATGGTCTGCTTTTTCCGCCCGATCCGGCGAGTTATAAAGATTCGTTTATCGGCGGCAACATTGCCGAAAACGCGGGCGGAATGAGAACGCCGAAATACGGCGTGACAAAACATTCGGTTTTAGGATTGGAAGTAGTCACGGCAACGGGCGAAATTATCAGAACGGGCGGGCGAACGGTGAAAAATGTCGTCGGTTTTGATCTCACCGGATTGATGTGCGGAAGCGAGGGAATGCTCGGAATTATCACCGAAGCGACACTTAAACTTTTGCCGATGCCAGAAGCGACCGCCACCGTTCGCGCTTCATTTAGATCAATGGAAGCGGCGTGCGAAGTTTTGACAAAATTCACGCCCGAAGGTTTATTGCCGATGGCGATGGAAGTAATTGACCGCAACTGCATCGGCGCGATCGAGGAAAACTACGCCTTCGGTTTCGGCGCGGACACCGAAGCCGTTCTGCTCGTCGCCGTTGACGGCGCAAAGGAACAAGTTGAAAAAGATTCCAAACTTATCGAACAAATCTTAAAAACAAACGGCGGCTTCGACATCTTGCGCTCGGAAAATAAAGAGGACGAAAACAAACTCTGGGACGCGCGCCGCGCCATTTCGCCGTCTTTGATGAAATACGGCACGCTAAAAATTAACGAAGATGTGGTTGTGCCGCGCTCCCGCGTTCCCGAACTGATCAAACAGGTCGAAGAGATCGGCAGACGCCACAACACCTTCGTCGCCAATTTCGGACACGCCGGAGACGGCAATATCCACGTTAATTTTCTCTGCAACCGCGACGACTTGGATTCAATCGCCCGCGCCCGCGAATGCGTCAAAGAAACTTTCGCGCTTTCGGTGAACTTAGGCGGCTCGATCAGCGGCGAACACGGTATCGGGTACGTCAAAGCGCAGTATCTAAATCTGGCGATTGACGCGCCGACTCTGGAAATTATGAAGGGAATAAAAAAAGTTTTCGACCCGAACGGCATTCTCAATCCGGGAAAAATGTTCGTGTAAGAAAAACCGACCGATCAATTTTGTCTGACCAGTCTGAAGCCGAAACCTTTCAGTTTGGAGGACGGGAAACTCCGGTAGCGAAAGCTTGAACGCAGGTTATAGGCAGTAAAGCTCCAGCTTCCGCCGCGGAGAATGCGGCTCGTTCCGGTATCTGGTCCCGGCGGATCAACAGCCGGGCTTTTCGCATAATAATCCGCTCCGTAAAAGTCTGCGCACCATTCCCAGACATTGCCGTGCATATCATATAAATTCCAATTGTTCGGTTTTTTCAGCCCGACCGGATGCGTGCGGTTGTTGTTCGATCGGAGATGATCGGAACTCCATTCCTCGTCCAGAAATTTGTCGCCCGAATTTTTGAAATACCACGCCGTTTCGTTCAAATCTCCGGCAAAATCGCCGGTCGTTCCGGCGCGCGCGGCGTATTCCCACTCGGCTTCCGTCGGCAGGCGGTATTTATGCCCGTCATTCCGCTTGTTGAGTTTGGCAACAAATAGCTGAACGTCTTCCCATGAAACCTGTTCGACCGGACACTCCGCGCAGTCTTTGAAAAACGACGGATTATCACCCATTATCGCCCGCCACTGCGACTGCGTTATCTCGGTCTGTCCGATTTCAAAACCCCGGCTGATCTTTACTCTATGAACCGGCTTTTCGTCCGCCTCGCCGTTTTCCGAACCCATCTCAAATTCGCCCGCCGGAATGTAAACGAATTTTATTTCGAGTCCGTCCGGCAAACTCAATTTACTGGTTGCGCCGGCTTTTTTGTCGGCAGTTTTCGGGACGGCTTTTATCCGGGCTGGTTTTTGCGCTTTGCTCGTTTGCGGGAAGATCAAATGAACGCAAAATGTCAGAAAGAAGAACGCCGCGAGTTTGACGTGAAACTTGTTTCTTAAATAAATTGTCCTTCGGCTATAAAACATTGCTCCTGCAAATTCCGTGTTCGGAGAGAGGACAACCAACAACGAAAAGAATGAAACCGGCTAAGATGTGAAGAATGCGGGAAGTTTAGCGAGTTTTATGAAAAAAATCAATCAAAAAATTCTCCCATACTCGAAACGGCATTTTGAATCCGGGAAAAATTTTTGTCTGAAAAAATTCCCCCAATTCAATTTTTCGGATTTATTGTCACAAAACAATGACTCGCAGGGTTTTATTATAAAAAGCCCTTTTCGAGGAATTGTTTTATGAAATTATTAAAAAAATTTTGCTTGCCAGTTATTTTTCTTTGTCAGGTTTTGATCGTCAATGCCCAGATCGGGATTGTTGATAAAGATGCCGGGACGAAACCGGCACTGGTTGTTTTGGGAACTTATCATATGGGAACTCCCGGAAATAATGTCGTCAACGGCAAAGTTGACGATGTGACCAATCCTGAACGGCAAAAGCAGTTGGTCGAACTTGTCGAACATCTGAAAAAATTCAAACCGACCAAAATCGCGGTCGAGTGCGACATCGAAGATGATGCGAAAACTCAGGAAACTTACAATAATTATCTGGCGGGAAAATACCGACTCTCAAAAAATGAAACCAATCAGATCGGTTTTCGGCTGGCGAAAGATTTGAATCATAAAAAAGTTTACTGTGTTGATTGGGGAATATTCCCCGACGACCCATTATACAATTATGAAAAATATGCTTCCAAAGATGCCGAACTCGACGGCTTCCGCAAAGCTCTCTATAAAAATCTAAAAGAAGAAATAGATGCCGAACACGAAAAACTTTTCACGCTGTCCATCACCGACCAGCTTATTCTGCTCAACCAACCCGAACGGATGGAGACGGATCATCAAAGATATTTCGACATCATGCGGATCGGGCGCGGAAACGAATATGCCGGAGCAAATTATCTTTCGTGGTGGTATGGCAGAAATTTGAAAATTCTCGTCAACATCATCCGCATCACCGATTCGCCGAACGACCGGATTCTGGTAATCTACGGCGCGGGACACGCCAAATTACTTAATCAACTGACAAAAGAATCGGACTTTTATAATGTCGAAAGCCCTTTGAAATATCTGCAAACCAAGTAAAATTTTCATAAAAGGCATTTGTTCAATCAACGCTCTCGATGGTGAAAGTCTTCGCCTTCATCCGTCATTTTAAATCAGCGAAAATGTTTGTTTGATAAATTCATTGAAAAAAAAGCGGTTTTGATTTATTTTGTGAGATATGGATTCGTTGGAATTTACAACCAAAATCGAAAACGGCGTAATTCATCTGCCGAAGGAGTTTGAAGAATACGAAAACGCGGTCGCGCACGTTACCGTTACGCTTGAAACGCCGGAAGAAACAAAAGCGAAAAAGGAAAGATTGTTTGCCGCTTTTGAAAAAATGCAGAAAGCAAATTTGTTCCGCGATATTGATGATCCGGTCGAATGGCAGAAAAAATTGAGAGATGAATGGGAATAAAATACATGCCGGTTATTGAAGTAAATCCAGAAATAGCCAAAAAGATTCTGACCGATGCCGAATCGAAAGGAATATCGGTCGAAATTTATCTGCGCGAGATTGTCGAATCGGAAGAAGACGAAAAACTCGCCGCAATGCGCGAAGCCGTTAATGACGAACTTTTTATGGCTGATCTAGCCGAAACTCTGGAAGATTTCAAACATACCGATTTTGAACAATAAAAGAGTTTTCCTGCCTAAATTGTATTCTCAATTCAAGAAAATTTAAGAGTTAATGAATTTTATGAGGGATGACCAAAGCATCAACTGAATCACCAATTTTTCTGACCTTAACTTTTATAGGAAAAGATTTACCTTGATTCCACCAAGACAAATCTTCAATTGCTTCTGAATACTCACTATCGCCTTTGTAAACATTTTGAATGATAGAATTTTCAGGCACACGCATATTGCTAAACAATAAAAACTTTTCTTTTCTAGCCATATCATTTGGTTCTACTCGAACAGCGCGTAAAACCATTTGAGGAGCATCAAAAAAATCAAAAGCCATTTGATTTAATCCCGCTTCTTGATCTTTATTTAATCCCAATTCAATGGTTAGGTGAATGCAAGGTGATGACCAATTTTTAACGAAGTTAATAATTGAAGCCTGTTTACTGGCTTCTGCACAAAGCAATAAACGCAATCTTTCAATTTCATCAAATGAAATTTCGGCTTGAATATGTTTGTGAAATATTTTTCCATAAAAACCTAATTTTCCTGCAATCATGTCCATTAGTTTTTCTTCTGGAATTCCACCACTTAAAGATGTATGTGTTCTTCTAAAAACTAGCCTAGTTTGATCCGTTAAAGTAAGAAGATGAGCAATTTCATGCCATTTTGTAAAATATGACCTAGAGGCTTTTGCCCCACGACAGTCAATAATAGAAACATGTTGGTTTTCCCATACTTCTGGATTTTGTAATCTATAAGTTATACCAAAAACTTCGCCGGATAACTCATTTTCGAGATTAGCAAAAGCTTTTTCATCTCGTTGAATATATTCATTAGCTGTTTTTCTCAAATCATCATCGCAGTGAATTTCAATAAACATCGTATCTGCCTTATTGCAGACCCAATCTAATAAATCTGATAAAGACTCACATTCGTCCATTTCCAAGAATAAATTATCAATCTTCTTTTCACAAAAATTTACAATCTCAACAAATGGGTCCTTCTTGTTTTTTATTCCCAAATCTTTTGCTAATGTTGCAATTTCAAGTGGGATTTGTTTTGTTTTGGGCATTACCCGAAAACCTCCTTAATTGCTTTATGAAATGTTTTCCAATCTTCAACTGAAAAATCACGAATTGATTTATTGCCTCTTCTCGCTATTACTGAATTATGTGCATTGAGTAGCTCAAGTGTTTCGGTATAAGTCAATTTTAACTCCTCCGCCGCTTCTGACAATGAAGGTGGTATTATGATTGGCTCTCGCTTTATGTTTTTTTTAGTTTCTCCAGATAGTAAATAATCTACCGACGCTCCAAGGACATTTGCTACTTTTAACAAAAGTTGCGAACTAATATTTTTTTTGTTGTTTTCAACATCACTTAAAAAACCTTTACTAATTTTTGCCTTATCGGATAACTGTTCCTGCGTCATTCTTTTTTTCTCGCGTATTTCCTTAATTCTATCGCCTGTCGTCGCCATAATTGTTTAGTTTCTCCGTATAAGAGCATAAACGAAGTTGTTAATCTATGCAATAAAAAATATTTACTTGACCGAGCGAACTTTTGTTCGCTATAATGACACTCAATCTTCAATAGCGAATCTCGAATTTGCTATTTTGTAAACTAAATGAATCCTGAAATAGAAAAACTAAATCCGTCTGCATTCAAAATACTATCAATTGATGGCGGTGGTTTTCGTGGACTTTTTTCATCTACGATTTTAAGTGAATTTGAGCGTATTAATGGTTCAATATCAGAGCATTTTGATATGTTGTGCGGAACTTCAACAGGTGGATTGATTGCACTTGCGATTGCGGCTGGATGTTCGAGTCGTGAAGTCGTCGAATTCTATAAAACTTGGGGACCGAAAATATTTCCTAAACCAAATTTGTATCGAAAACTGAAACGAAAAATCTCACCAACGATTGCGCCGAACAGTAGAAATACAAACCAAACTTTAAGTGAAGCGATTCAAACAATCGTAGGTAACAAAAAAATGTCGGATTCTAATTCTTATCTTTGTATTCCAGCGTTAAACTTAATTGACTACTCACCGTTTGTATTTAAAACAGATCACGATCCTTTTTTAACGCGCGATTCTGATGGCTTGATGAAAGACGTAGGTTTGGCAACTGCCGCCGCTCCTTTTTATTTTCCTGCGACAACTGCAATTCATCTTCCTGGAAGTCAATTTTTAGACGGTGGTTTGTGGGCAAACAATCCTTCTCTTGTTGGATTAGTTGAAGCTGGAAGATTTTTTGTCGGAAAGGACAAACCGTATCAAAAAGTTCAAATTCTATCAATATCAAGCCTCTCACCTGCTGCCGGACGAATGAAAAGCGAAAAATGTGAATTGTCATTATTAACTTCCGGCGGCGATGTTTTTACTGCAACTCTCGAAAGTCAACAGAAAGCTACTGAACATTTTATAAAATTCATTATTCCGTCGCTGAATTTTGAAGTTGAATATGTTCGTGTTCCTTGTCCACAAGTTGCTATCGAACATTGCGAATTTATTGGTTTAGATATTGCGGACAAAAAAGCTGTCGAACTGTTGGAATTTTATGGGAAAAAGATTGGAAATGAGTGGAATACCAAACCCGAAATTCAGTCTTTCTTTACTCAAAAGGCATTGCCGCCAAAATTTAGAAATGAATTTATAAAAGGAGAAAAAGAAAATGTATAACTGTTCAAAAGATGTATTAAGTTTTCATAAAGACAAAGTAACTTTGCCGGAAAAGGAACGCGGAGAAATGCGCGACCGACGCAACTCAAACCGTGACAGAATCAAAAGTGGATTGATAAATGATAATAAACCATCGCCATTGGATTTTCATTCGCAAGGTTCTTACGCGATGAGATCAATGACGCAACATCCCGAAAAAGATTATGACATTGACGACGGAGTTTATTTTAGAAAAGAAGATTTAAAGAACGAAGATGGAACAGACATGACTGCATCAGAAGCGAAACAAATGATTCGTGATGCGGTTGATAACGGAAGTTTCAAAACTGCGCCGGAAGTTTGTGAGAATTGTGTGCGAGTTTATTACGATGCCGGTTATCACGTTGATATTCCCGTGTATAGAGAAATTATTGAAGAAGATACTTGGGGAAATGAAGAAGTTTATTATGAGCTTGCTTCTAAAGATTGGACACGCTCTGATGCGCGTAATGTTACTGCATGGTTTGATAACGAAAATCAAACTCAAAGTCCAGATGAAAATAATGGGCGACAATTGCGCCGCGATGTCCGCTACATTAAAAAATTTGCAATAAGTCGCCCTGAATGGAAAGGCAAAATCGGTAGCGGTTTTTTGATTACAAAATTAGTCACGGAAAAATATCAGTCTAACCTTTACAGAGAAGATGAATCTTTGTACTACACGATGCGGGAAATTCGGGACAGATTAGATTATGACTTAGTTGTTAATCATCCTGTTACGCCAGATTGCACGATAACAAAAGGCGAAAATGATTCAAAGGCAATATTTTTACGAGATAAATTATCAGAAGCCATTGATACACTTGAAGTTTTATTTGAAGCAGACTGCACAGCAGAAAAAGCGGCTAAAGCTTGGGATAAAGTTTTTAATACAGATTACTTTATTAATAAACATAACGAAAGAAAAAAAGCAGAGAAAGCGGAACAAATCCGAAGAATTGCTTCATCATATACTGCACCTGCAAAACCTTGGGGAAATTGATGGAAAAATGGCACATTCAAAATCCAGAATTGCTAGAAGAAATGAATATGTCTTTACAAGAACATTTTCCAGCTTTAAATGTTTCTATCGAAAATGATGTTGTATTCGTGCGTGGAAATCTTTCATTGCCGGAAAATGTTGATGAATTTTCTATTGAAATAGAACTAAAGGATGATTACCCAAACTCCGTTCCAATAGTTAGAGAAATTGGTGGACGCATACCTCATGGAAAAAGACACACATTCACGAATGGAAATTGTTGTTTGTTTGTTAGAGAAGAAAAGTGGAAGCATTATCCGAAAGGCACAAAATTAATTGATTTTATTGAAAATGTGGTAGTGCCATATTTTCTAGCACAGAGCTATTTTGAAATTACAAATAAATGGTTGTGGGGAGAAAGAAGTCACGGGATTTATGGCATTATTGAGTTTTATAAAGAAGAATTGAAGACTGACGACCTGAATTTAATTGTTAAATTCATAGAATATCTAGCGAAACCTACTCTTAAAAAATATAGAATTTGTTATTGTGGAAGCGGTAAAAAACTTCAAAAGTGTCATTACAATGTTTTAAAAAATTATAGAATTAAAATTAGTCAAGATGTTGCAAATGATTCATTAAAGTTATTGGATTTAGAGATCAGAAGATTGAATAATAATTGAAGAAAAATAAATCGTTACAAGCAAAACATAATAAATGCAAGAAAGAGTGATTTTATTGGACATTTTTAATATGATTGGTAAAAAATAAAAATATGACTCCGAACGCTGAACAGATTATCGAATCAATTCAGAAACTTCCGGCGGTTGAGCAGGAGAAGGTTTTGCATTGGTTGGAAGAGAAAAGAAAGCCGCTGGTGAGCGATGAAAATTGGGATGAAAGGACGAAGAAATTTCGTCTGGCACAGCGTTGGGTCAGTGAGCATCGGCGGGAATTTCTCGGAAAATGGGTTTGTTTGGACGGTGATATTTTGATCAGTTCCGGCGATGATGCGAAAAAGGTTTATGCGGAAGCGAAAGCGAAAGGCATCGAGATTCCTTTTATCGAACAGGTGCGCGAAGAAGAAACCAAACCGTTTTGGGGAGGTTTTGATTGATGCCGGAAAATCTCACGTTTGATAAAACTTACAGTTACGACACGCTCAGGACGGGAATCAGTCTGCCCGTCATCTTAAAATCGGGAAAAAATTTTATCGAGATACACGCCAAACTCGACACGGGCGCGAGCCACTGTATTTTTGAGCGTCAGCACGCGGAACTTTTGGATTTGGACATTGAAAGCGGCGAGCCTTCAACGGTCGGAACGGCAACAGGAAGTTTTCCCGTTTTCGAGCATCGCATAGAGATTTCGACTTTCGGTTTGATCTGGGAATCGAATGTCTATTTTATCGCCGAAGACGAAATTAAAAGAAATATTTTAGGCAGAACGGGCTGGCTCGACCGTGTGATGCTCGGTTTGATTGATTATGAAGGAAAACTGCTTTTAAGTTCGTATGTTGACAATCATTAAAGTTTTTCCGCGCCCGTTTATAATGAAACCTCAATAAATTGCTTTCATAAAACTCTCGAAAATTATTTTTGAATTAGATCTTTTAACTGCCATTTGATGCGCGTATAGGCGATGCGGAAACTGTTTGTTTCGGCGTTGCGTTGGGATTGACTGCCGGGTGATGCGCCCATCATGGCGAGGTCGCATCCGCGCATCTTGGCGAAGCGGAGACGCGCGTTTAATAGGGCGGTTTGCGCTCCGTTGCGGCGGGCTGGCGGAATGGTCGAAGCACCGGCGAGGATGGCGATTTGGTCGTAGATGTAAAGCATTCCGGTCGCGGCGGGTGCGCCGTCGAGTTCGGCGAGAAAGGGAAACGCGCCCGCGCCCGACGCGCTGATCTCGCCGAAGTTGAGCATAAATTCGCCGAGTTCCGGCATCTCGTTTCCCCAAGCGTCGGCGGACGTTTGCGCCCAGATTTTTTCTTCGCCTTTTTCGATTATCCGCACGTTTATCCGCTCGTTTTCGTTGGCGGCGGAAAAGTTTTTTTCTTCGAGCGGAAGATACATCACGCTCGTCAATTCGACGGGCTGGTAGCCGCGTTTATTTAACAATTCCAAAAGCGAAGCGTCCGCCATCGGGCTGACTTCGTGAAAAACGGGCGCGTTGCGGCTATTGAAAAAATCTTCGAGCCGATGCATTTCCGCGTCCGTTATTTCGTCAAAAAGTCCGAGTCCGAAGCTTTGCGTCAAAGGCGATTCCGTGCCGTCGAACATCGCAAAGGCTCCGCCGATCTCGATCCATTCGGCGTTCGATTCGGGAAACATCCGGGCGCGGGTTTCGACAAAATCGGCATTGGAGCGGGCTTCCGTGCGTTCGAGTTTTTGCGATAAATCTTTGTTAGAATAAATCATCGTTTTGAAATTTTAAGTTTAGCGAAAGAAAAAGATTAAAGCCGTTTTTGATTGAATGCAATTCTTAATATACTGAAACCGTAATTTTTATTTTGCGTAAAATTGCTCGAAAATCTTTCCCGAATTTAATTTATGAAAATTTTTATTTCTTTTTTTCTGGGCGCGTTTTTGTTTTCGTCCGGCGCGGCTGAGGCGTTCGGGCAATACAAGTATAAAGACCTGACGATCATTTTACTGCGGCACGCGGAAAAAGATAAGCAGGACGAAGAGTTCGGCAATTCGGTTGATCCGCGTCTGTCGGATGCGGGAAAGCAACGCGCCGAACGGCTTGCCGATGTTTTGGAAAAATACAAACCGGACGCGGTTTTTTCGTCGCAGTTTAACCGCACGCTTTCGACCGCCGCGCCGTTTGCGCGACGCAAGAGAATGCAGGTGCAGTTTTATAATCACCGAAAACTCGACGAGATCGCGCAGATCGCTTCGGCGGGAAATTTTAAAACCGTCGTCATCGTCGGGCATAATTCGACCACGCCCGCGCTGACGAATCTTTTGATCGGTCAGGAAAAATACAAACCGCTCGGCGAAAACGAATACGACAAGATTTTTATCGTCAAGATCAGGAAAAATAAAAACAAGCCGAATGAGACCGAAGAAACCGTGATCACTTATTAAAAATTCGGGTGGTGTTGAAAAAATAATACTGAAATTGTTTTTCTCAATTGCCGCTGGCTGATGGTTTTTGAAAAATTAAAGCTGTAATAAGAAAAAAGATGTTTTTTGCCGGGAGCGCACGCATCCCTGCGTGCATGAGCGCACAGCGCGAAAAAAGCATTATTAAAAATCAACTTGAATTTTATTAAACTTATTTACGACGCTTCGCGCCGTTCCACGCAGAGATGCGTGCGCTCCCGGCGAAAACGACTTTCTTTCTTTATTGCGGTATTTAGTTTTCAAAAACCATCAGCCAGCGGCAATTGAGAAAACTTTTCTGTTAATTAACTGCTAAAAATTTCGGATTTCGATTATAATCTGAGACGAAAAATTATGATTTCAAAATTTCTAGTGCTGGCTTTGTTTGGTTTGTTCGGTTTTGTTCAAATCGGTTCGGCGCAAACCGAAGTGAAAAACGGGAACGATGTTTTTTGGACGGAACTCAAAAAATTGTGCGGCAAGGCTTTTGCCGGGACGGTTGCCGCCGCGCCTTCGGACGACACGACTTTTAAAGACAAAGAACTCGTGATGCACGTCCGCGCTTGCGAGACGAACCGTATCCGCATTCCGTTTTTTGTCGGCGCGGACAGGTCGAGAACCTGGGTTTTGACCAGACAAAGTAACGGCAGAATTCTGCTCAAACACGATCACCGGCACGAGGACGGCAAACCGGATAAAGTAACGATGTATGGCGGTTTGACGACGAATCCGGGACTTTCAACGAGACAGGTTTTTCCAGCCGATCAGGAAACGGCTGACATTCTGCCGGCTGCCGCGCCGAATGTCTGGTGGATCGAACTCGTGCCGGGCGAACATTTTTCTTACAACCTGCGGCGGATGGGTTCGGAGAGATTTTTCAGCATTAAATTCGATCTGAAAAAGGAAATTGCCGCGCCGCCCGCGCCCTGGGGCTGGAAAGATTAATTCGAGATAAATGCGAAAACGCTTTGTCATACACGAACATCACGCCTCGCGCCTGCATTTCGATCTGAGATTGGAAATCGGCGGAGTTTTGAAATCGTGGGCGGTGCCGAAAGGCGTTTCGATGAATCCGGCGGAGAAACGTTTAGCCGTCGCCGTGCCGGATCACGCGCTTTCCTACATTGATTTTGAAGGAAGAATTTCAGAAGGCAGTTACGGCGCGGGGCGCGTTGCGATTTGGGACAAAGGCGAATTCGAATTTTCGGGCGATGCGGAAAAGCATCTGGAAAAAGGAAAATTCGTGTTCGCTTTTTTCGGCGAAAAATTAAAAGGCGAATTTACGCTCGTTAAATTTTCCGGTCATGAAAAAAATTGGCTGATCATCAAATCAAAAGACGAATACGCCGACGAAGATTTTGAACTCGTTTTAGTAGGGACGAGGGACGAGGGATGAGGGACGAGGGAAAAAAGAAAAATTTCTTCTCTCGTCCCTCATCCCTCGTCCCTCGTCCCTAAATCCCAACCACTTTCTTCCGATTAATTTTTGCAAAATAAATTGTCAATAGAACGGTAACGATCATAATCGCCGAAGCCGTCCAGAAAGTTCGCTGGACGGTGAAGTCGTCCACTTTGTCAAAAGCGTTATTGAGCAGAACGCCGCCGACCGCCGGACCGATGGCGCGGGCTAAACTGGCGAAAGATTGCAGAACGCCGAGCGATTTGCCCTGCGTTTTTTCGTCGGAAATTTTCGATGCGAGGCTCGTGATCGCGGGCGAAGCCATCGAATTTCCGATCGCCAAAAATGCGACCGTAAACAGAACTCCGGCGAGTCCGCCGGAATCGGGACCGATAAACGGAATCGCAAACAGACTGACCGCCATCATCGCGCAGCCGGCGATCATCAAAGGATTTTCGCCGAATTTTTTGACGAGCTTATTGAATAATCCGCCTTGAAAAATTACCGCCAAAATGCCGATAAATGCGAAGATATAGCCGTTTTCTTTCGCCGTGTAGCCGAAGCGTTCGATGGTGTAAAGAACGAAGGCGTAGGTCATGATCGAAAACGCCGTGACGAGAAAAAAATAGACGGCGTTGAGCGTTTTAAAACGCTTTGTGCCGAGCGATTCGATGATCTCGACAAATCGGTTTTTGCGTTTTTCGTCCGGTTTATAATTTTTTGTGTCAACCGTTTCCGGCAAAATAAAATAAAGCAGAACCGCATTGACGAGCGACAAAACGGCGGCGAAGAGAAACGGAACGTGAATCCCGTATTCGCTCAAGATACCGCCGATCGCCGGACCGAATACGAAACCCAGACCGAACATCGCGCCGAACAGTCCCATTCCTTTGGCGCGGTTTTCGATCGTCGTCACGTCGGCGATGTAGGCTTGCGCGGTCGAGATATTTCCGCCAGTTATTCCGGCAATTATTCTGCCCAGAAAAACCATCCAGAGCGCGAACGCGAAACCGATAAAAAGATAGCCGACCGCCGAACCCAAAATCGAAAAAAACAAAACCGGGCGGCGACCGTAGCGGTCGGAAAGCGAGCCGAGAACGGGCGAGAAAAAAAACTGCATCAGGCTGTAAGAGGCAAATAAAAGCCCGATTTCAAAAGGCGTGGCGTTGAACAGGTCGCTTTCCACATAAAAGGGAAGAGCCGGAATGACGATGCCGAAACCGACCAGATCAATAAAAACCGTGATAAAAATGATGATCAGAGGCTTGGTCAAAAAACTTTCGTTTTCGTCCCGCTTTTCCGTTAATAATTCCCGATTCATTTCGCTATGCGATTTTGCGCTTACTGCTCAAATTTTTATTTTGTAGTAAGATAGCAAAGAAAAACGATAACAAATCAAAGGGGGATTGCAAAAGCAATGCAAAAAATATTAAAACAAAATTTTTGGGTGATTTTAGCCTTTGCAGTAATTTTTTCTATGTATCAAGAATCCGAAGCGCAGCGGACGAGGACGCGTCCGGCACCGACACCGGCGGCGGCGAAAACCGCGCCTTCCGATATAGATTTTACGGTTTCGATGCCGCGACCGTGGACGCATCTTTTGCAGGTCGAGATGCGCGTCCGCAATCCGAGACTTCCCGACAAAACCGAACTCAAGATGGCGGTCTGGACACCGGGCAGTTATCTCATTCGGGAATACGCGCGGCACGTGCAGGATTTTGAAGTAACGAACGCGAGTGGAAAGCCGCTCGAATGGCGCAAGATAAATAAAAATACATGGCAGATTGATACGAACGGCATCAATCAGATCAACGTGAAATACAACGTCTATTCCAACGAATTGACCGTCCGCACGAATGAGTTAAACGACGAACACGCATTTATCACGCCCGCCGCTTTGCTGATGTTTCCAAAGGGCGAGATTTCCACGCCTTCGACCATTAAAGTTGACCCGTATGGAAATTGGAAAGTGGCGACCGGACTGCCGCCCGTTCCCGGACAGCCGAACACTTTCCGCGCCGCGAATTACGACATTCTGTTCGATTCGCCGATCGAGGTCAGCAATTTTAAGGAAATAAATTTTATTGCGCAGGGCAAGCCGCACCGATACGTTTTTACGGGCGAAGGCAACTACGATATGCAGAAGATCGTTGACGATACGAAAAAGATCATTGACGAATCGTATAAAATTTTCGGCGAACTGCCTTATGACAATTATCTGTTTATCGTCAACTTACGCGGCGGCGGCGGTCTCGAACATTTGAATTCGACGGCTCTGCAGTGGAACAAATTCGGCTTTAAGCCGGAAGCGCGCTACAACGCTTTTCTCGCTTTGGTCGCGCACGAATTTTTCCATCTCTGGAACGTCAAACGCATCCGTCCCGACGCGCTCGGACCGTTCGATTATGAAAACGAAAATTACACTAAACTGCTCTGGGTTGCCGAAGGCACGACTTCCTATTATGAAGGAATCCTGATGCGCCGCGCCGGGATCATCAGCGACGAATTTCTGCTTGATGCCAAAGCGTCGGCGATTCAGGCTTTGCAGATGCGTCCCGGAAGATTTGAAACAAGCCTGGAAGACGCGAGTTTTGACGCGTGGATCAAGTATTACCGGCAGGATGAAAACTCCATTAACAATCAAATCTCGTATTACGACAAAGGCGAGATCGTCAATATGATGCTCGACATACGCATCCGCACTTTGTCCGGCGGCGCGAAATCTCTGGACGACGTGATGCGCTATCTGAACGAGGAATTTGCCAAAAAGGGCAAAAACTTTACGCCCGAAGATTTTCAAAAAGCGGCGGAAATGGCGGCGGGCGCGAGCCTTGAAGATTTCTTCGACAAATACGTGCGCGGCACGGAAGAGATTGACTACGACGGGATTTTGAGCGGAGTCGGTTTGAAATTGAATGACGAAGAGATCGGTCCGAAACAAGCATATCTCGGCGCGAACTTATCGGAAAGCGACGGACGTTTGACGATCCGTTCGATCCCGTCGGACACTCCGGCGTATGAATACGGCTTGAATACGGGCGATCAGATCGTCGCCATTGACGGCAACCGCGCGAGTCAGAATTTTCTGAACAGTTATCTGGCAGAGAAAAAACCGGGCGACAAGGTGCGTTTTACGGTTTTCCGTTTTGACCAGATAAGAGATTTTCAGGTAACGCTCGGCGGTCGCGGTCGTTTGAATTATTCGATCACGCCGGTCGAAAATCCGACGGAAGAACAAAGACGGCTGTATCGGGAGTATATGCTCGATGAGTTAAAATAATTGATTGATCGCTGGGAGCGCACGCATCCCTGCGTGCATGAACGCGATAGCGTTCGAAAGCGTTTTTGAAGATTCAAGTTGATTTTTATTGAACTTGATTACGCCGCTCGCGCGCCGTTGCAGGCAAGGATGCCTGCGCTCCCAGCGAAAACAATTTTTGAAGTTTTATGCGAATTTTTACAAAAGTTCTTTTAATTTTTTCTTTGATGAGTTTGCTCGGCTGTCAGCAAAATTCTATTTTTCAATCGCCGACGGTTGCGCCTTCGACATTGCGCGACGTTCCGGCGCAGAGATTGAATTACCGATTCGAGCCGGACGTTCCCGCGCCGACCGAAGAAGCGAATCCGCAGACGCAGGAACGCAACGCCGCCGTGCAAGCCGATTTCGATCAGAATCGTCCGCTTCAGGCTTTATACAAAACTCTCGCTTCGCCCGACAAGCAGAGAGTTCTGGCGATCTACAACAAGATCGAAGATGCCCCGAACGAGTATCGTCTGGATATGTATTCGGCGGACGGGCGCATTTTGCGCCGCATCACGCCGAACGGGATGGCGGTGCATTTTCCCGACACGATTGTCTGGTCGCCCGATTCGACCAATGTCGCTTTTGTCGCGCAGGTGCGCGCCAGAAATCCTAGTGCGCTAATCGAAAACGCGACTGATAATTCAAACTCGAATGCGGTAACGAATTCGGAAACAACTGCGGATGCAAACACAAATTCTTCGGACGCGAATATTCCGGCGGAAACCGCGCCGCAGACGGCGGCGACACCGGAACTGCCCGAACCGCCGCCCGTTTTGACGCTCCGCACCGATCAGATCTATCTGTGCAATTCGGACGGCGACGGTTTAAAACCGCTGACGCAGAATGAAGGTTTGATCTATTTTTATTACGTCTGGTCGCCGGACGGTTCCGCGCTCGCGGCACTCGCGGCAAGATTTAACGAGTGGAAATATTTCGAGGCGATTGCCAATCAAAAGGGCGAAGTTTTCGTTCCTTACGGTAGACCGCGCCTGATCGAAGTTTCGGGACGCGAACGCCGTCTGGACGACGCGCCGACGCAGGTGCGTCCCGTCTGGTCGCCGGATTCGGCAAAGGTCGCCTGCGCGTTCGACAAACAGGTTCGCATCTACGACGCGGTCGGCGAAAATCCGACGCAAGCCGGAATCGTTCTCAGAAACGAGCTTCTGCGCTCGTCGCAAATCTACGATCAGCAGCAGCAGTTACAGCTCGAAAGCAATGTGAACGGCAACGCGAACGGCGCGAATTCGAATATTCCGAATCCGATCAGCACTCCGGCTGACAATTCGATCAGCACACTGCCGGACGAAAGCACGCTCGTTTCGTTCAATCCGATCATCAATCTCGATTGGGAACAGGAAGACCTTTTGTATTTGCAGACAGGTTACGTTAAGCAATTCAAAATCGGCGAAGGCTCGCGCAGTTATCTGCGCTGGCATCGCCTGATTTTAAGTCCGCAAGCGGTCGCGCTCGGAAATTCAAATAAGTGATTGGTAATTGGTAACTGGTAATTGGTTTTTTTAGTTAGATTGATTATTAATTCAATATTAAAAGCCAGTTGCCAATTACTAATTACCAGTTACCAAATAAATTTATGAACTACCAAACTATCGAAGAAGTTTACGCGGCGAATGACAAGATTCGCGCGCGTCTTATTAAAACAATCGAAAATATTTCCGACGAGCAGGCGAACGCCTTGCCCGACGGCGAGAAATGGACGATTGCGCAGATTGTCGAGCATCTTTCGCTTGTCGAAGACGGAATGGGAAAAATTTCCTACAAACTTTTAAGCGAAGCGAAGGAAAAGGACAAACCTTCCGACGGAAAAGTTATCATCAGTCACGCTTTCGCCGAAAAAGCCGCCGGAGCGAGACACCGGAAACTCGAAGCTCCCGACCGCGTTCGCCCGACGGGAAATCAGACGATTGCCGAATCAGTCGAGAAATTAAAAGAAAGCCGAAAGCGGCTCTACGATCTGAAACCGCTTTTTGAAACGGTCGAATGCTCGGAACATAAATTTCCGCATCCGGCATTCGGCGATCTGACCGCGCACGAATGGCTCGCGCTCGTCGGCGGACACGAGTTTCGCCATCTCGAACAGATCAAGAAAAGATTGGGGTAGCGGTCGGAACAGGGAGCGGGAGCGACCTGCTTTCATATTCTGAAGCGCACGGTAAAAGGCTTGATTATGAGCGTTATACAAGGTCGCTACCGCTCCCTGTTCTGATTAAGTTTCAGAGCCAAAAGCTGACCTTTATAGACGAAATAAACTTTTCCTTCCGCTTCGTCAATCCACATATTCATACTTCCGAACGAGATTTGCGGGATCGTCATGACGGGTTTGAAAGTCAGAGTTTTTAAGTTATAAGTCCCGATCTCGGTCGCTTTTTCGGCGGGAATCGCCGCCCAGAATTCGTCGGGTTTGGAAGCCGCCTGCAGCGGGCGAAACGTCTGTCCGGCGAGCGGTCGAATTTCGCCTTTCGCTTTTTCGAGCGCGCCCGTTTCGACATCGAGGACGAAAATCTCGCCGTCGCGCGGCGTGAGTTTGATTTCGTCCGGCGTAAATCGTTCACCTTCGTAATAGTCCATAAAGGAAATCACGCGGATCAAAACTTTTTTGCCCGCAGGCAGAGCGGCGGCAGGTTCGAGCCACGTATATTCGTTCGATTCGACCTGAAATTCCTGATTGTTGGCAAGATTGACGCGCACCAGACCGAAGCCTTCTTCCGGGTCAATCTTTACAGCGACCGCCCAGCGACCGTCGGGCGTAACCAGCGGTTTTAGATAAAAGCCGTCGCGGATCTTTTTGATATTGCCGCCGCTGATCTTGTAAAGTCCGTTTGAATCGGCGCGGATTTCCATATTAACCGTCCACGCTTTCCAGCCTTCGAATGACGGGCGCACCGGCAAAGCGTCCCTGACGGGCGGAAAACCGAAACCGTCGGGCGGCGCGGTCGGTTCGCCGAGAGTTTCATTCGTTAATTTGCGCCACGAAAAATGATCGAAGGCGCGAGCCGCGCGGCGTTCGCGGCTGGCTCTGACCATTTGTTCGTAATCGGTATTTTCATCATACCTGGTTTGTCTTTCCTGTTTTTGCAGCTCTTCGTCAATCCGCTCGCGCAGTCCGGTGTCGGCGAGCAAAATGCGCAGATCAGTGCCGTTTTTCCAAACCGTTTCAGCCTGAAAATTGTCGTCGGCAAAAAGAATTTCCAATCCCGCAATTGATTTTTCGAGTTCGTAGCGGAGTTTGGCGGGCGGCTTCCGCATCTCTTCAAACAGCGCATCGAGTCCATCAAAAAATGAGTTCTTTTGAAGAAATGCGTTGCCTTTTGAATAAATGCGCCGCCCGCCCGCGCGTCCGAGCATCAGAAGCTCTTTTTCATTACAGCCTTCTTCGCAATAGCTCAAAAACGGCGGGAGTTCATCAACACTATTTGCGGCGAGATAGTTTTTCAGATTATTAAATTCGGGCGCGGTCAGATACCGTTCACGATAGCGCGATTCGTCTTCGGCGTAGCTGAACATCACGCGGTCTTGATAGATGCGGACAAAATTGTCGTCGTAGGCGTAAATGCCGATCAGTTCGGGCGTTTCCAATACCTCTTTTTGCAATTTTTTCTCGGTCGCACGTATTTTTTCATCGTCGCCGTAGAAAAAATACGATTGGTCGGGAAGCCATTGATATTTTCCGACCGTTCTGAACAATTCGACCATCAGTTGATCGTCGGGGATTTCAACATTTTCGCCGAAATAGGTTTTCGCGCCGAGAATTTTCGCCTGATTCGGATATTTCGAAAAGATGATCCGCCGCGCTTCGGGGCTGTCTTCCGATTCCAGATATCTTTCGGCGGCGAGCGCGAGCAGTTTGTTCGGGCTGTTCAGATTTTGCGCGACAATTGCAACGGGAAGCTGTGCGCGGATCAGACGCGCGCAACCGAACATCGCCGCTTTCGCGTCCGCGTTTTCCGTTACGAGAAGCGAATTGAAATCGCCCTGCGTTTCCAAAATGCACGCCGAAACGCCGAGCGCAATGGAAGTTCCGCCGCTTCGGAGGGCGTAAATGTCGTTCAGATGTTTTTCTTTCAATTCCTTGCGGATGGTCAAAAGTTTGATGACCGTGTTGATGTCGGCTTTTCCCGTTTTCAGATCGTTGAGTAAAACGAGATTTACGCCCGCGCCTTCCCATTTGAGCATAATGCGTCTAAGCGCGTTGGCAAGCGGCGGATCCTGCCTGTCCAGATCATTGATGCGCCGGACGAGAGCCGAAAGCAATTCGGGCGACGGTTCGGGATTGGCGATGATCTGCTCTCCGAGAATCGCTTGAATTTCGGCGGCGGTCAGCGGCGGCGGCGGTTCGTCTTCCGAGGAATAAGCCGCCGAATTTGCAGCTGTATAATCTATTCTTGCGATCAACTCGGTTCTTTTTTCAACCGGCTCGACATTTTCTTTTTCCTCTAATCGCGCTTTTCTCTGAGCGATTTCCTCTTCCATTTCTTCCTTGACGGTTTGCGCCGATTTTTCGAGCGCGGCGATCTGTTCGGGAATCGAAAAACCGTTGGAAAGAAAAATAGCGCGGATGGCATTCGGGCGTTCGTATTGCGCGACTTGCGTCAGAACACGGCGCAGAGCGGGCGCGGCTCGAACGTCTTTCTGCGTCGCCAGAGCCGAAATCGCTTCGCTTCGATATGGATGATATTCGACGTTTCTTGCAGATACGGCGGCATTAGTATTCATCCGCATTACATTGGCAGTATTTGCAATGGACGAATAAACTTCAACTTCACGGGTTTCTTTTTCGTCCAAGAGCGCGATCAGACCGGGAACGCTTTCGGGAATTTGAAACTGCGCCAGAGCGGAAACGAGTCTGCGCCGTTCATTGCTGTGTTCCTTTGCCCATCCCGGGTTGTCGAGCCACGGCAGAAGTGCTTTGACGACTTCCTCGTTATTGTCGTCGAGCAGTGTGCCGAGATTTCTGACCGCCGCGTTTCGCGCCGCCGGACTGCCTTTTTTGACGATCTCGATCATCCGGTCGGCGTATTTTTCGGGCGGCGAATAAAGCAGAAGCGTCGTCAGGCTCGTGTAGCCCGAACCGCCGACGCGCAGGTCGAGAAGCGTTTCGTCTTCGAGCAGTGAAAAATACCATTCGTCGCGCCCGCTCCATTCCTTTTCTTTGACGAGCGCGTCAAACGCCAGATCGCGCAATCCGTCCGAAGCCGATTTGTTTTCGACATCTTTTTTCAGTTCGTCCCGGTAGCGTTCGATGTCCGAAAGCGAATCGGTATCGAGCGCGCGGCGGTAAAACGCCCATCGCGCCAGAGTCTGCGAAACCGGCTGTGTCGAATCGTTATACAGGCGGTCTAAGATCGGTTTCGCTTTGTTCCAATCCACACGGGCAAGCGCGAGCAGTTCTCTTTGATTGGAAACATATCCGACCGAAGTATCGCTGACCGTTTGCGCGGTAGAAAAAAGTTCGTCGGAAAAATAACTGCTGTGATATTTGAGCCAATTTCTGATCGGATTTCTGCGGTAATAATTCGGGTTTTCCTCGTCTTCATTTGCCGACATCTGATCGTAAATTCGTTTGACGACAGCGGCGACTTCCGGCGATTCGGGAAGGACGTTGAGAAATTCGGACAGTTTGTCCGGGTCTTTTTCGATCTCCGCCATCACGCGGTCGAGACTTCTGCCGGAAAGTTCGAGATTATAGCCCAACTCGCGGTAACGCTGGCTCTGCATTTTCCAGTAATCGAGCAGATCTTCGATCGGCGCGTTGTCGGCAGGCGGATTATTTTTGCTGTAAAATTCTTCCGTCCGCTCGCTGTGATCGGTCGGGATCAAAGGATTCGGCGGCGGCGGCGCGGGCAGTTCGAGCAAGACCGGCAAAACCGCTTCCGCCGTCTGCGCTTCGATTGACCGCGTGATGACAAAAAAACCGAAAACGAGTAAGGAAACACATAGTGTAAGCGCGATTATTAAATTTTTCATTTTTTTGCAAACTCCGAAAAGATACTGCTTTGATATTATATTTAGCTTGAAAAATCAAGACATTTTTAACCTGTGATAGCTTTTGACAAAATAGATATGTGACTTTTGCCGAACCAATATTTTAGGCGATCAAGATAAATTTTCGGCTGGTCGGAAACATAAAATACTTCATTTAATCTTTTTTCTTTTCGCAGTTCGGAAAGGGCAGAACGAGTTTTACGTCCGACATATTTTCGTTTCCCGAAATCTCGATTTGGTTGGTTTTTACGGCAGTAAATCTTTCGCCGAGTTCTTCCATAACTTTTAAGACTTCGGGGCAGTTTTCATATTTGCTGTCGGAAACGCTGACAAGCATTTCTGCTGTAAGAATTCCGCGTAAGTTTTTCAATATTTTTATCAAAAATCGTCCCTGCGCGTCGGTCTTGACGCGGGTTTCACCGTCAATATTTTCGGTTTTTTCCGAAGGGTTGAAAGTAACCTTCTCATCGGCGACCGGAGTGCCGTCGGAATAAAGAAATCTTCCCGTGATTTCTATTAACTCGACCGTTTTGGGAATTTGAATATTTATATCGCCTAAAAATTTTCCCGGCTCGATAGAAATCAAACCCGCGCTTTTTTTATCGGTAACTCCCGGAAAAAACACTTCGCCGAAAGGCTCTCTGCTGCTCATTTTTCCGCCCTTGTTGACCACCAGAAAATAATTTCCCGGATAGATTTCTTCTATTACAAATTCGCCTTTTTCATTTGTGCAGTTTGGAATGGAGTATTTTTCATCTGCCGCTTCAGAAGCGATTGCCGAAACGCAAACATCCGACATTGGCGTACCGACAGGCGAAAATACCTTTCCGCGAATCGAATTGTCGGGAACTGAAAAAAAATCGAATTCGATATGATCTTTGTTTCCCAAGTGAAAATAGAATTGATTAATCTGCGGCTTTTTTAAGTTTTTGTAGTCGTAACGAACGTATGAACTGTTCATCATCAAATCATATTCTTCATTACCCGCTTTCCAACCGCGCGGAAGTTTTGCCTCGATCAGATAAGTTCCGGCGGGCAGATCGTAGATTTGGTAAAAACCTTTTTTATCGGTTTTGGTCGAAAAGGTTTTGTTTTCTAAGGTGAAAGTAATCTCGATATTTGCCGGACTCGGACAGGATTTATCAAAGCAGTTGATCTCGCCGGAAATTCTGGTTTTGCCGCGCAGTTTGTCGAGATTATCCAAAAAAAGCAGATCGTTCGCCGCGTATTCCAATGAACCGGATTTTCCGCAGAATGAAACATAATAAACCGGACGACCGTTTTCACCGGAATCTATTGATCGCGCATCAATGTAAAAAACGAATTGGTTGCCGACCACCTTTTCTTTAAAAATCATGTAGCAGTTCGAGCCGTCGCCCTGCCCGATTGATATTTCGTCGCCGGCTTTCACATTACCTTTATAAACTTTTTCGACAACCCATTTTGTTGACTTAATATCTTCTTGAAAATACTCGCCTTTTTCTTTATCGGCTTTTTCTACAGAAACCGCTTTGGCAATAATAATCACTTCGGAACTTTTGTGTTCATCGAGAACGGTTGGTCTTGATCCGCACGAGCATGCAAAACTGGTTTGTTGAGAAAGAAAAAATAGCGTTACGAAAAACAATGCGAAAACAATTCTTTTTTGAAACATAATCTGCTCCTTGAGATTCGGTTTTTATGCGATTAAATGGTTTTTATTATATACGAGATTTTGTAACTGAGAAATGTTTTTTTCCTGCATCGCTATGAGAACAATTACCGAAAATTTATTTATTGAAAAACAATTTTTAATTTCATAAAATTAAACAGCCGACGAAAGTGAAAAAAGAACAACCGCCCTTAACGATTGAAAGAATAAAAACGGCTCACCGCGAACGGCGCGGAGAGATTCGCGCCCGCATCGCCGAATTTGAAGATGTTTGGAAAAACGGCTCGGACGAGAGGCTCTGGGAAGAGATGGTTTTTTGCTTTTTTACGGGCGGCTGTTCGGCAAAGATGGGGCTTCGTTCGATCGAAGCTGTGCGTCCGCTTTTATTGACCGGAACGCACGACGAATTGATGAACGCCCTTGTAGGTCGGCATCGTTATCCGCGTGCGCGTTCGGGCTATATCGTCGCGTCGCGCGCATTCCTTTTGGAACATTGCAATCTCGAATTGCGTAAGAAATTACAAAGTTTTGAAGATCATCTCGAACGGCGCGATTGGCTGGTCAAGGAAAAACGCATCAAAGGTTTGGGCTATAAGGAAGCGAGTCATTTTTTGCGGAACATCGGGCTGAAAGGCTACGCGATTTTGGATAAACATATTTTGCGGAGTCTGGCGGAACTCGAAATAATTTCCGACCCGAAGCCACCAAATACGCGTTTGAAGTATCTAACGATTGAAGACAGTTTAAAAAAATTATCCGAAAAAACGGAGATTGATTTTGACGAACTGGATTTGGTCCTCTGGTCGCTCAAGACGGGCGAGATATTAAAGTAACAAAAATTTTAGGCGAAAACGAAAATCGGGAAAGGAGGTTTTACGTGATGCATTTTAAAAAATACTGGTCGGGCGTTTTTCAATTTCCTTTCCATAAAAAGCGTCTGCTCGCCGCCGTTTTTTCACTAATCGTTTTTCCGGCGGTCGCGCTTGCGGCGGACGATGTTCAGCAGAGCGACATACAGGATGTCAAGGAACTGCTCAAACAGGCTGAGAAACTGACGCGCAAGGGCGAATTCGGCGAAGCGGAAAAACTGCTGCGCCGCGCCGTTGCCACTTACCCGCAGGATAAAAACGCCAAACTCGATCTGGCTTATCTGCTTCTCAAACAAAAACAACTGCGCCCGGCATACGATCTCGCCTACGAAGTCGCCGAAGCCGATCCGAAAAATTCATACGCTTTCGCCATTTTGGGCGCGGCGTATCTGACGGCGGGAAATTTTAACGAAGCCAGAATTCTGCTGGTCAATTCGCTTAATCTCAGTAAAAAAGAAGCTCTCGCCTGGGCGGGACTGGGAATGCTCAATTTTTACGAGAACCGCGTCTTTACGGGGCTTGAGAATTTGCGCGAAGCGGTTCATCACGATTCGAAAGAACCAGATTTCGTTTTCGCCTACGCGCAGGTCGCGGCGCGCGCCGAAGAATACAAGGAAGCCGCCAAAGCCTACCAGAGATTTTTGCAGGTCGCGCCGCGCGCCGATACCGAAAGGCGCGACCGCATCAAGGGACTTATCCGGTTTTTGACTTTTTTGGGCAACCGGCAGTCGCTCTATGATCTTGGCGGCGAGGAAAGAATAGTCGTTCCGGTAACATTGATCAACGACCGCCCGGTCATCGAACTGAAAATCAACGGCAAGAAACGACCGCTCAGATTCGTTCTCGATACGGGGTCGGGCATTTCGGTAATTTCGCAAAAAACCGCTGAAGAATTAGATATAGATTCGGTCGCCAGAGGCGGATTGGCGCGCGCCATCGGCGGCGACGGCAAGTTTGAGATCGTTTACGGGTTTTTGAGAAAGGTCGAGATCGGGGACGTTCGCGTTTCCAACGTGCCGGTTTATATCCGCGAATTTCACAACAAGAACGAAGATATTGCCGGTTATATCGGCTTGTCTTTGATTTCGAAATTCCTAACGACGATTGATTACGGGAATCTGACTTTTTCTTTGACCAGAAAAGACTCGATCGAAGATCAAAAAACCGAAGGCGAAAAAGTAGCCCTTCCGCTTCGCCTGACATCGAGCGGATTTTTGAGCGGCGAGGTTCAGCTCGAAGGCGTAAAAACTTCTCTGAATTTTATCGTTGACACGGGCGCGAGCATTTCCGTCATTTCCGACGAAGTCGCCGAACTTGAAGAAATCCGCCGGTTCGCGCGCGAGGAAAAAATGCGCGTCGTCGGCGCCGCCGGGATCACCGAGGATGTCCCGTCGTTTCTTCTGCCGCGTGTTACCTTCGGCAGTCATACGCGCGAACAGATAAAGGCGATCGCGCTCGATCTGGACATCATCAACGAGGCTTCGGGGTTCGAGCAAGCCGGAATTCTGGGCGGGAACTTTTTGAAAAACTACCGCGTAACTTTCGATTTTCAAAATTCGAGAGTTTTGTTTGTGCCGATCGGCAACAGATAATTTTTTTAAGATAAAGATCAAAGTCTTCGATTTTTTATTTCGATTTCGCGTTATGAAAAAGGCGGCGAAATTGGCACAATAAATGATCGAAGATTTTTTTGCTATGAAGTTAAGCATCTACCTCGAAACATCGGTCATCGGCGCGTATCTCGACAACGGCGACTCATTTCGCCGCGATCTGACGATTCGCTGGTGGGAGCGCGAAATGTCGGAATACCGCGCCGTTACTTCGCTTCTGGTTCGCCGTGAATTGGAGCGAATTTCCGAGCCGTATCGGAAAAGTTATCTCGATCTGATCAAAAATCTCGAACAGCTCGAACTCGCCGAAGAAGTGGCGATCTTAGCCGAGGGCTACATTTCGCGCGGGATTTTCCACCGCAAATTTATCGCCGACGCGCTGCACGTCGCCTACGCCGCGTTTCACAAAATTGACTATCTCGTAACGTGGAATTTCGGGCATCTGGCAAACGTCCGTAAACAGGCGCGGCTTCGGATGTTCAATACCGCAGCCGGATTTTTCTCGCCCGTCATCATCACGCCCGAATTTCTCGTTCATACTGTTTAGATAGGCTTGTTTGAAGTTTTGTTAAAACACCTAGCGGCATAACTTTGAATTGACCAACCGGCGTTTAACATTTACCATTTAAAACTTAGAGATGTATCGCCGTTCTAAATTTATGGAAATTCTTTTGGAGATACGCGAAGAAATGTCCCGCGAGGCGGATTACGACGTTGACCTGTTTGCCGAATTGATCAGAACGGGAAAAACGCGCGGCAAAAGAAAAGTTTACGATTTAAGCGAAGAAAAAGCCGAAAAACGCGCATCGAAGACAAAAAGGAAAATTCAAAAAAAATCATCGCTGAACTGAATTTATGGAAATTGCTTTTAACGCCATCGGTTTGAAAATTTCAAACGAAAACACATTTAGCGATATTGCCGCGAACGCCGACCGCAACGGCGAGTCTACCGTTCTTTTGAGAAAAAGCGGACGGCTTCACGGTCGCTGTTGGAAGCTCGGCGCGGGGTTAGAGGTTTGGTCGGTTCTTTATGAATCGGCGACGGGCGAAATTTTAAGAAACGATTGCCGTCCGGCTTTTCGCGCCCGCTACGCGCAAAAGATAAATCCGTGGCTGTTGTCCGAATCCGCCGAGCAGGGCGAAGCCGTCATTCACGGTTTTATCGAAAACACGGATGCGGAAGTTTTGTTCGAACTGCAGAATCTGACCGAGATCGGCGCGGAGATGCTTCAGGAAAAAGTTTTGCAGGTCGGTTTGTGCGGTCTCGCCTACCGCGCGAAAGTCTTTAAAGCCGAACAGGTTCCGTTCTGGCAGTCGTATGACGAAATCACGCTGAACGTCATCGCCAATGAAAGAGACTGGAGTTTGTGCGGTCGCGTCAAGGCTTTCGACACGCTTCGAAATCCGTTTTCGGGAAACGCGCTCTTTTGGATATTTCTCGATCTCGGCGATTTCGATCTGGAAATTTTGGTCAACGAAAGCGATCTGTCGGGCGCGAAGTTAAGCGTCGGAGCATTTGTCAAAGCCGATGTCTGGCTGCAGGGACATATCTTGAAACAGACAAAACGCAGTTTTTATGAAGGCATTGACAAAAAGTTCCGCACCGTTGATTTCTGGAAAAATTTTAAGCGCGTAAATTAAATTTGCAAAAGAGCGTTTCGCAACAAAACCCTAATTCAAAAATGCGCCGTTATATAATTACCGGTCTGATTCTCGCCGGAATAATTTCCGCCGCCGGACTGTATTTTTTTAATCAATACTGGATTCACCGCTACGACGAGCTGATCGCGCGGCACGCTGGCGTTTACCGCCTGGACGAAAAACTCGTCTGGAGCGTGATCTACGAGGAAACGTATTTCCGCGCGTGGATGATGGGCGAAGCGAAAGAAGTCGGCTTGATGCAGATCACGCCGACCGTCGCGGGCGAATGGGCGGCGGAAACGGGACTAAAAAATCTCAAAGCGCAAGCCGAAAACGATGTCATTAATCTCCTGCGCGATCCCGAAACTAATATCCAGATCGGCAGTTGGTATCTGGAAAAACTCCGCACGAATTACCGCGATTTTCCGGCGGAAAAAGCGATGACGCTCGCCGCCTACAATGCCGGCGCGAGCCGCGTTACCGAATGGACAAAAGACACGGACGCATCAAAACTCACCCGCGAAGAATTCATTTCGCGCATCTCCATTCCTTCGACAAAAGCCTATGTTACTTCGATCTTAAAAAGATTCGACGAGGAAAAGGCTAAAAATTAAATTCAAAAAAAATGAAAATAATCGCCGCCCGATACGTTTTGCCGATTTCCGCCGAAGTAATTGAAAACGGCGCGGTCGCTGTCGAAAACGATAAAATAATTTCGGTCGGCACGATTGAAGAACTCGAAAAAAAATTTCCAAAAACAAATACAGAATATTTCGGCGAAGCTGCTGTTCTGCCCGGCTTTGTCAACGCGCATTCGCATCTCGAAATAACGGCGATGCGCGGATTTCTCGATGATGTCGAAGAAGATTTTTACGCGTGGCTGATAAAACTCACAAAGGCGCGCGCCGAGCATCTGACCGAAGAGGACATAAAACTCGCCGCCGCGTTCGGCGCGCTCGAAGGTGCGCGCGCGGGCGTTACCTGTTTCGGGGACATCGGGCGGATGGGCAAAGCCGGATTCGAAGCGTTGAAAACGAACAATCTCCGCGGCGTCGTTTTTCAGGAAACCGAATTTTCGCCCGACGACAAAACCGCCGGAGACGATTTTGAAAAACTGAAAACGAAATTTCTCGCTCTTAAAGAAAGCGAAACGAACCTTGTCAAAGCCGGAATTTCGCCGCACGCGACTTACACGGTCAGCCCGAAACTTTTCGAGAAAATCACGGATTATGCGATTGCCGAAAATGTGAAAATTTCCGTCCACGCCGCCGAATCTTTGCAGGAACAGGCATTGCTCGAAAACGGCGCGGGATTTTTCGCCGAGGTTTATAAAAATTACGGTTACGAATGGCATAGCCCGAACTGTTCGCCAATCGAATTTTTAAATAAAACAGGTGTTTTAGAAAGTCAGCCGCTTCTCGCGCACTGCGTCAATGTTTCGGATTCGGATATTGAACTGATAAAAAACAGCAATTCAAAAATCGCACATTGTCCGAAATCAAACGCCAAATTCGGACACGGCATCGCGCCGCTCGAAAAATTTCTCGATGCGAAATTAGCGGTCGGTTTCGGCAGTGATTCGGTGGCGAGCAATAATGTCTGCGACATTTTGGAAGAAGCGCGTTTCGCAACGCTTTTGGCAAGAACGCGGATTAATAAAAAAAGATTTTTGACGGCAAAAGAAATCATCGAATCGGCAACGCTCGGCGGCGCGAGATCGCTCAGTTTGGAAACGCAAATCGGAACGATTTCAGATGGCAAACAAGCCGACCTGTGCGTCATCTCACTTGACAACGCGGCGCAGATGCCGGTCTTTGATGTTTATGCGGCTCTGCTTTTCGCGTCGAACGCGCGGGACGTTCGTCTGACGATGGTTGCCGGAAGGGAAATTTTCAAAAACGGTAAATCGTCTATAATTGACGAAGACGCGCTCAAAGAGGAACTGAAAAATATTGGCGGAAAATTGAAAGGAATTTAATGAAATGAAAGTTTTGAGAATATATTTGTTACTGTTTTTAAGTTTCATTTTATGTTCGTGCGCGGTCGCGCAGGAAAAGCCGAAAAATGATGAAAAACCGGCGAATAAAAATATGAACGAAAAGATCGAAGCATGCGAACCGACGCCGCTTGTTAATGCGAAAAACGGCGAACTAAAAACGATTGCCGAAGGATTTTATTCGGAGATCAAAACGCCTTTCGTCTTTGTTGCGCGCGACGCGAAAACTTACGAGCATTTAAAAACGCTGGTGGAAAATCCGCCCGCCGCTTCCGAAATTAATTTTTCAAAACAAGCGGTCGTCGCCGCCTTTGCCGGGATGAGAGCGACCGGCGGATTTTCGGTCGAGATCAAGCAGACGGGCGAGAAAACCTCTGTTTCGGTCAACAAGCCCGCGCCCGATTCGTTTGTAACTGAAGCTCTGACCTACCCGTATAAAATCGCGCTCGTTCCGGTCGAAGAAGAAAACTCCTTGAATTTATCGGTTTCCGAAGATTTCAAAACGGCGGCGCAAACTTACCGCATCGCTTCGAGCGAATTCGAATATTCGGGCGGTTTCGCCTTTCGCCAAAAGAAATTCTCCGCTGAAGGCGAGATTTATGTAATGCGTCTCGGCGATCTCGTAACGCTCGATTTCGAGCTTTCCGGCAAAGGCGCGGACAGCACAATGAAACTGACGGAAACCGCTTCGGGAATTTTAAAAGACGGCAAGATCGAGCTGTCGAGATTAGACGCGGGAAGTTTTTCCGAAGGACCTAAACCGCCCGTTAGAGTTTCGGGTTCGTTGTCGGATGATAAATTGAATCTGACTTTCGAGCCTCTGCCGAGCAACGTTGCCGACGGTTTTTCGATGAGCGGGAAGTTGGAAGCGGTGAAAAACAAGTAAAATTTTATGAATTAATTATCGGTTCTGCCTCGCCCGGCGGCGGAAACGGCAGTTCGCGGTCGCCGTCTTTTGCCAGGTAGTCCGGCGCGTCGCCATACCAATCGGCATAGGCGACCGGCAGATGACCGCGTTCGGCAAACCCAAGCATTTCGACATACCAGCCCGCATATTCCCAATCGCGCCCGAAACTCTTTTCGACAATTTCGGGAAAACGCTCGATAAATTTTACCGCCAATTGCCGAGCCGTATCATTTAGCGCGTCTTCCCAGTCGAAATATTTATTCTGCATTCCGGTCGAATACCGCGCCATATCAATGTTTTCAAGCCTCCTCGCCCCGTGAGTTTTCAGAATATTCGAAGCCGGAGTGATCGTGCATCGCCAGTAACAGCCCGAAGGCGCGAGTCCCGGAACGATTCGGAGTCGTTGAAAACCCGCTTTGTGAAGTTCGTGAACCATCCACAGAATACGCTGGGCGCGTCTGATCTCCGGTTGGGCATGTCGTTCAATCGGAATATAGTCCTTTTGTGTCATACAAAATTATTCGGCGGTGTTTGGAACAGTTCGCTTACGCCACTGATCTCCCGCCGCTTTCAGATACTGTTTGAAAACATAATCCCACGGCGTTACGAGCAGAACCAGAATAACGCCGAAGATACAATCACTCAGCGTTTGGCTCGTGTTTTCATCCAGCTTGTTCTGAGACCACAAACGAAGCCCGAAGGCGAGAAGCCAGACGGATTTCCACACCAATTCGAAAAAAAGCAGTGGAAGCATTTTGAGCGGATAACGGATTCCCAAAAACGCCAGAAGCGAAACGGCAACGAACATACTGCGGGCGACCGCGTTCATATGCGGCAGATTGTCAGGCGGGCTGATGACTCCCGGAAAAATCATAATTGCCAAACCCACCGCGATGATCAAGTAACCGGCTCTCAGTAGATAGAGCCTCCAGACAGCTATTTCGGACATTGAATAATCTCCTTGACGGGTAGTTCAGCATTACGATACCGTAAATGAAATTGTTCCGGTCATAAACTAACCGTCAGGAAAATATTTTTTGGAAACTATTCTTTCGATTTCAGCACTTTTCCTTTGCCGAGAAAAGCCAAATCATCTTTTGCAAGTTCAAGCCGCCGCGAATCGCAAAAACTCGTTTCAAGCCGGTCTTCATCCATTTTAAAAGCGTAGATCAGATATTTTTCGCCCATCTCAACGGGCAAGCCGCAAGCCCCGGCTGTGGCGGGCGCGCCGACAACGGTGATGAACTCTTCTTTTACGCCTTTCCAATATCTCTCGACTTTGAATTTAACGGCAACCGTCGCCCATTCGGGTTTGTCATTGCGCCCGATCTCGACGACTTCGCCGATAAACACGGCTTTCGCCTTGCGGAGTTTTTTCTCCGGCTTCACGATCTCACACACACACGGATAAACCGCCGAAGCCGAAAGCCCGACAAAAGTTAAAAGCAAAATTGTTCTGAATAGATTTTTCATTTTAGCTTTTGATTTGTTCGACGCGCCGTTTATTTCAAAATGCTCTGATCCGTCTTTGCAGTAGGTCGGCGAATCTCGATTTTCTCTCTGACTTCAATAACCATTAAATCTTCGCCTAATTCGAGCGCGCCCGAATAAGTTTTGCGAGTCGGCGCAATCAAATCCTGCTCCGTTGCAGATGGCAGAACGATGTGGGAATACAGTGCCAGTTTCGGTTTTACCTTTGAGAAAATTTCGCCAGCCTGTTCGGGTGTCGTGTGGTGAGCGATGATCATTTTCATCCATTCCTCGCTTCGCCCTCTTTGCTTTAAGGTTTCAGGCGCGACGACTTCGTGGATCAGCAAATCCACGCCTTTCGCGTATTTGATAAGATTTTCCGACGGGCGTGTGTCGCCCGACAAAACAACCGAGCGACCGCCGTAATCAATGCGATACCCGAAGGCAGGTTTGATCGGCTGGTGATCAACGTCAAATGCCGTTACCTTAACGCCGTTTTTTTCATAGACAACGCTTTCGATAATGTCCTTTGCCTCGATAACAACGCCGTCCGGCGCGGCGCGGTCTTCGTAAAGCCGAATTTTGATGTCGTAATCAAACGCCTGCTCAAGATGCGACATCATTTTCACAGTTCCTTTCGGACCCCAAACCTGAAGCGGCATTTCCCGTCTGCCGTGCAGCCAGCCGGTCAGCCACAAATCGGGAAATCCGACCACATGATCGGAATGCAGGTGCGTGAAAAACACGCCTTGAACATCCTTGTATTTAACATCAATTTGCGCCAGCCGTTGGATCGCGCCGCGACCGACGTCAAAGATGAGTTTTTGATCACCGGCTTCGACTAAAATACTCGGTCCGAAGCGATTCATCACCGGTGCCGGACAGCCCGTTCCCAAAAGCGTTACTTTAATCGTTTGCCCCTGCGCGTTGGTGAAGGCAGCAAAGACAAAGCATAAAGCAATTTCAATCAGTTTGCGGAAAATAATCATAAATACCGGTTTGCCGGGTTGACACGGCAAATTATCGTCAAAAATCGAAAGCGAAAATGCAACAAGGAGGGTCGAATTTATAATTGAGCGGAATCATTCCGCATAATACACTGATTTTATGTGTTATGAAGAACGACATTGCATAATAACCTTATATGCGGAATGATTATACTGAAAAAAATTACGTTTTCAATAATTTTTTTCTGATTTGGCTGGTAAATCCGGTTAAATTTAATTTATTTCATCGTCGCCTGCAATTCGTTCAGCAGTTCCGCATTTGACCATTCGTTGCCGGGAAAGATTTTTGTTACTTTGCCGTCGGGCGAGATGACGATTGTTCGCAAGGAATGATTGAACTGCGTTTTGTCGTTTTGATCTACTTCGTAGCGCAGACCGAATGCGTCGGCGATCTTTTTGACTTCCGCGTCCTTTCCGACGGCGATCTGCCAGACTTTGAAATCGGTCGCCGTCGAATCTTTGCCGAGATAGCCGATGCCGTATTGCTTTAATTTTTCGGGCGTGTCGCGTTCGGGATCGAATGAAATAGAAAGCAGGCGGATCTTATCTTTCAGATTTTCGTCCGCGTTTACCTGATTGGCGAGATCGGAAAAGTTTTTCGACATCTTGATGCAGTATTCGGGCAGAGGGCATTGCGCGTAAATGAACGTGATCGCCAGAGCTTTGCCTTTGTAATCCGCAAGCGAAATATTTTTGCCATCCTGATTGGTCAGAGTAAAATCCGGCGCGTCTTTGCCGATCTGCGCGAAGCGTTCGTCAACCTGCGGCGCGGGCTGATCGGCACGCGGCGCGGCGATGATGCCGATGTTTTCGAGCCAGTAAGGTTCTTTCGCCGTCTCGTCAACGACCAGATCGGCGGTAATTTCCGCGCCCGGCGTGAGATCGTCCCAAACCCAATCGGCGCGAATCGGGAAACTCATCGTCATTCGTTTCATATAGCCGGGAATTTCTTCGTGGTCAATCTCGGCTTTTTTCTTCGCGCGGTCAACCGAAACGACTTTGCCTTTGAGCTTGTAACGCTGAACTCCGGTTTGAGCGTTTTGTTCGGCTGTCCGGCAAGCCGTGAAAAGTAAAATCGAAAATAGAAATAAAATTAAATAGCGCATAGATTCATTTTAATAATTTTAATCACTAAATACACGAAACGACACGAAAAATATTTTAAGAAAAATTGTTCACAGATGAACACAGATAGACACAGATGGTTTTTGATTTTTGACTAGGCTGACCTAGTTTCTTAAAAAATCCGTGTTTATCCGTGTTTATCTGTGGACAATTCTCCTATCTATTTTTCAAATTTTCATCATACAAAAACTGATAAATTCTGTAATTCGCCATCACCTTGTAAACATAATCTTTGGTCTGCGAATAGACGATTTCGGGAACGTATCGGTCGGGCGAATTCGATTTCGCGCGCGAAAGCCAGCGCGCCATATTGTCCTCGCCGCCGTTATAGCTCGCGGCGACCGCTTGCGGCTCATTTGGAAATTGTTTAAATAAATTCGACAAATATTGCGAACCGAAAAGAACGGCGGTCGGCGGATCGTAGAGATCGTCCTGACGAAAATTTTCTTTGCCGAGTTCCTGCGCGATCTTTTCGGAAGTCGAAGAAATAAACTGCATCAGACCGCGCGCCGCCGCGACCGATTTGACATCGGCGCGAAAACGCGATTCCTGCCGCATGATCGAAAGCGCGAAACGCGGATCAACCGCGCGTTCGGGCGCGAATTTCAAAAGCGCGTCGGCGTAAGGCGCGGGATAGAGCAATTCCAACTGCTCGCGCGGAATCAGTTCGATTTCAAAATCCGCCGGAATTTTTCGCCACAAAGGTTCGATAAAACCAACGGCGCGGTGCGCCATATCGCCGCGTTTGTAAAAAACGGCTAAAGTAAAACTTTGGTCTTCGGTTTTTGGTTTTTGGTCATTGGATTCGTTTTCCGAAAGACTTTTTTCGAGTTCGGGCGCTGCTTCGTCATACAAGCCAAGGAACAAAAGTTCGTCCGCTAAATTTTTATGAGAATTTTCAAGCGGCGTTTTGCGTTCCGATTTTAAAATCTCTTTTCTGCCGAATTCGAGAAGATTAAATTTCGGAATTTTTTGATAATCGGGCAGTGTCGCGTAAGACTTTTTGATTATTTCGAGCATACGTCTGCGCGTGTCCGCGTCTTCGGTCAGACGCAAAACATCCTGTGCCGCTTTTCTCTGCGCTTCGGCGTTTCTCGTTTCGATGTTTCTTGTCAGAAGATCGAGTTTCGATTCGACCGGCACTTTCGATTTTTCGTTCCGCGCCAGAGCCTTTAATCTTTCCGTGCCGCGCCAGCCGTAGTATTCCGCTCGTCCGTCCGTTATCGAAAGATATGTTTCAATCGCTTCGGGAAAACGGTTCAATTGTTCCAGCGCGTAGCCGCGAAGAAATGTGATTTCGGCTTTGTTCGTGCCGCCCGGAACGCGCGTTCCGCCGAGATCGGAAATGGTTAGAAGTTTTTCGAGATCAACGAGCGCGTTTTGCCAATCGCTTTGCGCGAGCCGGATTTTCGCCTGTGAAAAAAGCGCGATTGCTTCGGGAAGTTTTCCGCTGAATTTTTCCTGCGTCTTTCGCGTCCAGTTTAGAACTTCGGCGGTTTCGCCCGCGTCGCGCAGAACGTCAATAATATTTAAATACGCGCGTTCGACGCGGTTGCCGTCGGGATATTTTTCGATGAGCTTTTGATAACGCGAAACCGCTTCGTTGGTTTTTCCGATCCGCGCGTAAGCCGATGCCGTCTGGCTCAGCGAGTCTTCGGCGATATAAGAGTCGGGAAATTCTTTGACGGCGCGTTCAAACCAATCAATCGCCCGCAGAAAATTTCCTTCGCGCGAAAAACCGACTCCGGTTTGATAAAAAACATTCGGCATCAGATTGCTCGCCGGATGATTTTTGATGACCGCTTTGTAATGCAGACGCGCGTTCGCAAAATCGCGGTTAAATTGATAAATATCGGCGCGTTTGAGGTGTTCGCTTTCGGAAAGTTCGGGTGCGGTTTTGCCGAAATTTTCCTCGCCGCCGTCAATCAAATCCAAGCCTTTCGCGGCGGCGAGCGCGTAATCATCGGGCTGCGCGGCGTTCGGCAAATCCGAGATCAAACGGTTGAAAATTTCCCGCGCTTCGGTTTGTTTTCCAACTTGCAGATAACTTTCGCCGAGCAAAACGAGATTTTCTCGAATCAAGCGATTGCTTGATTGGTCTTTGGTTTTTGGTCTTTGGTCTTTGGATACTGATTGATTGTTGAAAAGATTTATTGCCTTTTCAAAATTCTTACTTTCAAAATAGCTTCGCGCGATTCGCGCTTCTGCCGCGTCAATCAGGAGACTTTCGGGCGCGATGGCGAAAATTTCCTGTAAAAAAGCGCGTTCGAGAAGCAGATTTCCGCTCGAACGCGCGATTTCCGCGAGATGAAAAAGCGCGTATTCCTTTAAGACCGAATCGCGCTTTGCGACCGATTGATAATTTGCCGAAGCGAGCGCGAAATCGCCGCGGTTTTCCGCCAGACGCGCTAAAAGATAATCGTAATTATTTAGCTCGAAAGTCTTTCTATCGGATTTTTGAAGCGTTTGAAGCTCTTGAACGGCGGCGGCGTAATCGCGGTTTTCTATCGCGCCGAGAATTTTTTGGTGAGTTTGCCGGTCAAAATTTTGGGCGGTGAGATTGCCGTTAGAAAAAACGAAAAAAAATAAAACACAGTAGATAAAACTCTTCATTAAGATTAAGTGGCGGAACCGCGACCGTCAGGGAGCGTGTTTAAAGCGATAATGAAACACGCCCTTGCGGTCGCGTTTCCGCCATGTTTTTTAAACGACAAAGCCCGGTCGCGTCAGGCTGTCTTTGCACTCCCAGACGATGGCGATCTTGTCAACCGCGACGTAGGCGACGCGCTCGTGTTCGTCACGGAGATACAAAATTCCGCCCTTGACATCAACGACATCGCCTCTGACGGTCGCGTTCGACCCGCAGGAGATGTCAACTTTTTTACCCATTAACTGTTTTAAGAATTCTTCCATTTTGATAATTTGTCCGCTGCAAAAATTTACGAAATTCTATTTTACAGATTTTGCGGGTGATTGCCAGAAGCGTTGATAAAAAAAGAATTTGAAAAAAACGGCGGGAAAATTACGGTTCTTCTCTGACCTGCGAATTTGACGTAACGCGCTGATTATTTCGTCTTCCGCCCATATTGGCGATGCCCGAACCGCGGAAAAGCGGCGTGAAAACCCATTTTGAATGATTTCCGATGCCGTAATAGCGAATAACGGATTTTCGCTCGCTCTGACTGACGACACCGATAAACGGCGTGTTTTCGGTCGTGAAGGTGTCCTGGTCGGTTTCGCTCGCCGGTCCGTCCACGTCGTCTTCCGTGCCGAGTTCGACGGTCGTAACGAATTGTCCGAGCTGGTTTTGAATATTGAGCGGCAGGTCGCCCGACGAAGGCAAAACACCGCCGTTGTAATTTTGAACGCGGCGCGTAAAGGTCGCCATTTTATTGATCGGAACAAGCTGCCATTTGCCGTCTTCGCTCAAAGGATCAACCGCCGCCGACGGGCGCAGAATCATCCGGTTTCTTGTTCCGCCCGGGACGGGCAAACCTTCGAGCAGTTCGTCCATCGAGTCGGGATATTTCGTGCCGCGATAATATAAAAGATACTGGCGGATGGCTTCGGCAACCTCTTCGCCGCGCCGGATGGCTTCGAGTTCTTTTTCGCGCTGGACTTCCGTTTGGACGGTCGGCGCGACGGCAAGCAGGGCAATCGCAAAAATCGCCATCACCGCCAGAATGGCGATCAGTGAAAAACCCTCTTCCGGTTTCGGATTTCGGATTTCGGATTTCGGATTTGCCGGTTTTTTCAAAAACATTCTCTACCTGTTGCCGTCGCCGTCATCGCCGTCATCCTCTTCTTTTTTATCGGGATTTTTCTGCGGCTGCGGAGTCGGATTGTAGCGCGGAATGCCGGGCGGAATGCCGGGCGGGTTCTGCTGATCTACATTCGGATTCGGATTCGGATTGACGGGCGGAATATAGGTCGGCGGATTATATGTGTTGCCTCTGATCGGTCCTCTGCCCGTGCCGCTTCCGCTCGATGCCGATTCGGCGACCAGCGGGACTTTGTGCCGGAAACCCAGGCGCGTATCTTCGACAACGACTTCCTGCGGCGAAATGCTGACCAGTTTAAATCTTTCTTCGACGACATCGTTCAGCCGCACGGAAATAACATCCGGTTTGCCCTGTTCTTTGATATACGCCGTGTCGTTATTGTAACGCTTGCGGGCGACGACGCCGTAATACTGAAACTGCGGTCGCGGCGGCGCTTGAACATTCAAGAGAAACTGGTTGGAATAAAATTTCGGATCGGACGAAACGATCCAAATCTGACGCGGACCTTCGCCGAGGATCAAATTTGCCGGAACATCGGCGTAAATCTGATTCGCGCTGACATAGACGGTCGGCAATTGACTTCCGGCAAAGATGATCTGCGCATCTGCCGGAAATCTTTCGCCGTTTAACTGCAAACGGAAAGTTTTTTGACCGGCAAAGACGCTCTGCGGATTCATAAACGTGATCATGATCGGCGGAGTCGGTGTCGGTGTCGGCGGTTTCGGCGTAACGACCGGCGGCGGAACATACGGCGTCGGCGAATACGGCGTCGGCACGGGCGGTTCGTAAAAAGCGAAAATATTTCTGCCCGGTTCGGGCGCGCCGTAAGCTCCGGGCGAGATGATCGGAGTGGTCGTCCAATCTCTGATGATCGCCGCATCGTCGGGAATTTTGATCGGTGTTAAATTAGCGGAATTCGGCGATCCGTTCGGCGACGGCGAGGGCGAAGCGGTAACGGTTACGGTCGTTTTACTACTGCTGAAAAGGCTTCCGCCGAAGGCGAGATAGAGCGAAAACAAAGCCATTATGCCGAGCACCGAGGCGGCAATGATCTTATTTCTTTCGGTTGGCGTTTTTCCTTCGAAAATCTTCATTTGATTAAATACGAATTACTGCGTCTGGCTCGTGATAGGCGTTTCCGTCAAAACATTCGGACGGCGGAAATAAGCCGCCATTTCCAATCTCAAACTGACGGTTTCGCCGTGCGTCTTTCCGCGGTTGGCGCGCGGCGCGGTTTGCGGCTGCTGTTGCGGCGGCGGCTGAATCGCGCCCGGATACTGCTGAATGACGCGGTTATACGGGTCGGTCTGCGTCGTCTGCTGGTTCGGATTGTTTTGCGCGGTTTGCACTGTTTTATTTTTATCTTCGCCTTCCGCCGGTTCGAGTTCGACCGCGCTGATGATGACGAATTGTTCGCTCGTTTCGATGTCGCGGATAAAACGGCGCAGATTCTGATACGAACCTTCGACCGTCATCGTTACATAATCGCCGGGAAAAAGACTCTGAAACTTGGACTTTCCGCTTTCGTTCGGCGAAACTTCGATTGCCTGCCGCGAATCAATTTCGAGCGGTGCATAATCCGGTCCGGTCGTATTGATCAAACCGTAAGCCGCGATCAAACCGTTGACGCGCTGGTAAAGCGCGGTTTTTCCCTGTGTCGCGTTCGGCAGATAGCTGTCTTCAAAATTCTGGACGCTTTCTTTTAATTCTCTGACGCGCTCTTCGGTCGTCGTGATCGTTCCGTATTTGTTTCGGGCTTCGATCAATTCGCGCTCCAACTGATCACGCCGCGCGCGGTTTTCGTCCAATTCTTTCTGCGCCGGAAGGACGAGAAAAACGAACAGCAGAATGGTTGTCAAAACGGCGAGCATGGCGACACCGACAGTTGCGATCTCGACCGGTCCCCACATTCCCGCGTAAACTTTTCGCGGGCGGTTTTTCGGAACAACGTCAATCGCCGGAGTTTTTTCGATGACGACGGTTTCGTCTTCGGTCAAAAGCACGGTGCGGTCATCTTCTTCGACGACAACGGTCGAATCCTTCGTCGCTCCGTAATTATTGACGACGATTTCGGATTCTTCGTGATGCTCTTGATCTTTATTTTTATTCTCTTCCATTACTTTTCTCTTACTGCTTACTGCCAACTGCCTACTGATTTTGCGCGACATCGCTCGAAGGCGCGGACGCAATATAGGCGGGCGGACGATAAACGAGATGAAGCGTATATTCGGTGTATGTAAAATGCTCGCTTTGCTGTAAATCCTGACCGCGCAGGTCGGCTTGAAACGCGCCGCTGTTGTTCATTCTTTCGATCATCGTCAGAACGCTCTGGTAATCGCGGCTCAAAACGGCGAAATCGAGTTCCGCCTGAGTTCTGCCGTCGGCGGTTTTATAGACGTTTTCGACCGCGATGCGCGACACGCTGACGCTTCCCGGCAAAAGCGATTCGAGATTGGCGAAAAGCTGCGACCAGCCGAAATTTTTGTTGGCGACGAGCTTATGCGCGGCGATAAGCAGAGCCTGTTCTTCGGGCGTTAATTGCTGTTGGACAAGCACGCCTTTTTGATTAAGGTCGTTTAAATCCGCCTGCATTTTCTCCGTCTGATCTTTAGCGAGTTCGTTTTGTTCGGCAATGGTGTTTAGACGCGCAAACGAGAGAACCGCGCCCGCGACCGCAAACGCGACGAGCAGAAGCGCAAGCACATACGGCAGAGTGCGGTTGCGAAACGGATGACTGGAAAGGTTTAGTTTTGTAATCACGATCTTTTAAATAGTTGTGAGTTGCGAGTTATGAGTTGTGAGTTTTCTATTTTTATTATCATTCAAACTCACAACTCATAATTTATAACTCACAACTTTAGTTTGCCAGTTTAGCACGAAAAAGTTAGATTGTCGTTTTGCGCCGATAAGTTGTTTACTGTATTTGATTTTTGTCTGAAAACGCGAAAATTCAAGCTCGTAACTTTTTCGATTCGTTTTCACGTTTGAAATGTCGCAAAGGTTGCAAAACTTTACCCGGTTCGCCCCGGAAGCGTTTTGTCCGATTCTTCGGGCGGCAGGTCGCGGTAAGCGCAGACGCGGTTTCTGCCTTCGCGTTTGGCGCGGTAAAGTGCGGAATCAGCCATTTCGACGAGTTCTATCGGGTCGGTCGTATCATTCGGAAAGTTTGCAACGCCGATGCTGATCGTGATCTTATGTTTTTCCGACGGCTTGCCTTTGCGGATCACGCTGAAATCGAAATTTTCGATCTCCGAGCGGATGCGCTGCGCCGCAACCAAGCCCTGACCGAGTTCGGCATCGAGCAGAAAAGCCGCAAATTCTTCGCCGCCAAATCGCGCCGCCGCGTCGCCGCTCCGCAGATTTTTCATAATACAGCCGCCGATCTCTTCCAGCGTTTTACTGCCCGTCAGATGCCCGTATGTATCGTTGACATCTTTGAAAAAATCAATGTCCATCATCAAAACGCAGAAAGGCTTTTTCGATTCTCTGGATTTGGCGGCTTCGCGCCGGAGTTCGGAAAAAAACGAACGGCTCGAAAGCAGTCCGGTCAGATCGTCGTGCGAGAGCAGGCGGTGAATCTGCCGCTGGTATTCGCGGTCAATCTCGTCGAGCATTTCAAAACGCAGGATTTGTTCGCCGATGGTTATTTTGTCGCCGTGATGCAGAATTTCTTTAGCTGCTTTTTGACCATTTAAAAGCGTACCGTTTCGTGAATTGAGATCGTCAAGAATATACTCGGTATTTCCGCTAACGGGATTTGAAACAGTCAGAATCCGCGCGTGACGGCGCGAAACTTTCGAATCGTTGACGCGCACATCGGCTTCGAGCGCGCGTCCGAGGATGACTTCTTCGCGTTCGAGAGGAATCGGCACGGCGATCAGGTCGCCGGTCAAAAATACGAGCGCGGGGCGCAAATCGCGCTCTTGTCGCTGTTTACGGCTCATAATTTTTTGTAATCAGGCAGTCGGCGGGAAGGCAAGCCCTTAATTAATAAAATAAAACATTTTAGACAAAATATGCCAGACTTATTTGATTTTTGTTATTTTCTTTATTGAATTATCATTTGGGAATACATCTGATTTATGAGAATCAAGAGAAAAAATATATCCCGAAAAACAAAGAGTTTTTAATTTTTAATCTTTATTTATAAAAATGAAAATTCTCATCGTCAAACTCAGCAGTATCGGCGACATAATTCACACGCTTCCGGTGCTGGCGGCAATTCGCCGCGCATTGCCGCGCGCGGAAATTTCGTGGGCGGTCGAAACGCGGATGGCGGAAATCCTGCACGGCAACGAACTTTTAAAACATCTGATCGAAATTGACACGCGCTCGCTTCGCGGCGGAAAAATCATCGAAGAAATTCTGCTCGATGCCGGACGGCAGATAAAAAATCTGCGCGTTTCCCGTTTCGACATCGCGCTCGATTTTCAGGGACTTTTCAAATCCGCCGCAATTGCCAAACTGTCGAAAGCCAAAAAGCGTTTCGGTTTCGACAAGGAAAATCTGCGCGAACCCATGAGCCGTTTTTTGCTGACCGATACGGTCAAAGTCGAACAGGGAATTCACGTCGTTCGCAAAAATCTCGCACTGGCGGAAAAAGCGTTGAATATAAAAGTTCCGACCGGAAATTTCGAGTTTCCGATTTTTACAAATGAAGAACACAAAAAAGAAGCCGAACGGATCATCGAACAAACGAGCGAAAATTTCGCCATTTTAAATCCGGCGGGCGGCTGGGAAACAAAACTCTGGAGCGCGGAAAAATTCGGCGAACTCGCCGACCGGCTCTGGGAAGAAAAAGGGATTTTTTCGATCATAACGACCGCGCCGAACGAAAAAAAACTGGCGGAAAAAGTTATAGAAGCCAATAAAACGGGCAGAATTTTTCACGCCGCGCCCGGTTTGAAAGGTTTTTACGAACTGGCGAAGCGCGCGCGCGTCTATGTCGGCGGCGACACCGGACCGACGCATCTCGCGGTCGCGGCAGGCGCGCCGGTCGTCGGCATCTTCGGTCCGACCGAATGGTGGTTTAACGGCAGTCCGAACCCGCAGGACATCTGCGTCGAAAGAACCGATCTCGAATGCCGTCTAAACTGCAACCGCCGGAAGAAGGGCAGTTGGCAAAAAGGCGAGTGCGGAAACTGGGTTTGTATGGAAATCGAGGTCGAAACGGTTTTCCAAGCCCTGCAAAAAAGATTAAAATCAAGCGCAGAGGTTATAAAATGATTGATTGGCGAAAACACATTCATTCCGACGAAAAAATTTTAGCCGGAAAGCCTGTCATAAAAGGGACGAGAATTTCCGTCGAATTGATTTTAGAATTACTTTCAAACGGTTGGACGGAAGAGATGATTTTGGAAAGCTATCCGACTTTAAAATCTGATGATCTGCGGGCGGTTTTCGCCTATTTGCTTGAAGGCGTGGAACAAGAAATCTACTTTCCTTTGCAGCAAACAACCCGATGAGATTCTTAGCCAATGAAAATTTTCCATTTTCGAGCATAAAATTACTGCGGGAAAGCGGCTATGAAGTTCTGAGCGTCAGCGAAGAATTAAGCGGAGCGTCCGATGAAGTAGTTTTACAAAAAGCGGTTGACGAAAATTTAATAATTCTCACGTTTGACCGGGATTACGGCGAATTGATTTTCAAATATCAAAGAGAACAACCTCCGGCGGTTATTTATTTTCGCTTAAAAGGGCAAACGCCGAACGATGCGGGAAAACTGCTTTTGGAAAAATTGATGGTCGAGCAACTTGAGCCGGAAAACCGTTTTACCGTAATTGATGAAACAAGCGTCAGACAGAGAAAATTGAAATGAAAATTCCCGAAACCGAAGGCATCAAACTTGCGGGTTCAAAATTAAAACTTCTGCCGTATATTTTACAGCTTGCGCGGAAAGTGGAAATTGAAACCGTATTTGACGGCTTTGCCGGAACGACGCGCGTTTCGCAAGCCTTTGCCCGGACGGGAAAAAAAGTCATCGCCAACGATACGGCTGTCTGGTCGAAAGTTTTCGCTTTGTGTTATCTGAAAAATAAACGACCGGAAAAATTTTACGGCGAGATCATCGAGCATCTGAATCATCTGCAGCCGAAAGACGGCTGGTTTACCGCGCATTACGGCGGTTTGCCGTCGGTTAAAAAATCGTTCGGCGCGGACGGTTTGAAAAAGCCGTGGCAGATGCACAACACGCGGAAACTCGATGCCGTCCGTGATGAAATTGATAAATTGAATTTGGCGGAAACGGAAAAAAGTGTTCTACTGACAAGTTTGATTCTCGCGCTCGATAAAGTTGACAACACGCTCGGACATTACGCGGCATACTTAAATCACTGGTCGCCGCGCTCGTTCAATAATTTGAAAATGGAAGTTCCGCATCTTTTCAGATCGGAAAAACGGCACGAAGTATTTTGCCGGAATATTTTTGATCTGATCGAAAAAGTAGAATGCGATCTCGCCTATTTCGATCCGCCGTATGGCTCGAACAACGAGAAAATGCCGCCGTCGCGCATTCGTTATGCGGCGTATTATCACGTCTGGACGAGCGTCGTTCTAAATGACAAGCCCGAGCTTTTCGGTAAAGCGAAACGGCGGATTGATACGGCAGACGCAACCGCAGGTTCGATTTTTGAAGATTTCCGAAAGGGAGAAAGCGGAAGATTCGTTGTAACCGAAGCGATTGAAAAACTGCTTGCAAAAACGCGGGCGCGATACATAATTTTGTCCTACAGTTCGGGCGGACGGGCGACGCGCGAGGAGCTTTTTGAAGTTTTGGAAAGTTCGGGAAAAATTCTCGATTTCGTCAAAGTTGATTACCGGCAGAACGTGATGGCTTCGATGCGCTGGACAAACGATTGGACGCGCGAAACGCAGGAGCCGAATCAGGAATACTTGTTTTTGATAGAGAAATAAAAGAGAAATTATCCACAGATGAACACAGATAAACACAGATGGAAAAAATTATTTCGATATGCTTTTAAAATAGAAACATCTGTGTCCATCTGTGTTTATCTGTGGACAAAAATAAATAATGAGTAAACGCGGCGGAACGCTTCTGCAAAGATTTCGTGTTCCTTTAGGATTTTTATTTGCGGCGGTTTTTTTGATTTTTGCTAAACCGCAATTTTGGACGTTGATCGTCGGCGGAATAATCGCTTTTTTCGGCATCTTGATTCGGGCATGGTCGTCGGGACATATTCGCAAAAATCTCGAACTCGCGGTTTCCGGTCCGTATGCCTATACGCGCAATCCGCTCTACTTGGGAAGTTTTATTCTCGGAGTCGGTTTTACGATCGCGGCGGGAGTTTGGTGGCTCGCGCCTCTTTTTGTCGCCTTGTTCTTAGGCATCTATTTGCCGGTGATGCGCGTCGAATCGCAGGAGCTAACACATATTTTCGGCGAAAAATATGAGCGGTATGCAAGGGAAGTTCCGCTGTTTTTTCCGCGTCTTTCAGCCGGAAAAAAAATGGACGCAAAATTCGATTTCGAGTTATACTTACGTTACCGGGAATATCGCGCCGCCATCGGCTGGTTCTTCGCTCTGGCGGTCTTATCGGTCAAAGCATTTTATCAAGGGTGGTTTTTATGAATCTGAAACGTCTGATCTTTTCTTTTTGTTTGATTTTCGGTCTTTGCGCTTTTTTGTCCGCACAGCCGCCGTCAACTCTCAATCTTTACAAAGCCGGTGAAAAGCTGACCTACGAGGGCAATTTCAGCAAATTGCTTCTGCGCGGGATTGATGTCGCCGACCTTTCGATGACGGTTTATAATTCGCCCGACAAAGAAGATTATTTTATTCACGCCGAAGCCCGCTCGAAGGGAACGCTTTTAAAACTTTTCAATTTTTCGTTTTATCAAAAAGTTCAATCAACCGTTGACGGCGATTCGTTTACAGTTCTAAAAACCGTCAAACGCGACGAACAGCGCGACCGCGTGCGCGATTCGGAAGCGGTTTTCGATTACACGAAGGAAAAAGTTACATACGTTGAAACCGACCCGAAAGACCCGCAGAAACCGCCGCGCCGCGTCGCTTCGTCAATCGGCGACGAAACGCATGATCTGCTTTCCGGCATTTACGCCCTGCGGCGTCTGCCGTTTGCCGTCGGCAAAACTTTTATGATGTCGGTTAGCGATTCGGGAATGGTGTATCAAGTTCCGATCCGTATAACGGGAAGAGAAAAGCAAAAAACCGTTCTCGGCAAAGTGATGTGCTGGCGCATCGAACCGGAAGTTTTCGGCGAAAACCGGATGATCGAACAAAAAGGCGAAATGACCATCTGGATCACCGACGACAACCGCCGCATTCCCGTCCGCTCAAAGATCGAAACCGGTATGGGCAAGGTCGAGATCAAACTCCGCAAAGTCGAAAAAGCGAAGTGAAAATTTAATGCAAAGGCACAATCGCAAAAGAGATTTTAAAGGGAGATTGAATTTTTAATCGAAATTCAATCTCCTATTTCTTTTTTGGGCAGTGAACTAAAAGCAATGCCGGTTGAAATTTTAACCCGATTGAACTTCGGAATAAGTGATAAGTGAAAAGTAAAAAGTGATAGACAAGAATATATTTAACCTCTCACTTATGACCTATCACTTTTCACTTATTCCGAAAGTCGTTTTTTTTGAGCATTACTTTTAGTTCACAACTCTTTTTGAATATTCTCTAAAGATTATTTAACCCATGTTGCCGGTTATGAACATTTTTAATTTCAACCACGAAACAACACTAAACTACACGAAATGTTTGTCTTATATTCGTGTTTCTTCGTGTGATTTCGCGGTTTGATCTTCTTAATTTCAATAAATATTTGATTAATTCCATAACTGGCAACGTGGGTAATTTACTTTTCTTCCGGTATTCCTTAATAATCTCAAGAGATTGCTTAGTTTCGTCGAGAGATTACTCTATAACATCAAGACGAAACTCTATATCGTCAGGAGAAAATTCTATAAACTCCCGACGTAAATTAATCTTCGCGCTCTTGCGTCAAAAAAAATCCTTAAAATTTGCCGTTTCAGTAAAAAGATTGCATAATCTTCGTTTAATTTTGAGCGGAGATTTTTTATTTTATGAACGAACAGGAAAAAGATTTGGAAACGGAAGAAACTTTGCAGGACGAAGTCAGGACTTTTGAATACGGCGAAAATCCGGTTGCGAAATCTTCGCCGGCGAAAACGGAAGAAGAGATCATCGAAGCCGGAGTCGAGCCGCCGCAGTTTTTGGTGGATGCCGGATTGATTGACGAGGAAGAGGAACAAGACCCGATCTTTCAGGAACTTGCCGAGCCGAAACTGCCCGAACTCGAACGCGAAAACCGCGCGCGGCTTTTGATGCAGACACCGCACCGGCTTTATTTTTACTGGTCAATCAAAAACAATCCGTATCAGACTTTACAAAAAGCGTTTCAGGGAAACACGGGAAGTTATCAGCTCGTCGCCAAGATCGTCAATCTCCGAAACGAACAGGAACAAATCTTTCCGGTCGAAGCGGAAGGCAACTGGTGGTTTAACGTCGAACCCGACGCAAGCTATCGCGCCGAAGTCGGTTTTTACGCGCCGAACCGTCCGTATATCCGAATCATTTTTTCAAACACCATCGAAACGCCGCGCAAATCGCCTTCTCCGCGCATTGCGACCGACGAAGATTTTGCCGTTTCCGCCCGCGAATTTGCCGAAGTTCTCGACATCGCCGGTTACAAACAGGACGCTTTCGAAGTCGCCATGATCGGCGATGACACCGACCAAGCCGAAACCGCCACCCGCGCCGCTTTTGCGATGTTCACGGGCGCGAACACGGAAGAATTTGCGACGATTGACGCGGACGAACTGCGCTTTGCTCTGCTCGCCATCGCGTCGGGAATCTCAATGAAAGATTTGCGCGAACACATCAGCCCTGCTCTGTTCGCTTTTCTGGAAAATCTGCTCGGCGAACTGACGGCGGAAAACGCAATGAAAGCTCTGCGCGAATATTTCGATATTTTCGCCGACGAGGTGGAACTTCTCGAAGAAGAAGAGATCGGCGCGGCGGTCTATGGCGAAAGTCTGATCAATTTCCCGAAAACTTTGAGAAAACGAATCGTGCCGAAAAAAGTTTTGCCGAAATTCGGTGAGAAACTTTCGCCGATCAGTTCTTGAAAAAAGTTTGCAGAAAGTTGCAGAAAGTTGCAGGTAGTTTACAGAAAGTTAAAGACAATTTGCAGATATTTGACAGAAAGTTTTTTGAAAATTATTTTCAAACTTGAGAAATTGCTCCTAACTACCTGCAACTATCTGCAACTTCCTGTAAACTACCTGCAAACTTTTTTATTATGCCGACCGGATATTTTAGCTTAATTCTACACGCGCATCTGCCGTTCGTCCGTCATCCCGAATATCCCGAATTTCTCGAAGAAGACTGGCTTTACGAAGCGATCACGGAAGTGTATCTGCCGCTCATTTTTATTTTCCAGCGTCTTCACGAAGCGGGCGCAAAGCCGCGTCTGGCGATGAACATCTCGCCGCCGCTTTGCGAAATGCTTGCCGACAAACTTTTGGAAGAACGCTACACGCGGCATCTCGAAAATCTGCTCGCTTTGGCGGAAAAAGAACTCGACCGCGTGAGCCGCGAAGACGCGCAGTTTTACGACGCGGTGAAAATGTATGTTGATCTTTTTTCAAATTCATTAGAACTCTGGAACAATAAATACAATCGAAATTTGATCAATGCTTTCCGCGAGCTTCAGGAAGAAGGCGTTCTGGAAATCATTACGTGCTGTGCGACGCACGGATTTTTGCCGCTTATTTCAACGCACGAATCGCGCCGCGCTCAAATTGAAATCGCGGTCAATAATTACAAAAAACATTTCGGCAGACAGCCGCGCGGCATCTGGCTCGCCGAGTGCGCGTATGAGCCGGGCATCGAAAATCTTTTGAAAGATGCGGGAATCGAATATTTTATAGGCGATTCACACGCGATTCTTTACGGCGATCCGCGCCCGCGCTACGGCGTTCACGCGCCGGTCCGATGTCCGAACGGTGTCGCGCTGTTTGCCCGCGATGTCGAAACTTCCCAACAGGTCTGGAGCGCGGAAGTCGGTTATCCGGGCGATCCGTTTTACCGCGAATTTTATAGAGATGTCGGCTGGGATTTGCCTTTGGATTATTTAAAACCGCATCTGCACAAAGACGGAAACCGCCGCCATTTGGGATTAAAATATTTCCGAATTTCGGGACGCGACACGCCGCAGAATCAGAAACAGCCTTATATTCCGGCGATTGCGACCGAAAAATCAGCCGGACACGCTTCGGATTTTATTCACAAACGCATCGAGCAGGCGCACAAACTCCGCCGCGTTTTCGGCGGACATCCGCCGCTCGTTACATCGCCTTACGATGCCGAACTCTACGGTCACTGGTGGTTCGAAGGTCCGCAGTTCATTGATTATCTTTTCCGCAAACTGCATTTCGACCAAAACGAGATTTCGGCGGTAACGCCCGGCGATTATCTTGACGCAAACATTCCGATCCAATTCCAACAGCCGACCGCATCGAGTTGGGGCGAACTCGGTTATTACAAAGTCTGGCTCAACGAGGGAAATTCATGGATGTATCCTTACCAGCACGACGCGGAAAAAAAGATGACGCGCCTCGCAAATTTTTACGAGCATCCGAATGATTTCGAACGCCGCGCACTTAATCAGGCAGCGCGAGAACTGCTTTTAGCGCAATCGAGCGATTGGGCGTTTCAAATCTATCAAGGCACGACCGTGCAGTATTCTTCGCGCCGTTTTCAATCGCATATTCACCGTTTTAATTTGATCGAGAAAGGGTTGAGAGAAAATAATTTGAATCCCGATTTACTTGCCGAGATTGAAAACCGCGACAATATTTTCCGCGAAATTGATTACCGGAGTTATCGAAGCTGAAATTTTTGTGAAACCAAACTAAATAAAATCGCCGTATAATCCGAATGAGGCGCGTTTTATGAGAAATTTTATCAAGATTTTTTTGCTCTTTCTTTTTTTGACAACGACCGTTTGCGGACAGAATAAAAAGGTTGAAACTCCCAAGCAAAAAGAAATAAAAGGTAATGCGAAAATCACCGTTACATACATCGCCAACGAGGGCGTTTTGATCTCGTCAGGCGATAAAAAGGTTTTGATTGACTCTCTGCACCGCGAATACGAACCGGCTTACGCTTTTCCGCCGCCTGATTTGCAGAATCTTTTGGAAAACGCGCAAAAGCCGTATGATAAGATCAATCTTCTGCTCGTTTCGCATATTCATCTCGATCATTTTCATCCCGAATCGGTCGCGCTTCATCTGCAAAACAATCCGACCGCGATTTTCGCTTCATCGGAGCAAGCCGTCAGCGAAGTCGCCAAAAATTTTGCGGATTATGAAAAAATAAAATTACAGATCAAGCCCGTAACGCACGAATGGAAAAAGTTTTTCGAGTTAAACCACGACGGAATAAAAGTAAAGTTTTTAGGTTTGCGTCATGGAAGCGAACGCTTTCGTGAGATTCAGAATATGGGACATTTGATCGAAGTCGGCGGCATGAAATTTCTGCATATCGGCGATGCCGGTATGACCGATGAGAATTTCGCTTCGTTCGATCTGGCAAAAGAAAATATTGACATCGCGTTTATTCCGTATTGGTTTTTGCTTTCCGAAGACGGTCGCAATCTGGTCAAAGAGCAGTTCGCTCCGAAAAAGATCATCGCCGTTCACATCCCGCCCGACGAAGCCGAAAAAATTGCCGCGGATTTTAAGAAAACCAATCCCGGCGTTATTGCTTTTACAAAAATTTTAGAAAAAGTAGAGTTTTAAGATTTCAATTAAGCTCCCAAAAAACTTGCCATAAATTTTCGACAAAGCTATTATTCAGTCTTTAATTTATCAAAACAGTTTTGGAGAAAACGAGTGATCAATCTAATACCTTCACCGGAATCGGTTATGCAAATCCTGAAAGAAACGGGCGCGTATCGTTTCGGGCGGTTTGTCAGCGCGGGCGGGCAGTATGCGTCGCATTATTTCAAACTCCCGATGGCGTTTCATTTTTCCGATAACGCGCGCGTTCTGGCGGTCGGTTTGAGCCGCAAATTCCGTATGGACACGAATATTTCGCGCGAAGTTCCGCAGATTTCCGTCGTCAGTCCGAGCGCGGACGGGATTCCAGTCGCGTTCAGCATCCGCGACGCTCTGCATGCCGAACAAATTTACTGGGCTAACCGGGAAAACGGCGAGCGGGAATTTCCCGATTATCTGAAAAGTTTCGAGATCAACCCGTGCATCGTCGTTGACGACATCGTTCGCTCCGGTTCGACCCTGCGCGAAACGCGGCGGCTTTTGCGCGGACTCGGCGCGGAAGTCATCGGTTTCGGCGCGATCGTCAAATTTCAAAACGCGCCGAAAGAGATCGAAGGCATCGAGGTCAAATCCCTCGTCGAATTCGATTCGCCGATCTACGATTCGCTCGAAGAATGGAAAACCGCGGAAGGCAATGACGCGCCGGAAGAAAAGATAGTCGAATTTTAACCCGTCAAAAACTCTTTCATATTTGCCTTAACATTTTTGGAAATGTATCATTTGTATTTCATTTCTCGGAGGAAATTTCAATTTAAATGGTAGAAAAAGGTGTGGAGATTGCTCCCGCAGAAGGAAAGTTAGGTGTTTTACTGGTCGGGCTCGGCGCGGTCAGCACGACATTTGTCGCCGGTGTCGAGGCGATTCGCAAGGGAACGGCAGAGCCGATAGGTTCTCTGACGCAGATGGGAACGATCCGGCTGGGAAAGCGAACCGACAACCGCGTTCCGAAGATCAAGGATTTTGTCGGGCTTGCTAATTTAAGCGACATCGAATTCGGCGCGTGGGACATTTTTTCCGACACGGCTTACGAAGCGGCTTTGCATGCCGGAGTTCTGGAAAAAGCTCTGGTCGAAGATTTGCGCGAACAGCTCGAATCGTTAAAGCCGATGCCGGCGGTTTTCGATCACAAATACGTCAAGCGGCTAAACGGGACGAACGTCAAAGACGGCAAGAACAAGATGGAACTTGCCGAACAATTGATGGCGGACATTGCCAAATTTAAGGAAGAAAAAGGCTGTGAAAGATTAGTAATCGTCTGGGCGGCTTCGACCGAAATTTATCTCGAACCCTCGGATATTCATAATTCGATCGAGGCGTTTGAAAAGGCGATGTATGACAACGACGAACGCATCGCGCCTTCGATGATCTACGCTTACGCGGCGATTAAATCCAATGTGCCGTTCGCCAACGGCGCGCCGAATCTGACGATTGATATTCCCGCGCTGACGCAATTGGCGGAAGACAACGGAGTGCCGATTTGCGGCAAGGATTTCAAAACCGGACAGACCTTAATGAAAACGATTCTCGCGCCCGGACTCAAATCCCGTATGCTCGGTCTCGACGGCTGGTATTCGACGAATATTCTGGGAAACCGCGACGGCGAAGTTCTGGACGATCCCGAAAACTTCAAAACGAAAGAAGAATCGAAACTTTCGGTTCTCGAAACTATCTTACAGCCCGACGTTTACCCGGAGCTTTACAAAGATTTTTCGCACGTCGTCCGCATCAATTACTATCCGCCGCGCGGCGACAACAAAGAGGGCTGGGACAATATAGATATTTTCGGCTGGCTCGGCTACAAGATGCAGATCAAGATTGATTTTCTCTGCCGCGATTCCATCTTAGCCGCGCCGCTCGTTCTCGATCTCGCGCTGTTTTTGGATCTCGCGCAGCGCGCCGGAATGAAGGGCGTGCAGGAATGGCTCTCGTTTTATTTCAAAGCGCCGCAGACCGCCGAAGGGCTTTATCCCGAACACGACATTTTTATCCAGCTCAAAAAATTAAAAAATACTCTGCGCTATTTGATGGGCGAAGATTTGATAACTCATCTCGGCTTAGAATATTACGATTAATCGAAGACAAAAACCCGCGAAAAAATTTGAAGTTTCGCGGGTTTTTTCAATAAAATTCCACTTGCACATTTTATTAATTTTGTGTTAAACAATAAAGCAGAGCCGCGCTCGGTTCTGAAATTCCAGTATTTGACATATCTTTCACAACGCCAATTTTAGCAAACTTAAACACCTTTGAAATCATCAATATAAGCGACTACTTGCCGGAATCACCCTTGGCAAAGTTAGTTTTCAGTATTCGTCTATGAAATGATGTGAAAACGCCTTGAGAAAGCGTTTTTGATAGACAAAGGAGAGAAACGAAATGAAAAACGAAATGGCTGTAAAAAAAGAAAAATCAGGAGAGAAATTATTCGTACTTGACCCGGATCGCAAAAGTCCGCGAGCTAAAGAGTTTGAGGACAAGCTTTCGGGTCTCATTGTCGGACAGGAACGCGCGGTTCGCCGGATGAGCGGGCTTTTTCAGATCTATCTGGCGGGAATGAACAATCCGACGCGCCCGCTCGGGACGATGCTGTTCCTCGGTCCGACCGGTTCGGGAAAAACGCGCGTCGTCGAAGCCGCCGCCGAGGTTTTAACCAACGACCCGCACTCGGTCGTCAAAATTGACTGCGCCGAGTTTCAGCATTCGCACGAGATTGCGAAACTCATCGGCTCGCCTCCCGGTTATCTCGGACACCGCGAAACATCGCCGATGCTGACGCAGGAAAATTTGGACAAATCGCACACGGAAGATTTGAAATTGACGTTCGTTCTTTTTGATGAAATCGAAAAGGCATCGGACGCGCTCTGGCAGTTGCTTCTCGGAATTTTGGACAAAGCGACTTTGACGCTGGGCGACAACCGCCGCGTTGATTTTTCAAACGCGATCGTCATTATGACTTCGAATTTGGGCGCGCGCGAAATGTCCGAGATGATTTCCGGCGGCATCGGTTTCGCGCCGCGCGGCGGGGCGAGCAAAGACCCGGACGACACGGAAATTGACACGAAAATTTACCGCACCGCGCTCGAAGCGGCAAAGCGTAAATTCTCGCCCGAATTTATGAACCGCATTGACAAGGTCGTCGTTTTCCGCAGTTTGAAAGAACATCACCTGCGTCAGATTCTAGACATCGAACTCGATGACGTGCAGAACCGCATCACGCAGTCGGCGGGAACGAAATTCATCTTCGAATGCTCGGACAGCGCGAAGGAATTTTTGCTCAAAGAAGGCATTGATCTCAAATACGGTGCGCGTCATCTGAAACGCTCGATCGAACGCTTTCTCGTCTATCCGCTCTCGAATCTGGTTGCGACCGGGCAGGTGGAAACAGGCGATGTTGTCATCATTGATTTTGATGACGCGGAAGAAAAACTGACCTTTTCCAAGAAGAGCGGCAAAATGATCGTCAACGATCACGATGAAAAAGAAGCCGAAACCAAGCCTTTGAAGAAATCCGACGCCGTCGGATTGCCTTTGCCGCAGGCGGAAGCGGCTTCGGAAAAAGGTTAACTGAAGAAAAAAGCAAAGAGGCGAAATCTTTGCTGACTTCCTGAAGCCGATTCGAATTCTTTCGTTGATTTACTCTAATAGAGAAAAGCGGGAAACTTTTATAAACGTTTCCCGCTTTTTTTAATACCGCCGAATTTTGCGAATTTTCGGAGCAAAAGGACTCAGTCCGATAATTCAAATCCTAAATACCGTATTTTCACCGTGTCGGCGGCGATTTTCGCTTTGAGAAATTACATTGCTTGTGATTTTCTGGGATTACAAGTAAAATTGAAAATAATGTAAAGATTTGAATTTATTAAATCTGAAAATATATTAGGAGAAGATAGATAAAAAATTATGTCAGCAGTTGCAGCACCGAATATTGAAATGACGGTTACGCCGAACGCGGCGGAAGAAGTTAAAAAATTTATGGCGGGCGAAGACGATCTGCCGGAAACCGCAGGTCTTCGCGTCAGAGTCGTTCCGGGCGGTTGTTCCGGTTTTCAATACAGTTTGAATATCGAGGAAGAATCGCGGCAGGGGCGATTTTATCGTCGAACAGCACGGGGTTCGTCTTTTTGTAGATATGTTCAGCGCGCAGTATCTCAACGGCATCACGATTGATTATACGTCGAATATGATGGGTTCGGGATTTACGTTTGAAAATCCGAACGCGACCGGCGGATGCGGATGCGGTTCTTCGTTTACCGCCTAAAACTTATTTGTTAATAAATAAAAAAGCGCGAACGATTTTTATCGTTCGCGCTTTTTTATTTGCAAGAAAGAGAAACGAAAAATATTTTCCGTTTCTCTTTACAGGTTAGATTAAGGAATGTAAGCATTCGGAACCGGCGAATCGGCGCCAAGTCCGAAACTGAATACACCGACACCGGATGTTGACCGCAATACCCACCAATCACCGTTGCGATAGATCGCAAAGTCATCGGTGCCGTCGCCGTCATAGTCGCCCGGAACCGGAACGTCGCCGCTCGCGCCCCAGGGCGTTGTAACGGTCGTGCCGCCGTTGCTGGCAATGTAAATCCATTCGCCGGTTGACGGACGGAAGACTGCGACATCATCCTTGTTATCGCCGTCATAGTCAGCCGGAACAAGCTGGTCGCCTGCCGTTCCGAGCGGAGTATTTTGATTTCCTCCGCCGGAAAGCTGAGACATCCACGTTCCGCTTCGATAGACGGTCAGATCATCCATACCATCACCATCAAAGTCGCCAACGACCGGAACATCGCCGGATTGTCCGAAGACGGTGATCGTATTGGCGGGCGAACCGCTGCTGTTGATGATATACCATTCGTTGGTTGACGGACGGAAGACAGCAATATCCGTTTGACCGTCGCCGTCATAATCGCCGACAACCGGAATATCACCCGTGCTGCCCCATTCATATCCGGCAAACGTAAATCCGTTGCTGTTCAGAATGTAGAAGTCCGCGACACCCATCGAATCCGAAACACGGAAAACAGCCGTATCGGCTTTACCGTCGCCGTCGTAGTCGCCGGGAACAAATACGTCGCCTGCCAAGCCCCAGTTGATCGCCG
>JBGTSF010000009.1:0-95882 GCA_041940425.1 Pyrinomonadaceae bacterium
GAATCTTTCAGGTCGAGCGCGCGGTGAACGGTTTTACTGCGGGTTTCAAAAAGAATTTTGGCGACCATATTCATCAGCGAAGTCAGGATGCGGTTGCCCGACGCGGCGGCGACGATCTGGTGAAAACGCATATCGTGAACGAGATACTGTTCGGGCTGGTCGAGCGACGCATACATCCCGGTTATCTCTTCCGCCATCTGCGTCATCTGTTCACTGCTGACGCGCTCGGCGGCAAGCGCGGCGATGCTCATTTCCAGACTGAGACGCGCTTCGAACATCTCGTCCGATGTGAAACCGTGCAGAGCCGCCATCATCCGCAGAGGACTGCTGTCCAATGTCGGTGATTCTTCGGCTTCCGATACAAAAGTTCCCGCGCCCTGCCGCGACTGCAAAATGCCGACGGTCGTCAGCGAACGGATTCCGGCGCGAAGCGTCGGACGCGAAACGCCGAGCAGTTTCGCCAGATCGCGTTCGGGCGGCAGGCGGTCGCCCGGCGCGAGTTCGCCGCGCTGGATCATGTCGCGCAGGCGCGTAACGACCTCTTCGGCAGTCGTTCCGTTTTTTTCCGAATCAATCGTTGTAAAAATGTCCTTTTTTTTGTTCGGCACGATTTCCTCTTTGCCCCTGTCGCTTATTTTTTCCGGCAGCATTTATATTATCCCACGCTCACCTTTTTTGTCGAAAAACAGAGCGGTTTACTTTTTCGCTTTCGCCTGACTCAAAAGCCACGCGCTTAATTCCCGCGCCGCCGCGTGGTTTTGAAACATTCCGTTCATCTTGCGCCCGTCAACATATTCGTTATAGAGCCACGGATCGCCGACCGCGAAAACCGTGCCTTTGCCGTATTTTGAAACCGACATTACGACATCACCGTTCCAATTGAGAACTGATTTCGCATTGCCCGAAAGTTTCTGCGTCGAGATTTCTTTTAAGAACAGTTCGCGCGCCGTTTTGAAGATCGGATTCCCGTCCGGCACGTTGACGCGCCCCGCTTCATACTGGTCGTTTTTAACGAGATTCTTGTTGTCTTTGTTAAATTCGATGCCGAACCGCGCGGCTAATTTGTTCCAATTATCGAATTCCGCGTTGCCGAAATCGTTGCCGAGCAACAGCAAAACTCCGCCCGCTTTGACCCAATCGGCAATTATTTGTGAGTCTTTTTCCGAAATAAATTTCGGCTTGGCGATTTCCTTTTCCGTGTCGGGATCAACGATGATGTAAACGCTCGCGTTCTTTAAATTTTGAGCGGTCGGCGCAGACGAAAGCATTTCAAGCTGTGCGCCGTAAGATTTGAACTGCTCGCCGAAAGCGTAAAAACCGGGATGATTTTTTTCTTCCCATTTGTAATGCCAGACCGAACCGTCCGCGCGGACTTCGTGATTGAAATAATCGTCCAGAATGATGGTTTTGCCCGCGCCGATGCGACCGCCTTTTTCGAGAAATTCCATCTCGACCGCCGCCATCACAGCAGGTCCGAGACCTTTCGCGTCGTTGATGCGGATTTTTTCCGACATATAATATTCGAAACTTCCGTCGCGGTAAGGATTGCCGCCCAAACCCGAAACCGAAACCGTGCCGTGCCAGTCGAGCGAGCCGTCCGGGAGTTCTTTGATAAATTCCGTTTTGATTCCCGCCCAGCCACGGCGCACCGTGTCGAGATATTTTTCCGGCAGATTGCCTTGCCGCACGCCTTTCGCAATCGCGTAAACGAACATCGCCGACGCGGACGATTCGAGATAATTTTTTTCTCTCTCCGGCAGATCAATAATGTCATACCACACGCCCGTTTCTTTGTCCTGATATTTCGTGATCGCCTCCGCTTCGCGTTCAAAAATGGCGACAAGTTCGGCACGGCGCGGATGATTTTTCGGGAAATAATCCAGAGTATCGGCAAGCGCAATTGCATACCAGCCCATCGCTCTGCCCCAAACGTGCGGACTCAAACCCGTTTCCTTATTTGCCCAACGCTGCTCACGCGATTCGTCCCAGCCGTGATAAAGCAATCCGGTTTTGGCATCTCGCGCGTGTTTTTCCATCCAGACGAATTGATTGGCGATGTCGTCCCAATTGTCTTCGTTCCAGACCATCGAATACTCGGCATAAAACGGCTGTGCCATATACAAACCGTCGAGCCACATCTGCCACGGATAGATTTTTTTATGCCAGAAACCGCCTTCCTTCGTGCGCGGATGAGTCTTTAATTGCGAACGGATAAGTTCAGCCGCTTCCTTGTATTTTTTGTCCTGTGTTACGCGGTAAAGCGTCAAAATCCCGCGCCCGGGCGTGATGTGGTCAATGTTGTATTCTTCGAGATTGTATTTCGACAATTTTCCTTCGCCGTCAAACCAGAAATCCATTCCGCGCTTGATAAAATCGAAATATTTCGGGTCGCCCGTTGCATACCAGACCTGTTCGACCGCCTTCATCTGCACGCCTTGTTCGTAATTCCATTTCGCCGGAATGCCGACGGGCGTGCCGTCGTCTTCGAGCCAGATGCGGTTCATCAGAGTGTCAGCCAATCTCTGCGAGAGCGGCATTGCGCGTTTGCGTTTTAATTCGGCTTCATTAGATATGCTAACGACGAGAGGCGAAGCCGCACGCTGTGAAAAATTATCCACCGTATCGAGCCACGCTTTTTTATCGGCGAAACCGTAACGCGACCAGCCCGCGCCGACATAGTATTTCGCCATCTTGTCAGGCTTGGCGGCGATGATTGCCAGATTCATCGGAAAATCGAATTCGTTTCCGTATTCTTTGAACGATTGAAAAGTCGCGGGTTCGGCGATCACTGCACAGCCCAGAGAACCGTTTTTTTCGTTCGTTTCCCAGAGCGAAATCCACGTTTTGCCTTTGTCGGTTTCGGTCTTAAAATCCGGTTCGTGTTTTGCAATTCCGACCGCCACATCAATATCGCGCAGATCGTCCGAACCGTCATAGAAACTTTCGACGCGGTAAAAATTCTGTCCCGCGTCAATCGTAAAACGCTTCGTTTCCGAAACCGACACGCCGTTGACATTCCACGGTTCGTATTTGAGTTCAAACACGGTGCGTATCGGACCATTTGCCAGAATTTTATAAGAAACAAAGTTGCGCGAAACGTGCAGTTTCTGTCCGTCCCAAATTCCCGCGCCGCCGCAGCCGCGCGATTTTTTCACGGAATAAAAATCCAAGCCCATCCCGTTGTCGGTGTGATAAAAAGCGTCGCCGCCCTGATACCAACGATCAATCACGAGTTCAGGAACGCGCTTTGCCCAAACGTCTATACCGCTCGAAACCAATTCTTTTTCGAGCGTTTTCCCGTAAGTCCGAAACGCGATGCGGTCGTTTTCCCACGCGAAATCGTCCATCCGTTCGGGAACGAAACGCCCGAAAGTTTTCGCCGCCGGCGCAGTCTGTTTTTCGCTCGCCGTTTCGATCTTGATGCTTTTCGATTTTTCGTCCGCTTTGAAATTCACCTGAAAAATAAGTTTTTCCGGCACGCCGTCCGCGTCCGCGTCAATCGTCTGCGATGCGAGCCACGCGCCGTTTTCGCTTAACTTTATGAAATCCGGCTTCAGGTTCGGATCGAGTTTGACAAGTTCTTTCCAGTCCAAAACAACCGTTTCATTCTGCCGCTCGACCGACAGATTATTCGACACCGAAACGTAAATCTCGTTTTGCGCGAGGCAGGAAACGCAAAAAATTAAGCTGAAGAGAATTGATAAAAGCGTATTTTTCATAAGATCATTTTTTCAAAAATTTTCGCAAGGCTATTTTTTCTTCCCTGATTCCCTCGACGACAAGTTTCGCCATTTCCTCTGCGCCGCGCGGATTGAAATGCGTGTTGTCGTCCAAGCCGTTCGGATAATTCGGGCTTTCGCCTTTTTGCAAAATCAGAAAGAGTTTTTTCGATTCTTCCGCGCCCAAACCGTTCAGTAATTTTTCGCTTTTGCGGTGCATATCAATCAGCGGAATTTTCTTTTCTTTCGCCACCGTGCGAACGAGGTCCGGGTATTCGCCGTGCGTGTCGTAAAATTTTCCGTCTTTGTCGAAACGCCGCCGCATGACGGGCGTGAACAAAACGATGTTAGCTTTTTTTGCCCGCACTTCGCCGATAAATCTAACGAGATTTTTTCGATAATCTTCCGGCGGCGTATAGCGTTCACCTTTTTCTTTTGCCGAATCGTTATGCCCGAACTGCACGAAAACGTAATCGCCTTTTTTCAGATCGTCTAGGATTTTCTGCCAGCGGTTTTCCGAAATAAAAGTCTTCGTACTTCTGCCGTTGGCGGCGCGGTTTTCGATTCTGACTTTGCCGTCAGCAAAAAATTTTCCGAGCATCTCGCCCCAACCCGTTTCGGGACGCTTTTCCGGCAATTTTTCGGCGGCGGTCGAATCGCCCGCGATAAAAATCGTAACCGGAGTTTTTTGCGCCGAAATATTTGCGGCGAAAAATAAAATTAAAATTGTAAAAATGCAGAATCTCACTTTTGTTATTACCCGCGGAAACCGCGGAAAACACGGAAGAATTTATAAAAATTTCCGCGTCATTCCGCGTTTTCCGCGGGCGAAATTTTTACCCTAAATTTTCAACGATTTTGCCGTTCATTTTGACGTTTTCGAGTTTCAAGCCTTTTACGTTTTTGACGATATTCTTTCCCGTCACTTTTCCGAAATCGCAGTTTTTCAAAACAATATCGTAAAGCGGCGCGTTGTCGAGTCCCTGCAGATCAAGGGCTTTGTTGCAGTCCTGCGCCGTCAGATTTTCGACGACGAAATTTCTGACAACCGGCGTATATTCGCCTTTCGCGCCTTCTTCGTAATTGAAATCCATCTCGATCGCCGAACGCGAAACCTTGCCGACGGTGATGTTTCTGAAATAAAGATTTTCTATCTTACCGCCGCGCGAAGCATTGTTTTTGATTCTTAAGGCAGTCCACAGATCAGGCGAATCGAGCTGGTTGTTTTCCGCAAAGAGCCAGCGGAAACCGCCGGAAATTTCACTGCCGACCGTGATGCCGCCGTGTCCGTCTTTGAAAACGCAGTTGCGGACGATGATATTTTCCGACGGCACATTGATGCGCCGACCGTCATTATTTCTGCCCGATTTGATGGCGATGCAGTCGTCGCCCGTGTCGAAAAAGCAGTTTTCGATCAGAACGTTTTTGCTCGATTCGGGATTACAGCCGTCGTTGTTCGGTCCGTGCGTGGCGATATTCAGCCCGCGAACAGTAACGTTTTCGCATAGAACCGGATGAACTTCCCACATCGGCGAATCAATAATGCGCACGCCTTCGATCAAAATATTTTTGCATTTGTATGGCTGTATAAATTGCGGGCGAAGATACGAATTTTCGCCGAAAATGCGTTTTTCGAGCGGCACGTTTTCGTCCATCATTTTATAAAGCCGGTCGCGGTCGGGACGCTGCGAAATTTTCGACGGGTCGCCGCCGTAACGCGGGTTGCCGTGCCATTTCCAGAAAAACGCTTTGCCCTGACCGTCGAGAGTTCCCTTGCCCGTGATCGCGATGTTCGTCTGCTCATACGCGTAAATAAGCGGCGAAATATGCATCAATTCCATTCCTTCCCAGCGCGTGTGAACGAGCGGCAGATAATCTTTCGGATTCGTCGAAAACTTCAGCGTCGCGCCTTTTTGCAAATGAAGATTAACGTTCGATTTCAAATGAACCGCGCCCGTCAAAAATTCGCCCGCTGGAACGACAACGCGACCGCCGCCTTTTTTCGAGCATTCTTCAATCGCTTTTTTGATCGCTTCGGTCGCTAAAGTTTTTCCGTCGGAAACCGCGCCGTATTTCGTAATTAAGTAATCTTTCTTTTTAAATTTCGGCGGTTTGATCCGCGCTAAAATTTTCGGATATTCGGTTTTCCATGCGTCCGCTGAGGAAATTGTCTGACCGAAAGAAACGCGCGGCAGAACGAGTCCGACTCCGCCCAGAGCTAAAAGTTGTAAAAATTCTCGACGATTTTGCATATTTTATTTTTGCCACGAACAAACACGAAAATTCACGAAAGAATTAAGAATACTTAGAACAAATTAATTAAATTTTTCGTGTTCATTCGTGTTTGTTCGCGGCTAATTTTTCTTAATCTTCTCTTTCCATTTCGGATAATCTTTTTCCAAAAGCTCGCTCGGCTCGGAGACATACCATGCGTAGCCGTTGCGGCGTTCAGCTTCGATTTCCATTACGTCGTAACGAATGACAGAATCGCGCCCGATGAAGATCGGCTTCATCGTTTCGATCTCGTAAAACCGCGCCCAAACGGGCGGCGCGGTTTTGTCTTTGATGACGGTGTTCTCGCCTTTGATTCGTTCCCAGCGAACTCCTTGGATCTTGTTTGCGCGAAACCAATTTATCGCCGATTCAATCGCTTCGATTTTTTCCGGCGAAGGATTTGCGTCGAGCATCAAAAAGCGCACGATGCCGACCGATTCGCCCGCCGTCAGCGAAACGGGTTCAAACTTTCGCGCGGCGGCAGGCTTCAAAGTATTTTCGTCATACTGCGCCGCCCAGACGGTTTTTTTACCGCCGACTTCGACCTGCAATTTTAAAATTAACGGAATCGCTTTTTCGACTGCCTTTTCCGCTTTCAAGCGTCTTTCTTCGTCAACAAAAAGAAAATCTTCCTTTTTTTTGGCGACATCACGCAGCAGTTTTAAAACGCCGATCATCGCGTCGTCGTTAAAAGTGATATGTGTGTAATAACCTTTTCTGAGCGGAAAATACTGCGGAAAACCGCCGGTCGCGTATTGCGCTTTGAACAGGTAATCCAAGCCTTTATCGAATGCTTCTTTGTATTGCGGAAAATTTGCCGGCGGAGTTTTTTTCTTCGCGCTTTCCGTGATCATTTTTCCGAGAAAACGAATTTGCGTATAAGTCGCGCGGTTGTCAATCGTCGTTTCGGAAATGTCGGATTTTGCTTTAAGGAGTTTTTCCTTTTCGCTTTCCGTCAAAATCCGCGCCATATCGAGATTTTTTTCCCAGCCGCCGTTTTGTTTTTGAAACCGGACGACCTGATCGGCGATCCGCGCCGCTTCGTCGGTCTGATACCAGAGCGGAATTTGATCGAAAGCATCATTCCACGAAACGGGTTTCCATTCGGGCGCGGTTTTTTCTAAAAATGCGTCGGTCGCCCGTTTCGGATTCCAATTATCTTTGCCTTTCAGAAAATTTTCCGCACGGAATTTTTCGGCTTCTTCTTTTATTAAATGGTGCATCCATTTAACGCGTTCGCTCATTCTTGCGCCCGCGCCGGTCGAACCGAATTCGGCAAAATACGCGGTTTTTTCATTTTCCGCATTGCCCCAATTATGCCAGCCTTCGGCGCGGATGTGCGCGCCCATTTCCGTTTCGATAAAAACGGTTCGCCCGAAGGCTCGCCACGGACGACCGAGAAAAACGCCTTTATCGGTATTATTGCCGGTCAATTTGCAATTGATAAAAACGAATCCGCCCGGCTCATCCGCCGCGAAGCGCATCGGCGCGGTGATGTAGCCGTCGCCTTTTGAGTGAACGCGGCAGTTTTCAAAAACGGCAGCCGCCTGTCCGAAAATAAAATCTACATTTCCCTCGATGTAGCAGTTTTCGTAAAACTGCCGCCCGTTTTTCGCATACAGCGTGTCCTGCCAGCCGAGAAATCTGCAATTTTTAAAGATAACTCTGTCGGCATCCGCCAGAACCGCGACCGCCTGTGAACCGCTCTTTCCGATGTTCGCCTGGTAATCGAATGAGTTTTGAAAGGTGAGGTTTTCAGCGTGAAAATCATGCCCGCCGACATAAAAAGCGTATGCGGCGGAAGTCGTTCCGGCGCGGGCGTTGTTGATGTCGAAACTCAGCCGCGTCGTTTCGGCTGATTCGCCGATCAAAGTAATAAAAGGTTTATTGGCGGGAATTTTAATCTGCTCGATATAAACGCCTCGTTTGATAAAGATCGTAAAGCGTTTTTTATTGTTTTCGGGAACTCGTTCGATCGCTTCCGAAACGGTTTTCGCGTCGCCGCTTCCGTCCGCCGCAACCGTCAGATCGGTTTTGGCAAAAATTTGAATCGCACCGAAAAATATGATTAAACTCGTGATCCAAAAACTTTTCATTTCCCGCCTTTAGATGAGAAATCACATAAGCCTTTTGCGGTTTTTTATCGCCTCAAACGGCTTATGTGATTTCAAAAGGGAGTCAAACTAACCTTCAAGAATTTAGAAGGTAAACCGTCCGCCGATCTGTATGTCGCGCGGCAGATTGCGCTGTCCGCTGACGTAACCGAAAGCAGCGTTGGTCGTTGAAAGCTGCAAGCCGTTTCCGAGATAAACCCAGTTCAGCGCGTTGATCGCTTCAACCCGAACCTGCAGTTTCATTCCTTCGCGGATGCGGAAATTTTTGGTCAAACCGACATCGAATTTCTGAAACGGCTGATTGCGGAAATTGTCCAGCGTGTAGGGCAGAATCCGCAGAGAATTCTGACTGCTGACCGTATAGTTGTTGGCAAGATTGATGAAACCGGTCGTATCGAAGGCGGGCGGTCCGCCTGCCACGCCGTAACGCACACCGTTCGCATCGCTCTGACCGATACGATTTACTAATTGATTTATGTCGCCCGTGTAAACCGCATTCTGCAGAACGAGCGGCTCGCCCGACTGCCATTCATAGACGGCGTTGAACTGCCATCCGCCGAAAACGGCTTCCGCGACCGGATGCCAGTTATTGAAAAACATCCTGTTTTTCCCGAACGGAAGTTCGTAAACGCCGGAAAAAGCGAAGCGGTGCGAACGGTCAAAGAGTGAGAGACTTTCGTTCAGATCTTCGTCCTGCGGATTCAGACGGCGCGTTTTTTCCATATCGCGTGACCACGTGTAAGAAGCGTTAAACGAAAGTCCGCGGCTTAAGCGTTTATTTGCCTGCAACTGAAGCGAGCGGTATTCGCTGCTTCCGTTGTATTCGGTTGTTACCAAATCCTGAAATTGCGGAAACGCCGTCAGCAGAAATCTGCGCTGAATCGTGTTGGCGTTAAGCGTCGAATTCTGTGGAACGAGACCGCGAAACGGATTGGGAACCGTCTGATTCAAAAATGTCTGCGTCGCCGTTACCGCCGCATTGATCGCTGCCGCGTCCGTTACGCCCGTAAAATCGTTGAGATATTGACGCGGAATATAATTTAACTGGCGAAGAACCGGCAAATTTCTGCCGCGCGAATAAACAAATGTCGCTTCGACACCGAAATCATACGGGAGTTCGCGCTGAACGCCGACGATAAATCTGGAGTAGTTAGCGTTTTCCCGTTCGAAAGTATTCAGAGTCGTTGATGTCGGTCCGGTCGCGTTCAGCGATCCGAGCGACGTGCCGATAAACGTATTCAAACCAAGGCTCGAACCGAGCGGCGGATTGACACCGTTCGGAAACGGGTTGTTGATGTCGGCGATAAACGTCAGACCGTTGTTGGTCGAAGGCGTGAACGAGGTCAATGCCCGGAAACCGCTCTGGTCAATCGGCTGAATTTGAAACGGCGCGGTGAAAATTCCGAAACCGCCGCGAATCACGGTTTTATCGTCAATGGCGTAAGAAACGCCGATGCGCGGCTGGAAGTTGTTTTTGTCCGTCGCCTGATTGACATCATCGGGGCTGGTCGCAAAAACCAATCCGCCCGCCAGATTTTCAAACACCGTGCGCGGGACGCTCGCCGGTACATTGGCATCGTAATTTGCCAGAACCTGAGTTCGCAGAGGACTTGCCGCCGTCGTGCTGAAATCGGTGACGATTCTTCCTTCGGCTTCTCTCACGCCCGATTCGAGTTCGTAGCGCAAGCCGAGATTCAAGGTCAGTTTTCGCGTAACGCGCCAGTCGTCCTGAAAGAAAAAGCCGCTGTAGTCGGAACTGACATCATAGACAGCCGACTGTTCGATCAGACTGTTGGAGTTTGCCGAAGGAATTCCGAGAAGAAACGCCGCCAGATCGCGCCCGATCTGATTGCGGATCGTCGAACTCGAATTCGATGCCGGAGACGTATAAACGCCGTCGAACAGAAAGCGTCCCGCATTGTAGCCGTTCGTTTGACGGCTTTCCATAAGTTTGCGGTAATCGTAGCCGTATTTAAATGTGTGGTCGCCGAAGATTTGCGTCACCGTCGGCTGGAAGGAAAAGAGTTTGAAGTTTCTCGTCAAGCCTTCGTTAAAATCCGCGCGTTCCGCGCCGAGCGTGTCGTAATTCGTCAGATCGAAACGCGGAAAGACGGTCGAACTGCTCAGAGCGGCGATGCCCGTAAATCCGAGATCACGGGCGGACATCGGGTTTGCCGGAACGCGCTCCTGCGTAAAATCGCTCAGGCTCGAACGAATGTCGAGAACGAAATTTGACGAAAGCACCGCCGTATAGTCAACGTTTCCGCCTTTATTCGTCCGGTATTCGAACCCCTGCGTTACCGAATCCGGCGTGTCGAGCCAGTTATAGCGGTCTTCCTGACTTTTGCTGTAATAGACCTTTCCAAAAATGCGGTGATTCGCATTGAAATTATGGTCAATCCGCGTCAGGTAAGAATCATACGGGCGCGAAAGCGATTGATTCGAAAAATAATTGTCAACCACACCGGGCTGATTCGGCGCAGGATAAAGATTGAGAAAGGCAACCGCCGCCGGATTAAGTCTCGCGGTCGGAATGATATTTCCCGTAAACGGCGTGCGGCAGACGGTCGTGCCGGTGCTGCCCGCCGTGCAGGAGCTGTTTCTGAGCTGCGCCGTCGCCGGATCGTATATCAGGATCGGAGTCGAAAGAGAAAGAAGTTCCGAAAAATTTCCCTGCCGCATCAATGCGGTCGGAACGGTAAAAGTTTCCGGTTCGGCGCGTTCGTCCAACTGCTTTTCGTAAGCGAACATAAAAAACGTTTTGTCTCTTCCGTTATAGAGATAAGGAATATAGACCGGACCGTTGACCTGTCCGCCGTAGCGGTAGTAAGCGCGCGGCGCGCGTTCTTCACCGGCGCGGTTGGCAAAGAAATTGTTGGCAGTCAATTGTTCGGGACGATTGAAATAATAAACCGAACCGTGCAGTTTGTTTGTTCCGCTTTTGACCGCAACGTTGACGGTCGAGCCGGCGGTAAAACCGTTCTGCGCGTCGAAGGCGTTGGTCTGAATCTTGAACTGCGACAGCGCGTCAGCCGGAGGCGTGAATGCGACCGCTCCGTCAAAGGCGAGATTCGGCGAACCGTCGAGATTGATCTGGTTGCCCGCCGCGCCGTTCGTTCTGATCGCGGCGAGATTGCCGTTGGCGGTCGGACCGGTAAACTGCGGATTTCCCGTGTAGGAAACGCCCGGTGCCTGCGTTGCCAGATTGTATGCCGCGCCTTCCGAAAGGGGCAGTTCTTCGATCTGACGCTGGGTGATGACCGTGCCGGTCGTTACCGAACCGCGTTCGATGAGTTCGGTGTCGGCGATGACGTTGACCTCGGTCGTCGAACCGATCTCCATCTGAAAATCAATCGTCAGACGGTCGTCAACCTTCAGATTGACCTTTTCCTGCGTCGAAGTTTTAAAGCCTTCGTTCGTGACCGTCACGCTGTAATTGCCGGGAAGAAGCAGCGGAACGGTATATGAACCCTGGTCATTCGTCGTCACGGTGTTTGCCACATTCGTTTCGATATTTTTGACGACCACGGTCGCCCCCGCAACCGCCGCGCCGTTCTGGTCGGTAACGGTTCCGGTGATCGTGCCGCGAAATTCTTGCGCGAAAACGGTCGTCATACCAACTAGAATTACAAAAAGCATTCCTAAAAAAACGTAATAACGGATTTTACTTTCTCTCATCTTTTCTCCTGTGCTAATTATGCTGTTTATGGTTTTGTTTTTTAATAGCGGATACATCCTAATTGGTTTTACCAATTATTGCAAGTCAATATTTAAATTTTTTCCGATTTTTTTTATTTTTTTGTAAAAATAGTGAAATCTGACCGGAAAACCTGCAAGACAGTTAAATTATTGCTGATTTTTTCTAAGTTTTATTTTCAGGTAGAATCTTACCAATATCCATCATTTAAGATAATAGGTTTGACCAATTCATTAAAAAGATTAGTCGTAGTCTCAGAATTTATGATAAACGAAAATAAATCGGAATAGCTGATAACTGATAGATAATAGATGACAGATAAAATCTATCCCTTATCATCTTTCATCTATCATCTATTGCGGAGTTTTTATCACAATAAAATATTCATTCTCATAAAATTTGAAACACGACTAAAAGACTAAGATATTTTAATTGAAATGAAACTTTCCGGTTTTCGAAAGGTTTTTATTACTTGATACTCAAAAAGTCTTCGATCCGTGTAATAGCGATCTGGCAGTGGTCTTCAAAAACAAGCGTGCCGGAAATTTTTTCGGCGTGCAGTGCTTCGACTCTTACGCCGTTGTTTTTCAGGATCGCGGACAGACGCTCCATCTGTTCGAGAAATTCTCCGGCACTTGTTTTAAACCAGAAATAAGTGTGCAGTTCTTCGCTTCTTTTTGCCGGATCGTCATAAAATTCGGGAACGGGCAGATACTCGTCAAACCAACTGATAATTTTTTGCAGAGATTCCTTTTCCGCCGCGTCAATGGCGGAAAAATCCCTGACATAATCCGCCGCGCGAAAAATGCCTGTTTCCACGCGCCCCGTTTGGCGGTTAAAAAATTTGGCGATATAGCGTATATACATTTCGCATTTTCCAAAAACGGTTTCAACTTTTTGCAGAATACACCAGCCGTAAATCAGCCGCAAAAACTCCGCCCGTCAAATAAACGCGCAAATTCAAGGATTTTCGGATAAACTTTCGTGGTCTTCTTTGATAAAATCAAGGCATAAGGATTGCCCTTTAAAATACTTATGCAATTTTTATTTGATACGAACTTAAATAAATTGCCGCGAGCGTTTGGCATCCGTCAAAAGGAGTAAAGTATGAGCGCAGTATTAGAAAAACCCGTTATTAACGAATTCGGACTTTCGAGATTCGTTTTACAGTTCAGTCCTTTTGTGGAAATGACGGACGAACAATTTTTCGAGTTTTGTCAGGCGAACCGCGATGTGCGGATTGAAAAAAATGCCGAAGGAGAAATTATCATTATGCCGCCGACGGGTTGGGAAACGGGAGATAAAAATGCGGAAATAACGATGCAGTTAAGACAATGGACAAAACGCGACGGCGGCGGCAAAAGCGCGGATTCTTCCGCCGGATACAAAATGCCGAACGGCGCGATCATGTCGCCCGACGCTTCATGGATCGCAAACGAGCGGCTCGAAAAAATCGCGCCCGAAAAACGCCGCAAATTTCTGCCGCTCGCGCCCGATTTCGTTATCGAACTCCGTTCCCAAACCGATTCGCTCAAGGATTTGCAAAACAAAATGCAGGAATACATCGAAAACGGCATTAGCTTAGGCTGGCTGATTGATCCGCCATCGAAGCAGGTCTTTGTTTATCGTCCGAACATGGAAGTTGAAACTCTGGAAAATCCGGCGGAAATTTCCGGCGAACCGCTTCTCAAAGGTTTCGTGCTGAATTTGAAAGAGATTTGGGAGTAACTTATGAAATCAGCAAAAACTTTTATCGCATTTACTTTTCTTCTGGCTTTTGCGTTTCAAGTTTTGGCGCAAGAGCAAACGCCGAAGATTGTTTGGAAAAATCTACAAGAGAAATATGAAAGTTTCCAAACCATTAAGCCGATTATTGTAAATATAAGTAATTCACCAATTTATTTTGATTGTGATCTAACTCATTTTGAGCAAACAAATTTATATAGATATGTCGAGAATTCTGATAACACAAAACTTTTATATTTAGATAATGAAAGTAACATTTGGAATTGGAATGTAATGATTTGTGGAACTGTTACTAAAGAAGAAAAGAATCAATTAAAAAGAAAATATAAAGAAACCGAGAAACTTCAAAAACAAGGAAAATATCTTGAAAAAGGATGCAAAATAAATCCGAAAGAGGAATATGTTCTTAACTTCAATAATGAGCAATGGAAAAAACTTATCTATGGCGATGGTATCGGTCCGACTTATAAATCAGGTAAATTTAAATTTGAAATTAATTATTGGTGGTATAACTCTTACAAAGATAAAGGAAAAATGATGACCGAATCGCCTGAGTTTGAAGTTATGAATAATAATTTTAATGAACAATAATTTTATGCAATTTTCATTTGACACAAACTTAAACAAAATTGCCGCGAAGGTTGAGCGACAAGAGCGTTTGGCTATTATTTAAAATCTTTTTCAACTTCATTGATGAGATATTTTAATTCTTCGTCGGTGATGTTTTCGGTTTCGGATTTGTCGTAGATTGATAATAAATAAACAGTTTCGGCGATTTTATAAAAGTAGGAAATAACCCGCGCGCCGCCGCTTTTGCCTTTGTTTTTGCTTGCAATTGCAAGGCGGATTTTATAGACGTTTCCGCCGAGCGAAGTTCCGAGCGCGGCATTTTCTTTTAGTTCGTCAACTAGTTTTTGAAGATCGTTCGGGAAGGATTTGTAGCGTTTGGCGAGTCGTTTCGCTTGTTTTTGAAAAGTTTTTCGGACGACGACCTTATTGCTCATTTTTTAGTTCGGCTAAAAAATCGTCGGCTGATACTTCGCAGTTTGCGTCGCGGTTTTCATTTTGCAAATCTTTTTTGAGATCGGTCAGTGATTTTTTAAAGTCGCTGAGAACGTCTGCCTTATTAACGCGCTTCCTGAGACGCGAAATTTCCCTTTGCAATTTTTCCCAATGCTCGATTGGCACGATAACTGCGTTTTGTTCCTTTGAGTATTGAATGTTTTCCATAGCAATTTAGATAACCGTTCGGAAAATTTGATAGAATTATAACAGAAAAATATGCAATTTTCATACGATAAAAATTTGAATTTGATATTTGAAAAGGTCGTGCGACAAGAGCGTCTGACCTTTGATGAAGGCATTGAATTATACAAAACCGACGATTTGAACGCGCTCGGAAAATTGGCGGATTTTGTGCGGCGGAAAAAACACGGCAAAACGACATATTACAACGTCAACCGGCATTTTAATCATACGAATATCTGTGTCGCGGACTGTAAGTTCTGCGGGTTTTACAGAAGAGCAAGACAGGAAGACGCTTACACGCATTCGATTGACGAAGGCATCGAGATCGCGCGGAATGCCGTTGCGGAAGGCGCGACCGAACTGCATATTGTCGGCGGTTTGAATACGAAACTGCCGTTCGAGTATTACACCGATCTGTTTTCGTCGCTCAAGCGCGAGTTTCCCGCTTTGCATCTGAAAGCTTTGACGATGGTCGAACTCGATTTTTTTGCGCGGTTTTACAAAATGCCGGACGAGGAAGTGATCGAAAAATTGAAAGCCGCCGGAATGGATTCGTGTCCGGGCGGCGGCGCGGAGATTTTTGCCGAGCCGACTCGTTCAAGAATTTGCGATCACAAATGCGACGGTGCGCGCTGGCTCGAACTCGCTGGGAAAGTTCATCAAGCGGGCTTGAAAACAAATGCAACGATGCTTTACGGACATATCGAATCAATCGAAGATCGCGTTGACCATTTGGTAAAACTGCGCGATCAGCAGGACAAAACCGGCGGTTTCCAATGTTTTATCCCGCTCGCGTTTTATCCGCCGGGAACCGCGCTTTCGTCTTTACCGGGACCGGACGCGATTGATAATTTGAAAACGATCGCTGTTTCGCGCTTGATGCTCGACAATTTCGATCATATCAAAGCGTATTGGGTAATGCTCGGCAAAGCGACGGCGCAGACCGCTCTCCATTTCGGCGCGAACGATCTCGACGGCACGATCACCGACGGCGGAGAACTGACGCACGCTTACGCGGCGGAAGGCGAAGTTAAAATGACCAAACAGGAAATTATCAAGATGATCGAAAATGCCGGATTTGAAGCGGTCGAGCGCGATACGGTTTATAATCGTGTGGAAAAAGCGGCAGTTTAAGGAGGAAATATGCAAGTGCTTTCGCCGGATAATCTGCTTCCGGCTTATGTTCCCGAAGAAACAAAATCGGTGCGGCTTCATTTCGAGTTTGAAGATGAAGACCGAAAAATGACTCCTGACGAATTTTGGGAATTCTGTGTAAAAAATCCGAAACTTCGGGCTGAACTTACCAAAGAAGGAGACGTGATAATTATGCCGCCGACCGGATTTGAAACGAGTGATAGAAATCTGGAAATTTTACTTCAATTAGGAAATTGGGCAAAGAAGGATAAAACCGGAATTGCCACCGAATCGAACGCCGGTTTTGTTTTGCCGAACGGCGCGACGCGCTCGCCCGACGCGGCTTGGACGCTGAAAGCGCGGCTCGAAAAATTTACTAAAGAAGAAAGACAAAAATTCTTGCCGTTATGTCCCGATTTTGTCGTCGAACTTCGCTCGGCTTCCGACACTTTAAAGGATTTAAAGGAAAAGTTGGAAGAATTTATTGAAAACGGCGCGAGGCTCGGCTGGCTGATTGATCCGCAAAATAAAACCGTCTATGTTTATCGCCCGGATTCGGAAACGGAAACTTTGAAAAATCCAGAAACGCTTTCGGGCGAAGATGTTTTGGAAAATTTTATACTCGATTTGAAGGAAATCTGGTAAAGCACTTTAGCCTTTAAATAGACGGCTTAAAAATTTATGAAAAAAAATTCTTGTTTTTTATTCGGGATAATATTTTTCTGTGCCGCAATTTCGCAGATTACAGCGCAATCTGTTTTGAAAGGCGATAAAATCCCCGAAGATTTAGTTATTAAACTTACTCTTTCAAGCACAATTGAATACTCTTCACAATATGAACTTAAAATCACACCTGACGGGAAAGTTTATCTTCGAGATTATTCTCGAAATCTTCCGTCCGGGAAAAATTTTCCCGGTCTGTTAAATATAGAGAAAAACAAAAAAACTAAAACTCCTAAATTAAAGGATAAACTTTCAAAAAAACAAATCAGACAGATCATCAGCGAATTTGAAAAATCCGGTTTTTTCGAGATGAACGAATTTTATCATGGCGATCCGGCGTTGAAAGAAGGAAGTTGTGTAAATCACGCATATACAAAAGCTCTTTCCATTTCGGCAAACGGTAAAACTAAAAGTGTCGCCTTCTTTTTGGGTTGTTCATACGGCGAAAATTCGCCGCTGAAAAGTTTTCTGAATCTTTATGACAAAATTGATAAAGAATTGCGCGGCGTGAAAAGAATTAAATCGGACGAGCCAGTTATTAGATAAGAGAAAAAATTATAGATTTTCAGCAATTTCAATTAACATGCGCGGCTCGATCTTTGTTTTGTAAAAAATTACATTCTCGTTTTCCCACAAAACTTCTTCACGGCTTCCGCGCAGTTCGCTGGAAGCGGCGATGATAAATTTTTTGAAATTTACCGCTTCAAATTCGGCTAATTTTTTCTGCAAACTTTTCGGTGTCCAGAATCCTAAAATGTCGAGGTAGATTTCTTTGCCGCCGGGCGAAATTAAGATCAATTCGGGAATGAACGCCGTTTTGCCCAGATCGATGACTTTGCGGTTTTCTTTCAAACGCCATTCGGTCGAAAACTTTTCCCAATTTTTTTTGAGTTTTTCGATGTCGGGATTTTTGTATTCGGGTTCGTCGTGGCGGTCGGAAACGAGTTCGGTTTGTTCGCTCGTGAGTTCGTAAAAAAGATTTTTGCCCTGCTTGTCGGCGATCTCGGCGCGCGCTTCCCAGTTTTTGCAGAGCAGTAGCGCGGGCAGAAAAACCGACATTTGAATGCCGTATTTTTGCGAGCGGTGAAAAAGCGAAGCCGCGCCCGTCAGAGTGATTTCGTAGCCTTCTTTTGAATTTCCTTTGACGGAATGAATCAGACCGAAATGCTTTATCCAACCGAAAATTGCGCGGTAATTGCCTGCATCAGACGGCGCGACATAAATTTTCATTTCGACGCATTTATAAAGAATCGCCTGCGCCTGCGAGAGATTGTAGAGATTCAGTAAATCTTCGGGCGCGATTCTTTCAAAAGAAATCATTTTTTGATTTGCCGAGAGATCGGCGTAAAGGTTTTCAAAAATCGAATCGGCATCCGTTCCGAATTTTTCCGCCGCCGTTTCCAAAACTTCTTTTTTATTTTCCGAATCCGGCAAAACAGGCTGAAATTTTCGCGCTTCGAGAAAAACTTTTTGACGAATCTCGACAGGTTCGGCGGGCGCGTGTGTTTCAAATTCGGCGCGGTCGGTGAGAAGTTTTATCAGCCCGCGTAAAATGCGGTAATCGGTTCCCGTGCCGACATATTCTTCGAGTTCCGCTTCGAGTTCGCCGCGTGTTTTTCCTTGAAAATCCTCGAAAATTTCTATGAGATTTTTCGCGTCGCGCAGATTTCCAGCGTCGCCGGTTTTGATAAGGCGCGGAAAAATTCTATCGCCGCGACGGAAATTTAAAGCTAAATCGGAAGTGAGCATTATTTTATCGAAGTAATTTTTTCGCTATTGTATTTGAGCCAGATCAGAAACAGGTAGGCAATCAGCAAAATCGGAAACAAAAAGAACGAAAGAAATGTAATTGCGGCTAAAACTTCAAACGCTTCGTCATTCGGAGTGCTTAAATCGAAACCTCCCATGATGTTAAAAACCGCCTTTTCCAGATTCAAGATGGTTAAAACAAACACCAGAAAAGTTACAGGTAAAAACGCGGCGACAAAAACCTCCCAATATCGAAGAAGCGCGAAACGGCACAGAAAGAATATCAGCAAAGCGAGCCGCCAAACCGCGACGATCAGCAAAAACCACGCATTGATAATATTTGAAGTTTCGAGATCGAAATAAAGCTGAACGGGAATCGCGTAGATTATAGCGGGCGGAGAAACCAGAGTGATAAATGTCAAAACCGTAAAATAATTCCATTCGGCTCTTGCCAAAGGAAAAATTACGATGAAAATCAAAAGCGCGAGCAGAAAAACATAAATTACCGAACCGATTCCGAGTTGCTGTAAAAATTCGACTCGCGGATTGTCCCAGTAACGCCCGATTCCGACAAGCCACGTAAGAATCAAACCGAAAATAAGATGCTTCCAGCCGAAATTCAGCATCGCCTCGCGCGGAAGGCGAAAAGTCAAAAGCCGAAACGTATCCGAAACTATTTGTTTTATGAACATTCAGAAAATTCAACAGTAAGTGAATTGATTACGGCTAAGTATTATACCAACAAAAAACCGCGAACAACGCCGCGGTTTTTGTTTTTTGAATTTACAAATCAAGTTTATTCGCCCAAAGCCTTAGCCGCGTTCAAGCGCCCGCCGCTTTCGGTTTTGCCGTTTAGAGAATCAATTTTATCAACGGCTTTTAAAAGACGTTCGCGGAGTTTTTCGACCGACATATCCGGTTCGTTCGCCAAAATCAAAGCGGCGGTTCCCGAAACATACGGCGTTGCCATCGAAGTTCCCGACGCTTCGCGGTAATCATCATTAAGCCAGGTCGAAACGATCTCTCTACCCGGCGCGGCGATATGAACCGTCTTGACGCCGAAATTCGAGAACGAAGCGAGACTGTCCGTGCGGTCGAGAGCGGCGACGCTGATGACGTTCGGCAGATTGTAATTTGAAGGATAATGCGGACGTTTGTCGTTGTCGGTACTGCTGTTGCCGGCAGCCGCAACGAAAAGAATTCCGGCTTCACCGGCGGCGCGAATCGCGTCTTCCAGTGCTTTTGAATACTGCGTCGAACCCCAACTCGCGCTGATAATGCGGACGTTTACGCCGTTGCGTTTGCGGTCAATCGCGTAGTTGATTGATTCGATGGCGTCTTTGACCGAACCCGAACCGCTTCTGCCCAAAAATTTGAGCGGCATGATTTGGACTTTCCAGTTGATTCCGGCGATGCCTTCGTCGTTGTTGCCTTCCGCCCCGATGATGCCCGCGCAGTGCGTTCCGTGTCCGTTGTCGTCCATCGGATCGGATTGATTGTCGGATGCGTCAAAACCGTGATTGTCGTTGAAAGTTCCGAGTTCGTCGTCCGTATATTGCGGAACATTGTCGGGACGAAACCACATATTGGAAACGAGATCGGGATGCGTGTAGTCAACGCCCGTATCGAGAACGGCGATGACGACTTTGGCACTGCCCTGTGTTTTGAGCCACGCTTTGAGTGCCGAAAGATCGGCTTTTTCCTTGCCGCCGTTTTGTCCGGTATTGGACAAAGCCCATTGTTCATTAAACAGAGGATCGTTCGGCGTGGTCGAATTTTCCGAAAGCTGATTGACGGCGTTGACCGTTTTCGCGCTTTCAGCCGGATCGAGTTCAATCTTGAAATTCGGTTCGGCGTATTCGACCAGTTCGGTCATCTGTCTATACTGCGCGGCGACCGTTTCCGCGTCGGCGTTGTCGAGGTCGTCAATCGAAACCAGATTTTTGACCGATTCGATCTCGTCTTCCACGCGGTCGTTGTTTTTCGCGGCGAGTTTTTTGATATCGGGCAGAGTAACGTTCGAGCGGAATTTTACCAAAACTTCCGGCACGCAGTCTTTAGCCGAGCGTTTTGTCGCCAGAGGTTTTTCCGCGCTGGATTTCTTATCCGTCGAAACCGCCCGCTTACTGAACTGCCAGCGGCTGATCTGTCCTAAGACCGCCGCAAACGTGATAATGATGACGGCGATGCCGAGATGTATCCAAAAATTATTACGATTCATAACTTTAATACCTCAATAATTATTACGGTTCTATGACAAAATTGTTTCCGTCGTAATTGCTCAGACGAAGCTGATACTTGTCGGCGCGGTATTCAAACTCGTCCCCGTTGGAGCGAAGATTTATCTTCCAACCGGTCGAGATCATCTGCGCGGACATTTCGTCTTTTTCGGGCGCGCCGAGCGACATATCGGGAAAATCGGTTTCCGTAACATCGGCTACTTCGATTTCGCTTTCCGAAACATTCAGCCTCTGTGCCAAATCCTTCTTCGCTGTCTCGACTGCGCTTTCTTGGTTGAATTTCATATTGATTTGGTTGCAACTCCTAATTTTGCTCTTTCTCGGCGGTTTAGTCAATTATAGCGGTCTTTCAGTTAGATTCGAATTCGGAGTGAGACCGGATAAATCCTTGTAACATAAAATTTACATCCTTGTTAAAATTTTTGAAGAAAAACTTGCCAAATCATTATTCGAGTGTTTATAATTGAGTTTACTTATCAAGGGGCGCAAGCGAAGCGTTTCGACGCGCCGCCAACGAAATATCATAGATTAGTAACAAAACTTAATTTATACACTTAAAAAGGCTGTCGAATCAGACAGCCTTTTTTACTGCGGTTTTTCTCGAAAGCAGCTGTGCGAGTTCGACGATTGCCGGAATTATAAAAACCGCGCAGGCAACGCCCAGAATCATTCCGGTTACAAAACGCGATAGAAATGTATTTTCCCAGATACCGAAAACCGTGAGCGACCAGTCAATCGAAATCGGCACGAGCGAGAGAAAAAGCCAGAACCGCGGCAGAGGTTCGGTTTCTTCTATAGAACGGAAAAGCGGGTAAATAATAAAACCGAATAAAAGCCCGAAATAAACTCCGAAGCACCGCGAACAAACCGCAAAAGCGTGATTTTCCAGATGAAACGAACGCCCCGGCATCTGATGACAGAGATAACTGAAAAACGAATAGATCGGACTCGAAACGGATTGCAGACTATTCGCGGCGGCGACCGGCGCGAGCAGAATTATAAAAACCCACAGGAAAACGATCGAAAAGCCGACCGCCCAACCCGTCAGAGCTTTTTTTCTCAAATCCTTTAAGATAATCTGCGGAGTGTAATTTTTGGCTGAAAGTTTCATTTTTAATTGGTCATTAGTCATTAGTCCTTTGTCCTTAGCTAGTTGAACAAAAATTTACAATTCAATTAAATTTCAAACAGCTAAGGACAAAGGACTAATGACCAAGGACTAAAATCTGATCACCGCATCAGGACCGCCTTCGACGTGAACGGTGTCAACGAAGCGGATATTTTTCGTGTCGGTCGTCATCACGACGGAATGCGTGCGTTTGCCCGCGCCGAAAAACCGCACGCCGCGCAAGAGCGCGCCGTCGGTCACGCCCGTCGCGGCAAAGATTATTTTCTTGCCGGGCGCGAGATCGTTGGTGTCGTAGATTTTATCGGGATCGCTGATTCCCATTGACTGAAGTCGCTCCTTCACCTTTTCAGCGGGCGGAACTTTTGTCCGGTCAACGCCCAATCTTTCGGGATCGAGAACTAATTTCGCCTGAATCTCGCCGTTCAGACATTTCATCGCTGCCGCCGTCAGAACGCCTTCGGGCGCGCCGCCGATGCCCATCAGGGCGTGAATATTCGTTCCGGCAACCGCCGCCGAAATTCCCGCCGACAGATCGCCGTCCGAGATCAGACGGATTCTCGCTCCGGCATCGCGCACGTCCTGGATAAGCTGTTTATGACGCGGGCGGTCGAGCACGATGACCGTCAGATCGTCAATATCTCTTCCGAGCCGCCGCGCAATATTCTTCAAATTTTCCTGAACCGGCGCGTCAATATCAACCGCCCCGCGGCACGACGGTCCGACGACGATCTTGTCCATATAAATATCGGGCGCGTTCAAAAGCCCGCCGCGTTCCGCCGCTGCTAGAACGGCAATCGCGTTGTTCGCGCCGAGCGCGCACAGATTCGTGCCTTCGAGCGGGTCAACGGCGATGTCAACCTCGGGAAAATCGTGGCGCACGTCGTCGTCGAAATCGCCGCCGCCGACTTCTTCGCCGATGTAGAGCATCGGAGCTTCGTCGCGTTCGCCTTCGCCGATCACGATGCGCCCGCGCATCGGAACCGAGTCCATCACTTTCCGCATCGCTTCGACCGCGACGTGATCGGAATATTTCCGGTCGCCCTGTCCCATCGTCTTGGCGGCTTCGATTGCCGCCGCCTCACACACGCGCAAAAAATCGAGCGATAATTCGCGTTCAGCTTTTGAATTTTTCATCTTTATTTCCTAAAAGTTTTTTTACCGAATTAGTTTTAAATTATTGAAGGCATTCTAACACTTGTCTATGCCGATTTGACAAGTTAGGCTTTCGTTTATTACGTTTTTATTTTGATTTTATAAAAATTCCGAGGAAATTTTTAACCAATGACATATATCGTTACCGAACCCTGTATCGAATGCAAATACACCGACTGCGCGGCGGTCTGCCCGGTCGAAGCGTTTCACGAACTGCCCGACCGTCTGCTGATCAATCCCGACACCTGCATTGACTGCGATGCCTGTCTGCCGGAATGTCCGGTCGAGGCGATCTTCTCCGATATGTCTTACCCGCCGGAGTATGAAGAATGGGTTGCGAAAAATGCCGAAGCGGAAAATTACCCGATCATCAGCACCAAACAACCCGCGCTCTATAATCCGGGCTGTTCGGGTCCGCCGGAATAGTTGAGGGATGAGGGATGAAGGATGAGGGATGAGTAAATTATTTTTGCTCATCCTTTTTAAATAGGTCAGAACCGGGAGCGGGAGCGACCGGTTTTTTTACATTCGAGTTCTGACGTTTTATTTGAAACGAATTCCCAAACGAAAATTTACCGGTGCGCTGACGCTTCTGACCGGAGTTTTGGCGATCGAATATCTCGAATTAAACAAATTTTCGATTGCCGCGAAAATCTGCCAATTTTCTTTGAATCTTTTTGAAGCGAAAAAATCGAGTTGAAAAAACGGCTCTAATTCCAAAGTATTCAGATCGTCGTCAAACTGGTTTGATGAAGCGCGACCTTGCAAAGCGAACGTCCAGTTTTTTCGTTTGTAATTTGTCTGAAATGTAAATTGATGCCGCGCGGTTTGCGGGACGAATAAATTTTCAAGATCGGGATTTGACGGAAATTCTACGACGCGCGAATCAGCCAATAGATAGCCGAACGAAAATTGAAATTCACGAAAACGCTTTTCGGCTTCGATTTCAAATCCGGCGGCGCGTGTTCGTCCGGCATTCTGACGCTGGCGCGTGATGAGATTCGGCGTTACGGACAAAGTTACATTCGCAATCGTATTTTCGATTGCCGTGTAGAAAAAACTTCCGCGCAGATAAAAATCGTTTTTGCCGTAACTCGCGCCTGTTTCAAAATTTAATGCCGATTCCGCTTTCAAATTTTCGTTCGCGTTCGTCACGACGTTTCCGACGCGAAAGCCGCGGTAAAGTTCGTTCAAGGTCGGCGCGCGAAAACTTTTTGAAGCGAGTGCGAAAACCGAAAGTTTTTCATTGATATGATACAGCGCGGAAATCTGCGGCGAAAAAGCGTTTTCGTTTCGGTCTGGAAAGTCGGTTAAAACGATTTGATTATTAGCAAGCGTCCGAACGGAGTTTAACGCCCGAAAATTTTCCCAACCGTCGAAACGCAGACTTCCCGCTAAAACTAATTTCGAACCGATCCGCGCAAAATCCTGCAGAAAAATCCCGAAAGTCCGCTCGCGACCGCCCGCGCCGGAAACCGATGTTGCGCGGTTGTTAAAAAATCCGACTTCATCGCTCGCGCCGCGCACTTCTCTCGCTTCCGCGCCGAAAACGAATGTTTGATTGTTCAAAAACACGCCGGAAACTTGCGACGAAAATCCGAAACTCTGCGCCGGAACTCTCTGCGATCTAACCAGAGATTCGCTGTTTCGGTCCGCGCTGACGGCGGAAAAAGTCTGATCGTAAGTTTGCGTCCCGCCAAAGACTCTCCAATCGAAATTTAAGTTTTGAATTTTGAATTTTGAATTTTGAATTAAAGAATCGCCGCCGAAAACGAATTCACGAAAATGCGTTTGATTGATCTGCGCCGGAGTTCCGTTCGTTCTCGATTCTTCAAAATAAGAAGTTTTGAAAAACAGATTCGTGCTGCCGAAAAATTCTTTTGAAAATTTTGCGGAAAAATTCGCGTTTCTCGAACCGGCAAAACTGTCAATCGCGCCGCGCTCATTTTTGTCAATCAAAATGTAGCCTTTCGTCTGAAAATGCGCGGCGGTAAAATCCGCGCTCCAATCATTTTTTTTGAAACCGGAAAAGACCGAGCCGGAAAACGTCCTCTGGGTTCCGCCGTAAACTTCCGCCGAAACCGTAAAATCTTCGGAAACCGTTCGCGGCAGAATATTGACCGCACCGCCCAGCGAATCGCTTCCGTAAAGACTCGACGCGCCGCCGCGCAGAACTTCCATTCGTTCGACCGCGACCGGCGGAACGCGATTCCATAAGATCCAGCCGCCGAAAACGTCATTTACGGGAACGCCGTCGAATAAAACAAGCGAACGGCTCGCGCCGCTTGCACCGACACCGCGCAGAGATACGCCCTGCGCCGTCGGATTGGCGTAGCGGCTTCCCGTCCGGCGGAAAAGCGAAAATCCGGCGACCTGCCGCAATTTGTCGTCAATCACCGGCGCGGCTGAACTTTCGATTTCAGTTCTGGAAAGCGTAACGACGCTCGCCGCCGTTTCGCCGATGCGCGTTTCCGTACGGTTTGCGGTAACTACGACTTTTTCTTTTACGCCTTCAGGTAAAAGCGTAAACCGTTTTTTTTCAGCAAAATCTTGCGGCAAAACGAATTTTTGGCGTAGAATGGAAAAGCCTTCCGCACGAATTTCCAGCGTGAAGTTCTCGTTCAAAAACACTTCGCAAACAAATTCGTTTCGATCATTTTTCAGACAGACCGTTTCTTTGCCCGATGCGGAAATGATCTTCGCGGCGGCATCCGAAATCGTTTCATCATTCTGATTTTTAATTTCAAAGCGCAATACCGGAGGAGTTTCGGTTTGGGAAAACACTTGAAAAAAACCGGAAAAAAAGATTAAAATGCCGCTCAACCCGAAAAAAATCAGACACTTCGACATTTTTAAAACGGAACACGGCATATTTTCAGTGTATATTAAAACAGACGTTACCCTTTTGATTAGATAAAAAAATGTTGGACAGCGCAACCAAAACGGCAAGCGAAGACGTGCGGGAATCCGCCCGCACGCGGGTTAAAGTTCTCGTGCTTTTCGGCACGCGCCCCGAAGCGATCAAGCTCGCGCCCGTGATTCACGAACTCGACAAAAAACTTTTCAAAACGATCGTCGTTACTTCGAGCCAGCATAAAGAACTTCTAAAACCATTTTTGAAAACGCTCGATTTAGAAATTGATTTCAACCTGCGCGTGATGCGGAAAGACCAGACGCCGAATGAAGTTTGCTCGCGGGTTTTGGTTAAGCTGGATAAAATTCTGGAAATCGAAAAGCCCGGTTTGATATTGGTACAGGGCGACACGACGACGACGCTCGCCGGCGCGCTCGCCGGATTTAACCGCAAAATTCCGGTCGGGCATATCGAAGCCGGACTTCGTTCGGGAAATCCGAACAGCCCTTTTCCCGAAGAAATGAACCGCCGTCTCGTTTCGCAGATCGCCTCGTTTCACTTTGCCGCGACGGAAAAAAACCGCCGCAATCTTTTGGCGGAAGACGTGCCGAGCGAGAAGATTTTCGTTACCGGAAACACGGTCGTTGATTCGCTGAAATACATTCTGAAAAATCTCAAGCCGGGCAAAAAGATCGAAGAGGTTTTGGAGCAGACCGAAGGCAAAAAACGCGTTTTGCTGACGACGCACCGGCGTGAAAGTTTCGGCGAGGCGATGAGCGGAAACCTGAAAGTTTTGCGCTCGTTCGTCGAAAAAAGAAAAGACGTTTGTTTGCTTTTTCCCGTTCACCCGAATCCGAATGTGCGTCTGGTTTCGAGCGAGATTCTTGCCGGGTGCGACCGCGTCCACCTGCTCGAACCGCTCGATTATGTTGATTTTATCACGCTGATGAAACACTCGTGGCTGATCGTTTCCGATTCGGGCGGCGTGCAGGAAGAAGCTCCTTCTCTCGGAAAACCGCTTTTTGTTTTAAGAGAAAACACCGAGCGACCGGAAGCGATCCGCGCCGGTGTCGCCAAACTCGTCGGCGGCAATCCGCGCACTTTAAAACTGATGCTCGAAGAAAATCACGCCGTTCCGACGTGGATCAAATCCGTTAAAGAAGTCGCCAACCCGTTCGGCGACGGCAGAGCCGCAGGGCGCATCGTCAGAATCATCGAAGACAAAACCGGCGCGAAATATAAAAACACCAAAGCCAGGCAGCAAAGTCTGTTTTAATTATTAATGAGCCAAAAGCCCCCGACCAAAAGACACCTTTTGACCGTTCTCGTCGAAGATTATTTTCATGTCGGCGCGTTCGAGAATTTGATCCGCCAGAGCAACTGGTCGAACTTCGAAGCGCGTTACGAGCGAAACACTTTTAAAACGCTCGACCTGCTCGACCAATTTGAAACCAAAGCGACGTTTTTCGTTCTCGGCTGGATCGGCGAACAGAATCCGAAATTAATTCGTGAAATAGTTTCGCGCGGACACGAGATCGCCAGCCGCGGTTTTTATCACCGTTCTCTGCGTCAGCTTACGCCCGAAGAATTTCGCGCCGACCTGCAAAAAACAAACCGCATTTTGGAAGAGGCGAGCGGGCAGAAAGTGATCGGCTACCGCGCGGCGGAAAAATTGAATTACGAAAAAGACGATTGGATTTTCGATATTCTGGCGGAAGAAAACTTCGTCTATGACGCGTCGTTTCTGCCGACCAAAAAAGCGGAAAGCCAAAAGCGTTTCGCGCATCAGATTCACACCGGCGGCAAAGCGGTCTGGGAATTTCCCTATTCGACGCGCAATCTCGGCATCGGCTTACTGCCGATCTCGGGCGGCAATTATTTTCGCCAGATTCCCTACTCGCTGATGCGCCACGCCGTCCGCGATTGGACAAAAAAATACGAAGAACCGTTCGTGATGTATTTTCACGTCTGGGAACTCGATTCCGAACAGCCGCGCATCAACGCCGCTTCACATTACAACCGCATCCGTCATTACCGCAAACTCGACAAAATGGAATGGATTCTGAAAGAAAATCTGCAAAAGTATAACTTTTGCAGCGCGGCGGAATTTCTCGGATTGAAAGACGAGATTCAGGTAGTCCAAAGTCCAAAGTCCAAAGTCCAAAGTGCGGTTGAAATAAAACAATCCGCAATCCGCAATCCGCAATCCGCAATCACAATCGTGATTCCCTGTTATAACGAAGACGCCTCTCTGCCTTATCTGGCGAACACTTTGCGAAGCGTCGAAGCGAATCTTTCGGAAAAAGGTTTCGAGCCGAATTTTATTTTTATTGACGATCAAAGCACGGATAAAACTTTTGAAAAATTGAACGAGCTTTTCGGCAAAAAAGAAAATATTCGGATAATCCGGCACGCGGAAAATCAAGGCGTGGCGGCGGGCATTATGACCGGACTGCGCGAGGCGGAAACGGAGATCGTCTGCTCGATGGATTGCGACTGCACATACGATCCGCACGAACTCGAAAACATGCTGCCGCTTTTGACCGACGGAGTTGATCTCGTTACCGCGTCGCCGTATCACAAAGCGGGCGGCGTAAGAAACGTTCCCGAATGGCGTTTGTTTTTATCGAAAGGCGCGTCGTGGCTTTACCGGCGGACGCTGCACGCAAAACTCGACACTTACACGAGCTGTTTCCGCGTCTATCGCCGGAGTTCGTTCGTTGATCTGGAATTGCAGGAAAAAGGTTTTCTCGGCGTGGCGGAAATGCTTGGAAAACTGGATTTGAAAGGCGGGCGCATCGTCGAATTTCCCGCCGTGCTGGAAGTCCGTTTGTTCGGTTTTTCAAAAATGAAAACCGCACGGACGATCTTCGGGCATTTAAAACTTCTCTCGAAACTTACAAAAACGCGCTGGTTCGGGAAATCCGAAGCTATTAAAACTTCTATTCAAAAAGAAAATCTTGAGGTTATTTCAAAAGAAAGAAATTAGCCGCGAATAACACGAATTACACAAATGATTTTTACTTCATTCGTGTTATTCGTGTAATTCGCGGCAAAGATTAATAAAAATATGACACCGACTTTAGAAAAAGAAATCATCAAATTACCATCCGATCAGGACGCTTCGGGCAGAACATTCGGCGCGGAAGAGATTGCCGCCGTGACGGAAGTTTTAACGAGCGGAACTTTGATCACGACCAAAGGCAAATACGGCAAACTGCTCGAACAATCTTTCGCGGAAAAATTGGGCGTGAAATACGCCTACGCCTGCAATTCCGGTTCGGCGGCGGTTCACACGGCGATTGCCGCGATCAATCCGAATCCGGGCGATGAGATCGTTACAACTTCGATCACCGATATGGGCGCGTTGACACCAATCATTTTCCAAGGCGCGATTCCGGTTTTTGCCGATGTGTGTGAGAAAACTTTGAACGTAACGGCGGAAACTATCGAAAAAGTTCTTTCAGATAAAACCAAAGCGATCATCGTCACGCACCTGTTCGGAAATCCGTGCGAGATGGACGCGATCATGGCTCTGGCTGATTCAAAAAACATTCCCGTCATCGAAGACACGGCGCAGAGTTTTCTTGCCACGGTCAACGGCAAATACGCCGGGACAATCGGAAAGATCGGCGCGTTTTCGTTTCAGCAGGGCAAACAGATGACCTGCGGCGAGGGCGGAATCGTCGTTACAAATGACGACGAACTCGCCCGCCGGATGTATCTGTTTATCAACAAGGCGTGGGGCTACGGCGACGCGAATCCCGATCATTATTTCGCGTCCTTAAATTACCGGATGACCGAACTGCAAGCCGCCGTCTCGTATGAACAATTAAAAAAATTGGATTATTCGGTTGCCCAAAGACAAAATATGGCGCGGCTTTTGGACGAAAAGATCGCCGACATTGACGGCATCGAAAGTTATAAACCGGCGGAAAACGCGACGATGACTTACTGGAAATTCTGCCTGCGCGTTGACGATACGAAAATCGAAGACGGCGCGGTCGGTTTAGCGAAAGCGTTAAAAACTTACGATGTCGCCAGCGCGCCGCGCTACGTCGTCAAACCGGCTTACAAATGTCAGGTGTTCCGCGAGCAGAACACATTCGGCGATTCGCATTATCCGTTTAATCTCGCGCGTCCCGAAGCGGTTAATTACGATGACGCGAATTTTCAAGGAACTTTAAAAGGTTTGCACGACGTTCTCGTTCTGCCGATCAACGAAAAATACGAGGCGCATCACATCGAATTTTTAGCTGATTCGATCCGCGAAGCGGTCGAGCAAGTAAGGAAATAATTTAGCCACGAATAACACGAATTACACAAATAATAAAAAAAACATTCGTGTAATTTGTGTAATTCGTGGCAAAAATTTTTATGAACAAACTCAAATTTGCACTTATCGGAACGGGCGGCATCGCCCAGACATACGCGCAGGCGTTTCAGACGAGCGACTGCTGTCAGATCGCCGCCGCCTGCGACACAAACGAAGCGTCGGCGAAAGCGTTTGCCGAACCGTTCGGCGCGCGCATTTTTTCAGATTACAAAACGCTGGCGGAAAACGCGGAATTCGACGCAGTGATCGTCGCCACGCCGCCGGATTCGCACACGGAAATCGCCGAATTTTTTATGAATCGCGGCAAGCACGTCCTTTGCGAAAAACCGCTCTGTCTTTCGGTCGCGGAAGCGAACCGGATGATCGAAACGGCTGAACGGACAGGCGTTGTTTTTACAATGGCGACCAAATTCCGCTACTGCGAAGATGTCGTCAAGGCGAAAGCTATCTTAGCGTCGGGAGTTCTCGGCGAGGTCGTCCAGTTTGAAAACGCTTTTACGGCGAAAGTTGATATGTCGCGGCGTTGGAATTCGAAAAAGGAAATTTCGGGCGGCGGCGTTTTGATTGACAACGGCACGCATTCGGTTGACATTATCCGCTACTTTTTAGGCGCGATCGAAGAAGTTCTGGCGGTCGAAACGAGCGGGACGCAGAATCTTTCGGTTGACGAAAACGTCAAACTGCTGGCGAAAACCGTCAGCAAAACGGTGGCGAGCGTTGACCTGACATGGGGCATCAACAAGGAACTGCCGAATTTTATCAGCATCTACGGCACGAACGGCACGCTTCACATCGGCTGGCGCGAATCGCGTTATAAGCTGAATTCGTCGCCCGATTGGACGGTTTTCGGCAAAGGCTACGACAAAGTTCAGGCTTTCAGAGCAAAGATAGAAAATTTTCGCAACGCGATTTCAGGCAAAGAAGAGCTGCTGATAAAACCACAAGACGCGCTCGCTTCCGTTCAGGTGATCGAAGCGGCGTATCGCTCTTTGAATCAAAATCTCTGGACGCGCGTCGAGGATTCCAAAGGTTTAACGGCGGTTTCGTCGTAAGTTTTCGGGAAAAATTTTTTGAAATAGATCGTTTGGAAAGGCTTCCGAGCCTTTCGGATGACGTTCCGAAGCGTTCGGAAAGGTTTCCAAGCCTTTCGGAAAGCCTTCCAAGCCTTTCGGACAGCTTTCCAAACGCTTCGGACAGGCTTCCAAACGCTTCGGACGGCTGTCCGAAAGGCTCGGAAAGCCGTCCGAACGAACTATTCTATTTAAAACGATCCGAAAATCTGGTTAAATTCCAATAAGTGAGCAAACCGGACGGCAAAACTTATACACTTATCGGCGCGGACGGCAAACCTTATCAAAGCGCGGCGAAAGGCACGCTCGGCGGACACCGCAAAGACAAAATCTACGGCACATTAGACTGCAAAGGCGCGGCGCGTTGGATCGCCAAAGGTTTTTATGTCAAACAGCGCGTCTTTTTCGCCGACGAAGCGACGGCAATCGCCGCCGGTTACAGACCTTGTTTCGAATGTCTGCGCGAGAAATATTTGGAATGGAAAATAAAATTTAACCACGAACAAACACGAAAGAACACGAAATAAATTCGGATATATTTTTAGTGAATTTTCGTGTTTGTTCGCGGCAGAATCCGATGGCAATCAAAATTCACCCGACGGCAATCATCGAAGACAATGTAAAGATCGGCGAAGGCACGAGCTTTTGGGATAATGTTCACATCAGGCACGGCGCGGAAATCGGCGAACAATGCATCGTCGGCGAAAAGACTTATATCGCTTACGATGTGAAAATAGGCAACCGCGTGAAAATAAATGCTATGGTTTACATCTGCGCGGCTGTTACAATAGAAGACGGCGTGATGATTTCCGCCTCTACCACATTTACCAACGACCGTTTCCCGCGCGCGACATTTCCCGATCTGAAAAATTTAAGACCGAGTGAGCCGGACGAACACACTCTGCCGACGCTGGTGAGAGAAGGCGCGACCATCGGCGCGGGTTGCGTCATCGGAAACGATCTAACAATCGGACGCTGGGCGATGGTCGGAATGGGTTCGGTCGTTACAAAGAGCGTTCCCGACTTTCATCTCGTGTTGGGTTCGCCCGCTCGTTCGATCGGCGCGGTCTGCAAATGCGGACGGCTTTTTCACAAATTCGACGAAAATGCGGAACGGAGGGAATTTAAATGCGTATGTGGTTTGGGCTACGAAATTGAAAATCGTGAGGTCAGCGAAATATGAAAAATGATAAAACGGACGAAGAATTCGACGCGTTTCTCGAAGATTTGACGGGCAAGATAAAAGTGCATGCCAAAAACGAGTATAAAGCCGAACTCCGCCGGAGTCCGCTCGTCAAAACGCTCGGCTGGCTGTGGATTTTGTCCATGGTCTTCGCTTTCGTCGTCGCGATTTACGGATTTTTCAAAATTCCTTACGCGCCGATCAGAGAGGTCAACGGCAGATATTACGCGAAATACGACCGACCTTCTACGAGGGAAGAGTATGAGCGGTATAATTACTGGATGAGTATGGTTTTCATCGCGATCGGCACGACGGTTCCGCTCGCTTTCTTATACATCGCGCTGGATTCGCGCGAACGAAAGAAAAATAATATACCGGTCGAGAAAAATGTCTTCGAATAACCAAAACATCGCCGTTATCGGAAGCGGTTTTCTCGGTTTGACGCTCGCTTTGCGGCTTAGCGAGGCGGGAAATCGTGTAACCGTTTTCGAATCCGCGCCGGAAATCGGCGGGCTGGCAAGCGCGTGGCGGATCGGCGATTTTACGTGGGACAAACATTATCACGTAACGCTTCTTTCGGATTCTTACACCAGAAAAATCGTCGAAGAAATCGGCTTAGCGGACGAGTTCGAATGGGTGGAAACGAAAACCGGATTTTATTCCGGCGGAAGTTTGTATTCGATGTCGAACACACTGGAATTTTTAAAATTTCCGCCGCTCGATTTGATTTCCAAATTTCGTTTGGGCGCGACGATTTTTTACGCTTCAAAAGTGAAAAATTGGAAATCGCTCGAAAAAATTCCGGTCGAAGATTGGCTTGTCAGACTTTCGGGCAGAAAAACATTTGAAAAAATGTGGAAACCGCTTCTCAAAGCGAAATTGGGCGAAGCCTATCGGGAAACTTCCGCCGCGTTTATCTGGGCGACGATCCAGAGAATGTATGCGGCGCGCAATTCCGGTTTGAAAAAGGAAATGTTCGGCTACGTGCGCGGCGGTTATGCGCGAGTTCTGGAAAAATTCGGCGAATATCTACGGGAAGAAGGCGTGGAAATTCAATTGAATTCGTATGTTGAGAAAATCGAAAAATTGAATGATGGAAAAATTAATTTAACCGCCAAGAACGCGGAGAACGCTAAGGAAATCAATATAAAAAAAAGTGAAACTGTTTTTTCAAACGTAGTCGTAAATACATCGAGCGGGTTAAATTTTTCCAAAAAAAACTTTGCGTCCTCCGCGTCCTTGGCGGTTCAATCTTCTTTTGATTCGGTTATCTTAACTTGCCCGTCAAACATTGCCGCGAAAATTCTGCCGCAATTGTCGGACGAAGAAAGCGCGAAACTCGAAAATATAAAATATCAAGGCATCGTCTGCGCGTCCGCATTGATGAAAAAATCTCTGTCGGAATTTTATGTTACGAACATCACGGACGAATCGCCGTTTACGGGAATTATCGAAATGACCGCGCTCGTGGACAAAAAATATTTCGGCGGAAACGCGCTCGTTTATCTGCCGAAATACGCCGCGCCGGATGATGAGCTTTTTGAGAAAACGGACGCGGAGATCGAAGAAATATTTTTGAACGCGCTCGAAAAAATGTATCCGCATTTTACCAAAAAAGATGTCCTGGCATTTAAAATCTCGCGCGTGCGGAATGTTTTCCCTATTCCGACTTTAAACTATTCGGAAACGATTCCGGGCGTGAAAACTTCGCTCGAAAATATCTTTATCGTCAATTCGGCGCAGATCACGAACGGAACTTTGAACGTCAATGAAACGGTTCAGTTAGCTGAGAAATTTATTAGCCACGAACAAACACGAACAGACACAAAAAAAAATCAATAAAACTTTCGTGTTCTTTCGTGTTTGTTCGTGGCAAAAATATTATGAAACCGATTGCAAGTCTAAGTTTAGACCTCGACAACAAATGGTCGTATATGAAAACGCACGGCGATGCGGGCTGGGAGACGTTTCCTTCATATCTCGACGTTTGCGTGCCGCGCGTTCTGAAATTTTTGAAAGAGAGAGATTTGCAGATCACGTTTTTTATCGTCGGGCAGGATGCGGATTTGGAAAAAAATCGCGATGCGCTCGGACAAATTTCCGAAGCCGGACATGAGATCGGAAATCATTCGTATAAACACGAACCGTGGCTGCATCTTTACTCAAAACCGGAACTCGAAACGGAGTTTGAAAAAACCGAAAAAGCGATTGCGAAAATCACAGATCAAAAACTCGCCGGCTTTCGCGGTCCGGGTTATTCGCTTTCGCCGACGGTTTTGGAAGTTTTAGCCGCGCGCGGTTACGAATACGATTGTTCGACTCTGCCGACCTATATCGCGCCGCTCGCGCGGGCGTATTATTTTTTCAAATCGCCGGAAATGTCTGATGAGGAAAAAGAAAAGCGCAAAAAACTGTTCGGCAAATTTTCCGATGGTTTTCAATCTTTAAAAACTTACAAATGGCGGATCAGCGAAAAAGAATTGACGGAAATTCCGGTTACGACTCTGCCGGTTTTCAAAACTCCGATTCACGCTAGCTACATTATCTATCTTTCGACGTTCTCAAAATTCGCCGCGCGAAGTTACTGGCGTGCGGCTCTGAAAATGTGCAAAATGACGGGCGTTCAGCCTTCGCTTTTGCTACACCCGCTCGATTTTCTTTCGGGCGAAGACGTGCCGGAGCTAAAATTTTTTCCGGCGATGAATCTGCCGAGCGGGAAAAAATTGGAGTTTGTCGGCGAGATTCTGGAAATTTACGCGAAAGAATTCGAGATCGTTAATATGCGGACGCACGCCGATTTTGTAAAGGAAAAGAAAACTGCCGTCAGAGCCATCGGCGAATTCGGGGCGCAATCGCAAACGCCGTGAAAAGGATGAATTTGATAATTCGCCGTTTTCTCTGCGCTCTCTGTGCAATCTCCGTGTTCTCTGTGGTTAGTAAATTTTTAACACAGAGAACACGGAGATTGCACAGAGAAATAAAGGGCATTTTCTTTTTGCAAAAAGAAAACAACTCCGGAAAATTTATGAAAAACGAAAAGCCGATCGCCATTATCGGAGCGGGACTCGCCGGTTTGACCGCCGCCGATTTTCTGCACGGTCGGAATGCGCCTTTCGTGCTTTTCGAGGCGGGAAAAAAGATCGCCGGACTCGCCGCGAGTTTTAAGGATGAAGAGGGTTTCAGTTACGATTTCGGAGCGCATTTTATTACCAACCGTCTGGCGGACGCGATCGGTGTCGGCGCGGATTGCCGGACGGTAAAATATTACGGTGAAACGGTCTGGCTCGGCGGAAAAACATACAAGTATCCTTTCGGTCTGATCAAAATTCCGCGAATGACCTGGAGTGGAATCAAAAGCAAATTAAAATCTCTGAATAACGGACACGCGCCCGAATCCGCCGCCCAATGGTTTCGCAAAAATTACGGCGCGGCTCTTGCTGATGAGGTCGCACTGCCTCTGATCGAAGCCTGGTCGGGCGCGAATGCCGGAGATCTATCGGCGGCGGTCGGCGATTCTCTACCCGGAAGTATCGGGAAAACTCTCTATTTGAAAGCGGCGAGCCGTCTGACCGGACGCGCCGTCGCCTGCGGCTACAACCGCGAAATGCCCGAAAAGGCGAGCGTCTATCACGTCTATCCGAAAGCGGGCGTTTCCACTTTGTGCGAAAAACTGGCGGAAGATTTGCGGGATAAAATCCGGCTCGAATCGCCGGTCGAAGAGATCATTGTCGAAAATGAAAAGGTCGTCGCCGTCAGATCGAAAGGCGAACTGACGGAAGTTTCCGCCGTCGTCAGCACCGCCCCCGCCAACATTCTGGCGAAACTGGTGAAGGGAACGGATGCGCTCAAAGGATTTTCAAAATTCCGCTACCGCCCGATGATTTTTGTCAATATAAAATTCGACGGTCGCGGACTTCTCACCGATACGGTTCTCTGGTTTCCCGAACGCGAATTTCCCTTTTTCCGTCTGACCGAAGCGACGCTTTCGATGCCCTGGCTCGCGCCCGCCGGCAAGACGATCATCACCGCTGACATCGGCTGTGAAAAAGGCGACGAGTTTTGGGAAATGGACGAAGAAAAATTAATTGAACTTTGTCTGGAAAATTTGACGAGAATTATCCCGAACGCGAGAGAAAAATTTCTCGGCGGAACAGTGTTAAAAACGCCGATCGCTTATCCGAAATTTCTCATAGAATACGAAACCGAACGCCGCGCGTTTGAATCATCAACCAATATCGAAAATCTCTTAAGCGTCGGGCGCAACGGCGAATTCGCGCATATTTTTATGGAAGACGTTTACTGGCGGACGCGGAAAAAGCTCCGCAAGTTTTTGGAGCGGCAGTTATAGAAAGTAAGAGTTATATTTATTACGGATTCTCGGCAGCCGCGCTCGTGATAGTCGTGCTGATCGCTTCGTTGAGCCTGAATAACGGCTTTTCCGGCGATCAGGCGTTGTTTTTGATCTACGCGAAAGCGATAGACGGCGGCGCGGTTTTATACCGTGATGTCTGGGACATCAAACAGCCCGCGATCTTCGTTTTTTATCTGCTCGGCGGAAAATTGTTCGGCTTTACCGAAACCGGCATACATCTTTTTGAAATCATTTATTGGCTCGGTTTCGGCGTTTTGCTCGTTGCCGGTTTGAAAAAATATTTTGCAAATCCGCTTTTCGCCGTCTTAACACCGCTTTTTACGATCGGCATTTATTACACGGTTTCGGGAAACCTGCATCTGACGCAGGCGGAAGCCTTGGTCGGTTTTCCGCTTTTTTTGTCGCTGTGGTGTTGTCTGAAATTTTTGGAAAATCCCGACAGAAAATTTTTTCTGGTTTTATCGGGATTTTTCGGCGGCATCGTTTTGACTTTTAAGTTGCTTTTTCTGCCGATACTTCTTGCGTTCTGGTTTTGCCTGTCCGCGTTTTTCCGTTTTCCGTTTGAAAAAAACGCGAAACGGATTTTGATTTCCGGCGGAGCGATTTTTTCCGGTTTATTGATCCCGCTTGCTCTGGTCATAATTTATTTTGCACTGAACGGCGCGCTTGGCGATCTTTATTACACGACATTTGTTTACCCGTCCAACGCCGTCGTCGAGATAACCAAAATGGAGGATCGAACCGGGCATCTGACGGGCGGACTCGTCTGGTTTTTCAAATCTTATTTCCCCGCCATCGTGCTGACGGCTATTTTCTTGCTTTTCAATATAAAATCTTTTTTTAGCCGTCAACAAAATAAGGTAAAACTCGCGGCGCGAAGCGAGAATTTTTTATTCGCGGGTTTGTTTATCTGGCTTTTTGCAGGGCTTGCCGTCATCCTGATCCAGAGGCTTTCGTGGTGGGAATATCATTATTCTCTGCTGATGATCCCGGCGGGAATTCTCGCGGTCAAAGGCATTGAGAATATTTTTGAAAAAATAAAAACCGATCCGAACGTTCGCCGTAAAACGCTCGCCTACGCGTTTTTTTTGTTAATCATCATTCTATTATTTTTTCCGACGCGGCGCAGACTGGCGCATAAAATCCATCAAGCGGGCAGTGCCGAAATTATAAAAATCGGCGACCGGCAAGCCAAAGTCACGGGCGACGCTCTGCCGGATTACAGATCCATCTCCGCCGACACCGCTTTTCTGGCAGAGGAAAATCCTAAGCCTGCGATCTTTGTCGTTTCCAATCCGCTCTATTATTATCTTTCCGGTTCGCCGCCCGTTTTCGCCAGCAACGGCGCGATGACGGATATGTTCACCGGTTTCGAATGGCAAAGGCTCAACCGCGAAATATCGGAAAAACCGCCCGGGTATATTTTTATCGAAACATACCGGCTCGAGCCGATCGCGGAAGAAAATCCGTTTTTTATAAATATGATTAGAGAGAATTATTCTGTCCGTTCAACCGGCGACAGAGGTTCGTTTTATAAATTGAACGCGCTTTGCTGTTCAAATTAGCTAAAACGAATTTAATTTGCTTCTCGCCGATACAGCATCACGGCAATGTTGTCCGGCTGTATAACACTTTTAGCAGATGTCTTAATTTCATCCCGCTTTCGGTCATAAATTAAATCACATCGAAACTTTATCGTGCGCATTGTGGGACTGAATACCATGAATCAAGCTGGCGCCGCCGCGAATTGCCGACGCGAGATGAATCGCTTCGGTCATCTGTTCCATATTCGAGCCGTTTTCCAAACTGGAATTCGTAAACGCCTCGATGCAATACGGGCATTGCACCGTGACGGCAACCGCCAGACCGATCAGTGCCTTTTCGCGTTTCGATAACGCGCCTTCTTCCTGACACGCCTGATACCACGCCTGAAATTTCTCGAAAAGTTCCGGCTTGTATTTGGCGATGTCGCCGAATCTCTGCAAATCTTCTTCGTTGTAATAGTGCATAAAAATTTAGTTCAAAGTTTCAGGTTCAAGGTTCAAAGTTAATTTCCGTTATTTTGAAATTTCAGTAAAAAATTTTCGATCTGACGGCGATGGCGCAGGATGTGAACGATCGCGTGTTCGAGAAGCTGTTCGAGATCGTATGTGCCGCCCCAGCGCGTTTTTATCACGACGCCGACTATTTCATCATCCGACATTTCCCAGCGTCCTTCGAGCGTCCGCGCCGTGTAGTCGAGCATCTTGTCAGTCTCCCCGCCGATCTCTTCGTAAGCGATTTGTTTGTTATCGAGCGGCGCGGCTTCCATCGAAAAATGATCTCGTATGTAATTTGCATATCCGTAACCGGCGCGGACGACGTGCGACATAACAGTCTGGATCGAACGGCAAGATTCGTCTTCGGTTTCAGCATCGGCGATGCGCTCGTATTCGTTTTTACCCGTATTTTCAACAATGAATTTTAATTCAAACGCCGAGCGTTCGTATTCGTCCATCAACGCGCCGACCGCGCCTTTGCGGTAATCTTCCAATGCTTTCATCGTTTTTATAAAAATGAATTTCCTTGTAAAATTTATTCCCGAAATGACACGTGCAGTAATCATTATGGCAAAAGTTCCGACCGCCGGAAATGTCAAAACGCGGCTTCAGCCTTTTCTTTCCGCCGAAGACTGCTCCGAGCTGTCGGAAGCGTTCTTGCGCGACGCGGTAAATAAAGCGAAAACCGTCTGCGAAAATGTGATTCTAGCATATTTGCCGGATGAAAAAATAAATGATCTGAAAAGTATTTTTCCCGCGCAAAATAACATTGTCGAGCAAACCGGAAGCGATCTGGGCGAAAAAATGTTCAACGCTTTTCAGTTCGCTTTTCATAAAAAAACGGATGCGGTCGTGATGATCGGAACGGACAGCCCGTCCTTTCCGTTCGATTACATCGAACAGGCTTTCGAATTTCTGGAAACCAATTCAGATGTGGTCTTAGGAAAAACCGAGGACGGCGGATTTTATCTGATCGGTCTGCGGAAACCCGTAAAAGAAATTTTTGAAAATGTGCGCTGGAGTTCGCCCGATACGTTCGAACAGGTTTTCGAAAATATTCACCGTCTTAATCTGCACCTGCGCGAAGTTCCGTCGTGGTATGACGTTGACGAACAAGCGGATTTTGAAAAACTGCGCGAAGAAATTCTGCACAACAAAAACGCGCAGCGGCGCGCGCCGGCGACTTTCGAGCTGATAAACAGATGGGAAAAATTTTAGAAACCGAACGCTTGCATTTAAGGACGTGGACTTACGCCGATGCCGAACGGCTTTTTGAAATCTGCTCCGACGCGGAAACAATGCTTCACATCGGCGACCGTGAGCCTTACGAAACAATCGAAAAAGCCAGAGAATTTCTGAATTGGGCTGTGCCGTATCAACTGAAAATGGGCTTTTGCCGTTGGGCGGTCGTCGAAAAACGGACGGGCGAAATTATCGGAAGCTGTGGTTTCGCTTCTCGTGATCTGGAAGAAGTCGAACTCGGCTATCTTTTTGCGCGTGAAGCTTGGGGAAAAGGTTTTGCGACCGAAGCGGCAAGTGCGTGTCTGCGATACGGTTTTGAAGAAATCGGTTTTAAAAAAGTAGTTGCACTGACCGATCTCGATCACGAAAAATCGCAAAATGTTTTAAGAAAAATCGGTTTCCGGGAGCGCGGAATCGAGAAAACGGACGACGGCGACGATCTGGTTTTTGAAATCGAGCGTCAGAACCGGGAGCGGTAGCGACCGGGCAATCAATATTAAACCCGGTCGCTACCGCTCCCGGTTCTGACCTGCCAGCGTTTGATAAACTTGTTCCGTTCGTTCGATCATTTTTTTTAAAGAGAAATTTTCTTCCGCCGTTTTCTGCGCCTCTTTACCGAAATCTTCGCGCATTTTTTCATCGCTCAAAAATTCCTCGATTTTTTCGGCTAGTTTTAAAGGCTCTTTTACCGCAGTCAATTTTCCCGAACTCTCGTTTTCCAATAATTCCTTCACGCCTTCGGTTTCCGTTGCGACAATCGCTTTGCCGCTCGCCATCGCTTCTAAAATCGCCAGACCGAAACTTTCCGAATGCGACGCGGAAACGAAAACATCCGTCGCCGCCAGCAGCGGCGCGGTGTCTTCGACCCAATCGAGAAAAAGAAACCTATCTTCGAGACCGAAAATTTTAACGAGCCGTTTCAGTTCGCGGCGAAAATCTTTTTTAAATGAATTGTCCGTGCCGACGATAGTAAAATGCGCGTCGGGAAATTTTTTGACGATTTCATTGGCGGCGAGAACAAAATCCTGCTGACCTTTCAATCTTTTGAGTTCGCCGACCGTGCCGACGAGCGGCGCATCGAACGCGATGTTATGCAAAAAACGAAATTCGCGGAAAAGTTTTTCTTTATCGGCTGAAGCCCATTTTTCCGTTTCGATGCCGTTGGGGATTTTGACGATCTTTTCAGTCGGAAAAGTTTTTTCGAGGTTTGCCGCTACCGCCGAAGATACGGCGATGACTTTTGAAACATTCGACAGCGCGAATCTCTGCGTTCGTTTCATCGAAAAAAGAACGTGGCGCGTTAAAACTAATTTTGCGGATTTTGCGAATCTGACGGCGAAACTTGACGGAAGATAATCCTTCGCGGCGTGCGCATGCGCGATCTCGATATTATTTTGTTTGATAAATTTTGCGATTCTGACAGCCGCTAAAACGTCCGTCGAATTTTTGATCTTCACGCGCAGAATATTTTCCGCCGGAAAATCCGCGAGTTTGTCCAAAACCGGCGAGCCGTCCGGCACGGCTAAAAAAACATCGTGATTTCGACAGCGCAGACCGCCGATCAGATCAACCAGATGCTTTTCGCCGCCGCCGAAATTTTTTGCCGACGAAATCTGTAAAATTTTCATCTCTTTTATGATAAACGCGGAAAGATTTTTGATAAATCCGAAATTAAAAAAAGGCACGCTCCACAAAGAAAGCGTGCCGTCGAAGGTTTTTCCTCTTTCGAGGAAAAACTAAGGTCGTAAAAAACTAGAATTGGAAACGCGCCGCAAACTGAATCTGGCGTTCACGATACAAGGTGCTGTCCGTTCCGGTAACTTGTCCGAAATTACCAGCATTAAAATTCAGATTGTTGCCGCTTCTGACGTAAAACGTGCTGTTGACTCCGAAAACGTGGGTGCGATTGGCAATGTTGAAAGCTTCTGCCAAAAATTCGAGATTCATAGTTTCAGTCAGTCTGAAGCGTTTCGAAAGCCGGGCATCCAAGTTTATAAGGCTCGGCAAACGAAACGCATTTCTTTCGAGAAGCGGAAAGCGGTTATCGCCAAAGCTGTTGTTTAAGCTTGTTCCCGAAACCGTACCGTCATACGGTCGTCCCGAATAATATGTGAAGATCGGTGAAAGCGTCCATCCGTTAAGAATATAGTTTCCAAATGAGTTTCGGCTGCCTTTATAGAAGGTCGGCGACCAGACGATACTGGATACGAATTTATGACGAACGTCAAAATTGCTCGGACCCGGATCATAACTGCCGTCGAGAATGTCATACGGACTGTTGGTCTGTGTAAAGGTCGCCGAATTTTGATTTGTGTCGGTCGCCTTTGCAAAGGTGTAGCTGTTTTGGAATTGCAGACCATCCGTAAATCTGCGGTTGAACTGAAGAACAAGCGCGTTATATTCGGATTTGACCGTGCTTTGAATTCTGGTCAATGCCTGCGTTCCTACCGCCCCGCCGAAACGCGTGTAGCGAGGTAAGGTAAATACTCGTCCGTCAAAAGGTCCGCCGACTACCGTATAAGTTGTCGAACCTGTGCGTTGGTTGTTCAGGTCAAAAAAGGTCGGAAGGTTTCGTCCCAGACTGCCGATATAGGAAACCGAAACAACCGTATTTCTAAAGATCTGATGCTCGAGAATCAAATCGTATTGATTGATCAGCGGAGCTTGGAAATCTTCGGAAAAGAACTGGATCGCGCCGCCGACCGTGCCGGTGATGTTCGAAGGCAGAACATTCGGGAAGATCGGAGAGGCGGGATCCGTCGGCTGCAGAGCAACCTGCGCCTGACCGTTCGGATTCCCGGTATTGATCAGCGCGTTATAGATGGTCGAGCTTTGAACGCGACCGTAGTAGATACCGTATCCGCCGCGGAAGCTGGTTTTACCGTCGCCGAAGACGTCATACGCGACACCGATACGCGGACCGAAATTGTTTTTATCGCTCGGCATGGTCGAAGTCGCTTCCGCAACCGTTCTGCCGTCATACGGGATCACGGTCGTGCTGGAATTCGGCAGTTGCGGTTCAGGAAATGCGATGTATTCCCACCGCAGTCCCAAATTTACCGTTAAACGCGGGGTAACACGGAAATCATCCTGAGCAAAGAAGTTGTAGTCCCAGGTTTTCAGTTTCAAACCGGCTAAGCCGACTCCCTGCTGATACTGACTCGTGTAGCATCTTCCGACCGTGCGGGTACCGGTCGCGCATTGTGTCGTTCCCGGCAGTCCGTCGCGGAAATTAACATAGTCAACGATGAAATCGTTGATGTTGTTATATGAATAAGACCCGGAGCCGCGGAACAGATTTTCAATGTCATCGGTAACGCGGTTGATGTCGGCGCCGAACTTGAATGTGTGGCGACCCGAAATCCAGGTCGTTGTGTTGGCAAATTGATACCGGCGTTCGTCGGGGAAAGATTGACGGTCAAGAAATGTCGGCGTACCGAATTCAAAACCGTTGGTTATGAAAATGCTCGGCGAACGTCCGCCGGGTGCCGTGGTCGGTTCGCCGGGAAGCGGCGCCGAGCCGAATTGCGATTCGAAGTCACGTCCGTATTGAAAACGAAACTCATTCAGAACATTTGCCGACAAGGTTGTTTGCAGTCTTCCGTTAATCGAATCAACTTCGACAAAATCATCGCCCCAGTTGGATCTTCCGCGGGTTACGACCGGCGAAGTTTGAACGCCGTTCGGCGACTCCCAGCGCATCCGGTTGTAACTGATGCTGAAGGTGTTCCGGTCATTGATCAGCCAGTCAATTTTCGGCAGAAACAATGTCTGATCGCCTTTCCGGGGATTTTCTCCCGAAAGCGAATTCAAGAACGCCAGCGTGCTGTCAATCTGAGCATTGGTCAGTCCGCGGCTTGTTAAGAGAGTGCGATTAGGCGTATTGAGAAAATTTTGATTCTGAAAAGTTGCCAGACCGGGAAAGTTTCTTTTCTGCTGATCGTAGCTGAAAAAGAAAAACAATCTGTCTTTTACGATCGGACCGCCGATCGTGCCGCCCCATTGCTGGCGCAGGTCGGGCGGTTTTGCTTCGACGGTGGTTGATACACCGTTTACTAAAACCGTATTGAAAGCCCGCGGGTTGCGCGCGCCGTTTCGGTTGTTGCGGTTGTAATAGAATATATCGCCGTGAAATTCGTTCGTTCCCGATTTGGTAACGGCGTTGACCACGCCGCCCGCCGAACGTCCGTATTCGGCTGAATAGTTCGAGGTGTTCACCTGAAATTCACGAATCGCCGATTGGCTGATGACGTAATTGATACGGGTGCGACCGCGCTCCTCGGAGAAAAACGCCTGATTGTTGTCGCCGCCGTCAATCGTGTTGTTGTTCAAAAGTCCCGAAATGCCGCGAAACGAAATCAGACCGAATGTTCCGTCGGGAACGGTTCCGGGCGTGAGCAGTGCGAAGTTCGACCAGCGGCGACCGTTGATCGGAAGCTCGTTGATCGAAGTTTGATTAATATTAACCGCATTGGCATTGTCGTTGGTGTTGATGACCGGTGCTTCCGCCGTTACTTCGACCGTCGCGCTTTGTCCGGCAACGCCGAGCTGAATGTCGAGCGGCGTCGCCTGACCGACTTCGACCACGACTCTTTCCTGTCTAAAGGTTTCAAATCCTGAAACAGCGACTTCAACCGTATAAATTCCGGGCTGAAGATTGGTGACGCGAAAACTGCCGTCGTTTGTGGCAGTAACATTGACGCTGCTGTTCGTGCCGGTATTAGTAACCGTGACCGCCGCATTCGGCACAACCGCGCCTTGCGGGTCGGTAACTTTACCTGTAATAGCTCCGGTCACGGTTGACTGCGCGAAAACTTGCCCGATCCCGGCAAGCAGGCACAAAACCGCGATCGCTAAAAATTTTATCGAAGTGTTTTTAGTCATTTTTGTCCTCATTAAATAATTGTAAATTGATAGAAAATAAAATTGCGTATTATTTTAGCTGAAAAAGCATTTGGATTTTCGGATTTTTATCATAATTTTCGGATGAATTCAAATCCTGAAAACCGTCCTGAATTCCTAATTCGTAATTGTAAATTTTTCCGGTCAAAACCGTAACTTGTGGCGCTACGCACTTTCACCGCTCTCACAGCCGGGGCTGTGAAAAATTTTCGAATTAAAAAGTGGACAGTAAACGCTGTAGCCTGTCGAAACGTTGCAATTTAAGTTCCTAAAATCTCGCGAAAATTTCAAAAATTTTCCGAATGAAAATCTTTGCAGATAAAGATTAACTCGATGTTAAGTTTCTTTGACAATTTCGGAAACGTATCTCCGGCGTTATCGCAAAGAATTTTTGACGTTTTCCGGTCGCAGACGCCCGAAAGGTACCGGTGAAAATTTATTCAGCGCGGACTTGAACGGTTTGAGCGGTTCTACAAAAATGCAACAAAACCAGAGTCCGGCGAATTAAAAATAATATAAATAAACAAAAGAAAATATAAGGCTAACCGCATCTGAGCGATTTGAGCGAATTTTTAATACTTGACATTTTTGTAAATGTAGTTTAGATTACTTGCACAATTTGCGGAATAAACAACACTCCGCAAGGTATTTGAACGATAAGGGGGATAACAATAAATGGCAGATTTATCATATTCTACATTTGCTGGCAGAACGCCGTTGCACGGGCGCATTCTGGCAAATTTGCCGGTTCAGGCAAGCTGGGTTGACGAAGCAAGCGGGGAGACGATCTCGGTCATGGGATTGACCGAAAATATCGGCGAAACGAGTGCTTTGGTAAATCTCGAAAAACTTCCGACGGTCGGCAGCCGCGTTAAACTTCGGCTGATTGACGAGGATAAAACGATCATCGAAATCCCGACGGAAGTTATCAGAGTGGAACGCGATCCGAGCAAGCCTTTAGCGGCACTTTCGGTGGTTGAAAACCTGAAAAAATGGAAAGAGAAGGCTTTGACCGCCGCGCAGAAATGGGTAACGCGCAACTGGCAATTAAACTATGAAGAAGAATGGGTAAATTAATACTTTCGGATTCATATTTCTTATAACTAAAAAGCGGAAAGGTTTTTCAAAGACTTTTCCGCTTTTTCTTTTGCGGGGCGAACGAATGGATTTCCGAACGCATCTGTAATAGACAAATGAAACAGTTTCTTTTTATCGCAATCATTTTATTTTCGACCAGTTTTACATTCGCGCAAATCCGCACCGAAGTTCCGCTCACACAAGCCGAATACGTCAAGATGCTTTACGAGGCGGAAAAGAGCGAAGCGGCGAAACAGGATTTGATCGAAGCGATCCGCCGGCGCGGGATCGGTTTTGAATTAACGCCCGGCTTGCGGAGTTTGACGACGACGAAAAGCCGCAACGACTCGGAACTCAAACGCACGCTCGAAGAATCCGAACGCCGACGGAAAAATCCGAACGCGGCAAAGCTCCCGTCCGAAGAAGAAGCGCGCGAGCTGATCGAAAAGACGCGGCAGAACACTCTGGAATCGGTTGAGGAAATGCCGGATTTCGTCGTCAAACAGGTCATCAACCGCGGCATCGGTTACGCCGGAACGGGAAATTTCCGCAACCGCGACCGCCTCGTTGTTGCCGTCAGCTACCGCTCGACCGGACAGGAAGAATATAAAGTCCTTTCGGTCAACGGCGTTGTGCAGAACAATCCCGAATCGAAGCAATCCTACGCGCAGACGGGCGGCACGAGTTCGACCGGCGAATTCGTTACGGTTCTGTCGAAAATATTCAAACCGGAAAGCGAAACGAAATTCGAACTTGTTGACACCGACACGATCCGCGGTCGTCGCACGGTCGCTTTCGATTATTCAATCGAGCGCGATAAAGCGAAACAGCAGATCACGTTTTTCGCATATTACGACGATTCGGTCATTACCGGAATGAAAGGCAGAATCTGGATTGACCGCGAAACACAGCGCGTTCTGCGCGTCGAAACCGAAGCGACCGGCATCCCCGAAAGCTTTCCGGTGCGTTCGGCAAAGCGCGTGATTGATTACGATTGGGTGAACATCTCGGAGCAGAAATATCTCCTGCCGCTCGCATCGGACGTACGCCTGACGGCGCGGCAGAGCAAAGACACATACGAAACGCGCAATCTTATAAAATTTAAGGATTACCAGAAATTCGGAACGGAAGTCATCGTTCTGGACGATGATGTCGAGGACGTACCGGAAGAAGAACAGCCGTAAAATTTACCATGCGAAATAGGCTACAAGAGCGGGAACGATCAGCCACAGCAGACCTTTGATCAGGAAAAACATAAATCCCGCGAATCCGAATCGTTTGATCCATCTGGAGAGACGGCTCGGATTTTTATTTTCTGTTTGCTCTTTCATTCTTTCCTAAACTTATATTTTTCGCGTAAACTTTTCAAACCCTTTAAATATTAGTTTCGCTTTCAATATGAAAAAATATTTTTTCAAATTTACGCTCTCTCTTTTTTGTTTTATCCTTTTTACAAACGCGGGCGCGGCGCAAGTTGCCGCACCGCCGGAAGAAAAAAACAAACGTGAGGCTCAATTGGTCGAACTCGTCAAACTCGATAACACGATAAAATTAGACATCCGCTACGCCACCGCAGACAATTTCGTCGGCAAGCCGGTTTACCCGGAAGCCCGCGCGTTTCTGCAAAAACCCGCCGCCGAATCGCTTTTAAAGGTTCATCGAAAACTGAAAGAAAAAGATCTCGGTCTGGTAATTTTCGACGGCTACCGCCCGTGGCGCATCACGAAACTTTTCTGGGAAGTCGTCCGCGAAGACCAGCGTAAATTCGTCGCCGATCCCGCCAAAGGCTCGAAACATAATCGCGGCTGCGCGGTTGATCTGAGCATTTATAATTTGAAAACGGGCGCGCTTCTGGAAATGCCGTCCGGTTACGACGAATTTACCGAACGCGCTTCGCCTGAATATAAAGGCGGAACGGAAACGGAACGCGCGAACCGCGATCTGCTGCGCAAAATGATGGAAGCCGAAAACTTTACCGTCAATCCGAACGAATGGTGGCATTTCGATTATAAAGATTGGGAAAAATACGCGATCTACGACCTCGCCTTTTCGGAGATTGAATAGCAAAAAGCGTTTTCGCAAGACAAAAAACCATTCCTGCAAGCCCTTGCAGCAAAGTTGTAAGCTCTTGCAGGAATGGTGTAAGGCTTTGCAGGAAGCCTGCAAGCTCTTGCAATAAAGGATTTTCAGCTTACAGAAATGGATTTTGTTCAAAATATAAAGGATTCAAGCCTTGCACCAATGGTTTTTAACAAAAATGTAATGGTTTGAAGCTGTGCGTCGAAATGAAAATCTCGGTCGAAATAGGTAGTGAAATTTACCGCATCAGAGCGGACAAGCCGTTAAACATCGCAATTCCGCTAAACTTTAACGGCGATCAGCCGAATGCTTACGGTGTTGAAAAAGCTTCGTCGAAACCGTGCGAAGCAGGCGAACTGGTCGGCGACACGCGGCGCGGCGGAAGCTGTAATTTCGAGCAATACAAATTTATCCCGCACTGCAACGGCACGCACACCGAATCGGTCGGACACATCACGTTTGAGAGAATTTCCGTTCACGATTCGCTTAAAGACGTTTTTATTCCGGCGACATTAATTTCCGTTTCGCCTGAAAACGCAAGCGAAACAGATGAAACTTATTCGATTGAATTAAACGAAACGGACAAATTAATAACAAAAAAGATTCTTGAAAACGCTCTGAAAGACACGGACGAAAATTTTCTCGAAGGTTTGACCGTCCGCACTTTGCCGAACAGTGAAAGTAAGCTGACGAGAGAATATTTAGAAATCATTCCGCCGTTCTTTTCGACGGAAGCGATGCGGTTTATCCGCGAAAAAAACATCAAACATCTGGTTTGCGATCTGCCTTCGATAGATAGAATTTTCGATGAGGGAAAACTCGCCAACCATAGAATATTTTGGAATGTCGAACAGGGAAAGTTTGAAACGAACGAAAATTCGCTTATCGAAAACACCATCACCGAACTCGCTTTTATACCGGACGAAATAAAAGACGGCAGATATATTTTAAATCTGCAAATCGCGGCTTTCGCATCGGACGCATCGCCTTCGCGTCCGGTTCTTTTTAAAATTTAATATCTCTTTCTCCCGCGTTTGCTGCTGGTTTTTCGGTTTCCATTCGATCATCAATTGACTCGCGGGAAATCCGAAACCGCAGACTTCCGCGCATTCGTCAATTTCGGTTATACTCTTTCCGGTTGCCGGCGCGATGGATTCGTTTTTTTTCCATCCCGAAAAAATCTTGCCGATTGAATGAATAAATGAAACCGCCCGCTTTTTCAAAGCTGAAAGAAAATTTTTACCTGCATTTTTCGCGCTTCTCGGCGCAGTTTTTTTATTTGTCGGCAAACCCGTTCCATACAGCAACGAGTTTAGTTATCTTCTGCGCCTCAGAACTGTCTATGATTCGGGCTATCTGGCAAACGACACAACCTTCTCCACGCCGAGCGACGAATACTGGCTGTTCGATCATCTTTTCGGATTGCTGACCTTTTTTCTTTCGATTGAAATAATCGGCTGGCTGGGCAGGATCGCTTGCTGGGCGGTTTTGCTTTTCGCCTTGATAAAGCTCGGAAAACGCTGGCAGATTCCCATCTGGATGATCTCGGTTTCGATTTTCTTGTGGCTTTCTGTCGGGCAGTCCATCGTCGCCGACGAATGGATGATCGGCGGATTCGAGGCGAAATGCGCGGCATACATTTGCCTGATTTTCGCGCTCGAACTGTTTTGCGATGAAAGGGATTTTTTACCGGCGATTCTGCTCGGACTTTCGTTCGCGTTTCATCCGGTCGTCGGTCTCTGGGGCATCGCGGCGGCTGTTCCGGCTTTTTTATATGTCAAACGCGATATTCGCCGGACGATAAAGATTTCCGCCGTCGCCGCAGTATTTTCGCTGATCGGCGCGATTCCGCTTCTGCAGATGCGCGCCGAAAGCGTGATGCCGACGATTGAAAATCTGAAATACTTCCAGCTCGTCAAATTGCCTCAGCATTTCGACCCGTTCTCATGGGCGGCGAGCGCGATTCTTTTACAGTTCATTATATTAGTCTTTTGTCTCGTCGTTTATTTTCAAAGCAAGAAACAAAAACCGCTTGAATTTCTGACCGCTTTTCTGACGATACTCGGCGTTTTTTTCGCAGTCGGAATTCTCGCTCGTTTGCTGGAATTATACGAGTTGATGAAATACACGCCGACCAGACTTTTCGCCGTTTTTATTCCGTTGTTTTTCTTCTTTTATTTGAGTAAAGCGTATCGGGAAAGTCTTCTGCCGAAACCTTTGCCCCTGATTTTGTTTTCAACGATCGCTTTTCTCTCGATTTGGAATACTCTTCCGCTGAGAGCTTACGATCAAGTCAGAGAAACTTATCGCGTTTGGACAGAGGAGCCGGACGATACCGCGCGGGCGTTCGGCTGGCTGAAAAACAACACGCCGCAGGACGCAATCGTCATCGCTCCGCCGTGGCGGTATGATTTCTGGTATCTGTCGGAACGCGCCGAAGCCGTCAATTTTCATAAACCGGTAATTGCCGACATCGGCGAATGGCAGGCGCGTCTGGAAAATCTCGTCGGCAGAGACGTTCCCGGAACAATGCGCGAAGAGGCGGAAATAATGAAATTTTATTTCGATCTCGAAAAGAAAACGATTGACTTGCTGGCGGAAAAATACAACGCCGCATATTTTATCAGCGAGAGCGATTATCCGTATCCGGTCGTTTTTTCCAAAGGCAAGGTAAAAATTTACCGCCTGGACGCAAAGAGAATCCAATGATAATCCGCGCGGTTTGGCAAATTCGTTTCAAAGAAATTACAATTAACAAAAATAAATTCTGATGAGTTCGATAAAAAACGATGGAAGAAAAACTGCAAAATAAAAATCCGAAAGAAATTGTCAGATGTTCGGAATGCGACCGCGAAGTTGATCACTACTACACGTTCGTCAGCCCGACCAACGAGACGCGAAACGTCTGCTGGGAATGCCAGATGCGCGAAGAAAAAGGCTTTTTCGCCAAACGCGATTTCCGCCGCCAGTCGCGCCGCGGCTTGATTCCGAGATAAATTCAGTAGGCAGTAGGCAGCGGCGGTAGGCAGTAAAAGGTTGAACTGCCTACCGCCTACTGCCGCTGCCTACTCAAAAATTTATGGCTGTTAGAAAAATCACCGAATATCCCGAACGGGTTTTGGCGACGGTCGGCAAGCCCGTTACCGAATTTGATGAAGAACTCGAAAAATTATGCGCCGATATGTTCGACACGATGTACACGGCGGAAGGTGTCGGACTTGCCGCGCCGCAGATCGGTCTGAGCCTGCGCCTGTTCGTCATGGACTGCGACGGCATCAAACTGATCGCCGCCAATCCCGAAATCATTCACACGGAAGGCGAGCAAAGCGGGCAGGAAGGCTGTCTCTCGGTCGGCAAAGTTCCGGCGGTCGTCGTCCGCCCGTTGAAAGCGAAATTAAGAGCGCAGAACGAAAAAGGCGAATGGTTCGAGCGCGACGCCGAGGGCTACGCCGCGCGCGCCTTTCTCCACGAAACCGACCACTGCGACGGCAAACTTTTTATAGATCATCTGCCGAAAATGCGCCGCGATATGGTCGTTAAAAGATTTAAGAAAGATAAAAAACTTATGTAAAATGAAAATGTGGTTTATTATGAAAAAGTTGGCAACAACAATTTTAATCTTCTCATTCTTCGTTATTTCCGGGTATTCACAAAAAAACAACTCGCCAACGGAATCACAAAAACTCTCTTTACAAGTTTCCAACTTTTACAAACAAGGTAAATTGGAAGAAGCGATTCCGCTTGCTGAAAGAATTGTCGAAATTCAGAGAAAGGATAAAAATGGTAATTTAGAAGATTTAGCGACGGCTCTGAAAAACCTTTTTATTCTCCAAAAACTTCATTACGATCTACTTGTCAAAGAAAGAGAAAATTCCGTCGAAGGCAAAGATGAATGGTCGGAAGCTAAGAAGAAAAGAGTAAAGTTTATTGTCAAGTATGTTGACAGTATTCCGGCACTGTTTGATGAATTGACCGAAATTTACGAAAAAAAATTAAAAACGGAAAATTTGAGTCTGGCGGAAATCAAATTTGAATATGCTTCATATTTATCAAACACTCAACGAAGAATGGTTGGGATGCGTTCGTCAGAACCGGAAAAAGCCGAAAAACTTTTTAATGAATCATTGCGAATTCGTGAAAAATTGCTTGGTGAAAGCGATGATTTGACCGCTTCGAGCGTTCTCAAAATCGCTGACTTTTATTATAACGAAGCCGAATATGAAAAATCTTTATCTTTTTATCTCCGTTTCATAGACACAATCAAGAAAAAATACGGCGAAAAGTCGGAATATCTGCTATCGCCGTTAAGAAAATATTTAACTATTTTAACGGCTTTGCAGTTTGAGCAAAAAGCAGAAGAAATTCGTAAAAACATTTCTAATATCACAGGAAAACCTGAATCTTTGGCTGAATTTGGTCTTGATCTAACACTTCGCAACAAAGAAGACGAGTCCGCAAAACTGCTGAAAGATCCGAATACGATAACCGACTATCTAAAAACTATGAAGTTTCTGTTAGTAGAAGTTACTATTGACGAAAAGGGAAAAGTCATCGAAACCAAAGCCGGAGAAACAGATGAGCAGGATATTCACGGAAAAGTTATTCGAGAAAAAGCGGAAAAAGACGTAACGAAATGGCGATTCAAGCCTTTCATTTACGATGGAGCGGCGAGAAAGGCAAAAGGAATTGTCTGGTTTCCCTATTTTATCAAAGCCTGAAATTTTATTCGTGTTTTGAAGGTTTTGGTTTAATCGTCAAAAGTAAAATCGCCGCTAAAATCGAAATCCCCGCGCTCACCAAAAACGCCGTTTCCGCGTTAAATTTTGTCCACAACGCACCGAAGATCAGAGAAGCCGGAAAGACAGTGATGCCGAAGGCGAGATTGTAAAAGCCGTATGCCGTGCCGCGTTTTTCCGGTTCGACTAAATCCGCCACCAGAGCTTTCTCCACGCCTTCGGTCAAACCGAAATACGCGCCGTAGATGAAAAACAAAACCCACGCCTGCCACGCCGCGTCAACAAAAGCGAATCCGGCATAGACGAGCGCGTAAAGAATCCAGCCCGCGAAGATCATTTTTTTGCGACCGATCTTGTCCGACAGATCGCCGCCGATGAGCGAGAAAACGACTTTGCTGATGTGCAGAAAAACCCAGAGAATCGGCAGTAGATATGTCGGAATTCCCGATTGCTCGGCTCGAAGAAGCAAAAAAGCATCGGTCGAATTCGACAGCGTGAACAGCGCGATGACGATCAGAAGTCTTTTAAAATTTCCGTCAAACGCATTGAGCGAAAGTTTGATCGGCGCGGCGTTTTCGTCGTCATCGGTTTTGTGTTCTTTTTCTTTGACGGCAAACGCGATGACAAAAAGGCTGATGACCGCCGGAACGGACGCGAAGAGAAAAACGCGGCTGTATTCGTTGGCGGTCGGATCACTTGGGTTTTCAGCAAGCAAGAAAAGCAGAACAAACGCGACAACCGGACCCAGAACCGCGCCGAGATGATCCGACGCGCGGTGAAAACCGAACGCTAAGCCGCGCTTTTCCGGCACGACCGAATCGGCGATCAGAGCGTCGCGCGGCGCGCCGCGAATACCTTTACCGGTGCGGTCGGTTACGCGCAAAACGAGAACCTGCTGCCAGCTCGTCGCAAACGCGAGAAGCGGACGCATCACGCTCGAAAGCGTATAGCCGGAAAAAACCAGCAGTTTGCGGCGACCGAATTTATCCGACAAATACCCGGAAAAAAGTTTGAGAAGCGAAGAAACCGTTTCGGCAAAGCCTTCGATCAAACCGATGGCGAAAGGCGTTGCGCCGAGCGTAATGGCTAAGAATGCGGGCAGAAGCGGATAAATTATCTCGCTCGAAGTATCGTTTAAAAGGCTTATCAAACCGAGCGCGAGGACGTTCGGCGACAAGTTTTTATATCTTGAGAAAAAGCCTTTTTTCGATGATTCCATTTACGAATTTTAAGAAAAATTGTCCACAGATACACACAGATGGACACAGATTTTTCTATGCAGATAAAATTGTATAATGCATCTAATACCTGGAAAATCTGAAAAATTCATCTGTGTTCATCTGTGTTCATCTGTGGACAAAAAATTTTCCGACACGCTCAAAAATTTAACGAGATTTTTTGTTTGACGCTGCGGGAGTTTTTTTAGTTTTCGAATCCGAACCGGCATAAAAAAGCGAAGCCGCGCCGACGATGCCGATGATCAGTATCAGAAAAACGATTGCCGCGCGAATCGCCATTTTGATCGCTTTTCGGAGAATAAAAAACGTTACGACCGCGACCGCGATGATAAAAATTATAAAAACTATTGCCGCTATTTCCATAAACTACTTTTCCTTTTCCGCAAGGGCTTTTTCGATCTTGTCTATATCTTCTTCGGAAAGCGATTCGGTCTGCGCGGGCAGAGCGAATTCCTCGTCCGCCCACGCGCCGAAATCAATCAATTTACAGCGTTCGGAGCAAAATGGGCGAAACTCATTTCCCGTGTATTCGGTCTGTCGTCCGCAAGTCGGACATTTTACTAATGGCATAATCTCAAAGTGATAACTATAAATAATTTGCCTGCAAAAACAAAGTTTGCGTTATAATGCTAAGACAAAGATTGGATGCAAACGAGCATCAAAAGCGAACAAAAGTTTTTTCGATAACGTAAATTTAGGAAAAGTTTTTAGAAAAAGGAATTTAAGAAAATGGCAGATTATAAAGAACGTTTTGAAAAATGGCAGCGCGAGGCGAAGGAAAAATTTGACGAACTCGATAAACAACTCGGCATTAAAGACAAGATCGAGGAAGGCGCGAAAGCCGTCAAAGAGGGCGCAGGTCGAATCAAATCCGAAGCCGAAAAATCCGAGGTCGGAAAACAAGCCGTCAAGGTCGCCGAAGACACCTTTAAAACGGCGGAAGGCGCGGCGAAAAAAGTTTACGAAGCGTCTGCTCCGGTGCGCGATGCGGCAGAAGACGCGGGCGAAAAAGCGGCGGACGCTTTCGGCAAAACGGCGAGCGAAGCCGAAAAAAAAATTCGTGAAGCCGGAAAAAAAGCAGGCGAGGTTTTTGAAGAAACTCGAAAAACAGTGAATAAAACCGCCAAATCCGCGTCGAAGGCATTTAATCTCGGCGCGAGTTGGACGCGCACTTTCGATTCGGCTTATAAAACATTTCAAAAAGCTTCCGGCTGGATCACCGAAAATCCCGTGCAAGCCGCGACGACCGGCGTTTCGATGGCGGTCGGCGCAGGTCTCGGCGTTGTCTTTACCGGAATAAGTTCGCACTGGCTTTTTAATTCCGCTCTGCCTGGCTGGTCGGTGCAAAAGCTCGGTGAACAATTTAACAACTATCTGAAAGATCAGCAGGAATTGATAAACAAAGGAGAACTTTCGAAAGCGGAAGCCGAGCGCGTTCAATTCGAACGCGACATCGTGAAACGCATCGGCGCGCCTCTGCTCGGTTCGTTCTCATTTGCGACCGGCGCGGTAATGATGACCAATGTTTTGAATCCGAAAACGATCACGGGCGCGCCGATCGAATGGCTGCTCGGCGGCAATCCTCTGCTTGAAGGCGCGTGGTTTTTCGGCAACGGAATAATGTGCTTTAAAACCAGCTACGACTTTTTTATGATCGCGCTCGAAGATGACGACGACGTGCAGAAAATCGTCAGAGAAATCAAAGGACTCCTGCCGCAAACGGCGCAGGCATAGGAAAATTTATAGCCGCAAAAAAGCGCATAATTCTCAAAAAAAGAAAAAAATATTTTTTTGTTTTTTTTGCGCTTTCTTGCGGCTATTTTTATTTTATCTGAATCGGAAACGGAACGAAGCATAAGACGAAAATCAAAAGTGTCAGCGCGGCAATTACTTTTCTTTTGAAATCGAGCGGCGATGTGTCGTAAGGTTCGGGATGACCGACGCGGAGCATTACGCCTAAAAGAATCGCAAACAAAAATCCGCTCGGGCTATTGTAGAAAAACCAACCGGCAATCGCCAAGATCGTCATTGCAATAAAAACAATTCTTCCCGACCAGAGATGCGCCTTCGCGCCGAAGACCGCGTAGAGCGCGTGTCCGCCGTCGAGTTGTCCCGAAGGAAAAAGATTCAAAGCCGTTACGAGCAGACCGAGCCACGCCGCGAAATAAAACGGGTTTGCCGTGACCGGCTGGCTTAGATCAATTCCGAAAAGCGGCGCGAGAATCTTGATAAACGGCGGATCGGCAAAATAGATTCCGAGATCGTTTGCCGGATCAATCGGCGCGCCCTGTTTCCACGTTAAAAACCCGATCAGAGCAACCGGAATCAAAGCGATAAATCCGGCTATCGGTCCGGCGACGCCGATGTCGAAAACCGCTTTGCGCGAAGGCATCGGCGAAACTATTTTGATAAACGCGCCCAAAGTTCCGGCAGGACCGATGAGCGGCGGTGTCGGGATAAAATACGGCAGAGTCGCGTCAACGCCGTAAAGACGGCAGGCGATATAATGCCCGAATTCGTGGCAGAGCAGGATAAAAAGCAGCGAGCCGGAAAATTTCAAACCGTAGCTTAAAACTTCGGGATTAGTAAAAATCGCGGCGACCGAATTTGTGATCAAAGCGTAGTATTCGGATGGAAGTGCCGACAAAAATTGGAAAAGCTCCGCCCAATTCTGCGGGTCGCCTTCGCCGATCGGCAGCGGAAGGATTCCGAACGGCGGCAGAACTCCGGCAACCGTAACGGTAAAAAACGTGATGAGAAAAAACGCTGTATGCTTGACCCAGGTTCGCGCGGTCGGGCGCATCGCCGTGCGGCGGAAAGGATAGTTGTAAAATTCGGACATCCTTTTTAGAGATTACAAATAAAAAACCGCAAACCGCAAACTAAAACTACCAAGCCGTGCGCGATTTACGATTTTAAATGTCTCGAAAAAACTTTAGATCGTTAAATTTCCTTTGCCTGTAAATCTTTTCCGGGTTTGAATCGGATGGTTTTTCCCGCCGGGATCGGAACTTCTTCGCCCGTTCGCGGATTGCGCCCGACTCCGCGCTTGCGCGGTTTGACGATAAAAACGCCGAAACCGCGAAGTTCGATTCGTTTGCCTTTTGCCAAAGCATCTTTCATCGCGTTAAAAAGCGAATCTACAACCTGTTCGGCTTTTTGTTTCGGCACGCCCGTTTTATCGGCAACTTGGTTGACAATGTCGAGTTTAATCATGTTTCCTCCTTTTGAAAATGATTGAAAAAAAAACAGTTTAACTGGGCTTGTAAATGATAATAAGCCTCTAAATCCTAATCTGTCAAGGTTTTGCGGAAATTAATTTCTTAACCGGCAAAAGATGCCGAAAAATACAGCGTTTATTTTTTTAGCGATTTACATGAAATTCGAAGAATTTTTCCAAAACGGTTTCGGGCGTTTCAAAATGCGGAAAATGTCCGACCGTTTCCAGTTCGATAATGTCTTTTTGAGCGGGCAAAACTTCGCGGAAACGCTTGACCAGATGCGCCCCCGAAACCGGATCAGCCAAGCCGTTGATAAAGCGAAACGGCTGTGTCATCCGCTCTAACGCGCCAACCCAGCGTTCCCTGTATTTCGCGCGTTCTTTCATATAGCGAATGAGTTTGTGAGCAATGCGCCGCCCGTTGTTATATTGAAAAAGATTTAGAAAATCGTTCAATTCGTTTCCGGTCGGTTGTGTTTCCTTGCCGAAAACCGATGCCAGACTTTTTTTGAATTTGTTATCGGAAATCAATCTGCCGAATAAAAATCCAATCGGGCTGATGAGAATTTTTTGCGCGAGGATCGGGCGATGCGTTTCGGGAAAAAGCGCGCCGTTTAGAAAGCAGATCGTTTCGATGGAAAATTTCAGACGGTTTTCTTCCGCTCTTGCAAGCAATTCCTGCGTGATCGTGTTGCCGTAATCGTGCGCTAAAATATGGAGTTTTTCGATTTTTAAATGCGCGATCAACGCTTCCAAAACATCAACCTGCCGGAAAGTCGTGTAATCGAAATCAGCAGGTTTGGCAGAAAATCCGTAGCCGATCATATCGAAGGCGAGAAGCGAAAATTTATTTTTCAGACCATTCCAGATTTTGTGATAATCGAACGAAGCGGTCGGAAAACCGTGCAGGCAGAGCAGAGTTTCGTTTTCGTTTTTTTCAAAATTATGAAAAATCGGAAAGCCGTCCCAATCGAAGTAATCGCCGCTATTTTTCCATTCGTCTAAATTCATTTTTTGTCTAGCTTCGTGAAAATGCTAAAATCTTCTGAAAAGTCATATTAAGCAATTTCGCTTCGGCGACGAAACAAGGAAGGGAGAAAATTTATGCAATGGAGAAACCGGCGGCAGAGTGAGAACGTCGAAGACCGCCGCGGAATGGGCGGCAAGGGCATCGCGGTCGGCGGCGGCGGAATCGGGATTTTGGTTCTCGCGCTCGTCATATACCTGTGCGGCGGTGATCCGCGCCAACTGCTCGAAAATCTGCCGACGCAGACCGAACAGCAACAGCAGCAGCCGCAAAATCCCGGTCAAACGCGCGATGACAACGAACAGTTCGCGCGGGTCGTGCTTGCCGATACGGAAGACGTCTGGAACACCGTTCTGCCTCAGCAGGCGGGCAGACGTTACAGCGAACCGAAACTCGTTCTGTTCACCGATCAGGTTACTTCCGCCTGCGGTTTTGCGAGCGCGGCGATGGGACCTTTCTACTGTCCGGGCGATCAGAAACTCTATCTCGATTTCGCGTTTTTCCGCGAACTCAAAAACGAATTCAATGCGCCCGGCGATTTCGCGCAAGCCTATGTTATCGCGCACGAGGTCGGGCATCACGTCCAGAATCTCATGGGAACGATGGACAAAGTTCACCGCGCCGGAAACTCGAACGAAATGTCGGTTCGCCTCGAACTGCAAGCTGATTGCTATGCGGGAATTTACGCCAACTACGCGCAGAAAAAAGGAATCTTAGATGCGGGCGATGCCGAAGAAGCGATCCGCGCCGCCGGAGCGGTCGGCGACGATTCGATCCAGCGCAACACGCAGGGCTACGTCGTGCCGGATTCGTTCACGCACGGCTCTTCACAGCAAAGAATCGAATGGTTTGCCAGAGGTTTCAAATCCGGCGATATGCGCCAGTGCAACACTTTCGGAAGATAGGAAATCAGCCACGAACAGACACGAAAATGCACGAAAAATAAACCGAAAATTTATTTCGTGTTCTTTCGTGTTTGTTCGTGGCTGATTTTATTTGCTGATCGGCTGGAACGGTTTGCCGTAAAGTTCCTGATAAACCCAACCTAAAAATCTGACTTCCGCCGTGCAGAGAGATTCGATCCAACTGCTTGTTAAGTAAAGTTTTCGTTCATTAGCGGTCGGAATTTTTTCCGCTTGCGCAACGTGCGATTCGCCCGGATTCAATTTGTAATCGGCGGCAATATCTTCGTTGGTTTGCTTGGCTTCGCCGAGCGCTTCGAGAAGCTCGGTGATCCATTTTTGCAGTTTCGCTTCCGTGTTGTTTTCGCCGAGCGCGTGAAAAACGCCGATGGCGAAACGCGATTCGGCGTTTTCGAAGTCGTAAGTTTCGACTCCGGCGGTTTTGTCTTCCGCATACTTCCACTGAAAAAGCTCCTCGACGTGCGGATGACGGACGAGATTGACGCGGCTGTCATTGTTGATAAACCATTCGAGCAGATCGGCGAGCGATTTTATATCAATGTCATTGCTTGCCGACATACGAAGTTTCGGCGGCTGGTTTTCCTGTTGTGCTTGTGCCATAAAAAATTTTCTTTTTAATCATACCCTTTCGGGTTCGCTTCGTGCCACTTCCACGCCGATTCGATGATTTTTTCGATTTCGGGAAACTGCGGCTGCCAGCCTAAAACTTCGCGCGCTTTCGCGGCATCGGCAACCAGACGCGACGGATCGCCCGCGCGGCGCGGCGCGATTTCGGCTTTGATCTCTTTGCCCGTAACTGTTCGCGCGGCTTCGATGACCTGTTTGACCGAATAGCCCGCGCCGTTTCCCAAATTTATAAATTCCGACGCGCCGCCTTTTCGCAGATGTTCGAGTGCGAGAAGATGCGCCTGACTCAGATCGGAAATATGTATGTAGTCTCTTACGGCAGTGCCGTCGGGTGTCGGGTAATCGTCGCCGAAGATCGAAATCGAATCGCGCCGACCTTGCGCGGCAAAAAGAACGAGCGGGATCAGATGCGTTTCGGGATCGTGATGCTCGCCGCAACTGCCGCTTGCGCCGCAGGCGTTAAAATATCTTAAAGAGACGAATTTCAAACCGTAAGCCGCATCGTAATCCTGCAAAACTTTTTCGACCATAAACTTCGTCATCCCGTAAGGATTGACCGGATTTTGCGGATGACGTTCGTCAATCGGTATATATTGCGGCTCGCCGTAGGTCGCGCAGGTCGAAGAGAAGATAAATTTCCTGACATCGTTTTCAATCAAAACATCAAGCAGATTTAATGTCTGAACAAAATTATTTTCGTAATATTTCCGCGGCTCTTCGACCGATTCGCCGACATATGCAAAGGCGGAAAAATGCATACAGGCTTCGATCCGGTGTTCGCTTAAAATTTTTCGGACCAATTCTTTGTCGCCGATGTTTCCCTCGTAAAACGGAACGCTTTCGTTAACCGCATTTCGATGCCCGTAAACGAGATTGTCAATAACGACGACCGTTTCGCCCTGTTTAATTAAATCTTCGACGGCGACGCTTCCGATATACCCCGCGCCGCCCGTTATTAAAACTGCCATATTTTTTGAAATTGATTATTTTTCCGCCAAACCGAGATTTTGCGCCGGCGTGTAATATTTTTGGTTTTCGGTTGTTGCGGTTTCGATTATCGAAGTTTTTTCCTGTTCGGAGACGGTCGCTTCGGGCAGAAAATGATTGAACAGCGCGCGGATTTTCGCTTCGTCCGATTCGGCGACCGCCTGCGCGAAATTGCTGACGATGTTTGAAACTTCTTCGCTCGAATAGGTGGCGATCCTGCCGATATAGATTTTCGGATGTTTTGTCTTTAAGAGATTTTCGCCCGTGATTTCCAGCTCCTCGAAAAGTTTTTCGCCTTTGCGGATGCCCGTAAATTTGATCTCGATGTCCTCGTAAGGTTCAAGACCGGAAAGCCGGATCATATCTTCCGCCAGATCCAGAATCCTGACCGGCTCGCCCATATCGAGAATAAAAATCTCGTTTCCTTCGCCGAGTGCGCCCGCCTGCATTACGAGCTGCGAGGCTTCGGGAATCGTCATAAAGTAGCGCGTCATTTCCCTGTCCGTCACGGTGATCGGCTCGCCTTTTAAAATCTGTTCGCGGAAGATCGGCACGACCGACCCGGCGGAACCGAGAACGTTTCCGAAACGCACCGCCATATATTTTGTCGGGTAAATCTGATTCAGGTTTTGCAGAACGATCTCCGCGATGCGTTTTGACGCGCCCATTACGGAAGTCGGATTGACGGCTTTGTCGGTCGAGATCAAAACGAAACTTTTCGTGCCGAACTCTCCGGCAAGTTCGCCGATCAACTTCGTTGCAAAGACGTTGTTTTTAACCGCTTCGACCGCATTTATTTCCATCAGCGGAACGTGCTTGTGCGCGGCGGCATGGAAAATAACTTCCGGTTTGTATTTTTCAAAAACCTCGCGCATTCTCGCTTCGTCGCAAATGTCGGCGAGAACCGGAACATACTGCGCGGCGGAAAAATTTCCGGCAAGCTCGCGTTCGATTTGAAACAGGGCGAATTCGGCGCGTTCGATAAGAACGAGCAGTTTCGGCTCGAAAGCGGCAATCTGGCGGACGAGTTCCGAACCGATCGAGCCGCCCGCCCCTGTTACAATTACGACTTTTCTATTTAAAAACTCTTGAAGATTCCGGCTGTCGAGCTGCACCGGATCGCGCCCCAGAAGGTCTTCGATCTGCACGTCGCGCAGACGGCTGACCGACACGCGCCCCTGCGCGATCTCATTCAGACTGGGAACGATCTGCGCCCGCACGGGAATCGCGCGGCAGATATTCAAGATACGGCGAATCTCTTTGCCGCTCGCCGCGTCTATGGCGATGACGATCTGTTCGATATTAAATTCGTCAACCAGACGCGCCAGATCGTCGGTCGTGCCGAGAACCTTTATGCCGCCGACGCTGCCGCCTTTTTTATGCCGGTCGTCGTCAACAAAACCCCGGACGATAAGTTCCGAATCGGCGCGTCCCAGAACTTCCTTGACGATCGTCGCGCCGATCCTGCCCGCGCCGACGACCAGAGTGTTTTTCGGTTTGGCGCGCCGCCGTCCCGAAGTAAATTTTCCCTTTTCGCTCAATTCATAAACAAACCGGCGCAGAACGCGCAGGGAAAGCAAGCCGGAAAAAGCGAAAATCGCGTCCATTAAAATTACCGAAAGCGGAACTTGCCAGCGGATAAATCTGTCGGGCGAAAGCAAAAGGCGCACCAGCGCGAGAATCGCGCCGGAGATCAGAGCGGCTTTCAGGAAAGCCTTGATGTCTTCGAGGCTGACGTAACGCCAGATGATCGAATACGCGCCGACCAGAAAGAGCGCGGCAAATTGGACGAGAACGACAAACGGCAGTTGGTTGAGCGCGTTATCGAGATTGTATTCGTTTAACTGAAAATCGAAACGCAGAAGATAGGCGAGAAAAAACGCGCCGCAAAGGATCGCCACGTCCGCCATAAACTGCACCGGGCGGCGCAAGAACCAAAGTCTGTCTTCCGTAATTTGTTTCGGGTTTTCGGACATTTGTTGATAAAAAACGGTTGTTATTTGAAGTTACCCGCTTGAGGGCGAGCGTGTCAACCGATAAATAATGCAACCGGATTAATAAAAGGTTGAATCAAAACCGTTTGTAAGATATTCTAGCTTGGTTAAAATTCACGCATTTAAGATAGAGGGCTGTTATGAAATTAAATTTTACACTCGTTTTTATTCTTTTATCCGGTCTGCTCCAAACCGCTTTTGGTCAGCAAGTAACCGTTCGTCCCGAAGAAGCGCGGGCTTATCTGATTGGTCCGGGCGATAAGGTTGTCGGAAAAGCTATGGGCGAAACCGAAGATTTTAACTTCGAGGCAATTGTTGACGACGACGGGAAAATTCAGATTCCGTATTCCGACGACGGGATTATGGCGAAATGCCTGTCGGAAAAAGATTTGCGCTCGAAAGTTTCCGATGTCTGGTCGAAATATCTGCGAAACCCGCAAATTTCGGTGCAGGTAACGGAACGCAAAAGCCGTCCGCCCGTTACCATCTACGGCGAAGTGAAAGAACAACAGCAGATCGAACTGCGGCGCGAAACCAGACTTCTCGAACTGATCTCGTTTGCCGGCGGCGTAACCGAAGAAGCGGGCGGTCTGATACAGGTTTTCCGCACGCGCCCGCCGCTGTGCAGTGACGCGAACGAAGAAAATATGTGGAAAGCCGAAGGCGGCGACGGTTTGGAAGTTCCGTCCCGATTGTATAGCTTAAACAGCGTCAAACAGGGACGCGAGGAGGCGAATCCGCTTATATTGCCGGGCGATATTATCGTCGTGCAAAAAGCCGCGCCGGTTTATTTTACGGGCGAAGTCCGCAATCCGACCGGCGTTTATATCAAAAATGGCAGTTTATCGCTTTCACAGGCTTTAGCGATGGTCGGCGGACCGAACCGGGAAGCGAGAACAAAAGAGATCACGATTCGCCGTTTGAAATCAAATTCCAGTGGTTATGAAGTCATTACGGTAAATTATGAGGCGATTAAAAAAGGCGAGCAGAAAGACGTAATGCTTGAACCATACGATATTATCGAAGTTGATAAGGCTAAAAAGAGCATTATGCAAACTATTATCGAGGTTGCCATCGGTGCGGCAAAATCAGTCCCCGGAACATTCGCTACCGGACTGCCGACGAGAATTTTGTACTAAATCAATCCGAATCAAGCGCAAAAATCGAATTTTTGCGCTCTAAAATACAATTTGAGAGCTTACAAATGGTTTTTGTAAGCTCTCAAATTTTTTTTGTAACGTTACAAATCATTTTTGAAACGTTCCTAACGGCTTTTGGAACATTACTAATGGCTTTTGTAATCTCCCAAATTATTTTTGTAATGTTCCCAACGGATTTTGGGACGTTACAGATCATTTTTGTAACGTTACTAAAATGTTTTGGAAGCGGCTTTAATTAGAATAGAGGAAAATAAACCGCTAAATAACACGAAAAGACACGAAGAGAATTTATTTAGTGTTTCTTCGTGTCTTGCGCGTGGTTTATTCTGTTTTTTCCGCGTCCGCGTAGATTTTATCAATCAATTGCCTGTATTTTTCGTTCACGACGCGCCGTTTGATCTTTAAGGTCGGCGTGAGTTCGCCGCCTTCGACCGTCAATTCGCCTTCGAGCAGGGCGATCTTTTTGACTTTTTCATATTTCGAGAGCTTTTGACAACAGCGTTCGATCTCCTGTTCGAACAACCTGAGAACATTTTCATTTTCGCAAAATTCTTTCGGCAATTTGATTTGAAGATTTTCATTTTTGGCAAACGATTCCAATTGCTCGAAATCAGGCACGATCAGAGCGGCGGGAAATTTCCGCTCGTTGCCGATGAGAACGACCTGACTGACAAACCGCGAACTTTTTATCATTTGTTCAATCGGCGAAGGCGCGATATATTTGCCGCCCGAAGTTTTAAAAAGTTCTTTTTTGCGGTCGGTAATTTTCAAAAAACCGTCCGCGTCAATCTCGCCGATGTCGCCGGTTTTGAAAAAGCCGTCGTCGGTGAACGCATCGCGCGTCGCTTCCGGTTTTTTGTAATAACCGAGCATCACGCCCGGACCGGAAACTTCGATCTCGCCGTCTCCGGCGATGCGGACTTCGATGTTGCGGAGCGGTTTGCCGACCGTGCCGAGCCGGACATTGATCGGATTATTCGACGAAATGACGGGCGAAGTTTCCGTCAGACCGTAGCCCTGCATGATCGAAATGCCCGCGCCGTTAAAAATGAGATAAATATCGTCCGACAGAGCCGCGCCGCCCGTGATGCACGACCGCAGGCGACCGCCGAAAAATTGGCGCATTTTTGAAAAAACCAGTTTGTCGGCGATGCCGTGTTTGATCGCCAAAAAACGCGGAATCGCTTTTTTCTCTTCGACCAAACGCGCATATTCTTTCGCAATACGGATCGCCCAATCGAAAATTTTCGCCTTCAAACCGCCCGCCTGCACCGATTTGAGTTTCGCCTTCGCGTAAACTTTTTCAAACACGCGCGGCACGCCGACAAAGATCGTCGGGCGGACTTCGGCGAGATTTTCGGCGACCTTTTCGATGGATTCGGCATAGAAAACGCCCATCCCGTTAAAAATATACAGATACATCGCCGACCGCTCGAACACGTGCGAGAGCGGCAGAACGGAAAGCGGAATGTCATTTTCGGAAAATGTGAAATTCTCGCCCGCGTCAATGACGTTGGAAATGATGTTAGAATGCGCGAGCATCACGCCTTTCGGCTCGCCCGTCGTGCCGGAAGTATAGATCAGCGTCGCCACATCGTTCGGCGCGATTTCCTTTGTTAATTCGTTTATCAGATCGGGCTTTTCAGCTTTCAATTCCGCGCCCGTCTTTTCCAATTCTTCGAGCGAAAGCGAATTTTCCGCCGCCGCGTTTTTGTAATCGAAAAAAACTATTTTTTCGAGTTCCTTGCATTCGGAAAGAACCTCCGCGTGGTGTTCGAACATTTCCCTGTTTTCGAGAAACAAAACCCGCGCGCCCGAATCTTTCAAAATATACCTGACCGAATCCGGCGAAAGCGTCGTGTAAATCGGAACGTCAATCACTCCCGCAAACTGACAGCCCGCGTCCGCCAGAGTCCATTCCGGCGAATTTGCCGCCAGAATCGCCGCCCGGTCGCCTTTTCTTAAACCCAAATCATAAAGACCGAGCGCGATGTTTTCGGCGCGCGCGACTATTTCATCCGACGAGATCTTCTGCCATTCGCCTCCGCGTTTGTAATTCAAAGCGTCGGGGCGATTGTGTTTTTCTCTAGCGTGCAGAAAAATTTCGGCAAGCGTCTGCGGCTCATCCGTAAAAAGCGGAATCCGTGACTGCGGACGGCGAACCGCCGTTTGCGGATTTTCATTTTCCTGTTCCGTTTTCGACTCCCGACTCTCGACTCTCGACTCTTGACTCATTTCTTCAAAACTCCTCCGAAAAACACTTTGAGAACTTCCCCAGCCATCGGCGCGAGCGGGTAGGAATTTTTCGACAAAATCCAGTTCGTCACCATTTCATCCAACGCGCCGTAGAGAATTTTCGCGCCGACGATCGGTTTCAGATCATTGCGGAAAATTCCTTTTTTCTGACCTTCGGCGATTATCTTCTGAATGATATTTAGATACTCGGCAAAACCGGCGGCGGAAAATTCCTGCATAAATTTCGTCGAGCCGCGCAGTTCGACCTGAAAGACAATTGCCATATCGCGGTCTGCGCCGAGCCGTTCCAGATGCAGTTCGGCAATGCGCCGCAGTTTGTCCTGCGGATCGTCGAGCGCGGCTAATTCCTTTTTGCCTTCGGCGATAAATTCGTCCATCGCGCGGTCGAAAACCGAATGCAGAATGTCGTCCTTATTTTTGAAATAAAGATAAACCGTGCCGTCCGCGACACCCGCCGCTTTGGCAATATCGGCGACCTTCGAATTAAAAAAACCTTTTCCGGCAAACGTCTTGATCGCCGCCCGCAAAATCGCTTCGCGCTTGTCCGTTATACTTGTCCGAGCTGAACCTTTTGGCATAAATTTTATTGTTTGTGTTATGAATGAACGGTCATTCAGTATTTATTTAAGGCTATACCAAAACGAAAAGAGAAATCAAGATTTTTCGGAGAATGTGTGTATTTTTTTTGTAAAGCGGGCGGAAAAAGGATTGCAACCGAGAGTCAGAACAGGGAGCGGTAGCGACCTGCTTTATTAGTGCGTTAGCAGGTCGCTACCGCTCCCTGTTCTGACCTGTGAATCGAAAATATAAATGGCGGAGGCAGAGGGACTCGAACCCCCAAGCCCTTTCGGGCGACGGTTTTCAAGACCGTTGACTTACCAATTAGCCTATGCCTCCGCATTTCGCGGCGAATTGAAAATATAGCGCAAAATCAGTTTTCTGACAACCTGTAGGCTAATTCTGCGTTGTCGTCGCGGTTGTTTCAAACTGTTTTCTCAGCTCGCGTCTTACGTCTTCGAGACCTTTGATTCCCGTTGCTTTGACCTCGACAAATCCCTGCCGGTTGACGACGACGTGCGTCGGGAAAGCGATTCTCAGCGTTCCGCTTTTGTCGGCTTCGCCGTAACTTGCCAGCATCAGCGGCGCGGCATCGGAAATTATCTGGTATTTGAACGGCTTCTTTTGCAGAAATTTATTCAGGTCGGCTTTGCTGTTCGTCGCCAGAGCGAGAAAAACAACGCCTTTGTCCTGAAATTCGTCAACGATCTCGTTGAGTTTCGGAATTTCTTCCATACACGGCGGACAGCCGATAAACCAGAAATTGTAAACGACGATTTTGCCTCTCAGATCGGCGGTTCTGACTTCTTTGCCGTCGAGTGTCGTCAGCTTGAGTTCGGGCGCGGGAAATTTTCCCACCAGCCTGTAGTCCTGCGCGGACACCGAAGACACACCGAGAGCAAGCAAGAAAAACAGCAAGATCGAATTTTTCATAATAGCCTTTTGTAATGCTAAAAAAGGCTGATTGTCAAGAAATTTTCGCAAAAAAAACGCTTCCCGATTTTAATCTTCGAAAAGCGTTTTGATAAATCCGATTTTTCGTTAAATTACTCGCCCTGCAGAAGCCTCGCGATTTTTCCGTTCAGAGCTTCGGTTTTGCCGTAGCCGCTGGCTTTCATTTCGATCTGACCGTCTTGATTTATTAAATAATACGCCGGAAATCCCATATTGATTCTGCCCTGACTGTCTTTGTCGGCGTATTTCAAAACCACGCTGAAACTGTTCGGCAGGATATTAAAATTAAAAGGTTTCGATTTTATAAATCCTTCGACTCTGTTCGGGTCTTCGGTCGTCAAACCGAGAAAAACGACATCTTTTCCTTTATAACTGTCCGCCAGACGATTGAGATTGGGAATTTCGTTCACGCAAATGATGCACCTCGTTGACCAAAACGTCATCACGACGACTTTTCCCTTCAGCGATTCGAGATCAAAATTCTGCCCGTTCAGAGCGGTCGCGCTAAACGGTTCGGCTGTTTTTTTCGACTTATACTGCGCCTGAACAACAGTGGAAAAAACCGCAATTATACTAAAACAAACTAATATCCGCGCTAAATTTTTCATAGATTTTTGAGTAGCAGTTTGGTGTTTTGCATTGTTGGCGGTTTGCCAACTCTATTTAAAACAAATTGTTATAAGTTTTCTTTTTCCGAAAAAATAAAGGAGGAGTGCTTAGTAGGCGTTTCTTTTAGTTTGGTTGTATTCTATTCACATGCTGCTTGAATCTCTTGAAGTCCAAAATTTCCGCAATATCGAAGGTAGAATCTCCTGCGGAAAAAATCTCAATATAATTTCGGGCGAAAACGGACAAGGCAAGACCAACTGGCTCGAAGCAATCTACCTGCTCGCCACGACCAAATCATTTAAAACCGCCAGATTATCGGAAGCTGTCAAATTCGGCGAAGAACTCGCCATCGTCAAAGGGGCTGTTAGGCAGAGTGCCGAAATTCACCGCGTTTTGCAAGTCGCCCTGCAGGGAAATTCGAAAATTTTGACGGTCAATAATAAAAAAGAACCCGTTACGCGCTTTTTGGGCGAGCTTCACGCGATCGTTTTCAACTCGGACGAATTGGAGATCGTGCGCGGCACGCCCGAAGCGCGGCGCAAATTCCTCGACGGCGGCATCGTTTCGATCTATCCGCCGTTTGTCCAGACCTTGAGCGATTACAACCGCGTTATCCGCCAAAAAAACAGCCTTCTGCATTCGGCGCAGGACAACGGTTTTTCACTCGATAAAGTTTCCGAACTGCTCGAACCGTGGAACGAGCAGTTGATCCAATTAGCGACCCGCATTCACAAAGCGCGGATTCGTTTTGTCGAAAGACTAAACGAGGTTTTGGAAAAAAAACTTTTCGGCAAAGAGGAAATCTCGATCCGCTACGCCTCGTCGCTCGAAGGCAAAGGCGATCTGTCGGATTACGCCGCGCTTTTGACGGAAAGATTAAATCTGCGCGTTCAAGCCGAACTCGTTTCGGGACATTCTCTGATCGGCACGCACCGCGACGAATTGGAGATAATGTTTGACGGACACGACCTCAGAAAATTCGGTTCGAGCGGTCAGCAACGGAGCGCGCTTCTTATTCTGCAGCTTGCCAATCTCTCAGTTTTTTACGAACAGCACAACGAATATCCGCTTTTTCTGCTCGACGACATTGATGCCGAACTCGACTACAACCGCATCGGTCAGCTACTCGAATTTTTAGAGGATAAGACGCAGACTTTTGTAACGACTTCCAAGGAAAGTTTCATCGAAAAATTCGGCTCGAACGCCGATATTTTTACGATTGAAAACGGGAGAGCGAAGACAAATCTGTCATAAATTGTGTTAAAATTTATCAGTCAGAGGTAATTTATGATTCCGTCAATCGAATCGGTTCCGAAATTAAACGGCTTGCCAAAAGGTTTATCGCCCGACAGTGCGGTCGAAATTGAAGTTGAAGAAGGCGTTTTGATTTTCCGCGTTTCAAAAAACGCGCAGGAGCGAATCGAAAAACTTCTGGGCAAAAATAAACAAAACAGTCTGACCGATTCGGAAAAAACCGAACTCGACCGTTACGAAGAAATTGACGATTATCTTAGTTTTCTCAACCGCCTGACACGCAATCTATCCGAAAACAATTCAGAGGAAAAAGAAAGTGTCTCGTAAAATTCCCGAAGATGTGCGCGAACAAGTTCGCCGCCGCGCACGTTTTCTCTGCGAATACTGCCACACAAACGAACGCTGGCAATATGTTCGATATACGGTTGACCATATCGTTCCGAATGATAACGATTCGTTGGAAAATCTCGCATTAGCCTGTTTTCACTGTAACCGTCGCAAATCGAACAAAATTTCCGTTTACGACGAACAGTGCGGTAAAGAAATTCCGTTATTTAATCCGCGAACGGATACGTGGAAAGATCATTTCGCCTGGTCGGATGACAAAATCACGATCATCGCAAAGACCGAAACAAAACTCACTATTGATTTGCTTGAATTAAACCGCGAAAGAATTATGCAAATCCGCCTTGCCGATGTTGCCGTCAAACGACATCCGCCGGACGAAGATTTAAGTTGATCTAAATTATTAAAAAATAAGCACCAAATATAGCATTTTTCGGCATTTCAGCGTTTTTTATATTCCCGAAAAAATGGTAAAATAAAGGTAACTTTTTGATAAGGAATTTTTAAGATAGAGGATAATAAATTTGGCTAAAGCAAAATCAGATTACGGTGCCGATTCGATCACCGTTTTGGAAGGAAGAGACGCGGTGCGGAAACGTCCCGCGATGTATATCGGTTCGACCGGCGATCTCGGTCTTCACCATCTCGTTTATGAAGTCGTTGACAACTCGGTTGACGAAGCTCTCGCGGGTTACTGCGACACGATCGAAGTTACGATCCATATGGACAATTCAATCACGGTCGTGGACAATGGGCGCGGAATTCCCGTGGATATGCACAAGCAGGAAGGTCGCTCTGCCGCCGAGGTCGTGATGACCATTCTGCACGCGGGCGGAAAGTTCGATTCAAACTCATATAAAGTTTCCGGCGGTCTGCACGGTGTCGGCGTAAGCTGCGTTAATTTTCTGTCGGAATGGCTGAAACTCGAAATTTGGCGCGACGGGAAAACTTACGAGCAGTTTTACAAAACCGGCATCCCGACCGAACCGCTCAAGCAAACCGGAAAAACGAGCAAACGCGGCACGAAAGTTACATTCAAACCCGACGGCGATATTTTTGACACGACCGTTTACAGTTTTGAAAAACTCTCGGAACGGCTCAGGGAAAAAGCGTTTTTGAACAAAGGCATCCGCATTCTCATCAAAGACGAACGCGAAGAGCCGGAAAAATCGCACGAATTTTATTACAAGGGCGGCATCGCCGAATTCGTTAAACATCTCAACAAAAACCGCTCTGCGCTTCACGAACAGCCGCTCTATTTCGAGCAGGTCGAAGGCGACGTAACCATCGAAGTAGCGATGCAGTATAACGACGGCTACGACGAAAAGGTCTATACGTTCGCCAACAATATCAACACGGTTGACGGCGGAACGCATCTCGCCGGTTTTCGCGGCGCGCTGACGCGGACGATCAACAACTACGCGAACGCTTCGGGACTTTTGAAAAATTTCAAAGGCTCGCTCTCCGGCGACGATGCCCGCGAAGGTCTTGTCGCGGTCGTGTCGGTCAAACTTCCGCAACCGCAGTTTGAAGGTCAGACCAAAGGCAAATTAAATTCGGATGTCAAAGGAACGGTCGAATCATTTTTAAATGACAAACTCGGCGAATATTTCGAACGCAATCCGAACGTGGCGAAAAAGATCGTCGGCAAAGCCGTTGACGCGGCGCGGGCGCGTGAAGCCGCGCGAAAGGCGCGTGAAATCGTCCGCAAAAGCGCGTTAGGAACTTCGACTCTGCCCGGAAAACTCGCCGATTGTCAGGAAAAAGACCCGGCGCAATCGGAAATTTATCTAGTCGAAGGCGACAGCGCGGGCGGTTCAGCCAAGCAGGGACGCGACCGTTCGAATCAAGCCGTTTTACCATTGAAAGGTAAGATTCTGAACGTCGAAAAAGCGCGTTTTGACAAAATGCTCGGACACGGCGAGATCAAGGCTTTAATCACCGCGCTCGGCACAGGGATCGGTAAAGATGATTTTGAAATTGAAAAACTTCGTTACCACAAAGTTGTTTTAATGACCGACGCTGACGTTGACGGCTCGCATATCAGAACACTGCTTCTGACGTTCTTTTATCGCCAGATGCCCGAGCTTGTCGAAAACGGTTTTGTCTATATCGCGCAGCCGCCGCTTTACAAGGTCAAAAAAGGCAAAAAGGAAGAATACATCAAAGACGAAACCGCGATGTTTCGCTATATGATGAAACAGGCGACGAGCGATATTGATCTGAAATCGCTCGGCAACAATAAAACTTACGAGGGCAAAGAGCTTTCGAAAATGCTCGAACAGGTTACCGAATACGAACGCTATTTCGAGCGTTTCACGCGCCGTCTGAACAACGACGAGCGGCTTCTCGAAGCGATTCTCGATGCGTTTGTCGGCGATGACGGCGTGCTGGTCAAACACAACGTCAAACTCCGAAAAGTTTTCGAGAAGGAAGAACTGATGGCGGAAGTCGAAGGCAAAGTCGCCGCAGCCGGTTACAAGACCGATCTGACGAGCGACGAAGAACACGGGCTTTCGGAAATCGTCATCTTTTTCGGCAACGGTCAACAGGTAATTTTCGATTGGGATCTGGCGAGCTACGTCGAGTTTCAAAAATCTCTGGAACTCAAACGCAGTCTGGAAGAAAATTTCCCCGCGCCCTTCGTTCTCGGCGAAAACGGGACGAGCGAGGAAATCGCCACACGCGAAGAGCTGCTCGAAAAAGTAATGTCGGCGGCGAAAAAGGATTTGAACATCCAGCGTTACAAAGGTCTGGGCGAGTTGAATCCCGAACAGCTCTGGGAAACGACGATGAATCCCGAAAAACGCACGCTTCTTCAAGTCCGCATCGAAGACGCGATTGAAACTGATGAAATCTTCACGGTTCTAATGGGCGATCAGGTCGAACCGCGGCGGAAGTTTATCGAAGACAACGCGCTCGATGTGAAAAATCTGGACGTTTAATTTTATCGAATAAAGCCGCAGAAAACTCACCTGCGGCTTTTTTATCAAATGGAAGTTTTAATAGTCGGTTTATGGATACTCTTTTTTTTCACCATTCCCGTCGCCGTGATTCTGGTTGCCGGAAATGTCTATGGCAAATATAAAACCGTCGAGATCGTCGGGAAACTTCTTATTTCGATTTTCATTTATATAGTAACTACGATTATTTCTTTCCTCTTTTCCATTTTAGTAGTTGTCGGCGCGGAACCGCGAAACGGAAAGCCGCTGACCGTCACCGAACAAGTTATCGGTTTATCAGCAGTTTATATTTACGGATTTGTCGGTTATCTGCTCTGTTCTTTTATCAACGGAGGTTTCTTCAAACCCTGGAAATTTTCCGTATTCTATTCTAAAAAACCGCAGACTATTTTCGGCAAAAAATAATTTGCGAAAACTAACCTAAAGTGCAATCATTTTTATAAAGAGGAAATAAAAAAATGTCAGCAGTTTTAGAAAAAATCCCGACAAAACAGACAAAAGTTTCGACCAATGTCGTCGAACGGGTCATTCTTCACGGCATCAGTTGGGAAACTTACGAACGGATTTTGGATGAACATAACGAAGTCAGTAATCGCCATTTCTCTTATAACGAGGGAGATTTGGAAATTATGGTGCTGGGCTACGAACACGAAACTCTTAAAGCAAGATTGTCCGAACTCGTCACGGAAATAGCGAGAATTTTAGAAATTGATTACGAAAACGCCGCTTCGACGACTTTTCGCAGAGAGTCGAAGAAAAAAGGATTTGAAGGCGACGCGACTTTTTATTTCAAAAATGCGGAAACGATTCGCCGGAAAACTAAAATTGATTTGTCGAAAGACCCGCCGCCCGAACTCGTAATAGAAATTGACATCACGCACGGTTCGCTTTCAAAATTTCCGATTTTTGCTGATCTGGGAATCGAAGAAGTCTGGCGTTTTGACGGTGAAAACGTAAAGTTTCATCGTTTGCATGGCAAAAATTATAAGGAAATTTCAGAAAGCGTTTGTCTAAAAAATCTGAAAAGCAAAATGGTAACGGAGTTGCTTTTCAGTGCAAGTGAATTAAAAAAACTTGATTGGGTAAAACTTATTCACAAAACGATTAAAGAGGAATAGAAAAATGTCAGCAGTTTTAGAAGCCATCCGACCGATCGAAGATTATCTCGTGATGCAAGACGCGGAAATCGCCGAAAGCATCGAGGAAGCGCGGCGCGAACTTGGCGAAAAGGTCATTATTTTAGGTCATCATTACCAGCGCGAAGACGTGATTCAACACGCCGATCTGACGGGCGATTCTTATCAATTGTCGGTGATGGCTTCGCAGACGGACGCGGATTTTATCGTTTTCTGCGGCGTGCATTTTATGGCGGAATCGGCTGACATCTTGGGCAAACCGCGCCAGCGCGTCATTCTGCCCGATCTCGGCGCGGGCTGTTCGATGGCGGATATGGCGACCATCGAGCAGGTCGAAGACGCTTGGGAACAATTAAGGGAAATCGGAGTTTTGGACAAACGAGTCGCGCCGATCACCTATATGAATTCGAGCGCGGCGATCAAAGCGTTTTGCGGTCGCAACGAAGGCGTGGTCTGCACTTCGTCAAACGCCGTTCCGCTGTTCGATATTTATCTCAAAAATTTCGACAAGATGTTTTTCTTTCCCGATCAGCACTTGGGGCGAAACACGGGCGCGAAATTCGGCATTCCGCTCGACAAAATGGCTCTCTGGAATCCGCACGAAGAACTCGGCGGTAATACCGAAGAAGAACTAAGAGAAGCCAAACTCATTTTATGGCGCGGGCATTGTTCGGTTCACGGCAGATTTAAACCGTGGCACGTCGAGCAGATCAGAAAGCAAGTTCCCGGCGTTCAGGTTCTCGTTCATCCCGAATGTATGCGCGAAGTCGTCGAAATATCGGATTTTGACGGCTCGACCAGCTACATCATCAAAACCGTCGAAAACGCTCCGGCAGGCTCGAAATGGGCGATCGGCACGGAAGTAAATCTGGTCAACCGGCTGGCGAAAAAATTCCCCGACAAAGAAATTCACCTGCTCGCGCCCGACCTCTGCATGTGCGCGACAATGTATCGCATCGCCCCACAAAATCTCGCCTGGGCGATGGAAAATCTGGCAATGGGAAACGTCGTCAACGAAATCACGGTTGACGACGAAACAAAAAAATGGGCATTGGTCGCGCTCGAAAGAATGATCTCGATGACTGAGAAGAAATAAAACGCAATGAGTTATCAATGTTCAACCTGTGGAGAGATTCATGAAGACTTACCTGATATTGGGGCTGATAAACCAGATCATTTTTACACTGTTCCAGAATCAGAACGAGAAGAACTAATCGAATTAACTGATGACACTTGCATAATTGGTAATGAAGACTTCTTTATTCGCGGAGTTATCGAAATACCGATACATAATTATCCAAATCGTTTTGGTTTTGGCGTTTGGGTATCGCAGAAGAAGGAAAATTTTTATAAATACGTTGAAAATCCTGATTCCAGCGAAATTGGTCCTTTTTTTGGCTGGCTTTGCACCGATCTTGATTTTTATGAGGAAGAGACTTTACATCTAAAAACGATGGCGCATTTTCGCGGAGAAGGTTTGCGACCGACTATCGAGGTTGAACTCACGGAGCATCCTTTAGCAATTGACCAGCACGAAGGAATTAGTTTGGAAAGGGCTTGGGAGATAGTTCATTATTATCAAGAAGAAAAATAAAATCGAAGACGACGAAATGCGTTCGAAATACGACCTTTTTAAAATAGATAGTGTGATTGAACAAAAAGAAAATTTGCTTGAAAGATTGTTGCAGATGATTACTGCATTTCAAATACAAACTAAAAAAGCAAACGCACTGTTGAGTAAATATTTTCAACTCGATAATCCGATGTATTGGCGGCAAGCAAGTATTCCGCAGTCAGGTTATTGCAATTTAGAAAAATCAATACGATATTATTATCACGGCATAGGTTGTAAGGTTGAATCAAAAGATTTAACCATTGATTGGGATTATGGTTTTGACGGTCGCACTGACGGTTTTGATTTATGGAGATTACAAATTTTTGCTCAAAACTCTACAAATGATTTTCCTGAATTCCGTAATAAAAAAATCTTGGAAGTTATTTTTCAAGAAGCAAAGGATAGAAAACTCATTGCTCGGTTATTCAAAGACCAACAAGATGATTTATTTTACCTAAACGACAATCACTAAAACCTAATCAAATTTACTATCATAAAGAAACTAAAATTATTGGTAAAATAATCCAAAAACTTTTATATTCTGATTGTGCGGTTTGATTGGGATAAACGAAAAGCGGCGGGCAATCTTGCCAAACACAAAGTTTCGTTTGAAGAAGCTGCAACGGTTTTCGGCGATCTGCTTTCCGATACTTTTGACGATCCCGATCATTCCATTGACGAGCAAAGATTTCTGATTATCGGGCATTCCAAAATGGGAGATTGCTTTTTGTTTCGCACACCGACGACGGCGAAACCGTTCGTATCATCAGTGCGCGAGAGCCGACACGCGGAGAACGTGAGCAATATGAACAAGGACAAAAATAAAATCGAAGATAACGAAATGCGTTCGGAATATGACCTTTCCGAGTTAAAAAACAGAGTGCGCGGCAAATATGTTGAACGCTATAACGAAGGCACGAATTTGGTTTTGCTCGAAGCGGATGTGCAAAAGGCTTTTCCAGACTCGGAATCAGTCAATGAAGCATTGCGAATGCTGATAAAAGTTGCAAATCATCAAATTCAAAAACAAGTTTGAGTAATTTAGATGTAATATAAATGAACGAATGCTTTTATCAAAATCTATTTGAATGCGATAATAATCGGTAGATGAAATCTGATACGGATTTGGATTTTGAATGGGACGAAGACAAAGCGGTCGCTAATCTCAAAAAGCACAAAATCAGCTTTGAGGAAGCGAAGACGGTTTTTGCCGATCCTTTCGCAATTACGATTGACGATCCGAAACATTCGGCTGATGAACATAGATTCGTTGACACCGGAATCTCCGCCAACGGAAAAATTTTGGTTGTATCCTACACCGAACGCGAACAGAAAATCCGTCTTATCAGTTGCCGCAAAGCAACAAGAACGGAACGCAAAATATATGAAGAAGAAAAAGATTTCTAAATCGCAAAATCAGGAAAATGACGAGATGCTGCCCGAATATGATTTTCGCGGCGGAGAGCGCGGCAAACATTACAAAGCATACCGGCGCGGTCATACGGTAACGATTCATAAATCGGACGGAACAACCGACGTTCAGCATTTCAAACTCGAAGAAGGCGCGGTAATGTTGGAGCCGGATGTGCGTGAGTATTTTCCCGATTCCGAATCGGTCAACGACGCGCTCAGAATGCTGATAAAAGTCGCCGACCGTCAAATTCAAAAACAAGTTTGAGAGGCTTCGATAAAACATAAACAAAAAATCGGCTTCGCGCCCGCAGAATGATAAATTTGACCGAGAAAAACAAGGACAAGAAAAACTAAACTCGAATGCCGGACGAGATAACTATCGAACAGTTAAAATTATCCGAAAGAGATAATTTACTCGCCTTTTTGCAAAAAGTTTACGAGGAAAATCCGCGAATGAGCGACGCGGGATTTTGGGATTGGCATTTTCTCGAAACGCCGCATGTAAGCCAAGAAAATTTGCCGGTTTGGGTCGCTCGAAGCAGCGAAACGATTGGCGGGCATCTGGCGGCGACTCCCGTAAAAATCAATCTTCAAGGCGAGCAAAAAGACGCGATTTGGATTCTCGATCTGATCGTCGCGCCGGAGTTTCGCCGGAAGGGTTTGGCGAAAAAACTCGTCCGCGCGGCTGAAGAATTTTGCCCGCTCGTTTTGGGAATCAATACGAAAGAGCAATTTTCGACACAGCTTCTCGAAGGCTTAAATTACAAGATCATTCTGAACATCCCGCGTTTTCACAAATTTCTTTACATCGGAAACGACATCCGCGAAATCGCCCGCATCGGTTTTTTGCGCGAAACGGTAAATGCCGCGTTCGCGCCGTTTCGTCCGCGTTTCAAGGAAAATAAAAATATCCGCATTATCGAAAAATTCGACGCTTCTTTTGATGAACTTTGGGCGGAAGCCGAAACGCAGTGGACATGCGCCGTGCGCCGCGACCGGGAATTTTTAGAATGGCAGTTTAGCAGACAGCCCGACAAAAAATTCGACCTTATCGGCTATTACGAAAATGAAAAACTGCTCGGTTACGCGGTTTTGTATTTTCGCAAATACGACGAGAACGGCGTGATTCGGAAAGCCGCGATTTCGGATATTTGCTATCATCCCGAAAATTCGGCGCGGACGGTTGACGCGCTTTTGCAGGAGTCTTTGAGACGCGCCGTCGAACGTCGCGCGGGCGGTTTGGTAACGGATGTTTTGGATGATTTGATCGAAGAAAGGCTTCGCAAATTCGGTTTCTGGCGCGTCAAAAGTCCTTTGCAGTTTTTACTCAAATCATCGGAAAAACAAGATTTGTTGTATAATCCGAAAAATTGGTTTCTGACGCGCGGCGATGCCGATGTCAGTATTTTTGAAGCCCCGAATCTGTAGAATGCAAGTTCCCGTCCTGCTTTATCACAAAATAGATTTTCCGACCGCCGACGTTAAAATTCGCGGCGCGTTTACCGCTCCGCGAAAATTCGCGCGGCAGATCGCGTATCTCAAAAATAAAGGCTTTGAGTTTTACACGGCGGGCGAATTGATAAAATTTTATCTGGCAAACGGCGAGTTTCCGCCGAAAGCGGTTGCCGTCACGTTTGACGACGGCTGGCAGGACAATTACACGAACGCTTTTCCCGTTCTGCAAAAATACGGCGCGAAGGCGACCGTTTTTCTCGTGCCGTCGTGCATCGGTCAGAACACGGACAAGGTAACGGCGGATGGCGAAGGACCGCGCGCGCATCTTTCCCAAGAGCAGATTTTAGAAATGTCGCGCTCCGGCGTTTTCGAATTTTGCTCGCACAGTATGAATCACAAATTGTTTCATCAGATCACGCCCGAAGAGATCGAATACGAGGTCGTCGAATCCAAAAAATTCATCGAAAATCTGCTCCAAAAAGAATGCGCGGTGCTGGCGTATCCGGCGGGTTTTTACACCGAATTTGCCAAAGAAACGCTGAAAAAATCCGGCTATCTCGCCGCCTTCTCGACCGTTTACGGCGCGACGGACGAATTGGATATTTACGCCCTGAACCGCGTCGAAATCCTGCGCCGCGACGGGCGACCGTTTCAGTTCGGCAGAAAAATAAGATCAATTTTTAAAAGCGCGTTATGATAGCAAAACTTTTCATAACAATTTGGGCTTTTCAAAAAAAGTTCGGAGTTCCGACTTTAGTCGGCTCTCGATGACGAAAGCCCGCTAAAGCAGGAACTCCGAACACTACTATTTATTTTTCTAGCGGCTTTTCCTTAAATAATTTTATAGCTCAGGACTGATTTTTCAGCGAAGCCATATCTATGACAAAGCGGTATTTGACATCGCTTTTTAACATCCGTTCGTAGGCTTCGTTGATTTGGTCAACTCCGATCTTTTCGATGTCGGCGGTGATGTTGTGTTCGCCGCAGAAATCGAGCATTTCCTGCGTTTCGGCGATGCCGCCGATGGGCGAACCCGATAAACTTTTGCGACCAAAAATCAATCCGAAGGCAGCAACCGGCAGAGGCTTTTCCGGCGCGCCGACGAGCGTTAAGTTGCCGTCGCGTTTGAGCAGGGCGATGTATGAGTTGATGTCGTGTTCGGCGGAAACGGCGTCGAGAATGAAATCGAAACTGCCCGCGTGTTTCTGCATTTCTTCTTCATTTTTTGAGATAACGACTTCATCCGCGCCGAGTCTTTTCGCGTCTTCGACCTTCGAGGGCGAAGTCGTAAACACAACGACATACGCGCCCATCGCGTGTGCGAATTTCACGCCCATATGTCCGAGACCGCCAAGCCCGACGATACCGACTTTGCTTCCCTCACCGACGTTCCAATGACGAAGCGGCGAATAGGTCGTGATGCCCGCGCACAAAAGCGGAGCAACGCCAGCCGGATCAATGTTTTCCGGCACGCGCAGAACGAATTTTTCGTCCACGACGATCTTTTCGGAATATCCGCCGTAAGTCATGCCGCCGTCCGTGTGTTTATCCGGCGAGCCGTAAGTCAAAACCATATTCGGGCAAAATTGCTCGAACCCGTCGCGGCATTCCGGGCAATCGCCGTCCGAATCAACCAGACAGCCGACACCGACCAGATCGCCCGTTTTGAATTTCGTTACATCCGAACCGACTTCCGTCACGCGCCCGACAATTTCATGACCGGGAACGCAAGGGTAAACGGTTGGCAAAACGTCCGACCACTCGTTGCGCGCGTAATGCAGGTCCGAATGACAAATGCCGCAGTAGAGAATTTCGATTTCGACATCCGTCGGCTGAACTTCGCGCCGTTCGATTGTCATATTTTTAAGCGGCGCGTCTGCCGCCTCATTTCCATAAGCTTTTACAGTTGTAGTATTCATATTTATTCTTATTCTAACATTTTAATTTGGCTGCCGGTTTTTATCATATCCATCCAAAATCTCTTGCAGATGCGCTTCTTCGAGATTGTAATTTTCGTTGCAGAAACCGCAGTTCATCGCCGCGCCTTTGTCTTCCGTGAGCATTGATTCGACTTCTTCGCGCCCTAGAGATGAGATCAGCGAAACGGCGCGGTCGAATGAACAATTGCAGGCAAAACTCACGTCTTTTTCTTCCAGAATACGATAATTAATTTCGCCCAAAGCGAGTTTTAAAAGGTCTTCCGGTTGTGCGCCGTTTTTGATAACGCTGGTCAGATGCGGCGCGTGCGAGATCGTGTCTTCGATCATCGTGGCGATATGTTCGTTTGCGCCGGGAAGCATCTGGATCATCACGCCGCCAGAAGCCGTTACATACGGTTCGGTGTTTTGCAGTAAAACGCCCAAGAGAACTGCCGACGGGATTTGTTCCGATTTGGCGAGATAGAAAGCGAAATCTTCGGCGATCTCGCCGGAAACTATCGGCACGCTGCCGACATACGGTTCGCGGTAAAGTCCGACATCGTAGCCTGATTCTCTTATAACGTAAAACATTCCGCCTTTGATTATGCCGCTCACGTCGAATTTGCCGTTTTCTTTGGTCGGCAAACTGACATTCGGATTTCTGACATAACCGCGCACGGTTCCCTGCTTATTCGTTTCGGCGACGATGCCGCCGACTTCGCCTTCGGCTTCGATCTTGACCGTCAGACGGTCGAATTCTTTAAGACTCGCGCCGAGCATCAGCGTTCCGGTCAGGGTTCTGCCGAGGGCGGCGGAAACGGTCGGCGTGGTTTGATGACGGCGGACGGCTTCCGTTACCGTTTGGGTAGTGATCGCCGCCATAAAGCGGATGGTTTCACCGGCGGCTGTTCCGTGTATGAGCTTGTCCATAGATTTGATGATAGCAAAATGAGTGAGCGGTGAGCAGTAAGCAGTGAGCAGAAAGTTTGTTGGGCGACACCGACTGCATTAATTTTGCTCACAAATCAAATAAATGAATAAAAACTGCTCACCGCTCACTGCTTACCGCTAACGAAACACGGCTTTCCGCTTTTTCTTTTGCGTGTTTACCTGTATAATTCGTAAGTTTGTTGGATAGGTAAAAGCAACCTGCTTGGGATTCATCGAATCCAAGTTCGCGTTATATCCGACATTGAAATCCCCTAGTTTGAGAGATATTATTTTGTTTTTAAAATCACGGGTGTTTTTTATCCGAAAACTTGCAATTATTTTAAGGAAATCGTTTTTTATGCACATTCTTCGCGCTTTAGGGCTTGTCTTAATAAGTTTTACGGTTTTGGCTTTCCCCGTCTTCGCCGAATCGAACGACAAAGCGAAAGATACTTCAAACACGGAAAAGTCTTCACCGGCTACGCAGCAGCAACTTGTCGAATCGGTTGACATTCAAGGAAATCGCCGTCTGCGCGATGAAGACCTGCTTTACTACATCAAAACGCGACCGGGCGACGTTTACAACGAAGCCCAGCTCGAACGCGATCTGAAAGAACTTCTGTCGCTCAACTTTTTCGACAAAACCGCGACCCGCGTTTTGACCGAACCGGGCGTGCGCGGCGGCGTCAACGTCATTTTCGAAGTCCGCGAACTGCCGATCATCCGCGATTTACAGTTTGAAGGCGCGAAAGCCGTTCCCGAATCCGACATCTTGAAAGCCTTCCGCGAACAGCGCGTCGGGATTTCCAAAGAATCAACTTACGATCCCGTAAAGGCGCGCAACGCCTCGCGCATCCTGCGCGAACTGCTCGCCTCGAAAGGCTATCCGAACGCGAAAGTTGATATTGTCGAAGAAGAAGTTTCGGCGACTTCGGTCGCCATCACGTTCAACGTGGATCAGGGAAACCGCTCGCGCATCGTGGACATCGAGTTTGAAGGCAACGAGCATTTCAGCGACGGCGAACTGCGCGGCGCGTTACAGCTTGTTAAAGAAACCGGTCTGATCTCGCGCTTTAAGGGCGCGGACATTCTCGATCTGCAAAAACTGCAGTACGATCTGCAAAAAAACGTGCGCGAATATATGTGGTCGAAAGGCTATTTCCAAGCCCGCATCGGCGAGCCGGTCGTCGAAGGTCTCGGCTACCGGCGCACCGGAATCCCTATCTTAGGCAAACTGCCCCTGCCCGTGATTTCTTCTAAAGACGACACTTTGAGAATCACCATTCCCGTTACCGAAGGAAAAGTTTTCCGCGTCGGTGAACTCAAAGTGGAAGGCAATTCGATTTTCAGCGAACAGCAGATTCTCGGCATCGTCGGTTTGCAAAAAGGCGAGGTCGCCAACGGCAAACGCCTGCGCGATGCCGTCTATGAAGATTTGAAAAAAGTTTACGGCGCGCAGGGTTTCGTGCTTTACGATGCCGAATTCGATCCCGAATTCAAGGATAATCCGTCAAATCCGAATGAAGGACTCGTTGATATTACGATCACGATTGACGAAGGAAAACAATTCCGTCTGCGCCGTCTCGAATTTGTCGGCAACACGTTCACGCGCGACACGGTACTGCGCCGCGAGTTTCTGCTGAACGAGGGCGACATCTACAATCAGATCGCGCTCGAACGCTCGATCTTAAGACTTAATCAAACCGGCTATTTCGATCCGATTGACAAGGACAAAGACGTTGAAACGCGCACCGATCAGGATCAGGGCGAAGTTGATTCGATCGTCCGCGTCAGCGAAAAAGGACGCCAGCAGATTTCATTTAACGGCGGAATTTCCGGCATCGGCGGTTCGTTCTTCGGTCTCGAATATTCGACCAACAACCTTTTGGGGCGCGGCGAGGTTCTTTCATTTTCGTTCGGCACGGGAAACCGCCAGCAGAGTTTCGCGTTTACATTTCAAGAACCGTATTTCCGCGACCGACCGATCTCCGTCGGTTTTTCGATCTTCGCTTCGCGCTATAAATTTTTCGGCGAAGGAACTTTTCTCTCACAAAATCAGGATTTGATCAACGAACTGCTCATTGACCCGAACGCTCCTTTGACGACCGATGAGTCTAACCTGTTTACACAGACGAGCTACGGCGCGACGCTTTTTGCGACGACCCAGCTTTCGGAAGTGCTGTTTAAGAAAAGCCGTTTCTCGCAGTTTTCGCGCATCGGTTTGTCATATCAATTTTCCGCCACCTCGATTGCCGACCCGGAAATAAACGAGCTCGATCCGACACGGGCGATTCCGATCATTTTCCGCCAGCCGAATATCATTACCAGCCGCATCACCGGCTCGTATGTCTATGACACGCGCCAGCCGTCGGCAAACGGGATTGACACTCTGCGCGGACGGCAAATCTCCGCGTCGCTCGCGCTTGCCGGTCTGGGCGGCGATGTCCGCACGTATCAGCCGAATCTTTCCTACTCGGAATTTATTCCGGTCAGACGTAAAAATACGCCGAACGCGGAAGTTTTCGCGTTCCGCATCCAAGCCGGAACGATCGGCAGCTACGCCGTCAGCGACAAAATCCGCAATGCCAATTCGCTTTCCTTTGTCGGAGGCGTGCCGGTTTACGAACGCTATTTTCTCGGCAGCGAATTCGACGTGCGCGGCTACGATGTCCGCTCGATCGGACCCGTCATTCCGATTGACAGTTATGTCACCAGCCGAAATATCGTAGTTGCCAACAACGCCTCGGGCGAGCCGATGCTGACGCAGGGTTTGACCGCCGAACAACGCGCCGCGCTTGCGCAAGTCGGACTATTGACCGGGTCCGACGGGAGCAATCCGGCTTTCCTGAACCGGACTTACCGCTTTCTCGGCGGCGACACGCAGCTGCTCGGAAATTTCGAATACCGCATCCCGATCTTCGGTCCGGTAACTCTGGCGGCGTTTGCCGATGTCGGCTCGGTCTTCAATCTGCGAAACACCGGCGTGCAGAGAATCAACAGCGAGTTCTTGCGCGACGACCTGCTGCTCGGCGCGGGAACTCTGAACGGGCTGGTATTGAGAAATACGCCGACTCTGGCAAACGCTTTCGGCACTATTCCGCTCTATAACGGGAATCCGCTGACTCCGGCTCAATTTTCGGAATTCTGCCAGTTGTTCGGCGGCTGTAATACATTTCCGCTTCCCGAAGCCTTCCAAGCCGTTTACCTGCGGGGGGAAGCGCAAACCAATCAGCTTATCAGAGTTGATGAAAGCGTGTTTAACAAGATCAGTGATTTTCGTTCGAGCGTCGGTGTCGAACTGCGCGTCCAGGTGCCAATCGTCAATGTGCCGTTTCGTCTGATTTATTTCTATAACCCGAACGGTAAATTCGGCATAACCGACGAACTGCCGACATTAAATCTGCCCGGCAAACGCAACGGTTTCCGCTTCACGATCGGAAGAACATTCTAAAGAAATTTGAAAATGCCGGTTTTTCGGCAAATGGAAATTGACAATTTACAGGAAAATTACCTAAGATTACTTTCTTTTCTTAGCTTCGTCGGAAGTTAAAAGCAACGAATTTTACGAAATTGAATTCTAAGAGTTAGCCATCAGAAAAAGAAATAATCTTTTATAAAAGTTTAAGGAGTAGTATAAAAAAATGAAAACATTACGTTTGATCGCCGTCAGTTCCGTCTTTGCGGTCATCTTTGCAATCTCGGCATTTGCCCAGACAACCACGCCGGCTGGTAAGATCGGTTTAATTAACACGGGTCTTTTCGATTCCAAAGAAGGAATCACGAAATACGTCAATGCGATGAACGCTTTGGATACCGAGTTTAAACCGGATAATACGGCATTGCAGACCCTGGCGACCAAGATCCAAACATTGGAAAAAGAACTTAATACTCTGCGCGAGCAGCTTTCCAAACCGAACAGCCCGATCAAACCGGAGACATACAACGCCAAACTCGAAGAGTATGACAAGCTCACCCGCGAATTCAAATTCAAACAGGAAGATGCGAAAGCGCGTTACGAGCGTCGTGAACAGGTCGTGATGATGCCGATCCGTGTGGATATCGGCAAGGCTCTGGACGAATTTGCCAAAAAGAACGGTTTTACGCTGATTCTCGACGGAGCTAAATTAAGTAATGCGGGTTTGATCCTCGCTTTCGATGAGAAATCCGACGTTACCAAAGAATTTATCACGTTTTACAACGCGCGTCCGGCTACTGCCGCCGCGACAACCGCTACCAAGTAGTAAATCGTGAAGATCATCCGCAACAAATCAGGAGTATTACAAAAAATGAAGTCATTACGTTTTATAATTGCAGGTTTATTGTTCACATTCGTTTTTGCCGTTTCCGCTTTTGCACAGACCGGAGAAGGAAAACTCGGTTTGATTGACACCCGTTATTTTGACGCTGATAAAGACGGTATCGTCAAATACACAGCCGCGATGAACGCTCTGGAAAAAGAGTTTACGGCGGACGACACGGCATTGAAGGCGATCGCGGCAAAACTGGAAACATTGGAAAAGGAAATCAACACTCTGCGCGAACAGCTTGAAAAACCGAACAGCCCGATCAAACCGGAAACATACAACGCCAAACTCGAAGAGTATGACAAGCTCGCCCGCGAATTCAAATTCAAACAGGAAGATGCGAAAGCGCGTTACGAGCGTCGTGAACAGGTCGTGATGACCCCGATTCGCCGCGACATCAGCATAGCGATGCAGGAGTTTGCCAAGCAGAAAGGATTCGCATTGATTCTGGATATTGCCAAGATCGCCGATGCCGGGTTGGTTCTGGCGTTGGATGAAAGAGTCAACCTGACGCAGGAATTCATCAAATTCTATAACGCGCGTCCGGCGACCGCCGCGACGACCGCGACGAAATAACGGAAATTTTATTTTTTCCAAAAAAGCCGGAAATTCGTTAAGTTTTTTACTTTACGGATTTCCGGCTTTTTTCATTTTCGTCGTAAAATAACTTCCGATATGAGTATCTTGGACAGCCGCGCCATACAGGAAATCCTGCCGCATCGTTATCCTTTTTTACTGGTTGATAAGATCGTCGAACTTGAGCCTCGGACACGCATCGTCGGCATCAAGCAGGTTACGATCAACGAACCATTTTTTCAGGGACATTTTCCCGAAGCACCCGTCATGCCGGGTGTTTTGCAGATCGAGGCTCTGGCGCAAGTCGGCGCGATCCTTGTTCTCCGCGAATTCGAAAACCGCGCGAATTTGATCCCGTTTTTTTCGGGCATCGAAAAAGGACGCTTCCGCCGTCCGGTCGTGCCGGGCGACACGCTGACGCTCGAAGTCATCGCTTTGAGAACGGGAAGCCGTATGCAAAAAATGAAGGGCATCGCCAGAGTTGACGGGCAAGTTACAGCCGAAGCCGAAATAATGTGCGTGCTTGGGGAAAAACCGTAAATAAGGGACGAGGGACGAGGGACGAGGGACGAGATGAAAATCAAGAATCCTCATCCCTCGTCCCTCGTCCCTCATCACTAACCAATGTCTTTTATTCATGAAACCGCCATTGTCAGCCCGCAGGCTGAAATCGGCGAAGATTGTTATATCGGAGCGTTTTCGACCGTCGGCAACGAGGTCGTTTTAGGAAACCGCGTCCGGCTCGAATCGCATGTCGTCGTTGACGGCGATACGAAGATCGGTGACGAAACGCGCGTTTATCCTTTCGCGTCAATCGGGCTTGCGCCGCAGGATTTGAAATACAAAGGCGAACCGACGCGGGTTGAAATCGGCAAACGAAATCACATCCGCGAATTCGTTACTATTCATCGCGGAACGGAAGGCGGCGGCAGTTTGACGAAGATCGGCGACGATAATCTTTTGATGGCGCAGGCGCACGTCGCGCACGATTGTCTTCTCGGAAACGAGATCATTATGGCGAATGCGGCAACGCTCGCCGGTCATGTCGAGATCGCCGACCGCGCGAATATCGGCGCGTATTCGGGTGTTCATCAATTTTGCCGCGTCGGTCTCGAAGCGTTTGTCGGCGGCTATTCGGTCGTCGTCAAAGACGCGATGCCGTTTGCCGTCATCCAGGGCAATCACGCCAAATGTTACGGCTTGAACCGCGTCGGAATGAAGCGGCGCGGCTATACGAAAGAAATCATCGAAAAACTTCACAGCGCGTTTCATCTCCTGCTTTCGGCAAAACTCAACACGACGCAGGCAGTCGAAAAAATCAAGGAAGAAATCACCGATTGCAAGGAAGTTGATCTGCTGGTCGAGTTTATCGAATCATCAAAACGCGGCGTAGTAAAATAAAATTAGTCAAAAAGTAGGCAGCGGCAGTAGGCAGTGAAAACTCTGAATTTTAGAATTCTTCACTGCCTACTGCCGCTGCCTACTGCCTATTGATTATTAAAATCTGAACTTCGCTCTGAACTGCCCGACGCGCGGTCCGCCCTGCGTCGAAGTTATCAGACCGAAATCCGCGCCGTCCTGCAAGTCGTTGTTCGGATTGGCGAAATTCACCGTGTCGAAGACGTTGAAAATATCGAATCCGACCTCAAAACTCATCCGTTCGTTGATCCGCGTGTTTTTGACGATGCTCAGATCGAAACGCTTCTGCGAAGGTCCGCGAAAAGTGTTGCGTCCGAGATTTCCGAAACCGCCAAGCGGCGACGAAAAACAATCCCGGTTGATTGACGGCGTTGTTCCGTTATAACCGAGGATTGCTTCGTCAGCCGAGCAAACGAGATTCGGTCGCCCGAAACCGAGACGATACAAACCGCCCGAACCGCGAACCAAATCCGAATACTGCGAAGCCGAAGCGATTTCCGGCTCGGAAGCGAAAACCGTGAACGGCGTTCCCGATTGCGCCTGAAAGAAACCGGACAATTGCCATCCCTTAACAAACGCATTGTTCGCACCGAAGGTCGGAATTTCATAAAGAAAATTAACGCTGAAACGATGTGTCCGGTCAAAATCCGAAAGACCTTTGTTGTTGTCCGAATTGCGCGCGTCGCCCTGCGCGATAAAGCCGGTGTTGGGAACGTCCGGCTTTCCGCCGCCCGCCGTGCTTCCCGGATCGGACGACATTATGTCAATTGATTTCGAGAAGGTGTAACCGACGTTGAACTGCAAATTGTCCGAAAGACGTTTTGTCAGACTGAATTGTCCGCCGTGATAATTCGAATAAGCATTCGAGCGCAGAATCAACGCTTCGGGAACATTGAAACCGAGAATCGGAACACGCGCTTCGAAGTTGATGACCGCACCGCTCGCGTTTGCCAGATTCAGATCAATCTGTCCCGTAACCGGATTCAAAAATCCGAACGCTTTTCCGAGTCCGCGTTCACGCGCCGTGTTTCCGGCGTTTAACGCGCCGTTCGGCGCACCGGCGGCGACGTAAGCCTGATTGAAACGTTCAAAAATATGATCGGGAGTGTTCGGATCGTTGAGATCGAAACCTTGATTAAGCGCGTTCGCCTGCAAGAGATTTCGTCCGGCAGTTCCGACATAACGCGCTTCGACAAGCAAATCTTTGAACAGCTCATACTGCACACCGACATTCCATTGATGAACGAACGGCGTTTTCAGATCGCGGTCAATCGCTCGGAACTCGAATGTTTCGGCGATATTTCCGCGAATACAATTTAGTCCGTTTGAAGGATTACAGCCCGCGCCCTGCGGAACACCGCGCGAATCAACATACACGGGGGTGTTGTCGCGGATTTGATATGTTCCGTTCGCGCCCGATGAACGCAAAATTCTAAACGGTAACCATTCGCTCAAAGGAATGTTCGTCGGAACGCCCGAAAACGCCGAACCGATCGGAACATTGCGCGACGGAACGGTAATTTCGACTTCGCGCAAAAACGGGTAATTCGAGAAAACCGTATTGATAAATGCCGCCGACGGGCGATCATAAAACAGTCCGTAACCGCCGCGAACGACCGTTTTGTCATTGACCTGATACGCCAGCCCGATGCGCGGCGCGAAATTATTATAGTCCTGCCCGTTGAGCGTGTGTTTGTTGCCGACTTTGGTTGAAGCGTCAATCGCGCCGTCAACGACCGCGTTGCCCGTCATCTGAACATTATTCGGCACGATAAAACCGCTGATCGGGCTGTCGCACAAAGCGGTACTGCCGCCGGTCTGCGTAAAGCACGATTCAAAACTGCTCAAATCGAAATTGCCGATACGCCCGTTTTTCTCGGTCGGATACATAAACAGTTCATAACGCAAACCGAGATTCAAAGTCAGTTTGCGGCTGATCTTCCAATCGTCCGTAATATAAAAACCGAAATCCTGAAATTGAAAACTCTTGTCGGTTACGCCGTATTGCGTATCCGCTTCGACCGCATTGCCGGTTAGAAGCTGAACAAAATTTTCAAATTTTTCGAATTCGGTCGCCTGTTCTTCCGGCAGGTTCGTGTCGTATTGATGACGCTTGTATTCGCCGCCGAATTTTATATTATGTTTGCCGGAAATGTAATTTACATTGTCGCCGATGCTGTATGTGATCTGCTTGCGTTTGTTAAACGAATCGTTGGGACCGCCGAACGAAAAATTCGCCAGATTGTTTCTGCCGATAAAATGTCCGAGCCGCCGCGTCGCCGCGCTGTTGTCAAAAACCGTTGCCGGATTGTAAATTCCGACCGCTTCATTTGTAAATTCTTCAGTCAAAAACGGATCGTCGAGCGAGCGCGAGTTGTTCAGATAAAAATATCCGAATCGAATTTCGTTGATTAAATTGGAAGAAAAAACATGCGTGTCGGCGATTGAAAGCGTACGGTTTCTATCGGCGCGCCGCAGAGTGAAGGGTGATGCCAGACTCGTCGGATCGGGAAATGAATCAAAGCCCGGAAAGTTTGCGAAAAAGAACGTGCTGCTCAGAGTGTTGTTTTTCGTCAATTGCCCGTCAAGCCGCGTTGTAAATTGATTCTGTTTGAAACGCGACGGTTCGACCGAAACGACTTCAACCAGCGGATTATTTAATGCGAGCGTGCGGCTTGTAATATTCGGAAACGCGCCGAACTGAAAACTCGCCGTTCCTGTTTGGTCAACCATTCCCAACTCGCGGAAATTTCCCGCTGTCAAACTCGGCAAAACAAATCCGCCCGTAACGGGATTTCGCAGATTTAAAATATTAAAAGCGACATCCGAAATATCGTTTGCCGTCAGACAGTTTGCTCCCGCGCAGCCGTTGAATTGATTAAACGCCGCCGCAATTGCCGCCTTCGAGCGGTCGTCGCCGAGAACGCTGAAGGCGAGCGGCAGAACCGTTCGCGTCCGCGCCGTCGGCACAAGTCCGGTGTTCGCTTTTGTAAACTGATAGCCGCCGAAAAAGAAAAAGCGGTCTTTGACGAGCGGACCGCCGATGGTAAATCCGGTTTCCGTGCGGTCGGCTTTCGGCTTTTCGACTCCGGCTTCTTCGAGGAAAAATTCGTTTGAATTAAACGCTTTGTTTTGCAGATAATAATAAACCGAGCCGCGAAACTCGTTGCCGCCCGATTTGGTAACGAGCTGAAAATTTCCGCCGCCGCTTCTGCCGGTCGAAGCGTCGTAGAGCGAAGTTTGCAGTTTTACTTCCTGCAAAGTTTCCGGCGCGGGCGAGATGTTGTCCGAGAGCGAACCTTCGTTGCTCGTGATATTGGTCGCGTCAATGCCGTTAAATAAAAGCGATGTCGAGGTTGTGCGCGTGCCGTTGACCGACGGCGAGATGTTTCCGTTTCCGGCAACTCCGACCGGCGAAAGCTCCGCCGAAACTCCGGCTTCCGACGACAATAAACCTGTAAAAGAGCGCGTCGAGGTCGGAAGTTTTGTAACTTCTTCGCCCGTGATCTGACGGGCGACCGCCGCCGATTCGCTCTGGACGAGCGGCTGATCGCTCGTTACGGTAACGACGACATCCTGCGTTCCGACTTCTAAGACGGCTTCGACCGTGCGCGGCACCGAGGCTTCGACCTCAATGTTTTCGCTGACGATTCTTTTAAAACCTTCCTTCTCGTAAAAGACCGTGTATTTGCCGACGGGCAAGACGGGAACCGTCCACCGCCCGTTCTCTTCGGTCGTCGCGGTGCGCGTCAGATTCGTGTCCTTATTTGTAACCCTAACCGTCACGCCAGGCACGAGCGCGCCGCTCTGGTCGGTGACGCTTCCGCTCAAACTGCCCGTCGCCTGCGCGAAAACATTCGGCGCGGCAAACGCGAAAAGAGCGAAAATAAATAGTTTGAAAATAGATTTGGATTTCATATTTGCTCCTTAAAAATCTCGTAAATGATAAACTGCGGGCTTGTGGTCGCTTTTTCGTCTTCACCGCCCGCTTTGGTTTTTATTGCTGGTTAAAAAATTTCGTGTAGAACAAACCGCAGAATATGCGAGCGGAGTTAAATGGGTGTGAAATTCGGGTTAAATGATTGTAAAAAAAATGTTAGGTAAGTGTTAAATCTCTCTGATTATCGGGCAAATAAATTGATTTACGCGAAACTAAACCGAAAGATAAAAAAGTTTGCATCCGAAAACCTAAGGAATTACATTAACTTACGCGCTATTTTGGTTAAAAATTTATTACTAGCACAAGATATTGTGTTTTTTTTGTTGACAAGCGGATTTGGTGTGTTGTATATTTCTTTTCACTCGGAAACGCTTTTAACTCTTTTTTCGAGGCAAGTGTTTAATTCATAACCCGCGTTTCAAAATGCACTACAAAAGCGTAGAATAAAACTAATCATAGAAACTATAGGTGTCTTCGGATGCCGTATTTGAGAGGAGCAAAAAAATGAGTTCAGTCTTTGAGCCTGTCGTGTCGGGCAATTTTGTCGCAAAAAACGGAAAAACCAACGGAAACGGTAGAGGAACGGTCTTACAGAAAGCCGCGAAGCCGCTCGGCTTGAACGCCGAAAAAGTCGTCGCCAAACGTTATTCGCTAAAAGATGAAATGGGCGAACCGCTCGAAACATGGGCGGATATCGTGCGCCGCGTGGTCGGTTTTGTTTCGACCGCCGAAAAAGACCCGGTGATGCGCGATTATTTTTACAACTCGATGCTCGACGTGATGCTCAATCGCCAGTTTGTTCCGAATACGCCGTGTCTGGTCAACGCCGGAAAACCGTTCGGACAGCTCGCCGCCTGCTTCGTTCTCAATGTTCCCGATTCGATCAACGGCATTATGAACCACGCTTCGGCGGTAGCGACGATTCACCAGACGGGCGGCGGCACGGGAATGACTTATGAATTTCTGCGTCCGGCAGGTTCGATGGTTAATTCGACGCGCGGAGTCGCCAGCGGTCCGGTTTCTTTTATGAACATCGTCAACGGCACGACCGAAGTCGTCAAACAGGGCGGCGTGCGGCGCGGCGCGAATATGGGCATTATGCGCGTTTCGCACCCGGACGTTCTGCGGTTTATTCACGCGAAAAACGATCAGCATTCCCTGACGAACTTTAATATTTCCGTAACCGTAACCGATGAATTTATGAACGCGGTTGATGCGAAAGAATGGTTTCAAACCAAATTCGACGACGGCGAATGGAATCAGACGGTTTTCGATCCCGTTACCAATGCGGACTACGCCGTCTATCGCCGACCGGACGGCTCGACCGTTACTTTTGCCGACCGGCTCGCTTTTGAAACCGCCGATCTTTCGGACTGCACGATCGAACAACCGCCCGCGCCGGGAATGGTTTACGCGCCGGACATCTGGAACCGGATCATTGCCTCGGCGCATAAATACGCCGAACCGGGCATCATTTTTATTGATGAAGTAAACCGCCACAATCATATGATGAACTCGATGGGACCGATCTACGCGTGCAACCCGTGCGGCGAACAGATGCTCCATTTCAACAATTCGTGCAATCTCGGTTCGATTGACGTGGCGAAGTTTTACGAAGCGAAAGGCGACGGCACGGACGCGGACGAATGCATCAACTGGGAAAAGCTCGCGCATGTAACGCATCTCTGCACGAGATTTTTGGACAACGTGATTGATACGGGACATTTTCCGCTTCCCGAAATTGATGATGTTGTAAAAAGAACGCGACCTGTCGGTTTGGGAATTATGGGATTTGCCGATCTTTGTTTGAATTTGAAAGTTACATACGGCAATCAGGATTCTATCGAGCTGATGGAAAAAGTGATGGGCTTTATCCGCAAGGAAGCGTGGAAAGCATCCTTAAATCTCGGTGAAGAAAAAGGTGTCTTTCCCGAACTCGAACCGAACCGCGAATCGTATGCGAAATTTATCTATGACGAGATCGGCATCCCGCGCGATGTGCCGCTCACGCCGCGCAATTATGAAGTAACGACGATTGCGCCGACCGGAACGATCTCGCTTGTTGCCGAAACATCGAGCGGCATCGAGCCGAATTTCTCTTGGGCTTATGTTCGACGCGACACGCTCGGCGAACGTCATTACGTTCACACGATTGCGGCGCAGGCTTTGGGAATTGACGTTGATCAATCGGATGAAAAATCCATTAAGGAAGCGGCTGAATATGTCGTCGAACATATAGACGAACTGCCCAATTATTTCATTTCGGCGATGGATATTACGTCGCACCAGCACGTTCAGGTCTTGGCGGCGGCGCAGAAGCACGTTGACAATTCGATCTCGAAAACCTGTAACGGCGCGGCGGACGACACGGTCGAATCGGTTGATAAACTTTACCGGATGGCAAAAGATTTGGGCTGTAAAGCCGTCAGCTACTACCGCGACGGAAGCCGCGAAGGTCAGGTTTTGACCTCGATGAAAGCCGAAGACAAAAAGACTGAAAACACGGAAACGACCACGACGACCGTTGACGGCGAGTTTATGCCGGAAGTCGTTTCGGTCGTGTCGGAAAAACCGCAAACCGTCAAAAAACCGGCTGCCGAACATATCAGCCGCCCGCGCGAACTGCAAGGCTCGACGTGGCGCATCCCGTTTGACGGCGTAAATCTTTACGTTACGGTCAATCACGACGGCGAACAGGTTCTGGAAGTTTTTGCGACCGGACCTATCTCGGAAGGTGTCGGCTTGCTCGCCTCGAAAATGCTGCGCGGCGGTTTTGACGTGAAAGAAGTCGCCCGCAGTCTGAACAAAGTAACGGCGACGCACGCCGTCTGGTTTAACGAGCGTCTTTTGACCTCGCCCGAACAGGCGGTCGCCGAATGTCTTCTGCTGATTGACCGCCGTCTGAAAGGTCAGCCGTCATCGGAAAGACAGATGAGCAAAGCGCAAAACCAACCGGCTGAAGTTACGGCATATTCGGAAACGAAAATGAGCAATCTGATCGGCGAATGCCCCGAATGCCGCGGACAATTGGAACACGCTTCAGGCTGTGATTTCTGCCGCGACTGCGGTTATTCGAAATGTAAGTAAGCCTTAATATTCCGGTATTTCGACAAAAATGTCTTTGACCTGAAATTCACAGGTCAAGGGCATTTTCCTTTTTTTGCCTAAACATCAGATCTTTAATTTTTGCTCAAAACCTTAAAAGAGAGTGGACAAAATGTCTATCCTCTTTTAACGGAACGACCTTTTACTATGTACGAATTGGGATTGCAGCCGAAGTTTTGGAAAACTTTCAATTGGTTTATCCCTTCCACAACCTATTTTTTTAATTTGTGAGTTTTGATTTCATTACATTCAAATTTAGGCTTGATTTTTAGATAAAACTTAAAAATTTTGGAAGTGATAACTCTGTTACCGAAATCTTTTAAGATTAAATCTACGGTAAAATTAAAAGATTTACCGTCCAATTTTCTAAAATCATACCTGTATTTGTTATAAGAGGAAAAACTATCAGTTTTCGGGTTTTCTAGGCGTTCGCGTTCAAGCAGATAAAGAAAGTTATTTTCAAGCAATGCGACACTTAACTCCATATAATTTCCAGTGTCAAAATGCGAATTGTCAGAATATCTTTCCATCCATATACCTGACTTGATTACTGCTAATTCATTATTCTTTTCGTCAAAAAACTTAATGATCGCTATAGTTTCACCGACGCTTTTTACATTAGTTAAAGGTTTGTTGAAAAATTCTATTATTAGAGCTTGTGATTCTTTGTAATTTGTATAACTATCTTTTTCAGTATAGGGATGTTTTACTTTTGACCTGTCATAAATAACATCATCCAACTTTGCGCTTGTGCAAATTATGACAGGGTTTCTTTTTGGTTTTTCCTTTGGCTCTTGATTTTCTTCTTGCTTCGTGATTTGAGGCTTTAAAGTTATTTTACTTTTTTCTAATACTTGAATACGTTCATTGGGAACAATAGAAACGGGAAGTTGGTTTAGTTTTCTGTGATATTCAAGGTATGACAGAACCGCAAACACAACAAATACTATAAATAAAGCAGCAGCAGCACCGCCAAAAAAAACCGCCCAATCTCCGCCTGTTTTTAGCCACAATGTAATACTCAATATATCTGCTAAAAGACCACATAGCGTCATGGCTTGAGTTCGGGTAAAAGCAAATTCCGAGAGAAAACTATCTTTTGTGTTTGTGGTTTTAACGGATTCTTGCGACATCGGCAAA
>JBGTSF010000010.1:0-94486 GCA_041940425.1 Pyrinomonadaceae bacterium
AGCGGCGAGAAATACTTGATAATCCGAACCGGAAAAAAGTTGCGCGCTCTGCCCGGCTTTTGCCAGAACGAACGAAAATTCCCCGATCTGCGCCAAGCCGAGCGCGGTCGCCGCCGCGATCCTCTGCGGATATTTCATCAGACGCACGACCGCCCAGACAATTAACGCTTTTCCGATGACCAGCAGAACAACCCAGAACAACACGGTCATAAAATTTTCGATCAGTGCGACAAGCGATAAAAGCAGACCGATGGAAACGAAAAAGATGCTGTTGAAAACATCCCGGAACGGCAGAATGTCCGCCGTTACCTGATGGCTGTATTCCGATTCCGAAAGCACGACTCCGGCGATGAACGCGCCGAGCGCGAGCGACAAACCGAACTGCGACGTGATCCAAGCCATTCCGAGAGAGATCAAAACGGCGGTCAAAAGCAGAACCTCGGGACTTCGCAAAGAGACGACCTTTTCCAGAATTTTAGGAACAAGAAACCACGCGACGGCGACGATAATTATTAACGCGCCGAGTGATATTCCGAGCGTTTTGGCGATCGCGCCCGCCGAAGCCGCTTCGTTGCCGCCCAAAATAGGAACGAGAAGCATCATCAAAACGATGCTGAAATCCTGAAACAAAAGAATCCCGATGCCGGCGCGTCCGTGCGGCGCGTCCGTTTCGCTGCGGTCGGCGTAGCTTTTCAAGACGATCGCCGTGCTGGAGAGCGCGACCAGAAAACCGAAAAAGACTGCCTGATTCCAACTGCGTCCGAGCAGAACGGCGATCGAAGCGGTTGCCGCGACCGTCAAAACGACCTGCAAACCGCCGCCGAACAAAACGAGATTCCGCATCTCGCGCAGGCGTTTGATCGAAAATTCGAGACCGATCGTGAAAAGCAGTAAGATTACGCCGATCTCGGCTAAAATCTCGATGGCTTCGAGTTCCTTTATAAGTCCCAGACCATATGGTCCGATCAAGATTCCCGTCAGCATAAAACCCACGAGAAGCGGCAGTTTCATCCGCAGGCACAGAAAAGCGACCGGCACGGAAACCAGTAGAATAATTAATAGATCCGCGAAAAGCGGCGGCGTGTGCATTTTGTTTTCCTCCCTTCTGCCGTTTGAATTTTCAAACGGATACAAATCAGCTTTTTCGAGCTTTTACAAAAAACCCGAAATTTTATAATTTGCGACAATTAAACCGTAAAGGGCGGAGCGCGGCTGTCGCCGGACTCGGAAAAAAAAGGCAGTTTTAACTGTTCGGCGGCGGATGAAAAACTTAAAAACAGCGGTGTTTCCGAAAACTGCAAAGCCGCATCGTTTCGGAAACCGCTTTCGATCGGGAATTGATGCTGGTCGTTGTGCCGCGATTTTGTTTTGAATTTTTTCTGCCCGTCTTCGAGGCGGAGAATATTGATTTGATAAGGCAGTTTGTTTTCAAAATTCAGATTCGACAGATCGCTTTTCGCCGTTTCGGCAAATGGGAACGGGAAAAGCCGGATGCCTTCGCCGCACGAAAAAAGAAGTCCGGTCAACACGCCGCATAAAACTATAGCGCGGAAAATTTTTTGAAATTTTCGATTCGGAACTTTTTTCATCAGTCTGAAAGTTGCTTTAAGAATACCAACAGTTCCGATTTTTTTAAAAGTTTTGGGAATGATTTATAAAAGATGAAAATTATTCTTTGATTCTTCTTCCAGAATTTTTCCGCTAAAGACACGCTGTCCGGCAATCGAGATATAAAAGGCGTAAACGGCGAGAGAAAAGATCAGAACAAAGCTGACAACCGTATTCGGAAAATAAAGGCTCGAAGAATCGTGCGTCATCGGGGAATGATAACTCATATAAAAACCGATAAAAAATGAAATGATTCCGACCAAACCGAACCGGGAAAGCGCGATAGCGAAACAAAAGGCGTTGAAAATCGCGGCGAAAACATATATCCAATGTCCTGTGAGAACAAAAATAAGTCCCTGCAAAATGAACATTAAAAGGAAAATCAGAAAAACGCTCAAATTTTTCCGTTTTGTGAGCATAAAAAATCCTAAAAGCACGAACAGCAAAACGAAACCGGACGACATTGCGTTAACCAGAAAATTGGTTGCCGAGTAGATAATACCGGGGAAACCGTTGATCGGCTCGAACGGATACGCACTGCTCAATGCGCCCGTGTTGTTCGTAACCAGCGTGTATAAAAAATCGCCGAAAAAAATACCGACGGTGTGTCCCATTCCCAAAAGCAAACCGAACAGCGCGTCGCGTCCGATGAGCGGATCGCGGAAATCTCCGGCGAGAAGGCGATTCCACGAGATCAGAAGTTCCGACCAGTAACGGCGCACGAAAGGTTCGAGCGCGATATACATCAGACCGACGAACAGCGTCAGGATCAATGAAACCGCGAACGGTTGATAGATGACCGCGAGTTCGCCCCAAACGGTCGGAATGTGATCGGCGTAAATCAGCCGTCCGGCGAACAGAACCGAAAAAAGAAAGATCATCAGTTTGACCGCGCCGCGCAGATCGCCGCGCCCGACTTTTAAATTATGTCGGGCAAGCAGAATCGAGCCGACGATCACCAGACCATAAATCGAAAGAATCAAGATCACGCCGATCTTGCGAAAAAAATTCTCGCCCGGATGCGTTGCTTCAGCCGCTTCATTCCACGGCGCGGTAATGCGGAAAAAGACGGGCTTTCCCTGAAAACCGGCGGCTTCGATGCGGAGCGGAATTTCCGCCCGATCAACCGGACTTTTTTCCCATGCGCGGCGTTCGTCGGCAAAAACGGGCGGAGTTCGATTTGATTCGATTTGTTCGAATTTTGAAATATCCAATCCGGCTTCCGCAAAAAGCGCGTTCCAGTCGGTTTCCCGATTTCCCGTCTGACCGGAAACAAAAGGCGGGACGGCGATAAATTCGATGAGCCGACCGTGCTGATCGAGTTTGACGTTCACCATATTCGGCGCGTTCAAGGGCGGGTCAAACTCCGTAACAATTCCCGATTGCGCCGGTTGGAGATAATCAGGCGATTGACGGTATAAAAAATTCATAACCGAAGCCTGACCGGAAACGAGAATTTTCCTGATCTCCGAATGCGTCATTTTATTTTTCTTTAATTGCGAATCCGCATAATATGCATATTCCAGATTCTCCTGAAAACGGTAAACCGAATCAGCCGAAGCGTCGGCGTAACCGAATTTTTCCAGAATCCCGCGTGATCTTTCCGCTAACACTTCCGGCGGTTTTTCCGGCGGCACGACATTGAAAATTTTGTTTCGCTGTTGAACAAGGCTCAATAAAATGAAAACTACGGCAAAAGTGAGAAGCAAACCGAGCGCGAGTTTCGGATTTAACGCGCCTTTTTTCGGCGCGGCGGCGACCATTTCCGGTGAAGGCGTTTCGCCCGCCGCGATCGCCGCTTCCAGCGGATTTCCGCCGGGCAAAGCCAATGCGACTTGAAGAGCGGATTTCGGTCGGTCGGTCGGATTTTTTTCCAGACAGCGGTTGATCGTTTTTTCGACAATCGGATCAATATTTTCGACAAAAGTTGAAGGATTTGTCGGAGCGGTCGTTTTGTGTTTTTCGATTAATTCTTCAAACGAATCCGCCTGGATCGCCTGTTTGCCCGTGAAAATTTCATAAAGCAGAAGACCTAATGAATAGATGTCGCTTCTTTGTGTAACTTCGCGCCCCGTGATCTGTTCGGGCGACATATAAGCGGGCGTGCCGACGCGGATTTCTTCATTTAAAATTTCTTCTTCGAGTCCGGCAATGCCGAAATCCGTAATGCGCGCTCTGCCTTTTGAATCAATAATGATGTTCGCCGGTTTCAAATCGCGGTGCAGAATTCCCGCTTCGTGAATCGCGTGCAGACCGAAACAAATCTGGCGCGAAATCTCGGCGGCTTTGTCCGAGGGAAGCCGTCCGATTCTTCTTAAAAGCGAAGAGAGATCGTCGCCGTCCACAAATTCCATCGAGAGAAAATGTTTGCCGTTCGTCTCGCCGATGTCGAAAACCTTGCAGACGTTTTGATGCGAAACCTGCCGCGCAGTGCGGACTTCGCCGATAAATCTATTTAACGCGGCTTCGTTTTTTTGAAGATTTTCGGGTAGAAATTTGAGCGCGACTTCCTGTTTCAATTTCAAATCTTCGGCGCGGAAAACTTCGCCCATCCCGCCTTTCCCCAAAAGACCGATGATGCGGTAGCGGTTTCCGAGAATCGTTCCGGCGACGAATTTTCCGTTTTGCATCTCGCCCGTCGTTTTATCGGCGGCGGCGAAAGTTTTCTTTTCAAACATACTCGCGGCTTCGGCGACCGCCGGTTTGTCCATAAAAGATTTCGCATCGTCGAACGAGCCGAGCAGTTTTTCAACTTCCCGTTTCAAATCCGCGTCCGCGCCGCAGGCATTCTCTAAAAATTTTTCGCGTTTTTCCGGCGCGATTTCCTGCGCGGCTTCAAACAAACCTCTTATCTTTTGCCATTTTTCGGGTGTCATCTCGTCCTCGGCTAAAATTTTTGTTGCCTGAGTTTCGTTAAAACCGAAACGTGAAAGAGTTTCGGTTATATCTTCAATCAGAGAAAAGCCGCATTCCGGGCAAACTTCGGCGGCTGTCGAAAATGGGTTCAAACATCGAGGGCATTTGTTCATTGCGTGAAAAGTTTTCCGGGTTTTTGCAAAAAACTATACTACATTTTGGCTTCATCCGAAAAACTTTTCCCGAATTTAATGCGGCTAATTTTTCCCGCCGTTTTCCTTCACACTCTCATTTTCATTTTCGACCAGCGTATTTTGAAAAGCGGCGATTTCCCATTGATCGTTGTTTTTCGTCATCACCAAAGTTATTTTCACATTTCTCGTCCGTGCCGAATCCGCTTCGCTTATTTTCAGAAGACCGGAAACGTGAACGACGGCGACATCCGGTTTTAAGAATCGGATCGAATCAACTGTCAGCATCAGATTCGAGTTTTTGTAGATCGTGTCGAAAATATCCTGATGACCTTTGGCAATCACGCGGCGGGTTTTGATCCGCATCCCGTTGATGACGACGTAATCCGCGTCTTCGGCAAACGGTTTGGCAAATTGTTCGCCGCTTTTGGCATTCCAGCCGTTCGACATCTGCCCGATATTAGCGCGAATCGCCGTTTCGTCCGCGGTTTTGGCTGAATCATTTTGCGCGTTGGCTAAATTAGAAAATAAAAATATGACCGCAATAATCAAAAAGTATTTTTTCATTAAAATTCTCCTGTTTTTTTTTGTTATTTTTAAGACAAAAATCTGCCGTCAACGATTGCGCTAAGCGAATGATTTTCTCTGATGACGAAAAACATAAACCAAAAACACGCGCCTAAAACAGCGAGCAGTAAGACATTCGTTAAAATTATCGTTAAAGCGAATACCGCTTCGGTTTCTCTAGTTTCGTTATTTTCTTTTTCGATCATTACAAAATCCTCCGTTTGTAAATTCGCATTTTTTTTCGTTTCAGATTCGGCGTTTTTTGCCTCTCGAATATTTAAGCGACGTTTCCGGCTCGATCCGCTCAAAAAATTTTCTAAAAAATTCGGTTTTGTTGATTTTTATCGTAATTGCGGTAACAATAAGGGCGTTTTCAAAATAAAAAAAACTTGGAGGACTATAATGAAATCTATTCTTTCGTTGGGAATTTTGATGTTCGTTCTGTCGTTTTGCAATCTAGGCGAGCGTCTTTCGGAACTCACGGGCGGAAACGCCAATGAACAAAAAGCGGCAACCAATTCTTCGACCGATTCGAAAAATTCTTCTTCGGATACGCGCACCGAAAAACCCGAACTAACTTCGGCGCAGGAAGCTATCTTAAATAGCGGCGAGCAGGTTTTATGGCAGCAGCAAGGAATAACTTTTACGATTCCGAAAGGCTGGAGAAAAATGAACGTCGCCAAAGAATCTTTTAATTACGGCTCGCCCGACAACGCTTTTCTGATCGGCACAATCAGCGTGATGCCGGACAATTTTGCGTCGGAAACGAGTTTGAACGCAACATATGAAAGTTCGCTCCAGCAGCTTAAAAACGGCAAATACGAAAACGCGAGATTTTTGGAAATTGACGGAATCAAAGGCGTGGAATTTGTCGAAGCGATGCCCGAAGAAAAAGATTCGCCGCGCCGTCATCAATGGATCGCTTTTAGAAATTATCAAGGACAAAACCAGCAGCTCAATATTATGGTTTCGACCAAGGGAAGCAATTTCGACAAACACAAAGACGATTTTCCGGCGATCTTGTATTCGATGAAGATTGATAAATAAATTTGGAATTTAAGATTTCAGATTTCAAATTCAGGATTTATTTAAAATAAAAAAGCGCGGCGTTTTCATTAAACTTCCGCGCTTTTTGTTTTCGACTGATCGAGTGTGAAGATTCAGCTTATAAGTCCTTTGAAATTCGCAGACTTCACCGCGTATCCCGGAAAAACCTTGTCGGTATTTTTGTTGCCGAGATGTTTTTGGGAAATTTCGGCGAAAACGTCGCGGAAATCGGTCGTAACGGCGAGATCGCGTCCTTCGTAAAGCTCGCTTTGTTTTAAGCCTTTCCAATCGCCGTAAATTTTGCCGCCTTTGACCGAACCGCCGAGAACGAGCATCGCGTTGCCGTGTCCGTGATCCGTGCCGTTCGTGCCGTTCTGCCGGACGGTTCTGCCGAATTCGCTCATCGTCAAAATTACGACATCATCCATCTGCTTGCCGAGATCGGTCGCCAGCGCGGCGATTCCCTGCCCGAAAATTCTCAAAAGATTCGCAAGCTGTCCGCGCGAGCCGTCGCCGTTTGCCTGATTTAAGTGCGTGTCCCAATTGAGTCCGGGCGTGTCAGTAAATGCGATTTCGAGACCGACACCGGCTTTTATCAATTGAGCGATCTGAAGAAGCGAGCGACCGAACGGCGTATTCGGATAGTTCGCGCCGTTTGCCGGTCGGTATTGCGACGGATTCGCTTCTTTCAAAAAATTGACGGCTTCAAAAGTTTCCCTGCCCGTTTCGCCGAGCGAGTCGTTAGCGTTTTCCTGCCAGATGTCTTCAAAACCGCCTTTGACCGCGTTCGTATAAACGCCGGCTTTGATCGCAAAATCCGAAAGATTCGTCATCGCCACGGTCGAAGCGCGTCCCATCAAACTTCTGGGAACTTGCCCCGCCATCGCTACGGCGCGAAACGGCGAGATTTTTTTGTCTTTCCTGGTTTGCAGAACGCGGTTGAGCCAACCGTCGCGCGTTGATTTTACGCCCGGCGTTGCCGATTCCATATAATCCTGCGCGTCGAAATGCGAGCGCGTATTGTCGGGCGAACCGGCGGAATGTATAACCGCAAGCTGTTTCGATTTCCAGAATGTTTCGAGCGGAGCAAGCGCGGGATGCAGACCGAAAAATCCGTCGAGATTGATCGCGCCGCTGTCGCCTTTATTCGGTTTCGGGACGGCAATCGTCCGGCGCACATTATAATATTCGCTGTCGCCGAACGGCACGATCATATTCAAACCGTCAACCGCGCCGCGCTGAAAAATCGTGATCAAAATCTTCTTTTTACCGAAAATATCATTTCGGGCTGCGGCACTTGCAAACTGTTGAAGAAAGGCGGGCGCAGCCGACATCATTCCGAAACTTGCCAGCGCGATGCCGCTCGATTTTATGAAATATCTTCTGTCCATGTATAAAACCTCAAAAATCCCCATAGAAAAAATTTATCGTCATTAGTTAGACGCGCGGTTTTTCCGATTGGTCAGAAAAATTTTTGAATTGTCGGCGATTTTCATTTAAGCTAGAGTTTAGATTTTGTATTCAAACGCAATTATTTAATTGGCTGATTTTAGTTTTTTCAATGACGGCAGAACAACATTTTTTGTTTTGCGACACAGTATTTTCCAGGTGCCGGACAAAAAAAAATTCGATAAACGGATTTCGCAAAAACTTGCGAAAACTGATAAATCCGCTTCAGAAATTCCGCAATCAAATCTTCTCGAAAAATCGCTTAGTGAAGATGCCGCGCGCGCGCGCCGGCAGAGCGTGGTTGCCTCTCTCGGTCAAACCGCTCTTTCCGGTAAAGATTTTGACGCGCTTTTAAAAGAAATCGTCCGTCAGGTAGCCGATACGCTGGATGTGAAATTTTCTAAAATTCTGGAATTTACGCCCGATAAAAAAAATCTGCGTTTAAGAGCCGGTATCGGCTGGCAAAAAGGTATGGTCGGTTCGGCGACCGTCGGCGCGGGATTGGATTCGCAAGCCGGATATACTCTCAGCATCGGCGCGAAAGAACCGGTAATCGTCGAGGATTTGTCCAACGAAAAACGCTTCGCAGGTCCCTCTTTGCTTTCGGATCACCGGATCGTTAGCGGTATGAGCGTCATCATCGGCGATCCCGAAGAGCCGTTCGGGATTCTGGGAGCGCATTCGACGAGAAAAAAAATATTCGATTCAAATGACGCGCAATTCCTATTGTCAGTCGCCAACATTGCCGCCGCCGCCGCCGAACGCGAAGAAACGGCAAAAAATCAAAAACTGGTATTTGATCTCGCGGAGAAAATTAGGCGGGCTAAATCTCCCGGCGATCTGATGCGGCAGGTTTCAAATATCGTCAGCAAAAAATTCGGAGTATCACGCTGCGGATTTAATGAAGTAGATCACGAAAACAAGCGTCTGGTTTTTCACAGCGATTTTCATTTCGATAATACCGAGCCGGTTTTCAAATCAATCGAGTTGTCAGAAATAAGCCAACAGGCGATTGCCGAAACTTCCGCCGGCTTGACCGTCGTCAATAACGATACCAAAACCGATAAGCGCACGGCTTCGCTTTATGATTCGTATTACAAACCTCAAAATATTAAATCCTATATCGTCGTTCCGCTTCTGCGCGAAGAGGTTTGGAAGGCATCGCTGGTCGTCCTTGATGACAAACCGCGTCATTGGAGCGAAAACGAGATCGAACTGCTTGAGACCGTCGCCGAAAGAGTCTGGCTGGCGGTAGAAAAACTGCGAAGCGAAGCGAAGCTCCGGCTGGCGCACAAGGAATTGGAGCAGCGCGTTCAAGACCGCACCCGCGAGCTTGCCGAAATCAACAAGAAATTAAAAAAAGAAAACGAGCAACGCCGTTTTAACGAAAAAGAGCGCGTTCGATTGATCAAAGAGCTTATTACGACGCAGGAAGAAGAGCGCCGGCGCATCGCCCGCGATATTCACGATCATCTCGGACAGCAGTTGACGGTTTTGCGTCTGAATCTCAAATCGCTTAAATCGTCGTTCGGCAATGAAAAGGCATTTACCGAAAAAATGAAGGAAACCGAACAGATCGCTAAACAGATAGATTCCGACGTAAGTTTTATTGCCAGACAACTGCGTCCGTCAATACTCGACGATCTCGGTCTGTCCGACGCGCTTATTAATTATGTTGAAGAATGGTCAGGGCATTTCGGGATCAAAACAAAAATTCACACGAAAACTTCACAGGAATATGATCTTTCCAGTGAAGTCGAAACAAATCTATACCGGATCGCGCAGGAAATTCTCAATAATACGATCAAACATTCGGAAGCCGACCGGGTGAGCGTTCTGCTTGAAAAGACAAACGGTGAAATAGTTTTGATCGTCGAGGATAACGGAAAAGGATTCGACCCGGAAAAGATTTTGAAACGAAAAAAGACGCTCGGACTCACCGGAATCCGTGAGCGCGCCGCATTGGTCGGCGGCACGGTCGAAATCGAATCCGCGCCCGATACGGGAACGACCGTTTTCGTTAACATTCCCGTAACTCCCAGATGTAAGACTAAAAATAAAAGATAACGATGATTCTATTTTTTATTGGTAAAAACAGGCAAAACCCGATGACTATGATATGCCGGCAGATCGTAAATGTTAGTATTTCGTATAAGCCCTGTTTGGAATAGAGTTTCCTAATTTCTTAAACCTAAGCCCTTATGAGTAAATTACGTATTTTACTGGTCGAAGATCACGAGACAGTCCGTAACGGAATAAAACTGCTGATCAATGAACAAGATGATATGGAAGTCGTCGCCGAAGCCGGCGACGGCGAGCCGGCAGTCAAATTAGCCGAAAAAATTTCTCCCGATATTGTCATAATGGACATTTCGATGCCTAAAATGAACGGGCTTAAAGCGTCAAAAAGATTGAAGCACGTATTTCCCGAAGTAAAAATCCTGACGCTCACCAGACATATTGACAGCGGTTATGTACAGCAGCTTATCCAAGCCGGGGTCAGCGGTTACGTTCTCAAGCAGAGCGCGCCTTCGGAACTGATCAACGCGATTCGCGCCGTCGGCGAGGGAAATAATTATCTCGATTCTTCGATCACGCAAACCGTTATGAACAGTTACGCTCGGCAGGCGGGCGGTTTGCAGGGCGAAGCGAACACCGATATTACCGAGCGCGAAGAAGAAGTTTTGCGGCTCGCGGCGCGCGGATACAGCAACAAAAAAATCGCCCAACGGCTCGAAATCAGCGTTAAAACCGTCGAAACGCACAAAACCAACGCGATGCGGAAAATCGGCGCAAAAGACCGTGTGGATATAGTCAATTTCGCCATCTTTAAGGGATGGATGGAGGATAATTAAGACTGCCGAATCTCAAATTCTTCAATCATATACGTTTTTTTTTCAATACATTCCTTTAGATCGTCAGGGATTTCCCCTAGGTGATTTGTCCCATTATTCCCATTTACAAGCCCGTCCGAATATGAAAGACTTTTAATCAAACGTAAATTTCGCGCTTCGGCTTGTATTACACAAATGTTTTATCCGGTTTGTAGCGAAGCGGCTATCACTCAATATTTTGGTGGTTGAAAACATTTTCTATTTTCTTGCTTTCGGCGGCTGACCGGCAAGCCGCGCGTTTTTTGCATTTGTTCACTCGAAAGAGAGGTATTTGATTCTACCGGTAAATTCTTTGCCGCAACCGGCTTTCAACTTTTTGCGGCAAAGAATCTGAAATCCATCTGATTTCGGGTTTATTTTTTGAAAATAAAGTCCGAAAACGACAACTAAAGATTTAATTCAAGGAGTAAGAAAATGTATAAAAGCCCCCGTTTCAATACTTCCAATAAGATAAAAGTAGCCGTTCTGGCATCTTACGCGATAGTCAATAAAAGCCTTCAATCATTAATCGAACAATGCGGAAATAAAATTTCCGTTTCGGCAATCGCCGCCGATTCAGACGAATTGCTCGAAAAAGTCTCCGAAACGAAACCTGACATCGTGCTGGTTTGTCTGATGGACGATCAAAAGGAAACGATTGAAGTGATACCGAATATAATCAAAATTTCCCCCGATACGCGGGCGGTCGTGTTGACCAAACCGAACGGACAGCACAATCCGACCGAGGTTTTAAAGAAAGGCGCGATGGGAATAGTCGGAATGAACCAGAGCGCAAATGTCCTGGTTCGCGCCATCGAGCAGGTTTCCGAAGGCGAAACATGGCTCAGCCAAAAGCTGATCTCTCAGCTCCTCGATAAAAATTCCGAACGCAAAAACAAAAAAAATCAACCCAAAGGCGATGCTCTCACGAAACGCGAACTGGAAGTCGTCTCAATGATCGGCAAAGGGTTAACCAATAAGGAAATCGCCCAAACGCTCTTTATCAGCGAAGCGACCGTCCGCCATCATCTCAGTTCGATTTACGGAAAACTGCGCGTCAACGACCGGCTCAATCTGGTCATCCACGCCTATCAAAACGGAATCGTAAAGATACCGGAACGCGATCATTAAATTTAACCGGCTTCATTCGCGCCGGACAAATATTCCACATGTCCGGCACAAATGTCCGGCGGCGGAAAACTTTCACAGGCTGATTGTTTATCCCAAAAACATTCATTTTTCCGATGTTAAAACCGCCGGAAAAGCTAAAATTAATTCTCAAAAAGAATGACAAACGGACGTTCGGAAGGCGGCATTTTCCAACCCCGGAAAATGCGCCTTCCCGAAAATTTCGATTTGATAAAAAATAATTTTCGACCGTTTGCAAATTTTATGACCCGTATAAACAGAAGGTAAAAATTATGAACTCAAAAGCTCCAATCAAGATTCTTCTTATCGGGGACTACTTGATTTTCCGCATCGGGCTGAAAATGCTGCTCGAAGCGGAGGAAAAATTCAACGTAGTCGGTGAAGCCGCCAATATCGCGGAAGCCCCCGATCTGATCGTTAAAAACAAACCCGACGTGATTTTGATCAACGCGCCCGAAATAAAAAACGGCGAATTTCCCGGATTTATGGAAAAATATCACGACGATCTTCCGGTTTTGATCTTAAGCAATTCGGACGGGAAAGAAATCTTCAAAAACTGTTTTGAACTCGGCGCTTCGGGACTGGTTTCCAAGGAGAAAAACCCGGAAATCCTGTTTCGCGCGATCGAACAGGTTGATCAGGGCGATCTGTGGTTTGACCGGACGCTGATGGGCGAAACGATCAAACAGTTGATGAACGAAAAGCACAATGGCAACGGAAGGGCGGAAAACGACATTTATTCGTCTCTGACCGAGCGCGAATGGGAAGTTTTGACGCAGGTCTGCAAGGGACTGAAAAACAAAAATATCGCCGACAATCTGTTCATCAGCGAAACGACCGTGCGCCATCATCTGACCTCGATTTTTGAAAAGCTCAACGTAACCAGCCGTCTCCAACTCGTCGTTCTGGCGTTTCGGAAAAAACTGGTCGAGATCCCGCCGAAAAATGTCGAAACGAGTCAGAATTTCGACTATTTATGATTTTTCCGGCTAGGTAAAACCGTCAGGGAAAATGGTTCATTGCTCCGATGCGCTTTTGTGTAAGCCGCGATAGAGTTCTTCTTGTTTATACGGATCAGATAATTTTACTGAATTTTCGCCTTCGAGTAAGGAAGGCTTCCCCGCCAGGGGTCGAGTCGTGAACAAAGTAGTTTTTTTGTTTCACCGGAGTTTTGCTATGCGTAAATGTAAATTGGATAAATTAATAAAGGAAAAGCCCGCGAATATGAAAAAGAAAAAGAAAAAGAAAAAGAAAAAAAACGCGCTCATCGTCTGCCGCGACGGGAACGAATACTGGACGACGCAAGACCAGTTCTGGCAATGGGTGCGCGAACGGGTGGTCGTCAAAATGGGCGACGCGCCGCTGCACGGAAAATTTATCAGGGAAACGTCGCAGTTCGACGTCGTTCTCGGAAATCAGGTGCTGAATCTGACGCACCGTCATCACCTGCGCGAAGTGCTTCACACGCGGCGATACCAGGCATCGAAGGTTTGATCCGGCAAAAAATTCTCCTTTTTCGGGGGCTTATATGAACAGTCAGATTACAAATTACTTTAATGTTTTTGTTCCGGTAAAAACTATTCTGCTCCTGCTTCTGGCAGGATTATTTATTTCGGCGCAAACGCCGGAAAACGCTCTCGCGCCGAAAGCCGATCCCAACTACCGCATCGGTGTCGGCGACGTTCTGAGCGTTCTCGTGCCGAAAAACCAGATTCTTTCGACCGACACCGTGCGCGTCGGCAACAACGGCTCGATCCGGCTTCCGATGCTCGACGATGAAATTCCGGCGAAATGTATGACCGAAGCCGAACTCGCCGCCGATATCACCGAAAGATACAAAAAATATATGCATTCCCCGCAGGTTTATGTAACCGTCAGGGAATTTAATTCGAATCCGGTGGCGGTCGTCGGCGCGGTCAACGCGCCCGGCAGATTTCAGCTTCAGCGTCCGATCCGGCTTCTGGAACTCGTAACATACGTCAACGGCGTGACCCCGAACGCCGGACGAACGGTGCAGATCGTCCGCAGTCCGCATTTTCAAAGCTGCGCCGCCTTTCCGGTTGAGAATCAAACCGAAGAAGAAGTTATCAATATCCCGCTGGCGAAATTGATGAACGGCGACGAATCGGCAAATCCATACATATTCGCGGGCGATATTATCAAAGTTACCGATGCCGAACAGGCTTACATCGTCGGCAACGTCCGTTCGGCGGCGGCGATCTCGCTGAACGAGCCGGTAACGCTATCAAAGGCGATAGCGATGGCGGGCGGCGTAACCAACGAAGCGGAAACTAAAAAAATAAAAATTTTGCGGCAGGAATCAGGCAGTCTCGACAAAACCGAATTGATCGTCAATCTCAAAGACATCAACAATCAAAAGGCAAAAGACGTTTTGCTGCAGCCGAACGATATTGTCGAAGTTCCCGGTCCGAGCGGAACAAAAAAGTTTTTCAGAGACCTCTTCCGCACGGTCGTGCCGATACTCACGACGCGCAGTATTCCGGTTTTGATCCCCTGAAATATATTTTTCAAATACATCATTCGCGGATTTATAATCAATGAGAGAATTAAACGGCAACAGAAAACGGGAAGACGATTTCGAGGCAATCGAACCGTATTACCCTTCCGAATACGAAGCGGTTGCGGCGCAAAGCTACAACGGTTACGGGCGGGAAGACGACGAAAAGCAGATCATCTGGAAATTTTTCGGAAGCATCCGCAAACACTGGTTTTTGATCTTGCTGATAAATCTACTTCTGACCGGCGCGGTTATAATTTATGTCGCGCAGAAGCCGGATTATTACGAAGCCCAAATCCGCATCCAGGTCAATAACGAGATGAATCCGGCAGCCGGAATTACGGCGAACGGCGGTTCGATCGTTGTTAATCAAACCAATGATCCGGCTTATTTTTCAACCCAGCTTCAAATCATCGAAGGCGACGGACTTCTGCGCCGCGTCGCCAAAAATCTGGATCTGGAAAACAACCCGAAATTTCTCAACCCGCAGGGCGACCGCCAGCCGACCGCGTGGGAAAACGTCAAACGGATGTTCGGTTATGCCGAACCACGGTTAAAAGCGAAAGCGGAACAAAAACCGGAAGAAGTAATTAAAAAAAATGAACTAAAGCTTAATGACGAACAGCCGACCGATCCGCAGGCGGAAGCCGAACGGCTCGCCCCGTATGTTTCCGTCTTAAGCAGAAATTTGAAGGTCAATCCGGTTTTCGATAATCGGACTCACGGCGGTGAAACCCGTCTGATCGAAGTTAAGATGACGCACGGCGACCCCGAAATGGCGGCGAAAATTGTCAATGAGATCGGCGACGTTTACGTTCAGCAAAATCTGGAGAACAAGATCAAAAGCAACAGCGTCGCCGGAGATTTTCTGCAGAACAGGGTCAGCGAGCTTCAAGCACTGATCCGCAATGGCGAAGAGCGTTTGATAAATTATGCGAAAAGCAACCAGATAGTTTCGCTCGACGAAAGACAGAACACGGTCGTTCAGCGTTTCGCCGATCTCAATCTGCAGCTCGGTCAAGCTGAAAACGCCCGCATCGCGGCGCAGACCGCTTATCAAGCCGCTCTGCAAAACAAGATGCGCGAAGCGACCGTCCAGAGCCAGGACCCGCAGGTCGTCGCTCTCGAAAACAAATTGAGCGATCTGCGCCAGCGGCTCGCGCAGTTAAAAACCGAATATACGGACGAATGGTATGAAGTCGTTCAAACCAAAGAGCAGATCGCATTAGTCGAAAATCAATTGAAACCGCTCCGCCAGCGCGCTTCGAATATTCAGCTTGCCGGACTCGAAGAAACGCTCAACGAGGCGATCGCCCGCGAGCGCGTACTCAAAGAAAATTTTGAACAACAGCGCGGCGAAGTCATCCGTCAAAACGAAGCCTCGATCAATTACCGGATCATCGAACAGGACATTAACACGAACAAAAAACTGCTCGACGATCTGCTCGAACGCTCGAAAGAGAACGATCTCATCCTGACGCGCACGCCGAACAACGTCCACGTCGTAGATCAGGCGGTCGCGCCGAATTCGGCGGTCGGACCGCAGCGCGCGAAAGACGTCGCGCTCGCTTTTATCGTTTCGCTCGGCTTCGGTATCGGGCTGGCGTTTGTCATTGATTGGTTTAACGATTCGGTTCAGCATTCGGAAGATGTCGAACATCTTTTCGGCTTGCCGGTGCTTGCGGCGATTCCGACCGCGCCAAAGCTGATCAGCCGGAAACTTCTGCCGTCGCGTCTGCAAAAAGGAAGTATCAAAAATTACAATCTCAAGGCTTTTGACCGGACGGAATTTCAGGAATCTTACCTTCAACTCGGCACACAGCTTTTGCTTTCGACTCCGGGCGGCGCGCCGAAAACGATTCTCGTTTCGTCGGGCGAGGAAGGCGAAGGCAAAACCCTGACCGCGCTGAATCTGGCGAAAAGTCTGGCTGAAACGGGGAAAAAAGTTTTGCTGATTGATGCCGATCTGCGCTGTCCGAAAATTCACCGTCTGATCAATCGAAACAATTACACGGGCTTGACGAGTCTTCTGACGGCTGAAAATTTCAGTACCGAACTGTTTGACGAATCAATTCAGAAAAACGCCGCCGGAAGTCTGGACGTTTTGACTTCAGGACCGCGCTCGGCAAATCCGGCGGGCTTGCTCGGTTCGGACGAGATGCGCCGTCTGATCGAACTTTTATCTAAAAATTATTCGCATATCATCATTGACTCGCCGCCGGTTTTATATTTTGCAGACAGCATGATTCTCTCGACCGTGTCGGATGTCGTTCTAGTCGTCGTGCGCGACAATTACAGTTCGCGCAAAGCCGTTTTGCAGGTCAAGAAAGTTTTGCAGACCGTCAACGCGAATCCGGTCGGCATCGTGATGAACGGCGTTCCTCTGCGCTGGGCGGCTTATTACAAATACCGCGATTACGAATACGGCGAAGAACTGCCGCCGGTTGACAGCAATAAGCCGATTCTGAAACTCAATTAATTTATTTAGTTCAAATCAAATGACAGCTAAGGAAGAAAGCCTGCCCTTGCCCGGCGCGATCGGGACGGGCGAACTTACGCATCTGCGGATCGAGCCTTCGACCGGCGTTGTGCCGCTCAAAATCAGAGAACTCTGGGAATTCCGCGAACTGCTTTTTTTTCTTGTCTGGCGCGATATAAAAGTCCGTTATAAGCAAACCGCGCTCGGCATTTCGTGGGCGATCATCCAGCCGGTGATGACGATGATCGTGTTCAGCATATTTTTCGGAAAACTCGCCAAACTTTCTTCCGACGGCGTGCCGTATCCGATTTTCGCTTTTGCCGCGCTCGTTCCGTGGACGCTTTTTTCGACCGGACTGTCGCAGGCGACGAACAGCATCGTTTCGAGTTCGAACCTGATAAAAAAAGTATATTTTCCGCGCCTCATCATTCCGATGGCGACCGTCCTTGCCGGTGTCGTGGATTTTCTTTTGGCGTTCGGCGTTTTGATTCTGCTGATGACGTTTTACGGCATCTTTCCGACGATCAACGTCCTGTGGCTGCCCGCGTTCGTTCTCATTTCGGTCATCGCTTCGCTCGCCGTCAGTCTTTGGCTTTCGGCGTTAAACGTCGAATACCGCGACGTTAAATACATAATTCCGTTTCTGACTCAAATCTGGCTTTTCGCCACGCCGATCGCCTATTCGAGCAGTCTTTTGAGCGAACCGTGGCGGACGCTTTACGGGCTTAACCCGATGGTCGGCGTCGTCGAAGGTTTTCGCTGGGCGCTGCTCGGAACGGAAACTCAGCCCGGCTGGATGGCTCTCGTTTCGGCAATCGCCGCGTTGTTTCTGCTTATCACCGGCGCGTTTTATTTTCGCCGGATGGAAAAAACTTTCGCCGATATTATTTAACCTGAGTTGACGGTTATTGAAAAATTAAACCGCAGAGACGCGGAGACGCAGAGTTTTTTTATTAGATAAATTCAAAAATCTACTGTTATTTTTATTTTTCTCGGCGTCTCCGCGTCTCTGCGGTGAAAATTATAGTCAGCAACATAGAGTATTCAGAAAAAAATGCAATCCTTTCGTCAAAAATGTCTCTCGGAATCAACTGAAGCGGACGCGAAATGTCTGGTCATCGCCGAGGTCGCGCAGACGCACGACGGCAGTCTCGGACAGGCGCACGCTTTTATTGACGCGATCAGCGAGGCGGGCGCGGACGCGGTGAAATTTCAGACGCATATCGCTTCGGCAGAAAGCACTCCCGACGAACCCTGGCGCGTAAAGTTCAGCCCGCAGGACGAAACGCGCTATGAATACTGGCAGAGAATGGAATTTTCCAAAGAGCAATGGCGCGGTCTAAAGCAGCACGCCGAGGATCACGGATTGCTTTTTTTAAGTACGCCGTTTTCCCTTCAAGCCGTCGAGCTTCTAAAGGAAATCGGGATGAAAGTCTGGAAGATCGCTTCCGGCGAAGTCGGCAATCTGCCGCTTTTGCGAAAGATCTGTGAAACAAGAAATCCGGTCATTTTGTCTTCCGGGATGAGCGGCTGGGACGAACTTTTCGAAGCGGTCGAAACGATACGGAAATACGAGAATCCGTTCGCCGTTTTGCAATGCACTTCCGCTTATCCGTGTCCGCTGGAAAAGGTCGGTTTGAATCTGATCGAAGAATTCAAGATGCGTTACGGATGCGCGGCGGGGCTTTCCGATCATTCGGGAAATATTTACGCGAGTCTGGCGGCGGTCGCTCTCGGCGCGGAAGTTCTGGAAATTCACGTCTGTTTAAGCCGCGAGATGTTCGGTCCCGACGTTCCCGCATCGGTTACGACCGCCGAATTAAAACAGCTTGTCGAAGGCGTTCGCGCTATCGAAAAAATGCGGGCGAATCCGGTTGATAAAGAGGTGATGGCGGAAGAACTGTCCGACCTGCGAAAAGTATTTACGAAAAGCATCCACGCGGGCGCGGCGCTTCCCGCCGGGACGATTCTCCGCGAAGAGCATCTGCAGCTCAAAAAACCCGGAACGGGAATTTCGCCTTCGAATCTGCCGATCTTTATCGGCTCGCGTTTGCGCCGCGACGTAAATGCCGGGGATATGCTTTTTTTGGAGCATATCGAAATGAACAAAATTCAAAGCAAAGAAAATAAAAAAAATGCGTAGAAAAGTTTGTGTAGTCATTACGGCGAGACCGAGTTACAGCCGGATCAAAACCGCTTTAAGAGCGATCAAAGAAAATCCCGCTCTCGAACTTCAGGTCGTCATCGCCGCGTCCGCTCTGCTCGACCGTTACGGGACGGCGGTGCGAGTCGTCGAAAAAGACGGCTTCGATGTCGCGGCTCGCGTGTATATGGTTTTGGAAGGCGAAAATCTGACTTCGATGGCGAAAACGACCGGACTCGGACTGATCGAACTTTCGACGGTTTTTGACAATCTGCGCCCGGATGTCGTCGTTACGGTCGCCGACCGCTACGAAACTCTGGCGACGGCGGTCGCCGCTTCCTATATGAACATTCCGGTCGCGCACGTCCAGGGCGGCGAAGTTACCGGCTCGATTGACGAAAAGGTGCGCCACGCCGTTACGAAATTATCCGACCTGCATCTCGTCTCGACAAAACTCGCCGCCGAGCGGGTTTGCCGGATGGGTGAGGAAAAAGAAAAAGTTTTCGTTACGGGCTGTCCTTCGATTGACATCGCGGCGGAAATTTTGCCCGATCCGAAACTCGATTTCAACCCGTTCGAGAAATACGGCGGCGTCGGCGGTCTGCGCGAACTAAAAAACGGTTATCTGGTCGTGATGCAGCATCCGGTGACGACCGAATACCAACTCGCTCGACAACACGCAACCGAAACGCTCGAAGCCGTTCACCAACTCGATATGCCGACGCTCTGGTTCTGGTCGAATGTTGACGCGGGCGCGGACGGAACTTCAAACGCGATCCGCAGTTTCCGCGAACAGGTCAAGCCGAAGAATATGCATTTTTTCAAAAATATGACGCCGACCGATTTTCTTCGCCTGCTTTACAACAGCAAATGTCTCGTCGGAAATTCGAGCGTCGGCATCCGCGAATGTTCCTTTTTGGGCGTTCCGGTCGTCAATATCGGCACGCGGCAGGCGGGGCGCGAACGCGGTAAAAATGTGATTGACACTGATTATCACATCGAAGGCATTAAGGATGCGACGCTTCGACAGATCAAACACGGGCGATACGATCCCGACAATCTCTACGGCGACGGCAAAGCCGGTAAACGAATCGCCGAAAAACTAGCGGCGGCAACCTTAAAGATCGAAAAACGGCTGACTTATTGATGAAAGTTTTAGGACTCATTCCGGCGCGCGGCGGTTCGAAAGGCGTGCCGCGAAAAAATATAAAAATGTTGGGCGGCAAACCGCTTCTCGCATATACGGCGGAGGCGGCTTTGAATGCGAAAAATTTGACGCGCGTCGTTTTAAGCACCGAGGACGAAGAGATTGCCGAAGCCGGAAGAAAATTCGGTCTCGACGTTCCGTTTATGCGTCCGGCTGACCTTGCGGAAGACACGACGCCGACGCTTCCGGTCGTTTTTTACACACTGGAGAAACTTAGAAAAGAAGGCGAATTTTACGATGCCGTTTGTCTTCTCCAGCCGACCAATCCTCTGCGCCGCGCCGAAGATATTGACGCCTGCGTAAATATTTTCGAACACACCGGAGTTGATTCGGTCGTCAGCGTTCTGCCCGTGCCGTTGGAATACAATCCGAAATGGGTTTACTGGCGCGACAGTTTCGGCAATTTGATGCTTTCGAGCGGAGAAAAAGAGCCGGTTTCGAGAAGACAGGATTTGCCGGCGGCTTTTCACCGCGACGGCTCGATTTATATAACGCGCGCGCGCGCCGTTTTGGAACACAAAAGTCTCTACGGCGAAAGCGTTCAAAGTTATGTAATGAATCCCGAATTCAGCATAAACATTGACACCGAAAAAGATTGGGAAAAGCTGGAAAAAAGAATTTCGCAAAAACATAAAGCAGCGACGCAATGAAATTATACGAAACCGGAAGACTTTTGGCGGAGCCTTTTCTGCCGCCGCTTTACAAAAAAGTTCGTCTGAAATTGCTCGATCTGATTAAGTCGAATGGTCATTCCCCTTCACTTTTAGATGTCGGCGGCAGAAAATCGCCATACACGATCGGCGTTCCGGCGCGGATCACGGTCATTGATCTGCCGCGCGAATCGGAAATTCAAAAAAGTCTGAATCTCGGAATAAACGATGAAATTTTAAGCCAGATAAAAAATCGCCGCAGTAATATCGAGGAGATGATCGTCGGCGATATGACCCGCTCGGACCTGCCGGACAAGGCGTTCGATTTTGTCGTTTCGGTCGAGGTTTTGGAGCATGTCGAAGAGGACGAGAAATTCGTCAGCGAGGTCAGCCGCGTTCTGAAACGGGGCGGAACGTTTTTGATGACGACACCGAACGGCGATTGGGTCGAAAACAGAAATCCCGATCATAAACGCCATTACAAAAGAGAGCAATTGAAAAATCTGCTGTCGAAATACTTCAAGGAAGTAACAGTTGATTATGCGATCCTCGGCGGTCGCTTCCGCTCGATGGGACTCAAATCGTGGTCGGTCAAACATCCGCTTAGAACTGTCGGCAGCGCGGTCGGCAATGTCGTCAATTGGCGGCAGTCGGCAAATCCGAAATTGAAAACTCAAGCGGAACACACGCGCCATCTGATCGCAGCGGCGAAAAACTAGAAAGAAAATAATCATGTGCGGCATAGCCGGAATTTTCGGAAATAATTGGAAAACTCGTCAGCTTACCGCGATGCAGTCTGTCCAAAAACATCGCGGTCCCGACGACGAAGGAATCTATCTCGACCCGTCAAAAATCGCGGGGCTGGCGCATAACCGCCTGAGCATTATTGATCTTTCAAAAGCCGGACGGCAGCCGATGCGGGCGGGCGAATTTCAGATCGTTTTTAACGGCGAGATCTATAATTATCTCGAACTGCGGCGCGAACTCGAAAGCGAATTCGATTTCAAGACAAAGACCGACACCGAAATCCTCTTAGCCGCTTACCGCAAATGGGGAGCGGCTTTTTTAGACAGATTGATCGGGATGTTCGCCTTCATAATTTGGAACGAAAAAGAAAAAACGATGTTTGCCGCCCGCGACCGGTTCGGTGTCAAACCGCTATATTTTCACCGTCGGACAGACGGAACGCTTTTTCTCGCCAGCGAGATCAAAGCCATCCATGCCGCCGGGATCGAGCGCGAACCGAACGCGAAAACCTGGGCGAATTATCTCGCTCACGGTCTGACGGATTTTACGCACGAAACTTTCTGGAAAGGCATTAACTCGCTTCCCGCCGGATTTGTCTTGAGCTGGCGCGACGGTGAAATAAACTGTTCGCGGTGGTATGACATCGCCAATAAGATCAAGGCGGAGTTCGATGACCGAAACGAGAAAGACGTGCAAGCCGAATATCTGGATTTGATGCAGGAAAGCGTTCGCCTGCGTTTTCGTTCCGATGTTCCGGTCGGAATAAATTTGAGCGGCGGACTTGATTCGTCGAGCCTTCTGTCGGTCGTGCAAAAAACGCAGAACGGCGGCGAGGCGGTCAAGGCTTTTACTTTTACGACCGGCGACGAAAGATACGACGAGCTTCCTTGGGTCAAAGAAATGCTCGGTCAGACGAAACACCCGCTGATCGAATGCCGACTGTCGCCCGAAGAAGTGCCGGCTCTGGCTCTTTCCGTCCAACAAATCCAAGACGAACCGTTCGGCGGTTTGCCGACTCTGGCTTACGCCAAACTTTTTGAAACGGCGCGGGAAAGCGGCGTAAAGGTCCTGCTTGACGGAAACGGGATGGACGAGCAATGGGGCGGTTACGATTATTATCAAACGGCTTTTGAAACGAATTCAGCTCCCGCCTCGGTCGTTCAGGGCGCGAAGGATAAGCCGTTAAAGCCGGAATGTCTGGTCGGCGAATTTCGCAAACAGTCTGACTTTTCCGGCTTTCCGCAAATCTTTCCCGACAAGTTTCGCAACCTGCAATACCGCGACACGGTTTTTACAAAAATCCCTCGCGCGATGCGCTATAACGACCGCATTTCGATGCGCGCTTCGACCGAACTGCGCGAGCCGTTTCTCGATCATCGTCTTTTCGAACTCGCGTTTCGCCAATCGCCCGAACGAAAGAGAAATAACGGGACGAGCAAAAAAATGCTTCGTGAAATCACGAAAAAACTTCTGCCGCGAACTCTTACGGAAGCTCCGAAAAGACCGCTCCAAACGCCGCAGAGAGAATGGCTGAGAGTGGATTTGCGGGAATGGGCGGACGAGCAGATCAAAAGCGGCTTGAACAGATTCGGCGGCGAATGGCTCGATAAAAATGCCGTTCTCAAAGAATGGAAAAATTACTGTGAAGGTAAGAGCGACAACAGCTTTTACGTCTGGCAATGGATCAGCCTCGGATTGATTCAAAAAAACTAACCCGAAAATTATTATGACTCAAACATTTTCAACGGCTCGGCGTGATTCATTAATCTCGCCCTACAAAGGAAAACTCGTCCATTTATTGGCTAAGAACGAGGAACGCGAAGAATTGCTCAAACAGGCATTAAAACTTCCTTCGCTCCAGCTTTCTATTCGTTCGCAGTGCGATCTCGAACTGCTCGCCACGGGCGCGTTTTCGCCGCTCGATTCGTTTATGAACGAAGCGGATTATCTTTCGGTTTTGGAAAATATGCGTCTGGAAAACGGAACGCTTTTTCCGATTCCGGTAACTCTTCCGGTCAGCGACGACGCAAAGATCGAGATCGGCGAAAAGATAGCATTAAGAAGCGCCAAATTCGATTTGCTGGCGGTTATGGAAATCTCGGAAATTTACGGCTGGAACTTAAAAAGAGAAGCCGAAGCGGTTTGCCGCACAAACGACACGAGCCATCCGCTCGTCGCGGAAATGCATTCGTGGGGTAAGCGTTATATCGCCGGAAAGATTGCGGTCTTAAATCTTCCGCGTCATCACGATTTTGAAGAATTAAGATTAACGCCTTCCGAAATCAGAGAAGATTTAAAAAAGCTCGGTAAAAAATCGGTCGTCGCATTTCAGACGCGCAATCCGATGCACCGCGCGCACGAAGAATTAACCAAACGTGCGGCTGAAAAAATCGGCGGCGCATTGCTCTTACAGCCCGTTGTCGGTAAGACGAAACCGGGCGACGTTGACCATTTTACGCGGGTGCGCTGTTACAAAACTCTGTTTGAAAACTATTACGACAAAGATTCGACCGCGCTGTCGCTTCTTCCTCTGGCAATGCGGATGGCGGGACCGCGCGAGGCTCTGTGGCACGGAATAATCCGCCGCAATTTCGGCGCGAGTCATTTTATCGTCGGGCGCGATCACGCGAGTCCGGGCGTATCGTCCGAAGGGAAACCTTTTTACGAACCGTTCGAAGCGCAGGAACTTTTTGAAAAATACGGCGCCGAGATCGGTGTCGGTCTCTGCGCGTCGGGCGAGCTGGTTTACCTGCCGGATGAGAACCGGTATGAAGAAGCCGGAAAACTCAACGGAAAAGCGGACGGCAACGGGAAACATTTTTTTATTTCGGGAACCGAAGTCAGAAAAGACTATTTAAATAAAGGCAGACTTCTCCCCGAATGGTTCACGCGCCGCGAGGTCGCGCAGATTTTATCAAACGTTTATCCGCCGAAAAACAAGCAAGGTTTCTGTATTTGGTTTACCGGACTTTCCGGCGCGGGCAAATCTACGGTCGGCGAGATTCTGGTCGAACTGCTCGCGCAGTATGGTCGCCACGTTTCGGTTCTCGACGGCGACGTCGTCAGAACGCATTTGTCGAAAGGCTTGGGATTTTCAAAAGAAGACCGCGACACGAATATTCGCCGGATCGGTTTTGTCGCTTCGGAGATCGTCCGGCATAACGGGGCGGTGATCTGCGCCGCGATCAGCCCGTATCAGTCAACCAGGGACGAAGTTCGCAGTCTGGTCGGCGACGGAAAATTTATTCTCGTCTATGTCAACACGCCGCTCGAAGTCTGCGAACAGCGCGACGTAAAAGGCTTGTATGCCAAAGCGCGGCGCAAAGAGATCAAGGAATTTACGGGCATTGACGACCCGTATGAAATTCCCCGCGATGCCGATCTGGTTTTAGAGACGGTCAAGAATTCGCCCGAAGAAAATGCCCGCCGCATTATCGAGTTTTTGGAAAATGAAGAATTTATCATCCCATTTGCCGAAGAAGCCAAAAAGATGCGGGCGGCGGCAGGCGTTGACGTTCCGGTTGAAAATCTGAATTCCGCCAGGCTTTTTTAAGATGAAAAACTCCGTAAGATGCCCCTTGTTCGTGTTCGGATATCCGCGGTCGGGAACGACTCTGCTGTGGAGTCTGCTCAACGCGCATTCCGAAATCCGTCTGGTACTCGAACCGGAATTGATTCGCGGAATGCTCGCCGCCGGTTTGAAATTTTCCGAACACGCGAATCGAAAAGGTTACGCCGGACTGCTTGAAAAAATGCGCCGCATCGGTTTGACGCGGCGGCATCTCGATTCTTTGGCGGACGAAAAATTATCCGAATTTATCAACCATTCCGAAAATTTATCGTTCCGTGAAATCTATGAATTTTTACTGCCGAAACCGACGGGAGCGAAAATCTGGGGCGAAAAAAGTTTGGGAAACAGTTTTCATATCGGGAAGCTGCACGAAATTTATCCGAACGCCGCCTTCGTGCATATCGTCCGCGACCCGCGCGCCGTTCTGCTTTCTCATTACCGGAAAAAATTTTCCGCTTCAAAACCGAGCCAGCCGCGATTCGGCAGTGAGGAAATACGTTTTTTCGCTCAGGGCGCGATGCTCTGGAAACGATGGAACGCGGCGGTTGAAAAAGGTTGTCAGAATATGAAAGACGCGACCTTCATTCAATTCAGATACAGAGATATTGTCGGCGCGCCGGAAAAATATTTAAGACTGATCTGCGGGAAGCTCGGCGTTGAATTCGAGCCGCAAATGCTGGAAGTCAAACGACGAAGCGAAAGTTCAAGTGTCAAATCGGAATTCGCTTACGCGCACCGGAATCTGATCAAACCGATCAACGCGAACCGGGCGAAAGCCAATCTCGAACTTCCCGGATGGGCTTCTTACATCGTCGAAAAATACGCCGCCGGAGAGATAAAAAAGTTTGATTTTCCGTTGAGCGAAAACCGGTGCGGTTTGTCGGACAAACTAAAAATCGAAGCGCAGCTGCTGGTTTACGGTCAAAAGCTGCATTTCGATGTAAAAAGAAAAATCGCCATGCGGCGGCGGGTTTACAATCTATGAACGGTCTCGGAAAAGAAATCAAAAATTCGCTGAAGTCGCTGAGTTATAAATTAAACTATTTTTCAGGCAATTATCGGAAAAAAATCTGGCTGATCGGCGACGGCAGAAGCGGCACGACGTGGGCGGCGGGTTTGATTAATTGGAACAAAAATTTTCGTGAAATGTTCGAGCCGTTTCATCCGAAATTCGTCGCCGAATCAAAAGATGTTTCGCCGCATTTATATGTTCGCGGCGACGACGCGAAAAGCCCGGTTGATGAGATCGCGCCGCTCGTTTTCAGCGGAAAACTCGTCAACCGCAGAGTTGATGCGGAAAACCAATTCAAGCTCAAATATGATGGGCTTTTGATCAAAGACATTTTCGCCAATCTGTTCGCTTTTCGCGTGGCGCAGATTTTTCCGAAATTAAAAATAATTCTTTTAATTCGTAATCCGTTTGCCGTAGCGGTTTCAAAACTGAAAATGAAATCCGCTTTTTGGATGACCGAGCCGCAAAATTTTCTACTGCACCAAGATTTATTCGAAGACTTTTTGATGCCTTTTGAAAATTTACTTTTAAAACCGCGCGAAGATTTTATCGAAAAACAGATTCTGATCTGGTCGGTAATTCATTACGTTCCGCTTCTGCAATTCGAGCGCGGGCAAATTTTGACGGTTTTTTATGAGGATTTATACAGAAATCCGGCGCGGGAAATGGAAATAATTTTTAAATTTATCGAAGAGGAAAACCAATCGGGCTGGGAAAAAATGTTCCGGCGACCGAGCCGCGTCGCGTGGGAAAAAAGCAACGTCGTCAATGGCAAATCGCCCGTCAATGCCTGGAAAAAAGAAATCTCTCCGGCGCAGTTAAAACGCGGAAAAAGAATTTTAAGGCAATTCGGATTTGGCAGATTATACGACGACGACGTGATTCCGAACCGCAAAGTTATCAACAATTTTCTGCGCGTCAGCGACGAAGCGATCACGAACATTTAACCAAACAGCTTTTGAAACGATGCTCAAAACCGTTAAGAAAAATTCGCAGTTATCGAAAGAACTGACCGCGGTCAGCCGCGTTTACCAAAAGGCGAGCAAATATGCGAACAGGTATTTTCCATATTTACCGTCGCGGCAGAAATATAACATCACGGTTTGCCGCGAAAAAAAATTCATCTGGTTTCGCGTCGCCAAAGTCGGAACGCGGACGATCTTCAGCGAGTTTGAAAAAAACCGCATCACGCTCGACGCCGAGCATCCGCTGAACGTTTTTTACGCGCCGAATTATTTTAAGGATTATTTCAAATTCGCCTTTGTGCGAAATCCGTGGGACAGGCTCGTTTCCTGCTGGCATAACAAGGTCATTGATGAAAATTACTACAATTTCGACACGGAGACTTATAAAAAAATGCGGAGCTTTAAAAATTTCGTGCGCTACGTCGCAAACCTCGACATCGAAAATTGCGAACAGCATCTGCGCGAGCAGACGAAATTGATTGATCTGAACAACGTAGATTATATCGGAAGATTTGAAAATTTCCGGCACGATCTGTCGGAAGTTTTTAAGAAGATCGGCATCGCTCCGCCGTCCGATGAAAAAAAGAACGCGACCAGAAAACGGCGCGATTATCGGAGCTACTACGACGACGAACTTCGTGAAAAAGCCGGTCGGATTTACCGGAAAAGCGTTCAGATTTTCGCTTATAAATTTTAAAAAACTCTTAATCTTAATATGAAAGAAACAATCATCCGGGCGGAAAAACTTTCGAAAAAATACCGCATCGGGAAAAACCGTTTTAAATACGACACTCTGCGCGACAAGCTCGGAAAGGAGATAAAAAAACCGTTCAGATATATGCTCGGCAAAAATGATCAGGATACGGACGACAACATGCCCGATCACATCTGGGCGTTGAACGATCTGAGCTTTGAAGTAAAACGGGGCGACGTTCTCGGCATCATCGGCAGTAACGGCGCGGGCAAATCCACGCTGTTAAAAGTTCTTTCCCGCATCACCGAACCGACGAAAGGCGCGGTTGATATCTGGGGCAAGGTCGGTTCTCTGCTCGAAGTCGGAACGGGATTTCATCAGGAACTTACCGGGCGCGAAAACATTTTCTTAAACGCCGCGATCCTCGGTATGAAGCGCGAAACGATCCTGAAAAAATTCGACGAGATCGTTGATTTTGCCGAAGTCGGCGATTTTATTGACACGCCCGTCAAACATTATTCTTCCGGGATGTATCTGAAACTCGCGTTTTCGGTCGCGGCAAATCTCGAACCGGATATCTTGATCGTGGACGAAGTTCTGGCGGTCGGCGACGCGGCGTTTCAGCAGAAATGTCTGGGCAAAATGCAGAACGTCTCCGAGCAGGGACGCACCGTTTTGTTTGTCAGCCACAATATGGGATTTATTCAGGATTTATGTCCGAAAAGTATTCTGCTCGATAAAGGCTCGCTCGTCTATGAAGGCAAAACAGCCGACTGCGTAGTCAGATATTTGTCAAACAAAAAAGAAGAAATTGAGATAAAAACAAACGGCACCAATCCGATCGCGGTCGGTCAGATCTCTGTCAATGAAGGATCGAACAAATTCGTTTCGAGCGAAAACCTGAAAGTAAAACTGCCGATCGCCGGTCGCAACGCCGCGCCGCCGCGCGGTTTTTTTATTATCGAAGATTTTCGCGGTAAAACGATTCTGCATTCGAAGCTGAATTTGAGCGAACGGATTGAAAACAAACTCGACGGCAGTTACGTCCTGGAAATGGAATTTCCGCCGCTCTGGCTTTCGACAGGAGTTTATTCGTGTTATTTCAAATTTATCAATCTGGGCATCGGCGAAACGAATCGTTTTATGAGCGAAAGACTGCTGATCGAATGCTACAAAGACGCGGACGCGATCAGCTCGGGAAAAACGATGCCGGTTTTAACACCCGTTTACGACTGGAAGATTTCCGCCGCGAAGCCGGAAATTACGGCTCAAAAATCGAATTTAAAAAACGGTAACGGAAAGATGGATTCAAGTTTGTCCGCCTCCGTTTACGATGTTTCACAGTAAAAAAATGCCGGTAAAAAAATCCGCTGACTTTATAAATCAAAACAGCTCGAATCCGCGCGGAAAAGTTTTGCTTTTGAGTTCGTCGCCGCTCGTTGACCGCGTGTTTCTATACACGAAATTGATTGACGAGCTGGCAGAAAAAACGGACGTTACGATCTGGGCGACTTCGGCGAAAAATAAAAATAAGGAATACAAAATGATGTGGGAAAGATTAAATGCGAAAGTCGAAATCTTTCCCGAAATACTTCCCTTCAAGGAATTTCCTTACAACTACCTGCGCCGTTTGAACGAATTCGTCTGGGATTACAGGCTGAAAATTCCAAGCCGCGACAGTATGCGCCGGCACGTCAGAAACAAGAATCAAGCTTTTCACGTCCGCGCGCTGAAAATTCCGGCGCGGATTTTGTCGCTGTTGCGGATGGAGCGAGGGCTTGAAAAACGGCTCGAAAAACTGCTTTTAAGTTACCCGCGCTCGCCCGAAGCCGAAGAACGTCTGAAAAAACTGAATCCCTCGCTCATCGTTTCGACCGGACTTTTTCAATTCGAACAGCCCGCCGTTTTCGCGGCGGCGAAACGGCTCGGTATTCCGACACTCGCATATATTCTGTCGTGGGACAACGTAACGACGAAAAACCGTATGGTTTTCGATTATGACGGCTACGTCGTCTGGTCGGAACAGACGAAAAAAGAACTTCTTAAATACTACCCGTCATCGGAAAGCAAACCGATCTTCACGGTCGGCGCGCCGCAGTTCGACGTTTTTTTTCAAAAGAAGTTTTATCAAACGCGCGAAGAATTTTGCCGTGAGCAAAAATTAAATCCAGGTCTTCCGATTATCGTTTACGCGCTCGGCTCGCCGAATTTTTTGCAGGAGCATCACGGCGCGGAACGTTTAGCCGAACGGATCGTAAAAGGCGACCTGGGAAAAATCCAGATGCTCGTCAGACCGCACCCGATTCACGATAAAGGAAAATTGAACCGAATTTTTGAAAAATTCGCGCCGCGCGTTCGACTTCAGCAAACCGCCGAAACCGAAAAAAAATCGAACGAACGGACGCAGGACGAAGAAAAGATCGTCGAATGGATAAACACTTTTCGCCACGCCGATGTCGTCGTCAATCTGAGTTCGACCGTCAGCGTGGACGCGGCGATTTTCGACAAGCCGGTCGTCAATCTCGATTTTGATCCGCAGCCCGACAAAAGCCGGCAGGAACTTATAAAAGAGATCAATCACAAATGGAATCATTTTCAACCGATTGCCGAATCAGGCGGCGTTTGGCTGGTCAATGATTTCGACGAACTTGTTGAAGCGATTCTGGCTTATCTCGAAAATCCGAAATTGCACGCCGAAAAACGTCGCTGGCTCGCAAAATACGTCTGCGGCTATTTGGACGGAAAATGCGGCGAGCGGATGGCTGACGCAATCGGAAATTTTGCCGGAAGTTTTATTACTGAAAGTGCGGCGAAAAACGCTTCGTATTCGGCGGCGCAAGTTGCGCGGCTCGAAACAAAAACGAGCTGAAAATTTTTATGTATCAAAACTCATACTTTAAATCGCTCGAATTCGAGCGGACGACTGACGAAAAAAATCGTTTCGAACGAGAAAAAACCGCAGCGGAACACATCACGGTTTTGATTCCGCGCGGCGAAGTCATACGCAATTTCGTTTACTCGGGAACGCTCGATCACCTGGCGGAAAAAGCGAATCTCTCGCTCGTTTCCGTTCTGCCGAATTCGGAAATCGCCGGTGCGCTTTCGGAAAAATACGGCGAGGTTTTCGCGCTCGAAGAGATTCCCGAACGCTGGGCAATCAGATTTCAGCGCGAAATTATCGAGATGGCGCACGGTCGCCGGCTCTGGTCGCGGGCGGCGCGGGAACGCTGGCGATTGCGCGACGCGGAAGCGGTTTCATTGAAACAAAATATTTTTCGTTTCGGAAAAAAAGCGATTAGTTTCCCGTTTTCAAATCGAACGGGTTTGCGGGTTCTTTCAAAAACAGAAAGACTTTCGAGCCGCGTTTTAAAGACAACCGACGCTTATTTGAAGTTACTCAAAAGACTTTCGCCCGCTCTCGTTTTTAACGGCTCGCACGTTCACAGCCGCAACGCGATCCAAGCCGTGCAAGCCGCCAATTGGCTCGGCATTCCGACGGCGACCTTTATTTTTAGCTGGGACAATCTGACATCGCAGGGTAGGATTCTTCTGCCGTATGATTATTTTCTCGTCTGGAGCGAAGACCTGAAAAAACAGCTTCTGGAAATTTACGACGAGATCCGTCCCGAACAAATTTTCGTAACCGGAACGCCGCAATTCGATTTTCATTTTCAGGAAAAATTTTATCAAACGAGAAAAGAATTTTGCCGCGAAATCGGCGCGGACCCAAAACGACCAATTGTGCTTTACACAACCGGAATGGCGAATCATATGCCGGGCGAAGAGGAAATCGTCGAAGAGATCGCCGATATTCTGAAAGAAACAGACGACCGTAAAAATCCGCCGCGGCTTCTCGTTCGCGTTTATCCGAAGGATTTGACCGGACGTTTTGACGAGCTGAAACGGCGCAGAAAAGACATCTTGTTTCCGCCTGTTGCGTGGGAAAAGCAGTGGCTCACGCCGAAATTCGAAGACTGCGCCGCGCTGGTCAACACTCTGCGGCACGCGGCTCTCGGCATCAACGTCGCTTCGACCATTTCGCTCGAACTTTGTATGTTCGACAAACCCGTCATAAACGTCGGCTACAATCCGAAATCGGTTGACGAAAGCGATCTGAATTACGCCGATTATTACGAATTCGACCATTACGCGCCGATTGTCGAAAGCGGCGCGGTCGAAGTTGCGCGAAACCGCGAACAGATGCGCGAAATGATCTTAAATTTTTTGAACCAACCGGAAAGAGCCTCGGAACAAAGAAAAAAGTTGATCTCGAAAATGTTCGGCAAATCGCTCGACGGAAATTCCGCCCGCCGCGTCGCCGATGTTTTGCTGAAAATCTCGAAAACGAAAAAAATAAAATGAACACTCAGACAGCCGACATTTCAATCGTTACGCCGACGTTTCGCCGACCGAAAGAAGTGTCGGAACTTTTAGAAAACTTGTCCGAACAGACGGTTTTGCCGAAGGAAATTATTTTGATTGACGGCGCGCCGCCGCAGGAAAACGAAACTCAAGAAATAGTCGAAAAAGTTATTAAAGATTTTCCTTTTACGATTCATTACATGCGGCGGCAAGGCGGAACAGCCGTGCAGAGAAATTTCGGAATCGAGACGGCAAAAAGCGATTTCGTTGCGCTGATTGACGATGACGTGCGGCTTGAAAAAAAATTTTTATCCGAGATTTTAAAAGTTTTCGCAGACGACAAACAAAAGAAAATCGGCGGCATTGCCGGTTACCGCGCGAATCAGCATTTTAGAGCGGAAAATACCGAACGCTGGCGTTGGTATAAACGACTGAAATTACTGAAAACCTTCGAGCCGGGACGCTACGATTTCGAATGCGGTTATCCGGTCAACAACAATCTTCAGCCGCCGTTTACGGGCGTTCGCGCCGTTGATTTTATGACGACCGCCTGCGCCGTCTGGCGGCGCGAAGTGTTTGACGCGGGGCTTCGTTTCGACAAATTTTTCAGCGATTACGGCGTTCTGGAAGACGCGCATTTTTCCCTTAGAGCGGGAAAAAATTGGAATCTTTTACAGTGCGGCGACGCGCGCTGTATCGAGCTTCGCTCGCCGAACGGACGTTCGAGCCGCCGCGCGATCGGTTATAAATGCGTCGTCAATTATTACTATGTTTTCCGCGACGTCGCCGCGCCGCTTTCCGCCGGAAAAAAATTCCGCTTTTGGAAATTTCAGACATTCGAACTGTTCCGAGTCGGCTCGTCCGCCGTGCGCCGCCGCCGCTGGAGCGACGTGCAGGACGCGATCGGCAGGATCGAAGGCGTTCTGGCAGTCGTGCGCGGAGCGGCGACAAACGGAAAAGCCTGAATGTTTTTTTTTATTTGAAATGAATTACGACGCAAAATTATTTTCCGGCGAAACCGCCCGGATCAAAAGCGAATATGTCCGGCGCGAAAAGGAAATTGACGCCGATCTGTATGCGCCGTGGCAACCGGCGGAAAATTTCATCGTTTGGGAAAGAAAAGCGACCGCCGCCGATCTTTTGCATAAAGCCGGAAAATTTCCGAAGCGCGGAGAAAAAGTTTTGGAAATCGGCTATGGAAAACTCGGCTGGCTCGCCGATCTGATCTCCTGGGGGGTAACGGAGAGCGATCTGCACGGCATCGAACTCGACGAAAAACGCGCCGCCGAAGCGCGAGCCGCTCTGCCGAACGCCGATCTGCGAACGGGCGACGCGGCAAATCTTCCGTGGGAAAACGAAACGTTTAACTCGGTCGTCATTTCGACGGTTTTTTCTTCGATCTTGAATTCAGAATTAAAAAAATTGATCGCTTCGGAAATCGAAAGAGTTTTAATATCGGGCGGAGTCGTGATCTGGTATGATCTGGCGGTCAACAATCCGAAAAATGCGAACGTCAAAGCCGTTAAAGCGGACGAATTAAAACGGCTTTTTCCAAATTTTACGCGCACGACAAAGCGGATAACATTAGCTCCGCCGATCGCGCGATTTACCGCACCGAAAAGTGGTCTTTTAACCGCCTTTTTCAATTCGTTCAAGATATTGCGAACACATTTTCTGGCAGTTTTGATTAAAAAATAACCAATGCATTTAGCAGTAATTTCACATAAAATTTGCCGAAAATCGGGAATTTCCCCGAGCGGTTTCGCCACCGACGGCGGTTTTCCGCGACAGATGGAAGCGATCTCCGAACTTTTCGATTCGACGAAAATAATCGTTCCGGTCGAACGCTCAAAAGATGAAAATGGCTTGTCGCCGCTCGTCGGAAAGAATGTAAAAATCCGCAAACTTTCGGTTCCGAAAGGAGCCGGTTTGAGAAGAAAATTGGATATTCCTTTTTGGCTCGCGCGAGACGGAAAAATCATCTGGCAGGAAATAAAACGCGCGGATGCGGTTCATGCGCTCATTCCCGGCGATGTCGGGACGATCGGTTTGCTGTTCGCGCTTTTGCAGAGGAAACCGCTTTTTGTCCGGCATTGCGGAAACTGGCTCGTTCAGCGCACGGCGGCAGAAAAATTCTGGAAATGGCTGATCGAAAAATTTGCGGGCGGGCGCAATCTGATGCTGGCGACGGGCGGGGCGAACCGCGCGCCGTCGGAAAAAAATCCGAACGTCAAATGGATCTTTTCGACTTCCCTACGCAAAAAAGAAATCGCCGCCGCCAAACCGCGCAGTCTTACCAACGACGGCAAAATAAAATTGCTCATCGCCTGTCGTCAGGAGCCGCGAAAGGGAACGAGTATTTTGATCGAAAGTCTTCCGCTGATCTTGGAAAATTTTCCGAACGCCTCGCTCGATGTCGTCGGCGGAGGCTCGCTTCTGGATGACTTGAAAGTACAGGCAAAGATTTTAGGAATTGAACAAAAGATTATTTTTCACGGCAAAATCGAACAGGCGAAAGTTATCGAACTGATGAAACGGGCGCACGTTTTTTGTTTTCCGACTTCCGCGTCGGAAGGATTTCCGAAAGTCGTTCTCGAAGCTCTAGCCTGCGGTTTGCCGGTCGTTACGACAAAGGTTTCGGTTTTGCCGCAATTGATAACGGGCGAAAACGGATTTCTGCTTGATGAACCGTCGCCGCATAATCTGGCAAAAGCGGTCGAAAAGATTTGTTTCGATGCGAAACAATATAAAAAAATGTCCGAACGCGCGATCGAAACGGCGCGGGAATATTCGCTCGAAAATTGGCGCGACCGGATCGGCGATCATCTGCGGCAGACGTGGAATGTCGCTTCCCTTTCGGAAAAAGATGAAAACGCGGCGCGAATCGAACGTCCGTTTTTCCAGCGTTTTTCGGCGGAACAGAATTGATGAAAGTTAGTTTTTTAGTCGGCACACTCGAACGCGGCGGCGCGGAAAAACAGTTGATGTTTATGCTCGAAGCCGCGCGGCGCGCAGGAGTCGAAACGCGCGTTTTATGCCTGACGCGGAATGAATCATACGAAGCGGAAATTGAATCGCTCGGCGTTCCGGTCGAATGGGTCGGCAAACCGCGAAATCGTCTGATGCGGCTTGCAAAGATCATTCGCTGTTTACAAAAAAATCCGCCCGACATTTTGCAGAGTTCGCATTTTTACACGAATATCTATGCCGGTCTGGCGGGAAAATTTTTGAATATTCCGAGCATCGGCGCGATTCGCAGCGATCTCATTTCGGAGATAAAAATTCACGGGCGTTTGGGAAATTGGCAGGTTTCACTGCCGCGTTTTTTGATCGCCAATTCGCAAAAGGCTTATCAAAACGCGATGCGGCGCGGCATCGAACCGCGCCAGATCGCCTTTGTCCGCAACGTCGTTAAAACAAACGGCAATCATCCGGTGAAAAAAAACGAAATCGTTCTGCTTTTCGCCGGACGTTTGGACGCAATGAAAAGACCGGAAAAATTTATAAACCTGGCGCGAGTTTTGACCGAAAAAAATCCCGAAATCCCGGTGCGTTTTTTGATCGCGGGCGACGGGATTTTGAGAAAAAATTTGGAAAAACAATCCGCTGAAATGAAACTTTCGCCCGGCAGATTAAAGTTTCTCGGCGTTTCCCGCGAGATGGACGCGCTTTACAGCCGCGCCGATATTTTGGTTTCGACATCCGTCCGCGAGGGAACTTCCAACGTCATCCTCGAAGCGATGGCTCACGGTTTACCGGTCGTAGCGACGAAGACCGGCGGCACACCGGAAATCTTGAACGAGCGACGCGGCATTTTAGTCAGCCCCGACGATGAAAAAGAATTATTAAACGCCGCCGAAAAATTGATTTTTGACCCGGATTTAAGAAACGCGCTTGGCGGCGAAGGACGAAAATACGTCGAAGAAAATCACTCCCCGAATTATTTAAAAAAACGCCTGACGGAGATTTACGAAGGACTTTTGAATTAAAACAAAATCGAAATTATGCAAAGCCGAATATTAGCAGCACCGCAAAATTTAAAACTTCCATTGACGGCGAATGCGGTCGGATTCATGCGGAAATACAAACTTCCGATAGCGATCTTGCTCATCCACGCGCCGCTCGGAATCGTTTTGATGTCGAGCGAATCGCTCGCCGCGTTTCATGCTTACGCGACGCTTTTAGTCGGTCTGTATTTCGCGCTGCAAAAAAGAAAAAGCCTCGATCAGATCGCGCCCGCGGCGGCGTATCTGGTCAGTTCGGAAGTTTTGTGGCGGATGGCGGACGCGCCGATCTACTGGGAATACGGAAAATATGCCGCCGCGCTCGTGATGTTCGCGGCTCTGGCTTTTCGGAACAGATGGAAAATTCCCCCGCTTGCATTGCTTTATTTTATTTTTCTTTTACCGGCATGTTTTCTGACCGCGTTCCGGCACGAATATGCGGAAGCTAAAGACATGCTTAGTTTCAATATGTCCGGTCCGTTTCTCCTGCTGGTCAGCTGCTGGTTTTTTTCTCATGTCAAACTCGACCGTTTCCAGCTTAGAAAAATTCTGTTCTGGCTGATCGTGCCGCTCTTGAGCGTTGCCGTAACGACGCTTTTTTTCACCGTGACGATTGAAAACATCAGATTTACGGGCGAGTCGAACCGCGCGACGAGCGGCGGTTTCGGACCGAATCAGGTTTCGGCGATGCTCGGTTTAGGCGTTTTTGTTTGTGTCTCCTGTTATCTTTTATTCAAAAACCGTCCGAAAGAAAAATTCATATTTTTGGCTCTGGCTGTGTTTCTCGCCGCGCAAAGCGTGATGACGTTTTCACGCGGCGGAATTTACAATGCCGCCGGAGCGATTTTTGCCATTCTGCTGTTTCAGATGAAAAATGTCGGTCAGGGTTTCAAGCAAATTCTGGCTGTCGGATTGTTGATCGCGGTTTTTATACTGGCGGTTTTCCCGCGGCTGAACGAATTTACCGGCGGCGCGCTCGAAGCGCGTTTCACAAGCACTGAAACGACGGGAAGATATGAAATCGCCGAAGCCGATTTTATGATTTTTCTTGAAAATCCGGTCTGGGGCGCGGGTGTCGGCGAAGCGTTTCTATACCGCGCAAAATTTTTCAACCGTGTGGTCGCCGCGCACACCGAATTTACACGCGTCGTCGCCGAACACGGCGCGTTCGGCGTTTTAGCTCTGCTGTTTCTCGCGCTGTCTTTATTTTTTGCCGTAAGACGGCAGAAAACGATTTTCGGAAAAGCCTTTGCCGCCGGTTTTATCGTCTGGGGAATGCTCTTTATGTTCAACAGCGGAATGCGTCTGGTCGCGCCTTCTTTCATCTTAGGAATGAGTTTTATCACGTTTATGAGTTTTCGTTTAAAAAAAAGGAGAAAAATTTTGCAGGAGAAACGAAAAGTTGTGAGCGGATTGGAAACAAATGCCAACCTTGATAAATAAAAAAAATCCGCGCCTGTGCTTTGCCGGAAATATGCTCGGACGAAACGCCGGATTCATCACGACGCAGGGCGAAACGGTCGCCCGTCTGTTCGCTGCTGAAGATTATAACGTCGTGTGCGTTTCGTCGAAGATAAACAAAGCCGCCCGACTCTTCGAGATCGTCGCGGTTTTAATAAAAAACCGCAGGAAATTCGACATCGTGATTCTGGACGTTTACAGCGGTTTGAATCTGATCATGGCGGAAACGGTCGGCTGGCTTTGCCGCCGTTTGAAACTTCCTTTGATAATGGTTTTGCACGGCGGAAACTTGCCCGAACACGCCGAAAAAAACCCGCGAATGATGCAAAGAATTCTTCGCCGCGCCGACCGTCTTGCCGCGCCGTCGCGCTTTCTGGCGGAAAAGGTCGGCGCGTCGGGTTTTCAAATAAACGTCGTCCCTAATGTTCTCGACATCGAATCTTATTCTTTTAAGGAACGAAGCGAAATTGCACCAAAACTTTTCTGGATGAGAAGTTTTCACCCGCTCTACAATCCGCAGATGGCGGTCGAAGTTCTCGCCAAACTAAAAGAAAAATTTCCGCGCGCGACTCTGACGATGGCGGGCGTTGATAAAGGAATCGAGTGTGAAATCAAAGCAAAAGTTTCCGCTTTGAATTTATCACAATCAATCCGCTTTGCCGGATGGCTCGACGAAAATGAAAAGAGAAAAGAATTTGAAAACGCCGACATTTTTATCAACACGAACCGCATTGACAATATGCCCGTTTCCGTTCTCGAAGCAGGCGCGGCGGGCTTGCCGGTCGTCGCCACCGAAGTCGGCGGCGTGCCGTATCTTTTAAGCGACGGTAAAAATGGTTTGCTCGTGCCGAACGAAGACGCCGCAGGGATGACGCAGGCGGTTTCGAATTTGCTCGAAAACCCGGAACTCACGCAAAAGCTTTCGAAAAACGGGCGAAAATTAGCCGAAAAATCCGCGTGGAAAAACGTGCGGCGCAAATGGGAAAAATTGTTTGACGAAGTTCTGGAAGAAAAAGCGGTTAAAAGCTCCGCCCCCATGCCGGCTGATTTCAAAACCGGTCTTGCAAAAAAAATATGAGTTTGAGTTTGAAAATTTATCACCGTTTGCCAAACTGGTCGCGCAGTGTCGCCGCCAGCCTGCGCGGGTTTTATCTCAACTCGCAAAGATACGGCGAAGAAACCGAAAAGCTGGTCGAAGAAGCGTTTAAAAGAGAATTTTGGTGCGCGGAAGAATGGACAGATTGGCGCGAAAACCGCCTGTCGGAAATTTTATACCGCGCGGCGACGCGGGTTCCCTTTTACCGCGAAGCCTGGACGGCAAGACAGTTGAAAGGCGATAAAGCATCGCCCGAACTTCTGGAAAACTGGCAGATTTTGGAAAAACGAACCTTGCGCGAACGCGGCGCGGATTTTATCGCCGACGACCGCGCCCCGAAGAAAATGATGCGCGATCACACGAGCGGCACGACCGGAACTTCGCTCAATATCTGGTCGAGTTCGGAAACGATAAAATTCTGGTATGCGCTCAACGAAGCGCGCTGCCGCCGCTGGTATGGCGTTTCGAAAAACGACCGCTGGGCGATTCTCGGAGGTCAGCTCGTTACGCCCGTTCAACAAAAAAAACCGCCGTTCTGGATTTGGAACGCCGGAATGAGACAGCTTTATATGTCGAGCTATCATCTCGCGCCCGATCTGACGCGGCATTATCTCGACGCGCTTTTAAAATACCGCGTCAGATACGTTCTCGGTTATCCGTCGGCGATCTATTCGTTGGCGCAGGCGTCGATTCGCGCGAAACGCAGGGACGTAAAATTAAAAGTCGCCGTGACGAACGCCGAGCCTTTGTATGATTACCAGCGCGAAACGATCGCCCGCGCTTTTGATTGCCCGGTGCGCGAGACTTACGGAATGGCGGAAATGTGCGCCGCCGCGAGCGAATGCGAAAAAGGAAATCTGCATCAATGGCTCGATGCCGGAATCATCGAAACGAATTCAGATCGAGAATTTATCTGCACCGGTTTGATAAACGCGGATATGCCGCTCGTTCGCTACCGCGTCGGCGACTGCGGTGTTTTGTCCGAAAAAAAATGCGCGTGCGGCAGAACCTTGCCGCTGATAAAAAAGATCGAAGGTCGGAGCGACGACGTTTTGATAACCGCCGACGGCAGGCGCGTCGGTCGGCTCGATCCGGTTTTTAAGAATGATTTGCCGGTTTTGGAAGCTCAGATAATTCAAAAAACGCTTCGAAAAATTCTCGTCCGATACGTTCCCGCGCCGGAATTTAACAAACAAGCCGCGCGAGATTTGAATGAAAGAATTCGTGAACGGATGGGCGATGTCGAAATCGAGATGGAAAAGGTAACAAAAATTCCGCGAACGACGCGCGGAAAATTTCGCTCGGTGATCTGCGAACTTTCACCGGAAGAAAAGAACGCGAGCAATTTTTAAAAAATTTTCACTATGACGAATGTAAAAAAACTCCCTTTCGTTTCGGTTATTATGCCCGTGCGGAATGAAGAGGATTTTATCGAGCGAAGTCTCGGCGCGGTTCTCGCGCAAGATTACCCGCACAAACTTCTCGAAGTCGTTATCGCCGACGGCGTTTCGACCGACGGAACGATTTCCCTGATCAAAAAACTCGGCGAAAAATCAGACGTTCCGATCACGATCGTCAATAATCCCGAACGCATCGCGCCGACCGCGCTCAATCGCGCCGTTGCCGCATCGCGCGGCGAGGTCGTCGTCCGCGTTGACGGTCATTGTCAGATCGCGCCGGATTATGTCTCCAACTGCGTCAAACATCTGATCGCGGACAAAGCCGAAGGAGTCGGCGGACCGATCGAAACCATCGGTGAAACTTTGCAGGCGAAGGCTATCGCGGCGGCGATGAGTTCGAAATTCGGCGTCGGCGGAAGCGCGTTTCGGACGGTCAACGATCGTGAAATGATCGTTGATACGGTCGCGTTTCCGGGTTACAAACGCGAGATTCTGGAACAAGCCGGCGCGTTTAACGAAGAACTCGTCCGCAATCAGGACGACGAATTCAATTACCGCATTCGCAAACTCGGCGGGCGGATCCTGCTCGCGCCCGATATTCGCTCGCGCTATTACAGCCGAAGTGGTTTTAAGTCGCTCTGGCGGCAGTATTTTCAATACGGATTCTGGAAAATCCGCGTTCTTCAGCTTCATCCGAAACAGATGAGTTTTCGGCAATTCGTCCCGTTCGCCTTTGTCGTAACTTTGATCTTTTTAACTTTGCCGAGTTTTTTCAGTTCATTCGCCCTCTGGGCGTTGATTTTTGTTTCGGGTTTGTATCTTCTCGCAAATTTCGCGGCGACCGTGAAAACCGCGTCTGAAGTAAAGTTTGTCGCTTTGCCTTTTGTTTCGGTCAGTTTTGCGGTTCTGCATTTTTCATACGGCTTGGGATTTCTTTACGGGTTGATATTTTTTCGGAACAGATGGCGCGAAGAGAAGCGTGTAAAAACAACCGATCCGACGACTCAGGCGTTAATCAAATAGGACAAAACGCCAAGTTGTTTGACACATTTTGATAGTAGCGGACTATCGAAACTTTATCCGAATGAGCGGTAAATTTTGTTAATCAAACCGATTTTTATGCCGCCGGATTTTTATAGCATTTGAACCATTGAAATAGAAAAAAAATCCGCGCAGCTTGAGAATCTGTTTTCATATTAAAAATAGAAACATTCGCGGCATTATTTTTTTTGCGCTGAAAAACGGAATGGAAAGGCGGGAAGAATGTTAAGTATGAATCTACAATTTGCTCAAACAGAAAATCAATCAATTTCTCACAGTGAAGAAACCAACCTATCAATTCAGAACGAAGACAATTCGACGATTTTTTTGTATCAGGCGGTCAGAGAACATTTGTGTTGTGAGCTAAACGGCGAAGCCGTTATTTTGAGTTTGAAAAACGGTAAATACTATGGTTTGAATTCGATCGGCGCGGACATTTGGGACTTACTGCAAAAGCCGGTTCGATTTTCAAAAATCACACAGGCGATTTTGTCCGAATACGACGTTGAAGAGGACACATGCCGCCGCGAGATAGAAAGTTTTTTAGCGCAGATGAAAGACGAGGGTTTGGTTGAGGTCATCAATGTCCCGATTGCTCAAATTCGTGAAGCTGCCAACGGCAGAAAAGATACTATTTATTGAGACGTTTCTTTTCGTCCCGGCGGTCAGGATCGCTTTATGGCTGATTCCGTTCGCAGTTCTGCAACGCGGTTTCTCGAAATTTCTCGCGTCCGAAGCGGAAACGTCCGAGCCGGATTGGTCGCAGATAAAAAAGATCGTCCGGGCAGTCAGATTTGTCAGCCGTTTCATTCCGTTTGCTTCGTGTCTGACGCAGGCGGTCGCCGCGCTTCTGCTCGTCAAATTAAACGGGCAGGAAGCAGAGCTGAAGCTCGGCGTGGCGAAAAATAATAACGCCGATTTTGAGGCGCACGCGTGGCTGGAAAAAAACGGTCAAATTATCATCGGCAAAGTTCCACGACACGGAAGATTTATTGTTTTAAATTTTTATCAAGGGCAGATTTTATGAGCGCGATAGCGGCAATTTACAATCTCAACGGAAAACCGATTCAGCCGCGCACGCTGCTGAAAATGTCCGAAAAATTAAAGCATCGCGGCGGCGATAGGTTCGGCATTTTATCGGAAGAAAACGTCGGTTTCGTTCATCAGATGCGCTTTACAACTCCCGAATCAATGCATGAAAATCTTCCTCTGAAAACTTCGGACGAATCGTATTTTTTAACCTGCAACGCGAGAATTGACAATCGCTCCGAATTAATCAATCAATTGGAGTTTAACGAAAAAAAAGCGGAAGAAATCCCCGACGGCGAAGTCGTTTTGGAAGCTTACAGAAAATGGGGCGAAGATTGTCCGTCGAAACTTATCGGCGATTTCGTCTTTGCGATTTACGACAAACGCGAGCGGAAACTTTTCGCGGCGCGCGACGCGCTCGGGGTCAAGCATTTTTATTATTATTATGAGCCGAAAAAGCTGTTCGCACTCGCCTCGGAGATCAAAGCGCTGTTCGAAATCGAAGAGATCAAACGCGAACTCAATGAAGAACAGCTCATCGAATATTTAGTTTCCTGCGCGGAAGACAAAGAAAACACTTTTTTCCGCAACATCAAGCGTCTGCCTTCGACGCATGCGCTTTCGGTCAGTGAAAACGAATTAAAAATGCGCCGTTACTGGCAGCCTTCGACCGATGAGATCAAACTGAAAACCGACGGCGAATATCACGAAGCCTTCAAAGAAAAACTGACCGCCGCCGTTTATCCGCGTCTGCGAAGCGCGTTTCCGGTGGGTTCGTTTTTGTCGGGCGGACTAGATTCATCGGCAATCGTCTGTATTGCAAGTGATTATTTGAAAGAAAACGACCAACCGCCGCTCGAAACATTCTCGGCGATTTTTCCGACCGTCGCCGAAACCGATTCGCGGATTGACGAGCGGCGGTATATGCAGTCGGTCATTGATAAAACCGCCTGCCGCTCGCATTTCGTCAAAGTTGACGACGACAATCCGCTCCGTGAAATAAAAAAAATCTGCGAATATGCCGATCATCCGGTCGGCGCGCCGAACGTCTATATGGACTGGGAAATTTACCGGGCGGCGCGGGATGCGGGCGTAAGGGTTCTGCTCAGTGGAACGGACGGCGACTCGACGGTCGGACACGGTTATGAAGATTTTACGCGGCTCGCTTTTCGCAAAATGTATGGGCGGCTGTTCAGAGAAGCCTTTGCGTTAAATAAAAATATGCCGCGCCGGATGCACAGCCTGAAACGCTCGATCTGGCATCGCGGCGTGAAACAGACGATTCCGCCTTCTCTGATAAAAATCTGGCGAACAGTCCGGCGGCGCAAACCGGAGGATTACGAAATTTCGCCGATCCAATTTCCGCTTCATTACAACGCGCTCCAACCGGAATTGAGAGTTTCGTTCGACCTGGAAAACCGGCTGAGAGAATTTCAGCAAAAAAATTATCCGCCCGACGCATCGCCCGCCGAACTCCACTGGCGAGGTCTGACGGGCGGGCATTTTTCGTTTATGCTCGAACAACTCGAAAAAATTTCCGCCGCTTTCGGCATCGAAGCGCGTTACCCTTTTTTCGACCGCAATCTGGTCGAATTCTGCATCAATCTGCCGCCCGGACAGAGGATTTACAAAGGCTGGACGCGCTCGATCTTTCGCCACGCGATGAAAGACATTTTGCCGGAAGACGTGCGCTGGCGAACGGATAAATCGGACATCGGCGCGGGAATCAAGCTCAATTTATTGAAATACGGGCGCAGGGAAATCGAAGAGGCGATAGGCGCGAGTTCCGCCGCGCTCGAAAAATATATTGATATTGACGCGCTGAGAAAAACGTATTCCGAATATAAATCCGATCCGCTCAAAAAGGACAGCGAAGCACTATTGATTTTATCAAGCGTTTACTTGTCAAACTGGCTGAAACTTGAAGGCTTTGCCTGAAGTTTCACTTCACTATTGACAAGCCGATTTTGATTTGCATTTTATTCAAAAAGTGACAGATCAAATCCAACCGCAAAAGCGTTTGCGCGTTGAAGAAACTGGAATAAGGAGGTGATAAAGGAATGAATAAAATTCCTAAAACGGTAAAAAAACGATGGGTCAAGCCATGTCTGACGATTTACGGTGATATGGCGACTTTGACCCGTGGCGATTGTGATCCAAAGTCGGGCTGTAAACCAAAAGTCCGCGGATTCGGAGACGACTTTGCCACGAATATTTCTACCGTTGGTGGACCGTAAGACGGCGGGTTTTTGTTGAAAATGAATCACAAAAACCCGCTAACTAACATAAGAATCTGCCATCCGTTAGATTTTGATGCCGGTTCATTCAGGGGATCAAACAGTCCTTTAAGATCGGCTTGGCGGACGGCAGATTACCTTTATTTAAATGGCTGAGACTTTCAATAATTACACGGCATTCGGGATGAATATCAGCTCTGAAATTCCCCTGCCGGATTTACAAAAAAGCGATTCTCCCGCCGATGCCGTAGTGCGTTTCGGAAAAATAACCGTTGATTTGATAAACGCGGAATTTGCCGGAACCAAAGTTTTTACAAATCCGGGCGTAAAAGTTCGCGCGACGAGACAGGCGATGTATTTCGAGTGGGACCGGCTCGGAAAGATTTTAGTGCGCCGCGGTCGTGAAATCATCGTCGAACCGGATGCGGAAACTCTCGAAGAAGATTTACAGCCGTTTTTGACCGGCGCGGTTTTGGCGGTTCTGCTGCACCAGCGCGGAAGTTTCGTCCTGCACGCCAGCGCGGTTGAGATCGGCGGCGCGGCGGTCGCTTTTTTAGGCGCGAAAGGATTCGGAAAATCTACGCTCGCCGGATTTTTGAAAGCCAAAGGGTTCGGATTGATCAGCGACGATATTGTTCCGGTCGTTTTTGAAGACGGCAAAGCGATGACAACGCCGGGATTTCCGAGGATCAAACTCTATGACGACGTGATCGAGGCAATCGGCAAAAAGCCGTCGGACTTTAAGACCGTTCACCGTTTTGTTGAAAAGCGTTCGTTTCAATTCGATGAACCTTTTCGCACTGAACCGGCGCGTCTGCACGCGGTTTATATTTTGAGCGACGGCGAAGCGGTCAAAATTGAAAAGATCGAGCCGGTCGAAGCGTTTATCGAAATTTTTAAAAACACTCATTTAAACCGCTTTCTCGAACCGCTTGAATGCCGGCGCGAGTATTTCGAGCATTGCCGGAAATTTATACAAACCGTTCCCGTTTTCCGTCTCAGCCGTCGTGCGGATTTCGGCGCGATGGATGAGATCGCCGAAAAACTCGAAAAAAACGCGGCGCAGATTTCACGAACGGAAATATCCGCGGCAGACGGGTTTTCCCGCCCGACAAAGATCGCCATAGCAACGGTGAAATAGCGGAGTTTGAAAAGCAGTGAACAAACTTCTAACTTTTCGCCGCCTAAATTTTTGCGAATTTATTTTAAACAAAACGAGTGAAATTTATTCCGTTTAAATCATTAAACATAAAACATCGCCTGAAAATATGGCGGCGCGCTTTGGGTCTGGTCTGGCAGATCGTTCCGGGTCTGACCGTTTTCTGGGCGATCCTGCTCATCATCCAGGGCATTCTGCCCGGCGCGACCGTTTATTTGACAAAGCTGACGATTGACAGTTTTCTGGCGGGCGGAAACGCCGGATTTTCGAATTTTGAACAAACTTTGTTTTTCTTAATTCTCACCGGCATCGCGCTACTTCTTATCGAAACTCTGCAATCGGTAACGGATTGGGTGCGAACGGCGCAGGGCGAATATTTTTCGGATTATCTGAAAAATATAACTTTTAAAAAATCCGCCGAAGTTGACATCGAGTTTTACGAATCGCCGGAATATCACGATCTGATGGAACAGGCGCAGGGCGAATCGCAAACGAAGCCGCTCGCGCTTCTGGAAAGTTTCGGCGCGGTCATGCAGAGTTCGATCACGCTTCTTGCCTTTGCCGCTCTGCTTTTCGCCTACGGCTGGCTGATCCCGCTTCTCTTGATTGCCGGAACTTTGCCGGGGCTTTTAATTAATTTTAAGTTCGACCGGATTTATCACGGCTGGTGGCAGAAGACGGCGAGCGACCGGCGTTGGCTGACGTATTTCGGCTCGATCTTAACGCACAGCGCGGCGGCGGCGGAAATGCGTCTGTTCGGGTTTAGCGAAAGATTTCGTCAGCGTTTTTCAATTTTGCGCGGGCGTTTGCGAAACGAAAAACTCGGCATTCTCAAACGCCAGTTTTTCGGAAAACTTCTGGCGAATATCGTCTCGCTCGGCGCGTTCGCTTTCGCTATCGGCTGGATCGCTTTTCGTATTTTTTACGGTTTGGCGACGGTCGGCGATCTGGCGGTTTTTTATCAGATATTCAGCCGCGGACAGAGTCTGATGCGCTCGTTTCTCGGCGGTGTCGGGCGAACGATCAATAACAGTTTGTATCTCGAAAATCTGTTCGCGTATCTCGATCTCGAATCGAAAGTCGTCTCGCCGCCCGAACCGCTTCCGTTTCCCGCGCGGATCGAGCGCGGAATTCATTTTAAGAACATTACTTTCAGCTATCCGCGAGCCGAGCGCACCGCCGTCAGAGATTTCGATCTGTTTATTCCCGCCGGAAAAGTCGCCGCCATTGTCGGCGTCAACGGCGCGGGAAAAACCACTCTGATAAAACTTCTGTGCCGTTTTTACGATGTGCAGAAAGGCGCGATCGAGATTGACGGCATTAATATAAAGCGATTTGACGTTGATGAACTCCGGCAAAGCATTTCGGTTTTATTTCAATTTCCGATGCAGTTTCACGAAACCGCCGCCGACAATATCGCGCTCGGCGACACGAAAAAAACGAGACCTGAATTTGCGGAAATTAAAACCGCCGCCGAACGCGCCGGGGCGGACGGATTTATCTCTCGTCTGCCGGAAAAATATGAAACTCTGCTCGGCAAATGGTTTGTTGAGGGCTGCGAACTGAGCGGCGGCGAATGGCAGAGACTCGCCCTGGCGCGGGCGTATTTCCGAAAGTCGCAGATGATCGTTCTGGACGAGCCGACGAGTTTTATGGATTCATGGTCTGAAGCTGACTGGTTTGACCGTTTTCAAACTTTATCGGAAAACCGCATCGGTCTGATCATCACCCACCGCTTTACGATCGCCAAACGCGCCGACGAAATTTACGTTCTCGACGACGGTCATCTGCTCGAACGCGGAACGCACCGCGAACTGCTCGAATACGACGGGTTTTATGCCGAATCGTGGAAGTCTCAACAGCAAATCGTCAAAGAAAACGGAAACGGTTCGCGTCCGGCTTTTGAAACCGCCGGCAGTGTGAAGGCGGAAAATTATAATTAAAAAGAAGTTTTTATGGCTACGGCACTTGCACAAATTTCTAAAAACCGAACAATTCGCAATCCGGCGAAAACGATTAACAGCGCGAAGCTGAGCAATCTTTCGTGCGAGCAGGAACTCATTCTTTTATGTTCGCGGCATGATTTGACAAACGAACAGATCAACCGCATTTCGTTTCTTCTGAGTCTTTCGCCCGATTGGGATTATATTCTCAAAGCAGCGCATCGAAACGGCGTTTTGGCGGTCGTCAGCAAAAATCTGACGGATAATTTCGCCAGCCGTCTGGACTTGGAAACAAAAAATCAAATCAGTGTCTTTTTCAATACGCACACGGCGCGTAATATTTTTATTACCGGAAAACTCATCGAAGTTGTCAAAATGCTCGACGATGCCGGAATTCCCTCTCTGCCCTTTAAAGGTCCGACGCTGGCGATGCGGCTTTACAAAAACATCGCGCTTCGCCAATTCGTTGATCTCGATCTGCTCGTTCAGCCGAAAGATTTCGACCGCGCAATCAAACTGTTTTTAGACGCAGGTTTTCAAACCTATGGCACCGTCGAGCCGAAAAAGCAAAACTCGCTTTTTATCAACCGCAAAAAAGACATCGGTTTGATCAGCGCGGACGGCGAAGTCAGAGTCGAGCTTCACTGGAAACTTTCCGGCTCGTTTTTCGCTCTGCCTATTGAATTAAAAGAACTTTGGAACAGACTGGAAAAAGCCGAATTGGGCGGATACGAAATAAATACCCTGCCATTTAATGACCTGTTCGTTTATCTATGTATGCACGGCGCGCGGCACGGTTTTGAACGGCTCAACTGGGTTTGCGATCTATACGAATTGATCGCAAACGAAGCGGCGATTGACTGGAAAGCCGTCAGCCTGCACGCGAAAAATTACGGCTGCGGCAAAACCGTCGAACTCGGTTTACTGCTCGTGCAGGATTTTTTCGGCGTAAAGACGGATTATCCCGGATGGGAAAAGATCGAAACCGACGAAGTTTTAAAAAAAGCCGCCGCGCAAATTCGCCAAAAACTCTTTGCCGAAAAATTCAGCACGACCGGGATCGGCGATTGGTATCTCTATCACCTGATGCTCAAGGAGAAAAAAACCGACCGCCTGAAACTGCACCTGCATTATCTTTTCTGGTATCTCAAACTCACGCTCAAACCGAACGCGATGGACAGATCCGTCTTTCATCTGCCGGCGGTATTCTACCCGCTTTATTACATTTTGCGACCGGCGCGGCTGTTGTTTAACTACTTTTCAAACAAAAAACCTCTTGAATAGTTTTTACAAAAAACCGGCGAAAGATTGGATTTGCGGCGCGGTTTTTCTAATCGTTTTTTTGACCATAGCGTTTTACGGCGGCGCGGAAATCTGGTTTGAATCGCTCGTTTTCAGCGCGGTCTTTTTTCTTGGCGGCGCGGCATTTTGGCGGGGCGATTTTCTTCAAATTTCAAGTGAATGTAAAAAATTGCTCGCGCCGCTTTTCGTTCTCGCCGCGTTTTCATTTCTGCAATTTTTCTCGACGCTCCTGATTCAATATTTCTCTCTCGAAAATTCCCTTCTGTTGCCATACAGTTTTGACCTGACGGCGAGTTTTCGCAGCGGTTTGAAAATTCTCGCCGGCGCGTGTTTTTTTCTTCTCTTTCTCGCTTCATTGCGCCGCAATTTTCGCCTTTCGATTTTCGGCTTAGTTGTCACGGGAAATTCTTTCGCGCTGTTCGGCATTTTTCGTTTTTTCGTTCAGGCACGATTTCCCGAAAATTTTCCCGCTCGTTTGGTTTCCGCCTTCATCCCGGCTGAAGGGTTCGGAACTTTTCTCAACCAGAATCATTTTGCCTTGCTGATGCTGATGACGCTCGGATTAAATACGGGCTTGTTCTGGTTCGGAAGATTGGAAATAAGCAAACGGATCTGTCTTCTGGTTTTGAGTCTGATTTCGTGGTCGGCGATAGTTCTGACGGCTTCGCGCGGCGGAATTATCAGCTCGTTTATCGTCGCCGGCGTTTTAACGCTTTTCGCTTCGGCTAAAAATAAACCAACGGTCTCGGGGAAAAACATTCTCGAAAAATTTCTTTCTTACGGAAAATCTCTGGTCGTTTTCGCATTTGTTTTGCTAGCCTTGATTTCGGGAATTATTTTTATCGGGCAGGACAGAGTTTTGCACCGCTTTGAGGAAATTCCGGCTGAAGTTGACGACCGCGTTACGACGCAAACTTTTCAGCGCATTGATGCGTGGAGCGCGGGCGTTGAAATCTTCCGTGAACATCCGCTTTTCGGCACCGGATTCGGCGGCTATCAATACGCCGTTTCAAAATTTATTGACATTTCCGGTCAAACCGTTCCGCGACAGGCGCACAACGATTATCTCGAATTCGCCGTTTCCTCAGGCGCGGTCGGAATCTTTTTCGGCGCGTGGTTTTTGTATCACTTTTTGTCCGTTCTGAAAAAAAGATTCAAAGAGCCGGGCGATAATTTCGTTTCGGCTTCGCGGATCGGCGCGGTTTGCGGAATTTCTGGAGTCGCTCTGCACAGCTTTTTCGATTTCGGTTTGCAGTTTACCGGAAATTTTTTGTTTTTTACGGCTATGACTGCAATTGTGATTTTTCGAGTTTCAAATTCTGAACATTCCAAGTCAGGTTTCAGTTATAAAAATTCCATTAAATTAAAGATAATTTTTTTGACAGCGTTTTTAATTCCGGCGATAGTTTCTGGGTTTTACGGCTATTTTAGATTTAATCAGATTCAGTCAAAAAATTTTACAAATGAACTGATCAAATTCCCGTTCGATGCCGAATATTACGCGGCAAAATCGGATGCGTATTTCAAAAAAGGCAATTCGAAGGCGGCTTCGAACGAACTCGAAAAAGCGATTTTTTACCGACCGAAAGATTACGCGCTCCGGCTCAGACACGCGCAGAGCGAAGAAACTCTGAATAACTTTTCTCAAGCGAAATCCGCGTATCAAAAATCCGTCGAACTCGCCCCGCTTTACGGCGAACCGCATTTTTATTTCGGAAAATTTCTCGTAAACAATGATCTGACCGATCAAGGATTTAAAGAACTCGCCTTCTCTTTTCAACGTGATTCCCGTTTTTCCGCACAGGTTTTGGAAATCATTTCGGAAAAAACCGCGAAAGACGATTTGAAATTGATAAATCTGCTTTTGCCTTTAAATGACACGGGAAAAATAAAACTCGCGCGGTTTCTGATGGAACGAGAATCCTACGATGAGATTATTTATTTAAATTGCGCGAGCGATTTTCCGCCGTATCTCGAAGATTTCCTGGTCAGACAACTTCTGGAGAAAAAACGATTTCAAGCGGCGTGGAAAATTGACCAAACCGTCTGCGGTTCGGAAAAAGAAATTTTTAGCGGTTTTCTCGACGGCGGATTCGAAGCGGGCGAACTGCGAAAAGGTCGCGGTTTCGGCTGGCGTATCGGAAACTCGGTCGAGCGAAAAAATCTGAATTTTGACGAGGAAAATCCGTTTTCGGGAAAACAAAGTTTGCAGTTTATTCTCGACGGCGACTTTAAAACTCATTTGATCTCGCAAATCGTTCCGGTCGAAAAAAACACGCGCTATCAACTGGATTTTTCATACAAAACCGATGAAATCGAACCGGACGAAATTCCGGTTTTACAAATTTTACTCCGGCAAAACGATTCGGAATTCAAAGCCGGGGACATCGAATTTTCGAATGCAAAAACCGGATGGGAAAAATCGCGCACCGAATTTCAAACAAACGGACAAACCGAAGCAATAGAGATAAGGCTAGTTCAAAAACCCTGCGGTCAAGCGGTTTGTTCGATAAAAGGAAATATTTGGATTGACGGTTTTGAGATAAAAAAAGTGAGCGGAAATTAATTTCCGCCCACAAATCGAAAACAAAAAATAATTTCAATTCATCACCGTTTTTTAACGGTAATTGTTACCGTATCTTCGGTCGTCAAAGCTCCGTCGCTGACTCTCAGACGCAGAACATAATTTCCCGAGATCGAAAATTTGGCGGTCGTATTCAGCGAATTCGGATCGCCGAAAATAACCACCCCGCGACCGCTGACCTTGCTCCACGAAACCGATAACGCTCCCGGCGGGTTCGGCAACCCGTCATCCGTCGCCGTGCCGCTCAAATTTGCGGATGAATTTAAAGTTATCGTTTGATTATTTCCCGCATTTACCGCCGGTGCCTGATTGGGTGCGACGACACTGTTTGTTCTGATCAGCACGAACGCGCCGAAAACCGGAAACGTATTCGGTTTTAACGGATCGTGATACCAGCCGGTCGTTTGATCGTAACCGATAGGTTTGGCGCGCGTTCTGCCCGTCATCGGAATCTGCAGATTTCCGCCCGAATACGTTCCGGTAATCACGTCGCCGAAATAATCCTGCGTGTTTCGCAATTCGTATGTATCGCCCGGATTTAAAACCGCGCTGGCGTCAACACCGACCGTATTCGCCTGATCCCAATTATAAATTATGACATTGGCGCGGTTCGCGTCATAGCGGTTCGGCTTGACGAAAACCTTCAAGCCGGTCGGCGCGGAATCCGTATAGGTGCTGTTGGCATCGAACGGGAAATTGTGGGTCCAGGATTTTCCGGTGTAATTGTAAGCCGTTACCTGCGATCCGGTCGTTTTGTCGTAAGCGAAATCGCCGTATTGCGATGCCGGAACCGCGCCGGCGGTTCCGCGAAAATTGACCTTGAAATGCCAGTATGGAAAGCCCGTAAACGCCTTGTAGTAAGCGTTGTTGTCAATCAAAAATTTACTGCCGGGTTGATTTGAAGCATAGTTGAGAATCATATCTCTGCCATTCGGATCTATATTCCAAACCGTATTGTTTTGAAAGACCATCGGAGTCGTAAATTCGAAAAGTTCGACTCCGCCCATCGCGTAATTATTGCGAACCTCCGCGCTCTCATACGTCGAATTGATCTCATCCCCGATCTTCAAAGTACTGCCGTAAAAATTATTGCCGATGACTTTGAAATTTCGGATATTCGGTCCTTTCCAAGCCATTCCCGCGTTGAAAAACGTATTTCCGAACCAATGCAGATTATACGCATACGCCGCGCTCGAACCGCCCGTCTGCGCGTTCATCGAAAAATTGCTGAAGAAAATATTATCTTCCAAAATCTTTGTTCCCGTTTCGTTCTGCACATAACTTCCGTGTCCGTGCCGGCGGTCGGGCGCGTCCCAGCCGTTGTTGTAAATCACGTTCCCGTAATATTCCGTGTCGCGACTGCTCGCCCACGTTCCGATTCCCTGTCCGGCATCGTGAATGACAAGATTGATGATCTTTGTTCCGACGGCGTAGTCGTCAATCGCGTTTCCGCGTCTTCCCTGCGGATTGGAACTCGTCGTGTCAATCTTCCGGTTCGTCGTTTCGGTATTGGTGATCTCGAAATTCATAAACCAGACGTAACTGCCGTTTATCTTCAGGATCGTTTTGTTTTTCAAAGCCGAAAACGTAACGTTGCCGTCAATGGTCGCCCATTCGCCCGGATAACTCGCTACCATTACGGGATTTGCCGAAGTTCCGCTGAGCGTGCTGGTAAATCCCAGATCGGCGGTCGGCACGTTATAAACGCCGCCTCTCAGCCAGACGGTCGAGCCGGGCGGGACGACCGTCTGCGTGCGCGTCAAAGCCGTTTTCAAATCCCACGGATTGTTGATCGAGCCGTCGCCCGACGCGCTTCCGTATGGCGCGGCGAAAAATTCGCCGGTCGAAATCTGTAAATCTTTTTCAGAAGATTCTTCCGTTTCCGCCGGATCGCTTTCGACCTGCGCCGGAAAACTCACGGGACTTATCAAAAGCCCGAACATAATCGTCAAAGACAGCAAAAACGCCGCCTGTTTCTCTAATCTTTTATAAAAAAATTTAACCTCGAAGGGTTTAAATGTCATCGGTTGCTCCTTTTTGCCCGATTTCCGTTTAAAAAAACACACTTATACCGCAGAGCGCGGGGGCGCGTCTCGATTTTCAAAAACGTCAGTCCTGAAAATTAACAAGAAAATGTTCAGCTTTCGAAAAAGCGAAAAATTTCTTGAGAGCGATTTCTTTCAGTATTTTTTTGTTGACCTCGAAACGATTCGGGTTGGAAAATTTCGGGCATTTTCTTTTGAAATTTGTAAACGAATGATCATAAGATCATTCGTTAGGGGCAATATAATAATAGAACTAATAAAATATAATTTTCAAGGAGCATTTATCGAGATTTGAAGCGTTTTGGACGGAAATGTAGGCGAATAAAGAATATAGAAAAATAAAATATTTTTTTTAAAAAAATAGGACAAATGTGCCATAAACATTCGACATTTGCCCTATTTTTCATTATCTGTTTGAAAATCAATGCGATGCGGCGACGGCATAGCTGGGAAGCTGTAAACCGGATTTTTCGGGCGTTCCGAGATTTTCCGACACGATTTTTTCTCTAAAACATTCGAGCGAGAGAAAATCCGCCAGAAAATCGCGCGCCGAATCTTCGTCATCGAGTATGCAAAGTTTTTCAATTTCGGCAATCGCGGGTTTGATTTTATCCGCCGGAAATGGCGCGATCTTTCCGATGAAAATCTTCGAATGGCAGGTTTTCTTCAACTGCTCGGCATCGGTTTCGAGTTCTTCGACCATTTTTTCGCCCGGTCGCATTCCGGTAAAAACGATCTTTATATCCTCGCCGGGTTTTAAACCGGAAAGGCGGATCGTTTCTTTGGCGAGATGCAAAATCCTGACAGGTTTTCCCATATCGAGGATAAAAATTTCGCCGCCGCGACCGATCGCTCCCGACTGCATCACGAGCTGTGAAGCTTCGGGAATGGTCATAAAAAAGCGTTTCATTTCGGGATGCGTGACCGTCAGCGGTCCGCCTTTTTTGATCTGTTCGCGGAAGATCGGGATGACCGAACCGTTCGAGCCGATGACGTTTCCGAACCGAACGGCGACAAAACGGGTTTTATAAACTTTATCCAAATCCTGTATGACGAGTTCGGCGATGCGTTTTGACGCGCCCATCACCGAAGTCGGGTTGACCGCTTTGTCGGTCGAGATCAAAACGAAAGACTCCGCGCCGGTTTCGCCTGCCAGACGCGCGACCGTATTTGTCCCGAGAATATTATTTTTGAGAGCTTCGACCGAGTTAAATTCCATCATCGGAACGTGTTTGTAAGCCGCCGCGTGAAAAACGACATTCGGCTGGTATTTTTGAAACACGCGCCGCATACGGTTTTTGTCGCAGACGTCGCCGATCACCGGAACGATTTTCGTGTCCGGGCATTGCTCTCTGATTTCCCTTTCGATATTAAAAAGCGCGCATTCCGCGCGTTCGACGAGAACGATTTTTTCGGGCGTGCAGGTCAGGATTTGCCGGACGAGTTCCGAACCGATCGAGCCGCCCGCGCCGGTTACGAGAACCGTCTTTTCCGACAAAAACGCTTCGACGCTTTGTTTATCGAGATAGACGGGCGAGCGTCCGAGAAGGTCTTCGACCTCGACATCGCGGATGCGGCTGACGATAACTTTTTCCTGCAGAATCTCGGTCAAACTCGGGATCGTTTTGACCTTGACCGGAATTTTTTTGCAGATGTCGAAAATACGCTGAAAGACTTTCGGCGAGATGTTGGCGATGGTGATGATCAGATGATCAATGTTCAATTCTTTGACCAGATACGGCAATTCGGCGGTCGTGCCGACGACCTCGATGCCGTGAATGACCGAGTTTTTCTTTTTCTCGTCGTCATCAACAAATCCCAAAACTTCAAAATCCAGATCGCCGCGATTTTTGATTTCAGAAATCGTCAAAACTCCGGCGCGTCCCGCACCGATGAGCAGAACGGATTTTTTCTTCGCGTGTTTGGAATTGCCGTTCGTGCGAAGAATCGTTTCGTGCATCTCGCGGCGCAAAAGTCGAATGCCGAGAATGCCGATCGAAGCGAGACAGAAATCGAGAATCGTGATGCTGATCGGAACCGCGCCCAACTTAAAATTTGTCGGAAGCAGAAATCTGAGCAGAAAAATCGGAACCGTCGCAATTGCCAGAGCGGTAATTATCTGTCTGACTTCCGGCAGACTGATATATCGCCAGATAAATTTGTGAACGCGAAAACACCGCAAAATAAATAGCTGTAGCGGGATGACGAAAAGCATTTGAAAAACGGCGGTTTTCGCCGTCTGTGCGTTGATCGAAAAGTCGAAGCGCAAAAGATACGCCAGCGCGAACGCCGCGCAGAGTACTGCCGAATCCAGCAATATTTGGATAGTTTTTAGTGAAATCAGAGTTACCGAGTGGATGCGCGATTCGATTGTTTGCACAAGAGACATATATTTTTTGTATGTAAAATCGTCAGGATAAAATCAGGCAAAATTCTATTATTCCGAGAATATTACTTTCGCCCGCTTCAATCATCGTCGGTAACGCTCAATTTCGATGGTCGCGCCCGATTGTTTTACGCCGCGCTGAAATCGGCGTTTTGTGCCGGAAGATTAGACAAAACGGTAATCCGGTTGACTTTACTCCGCGGGGAAAACTGTCCGATTGCGCTAGTTTTCTTTTTCCGGGTAATCCTTAAAGGCTATGTAAATTTATCTCAAACAACGATTTATTCGGTTTTCCCGTTTGTTACAAATATAAGGGTAAAGAGAAAAATCCACTTTTGGGGACAAATTCCAAACCCGTAATTTGTAAAAAATATGAAAGCTGAAACTATATCGGGCAACGGAAACAGTTATAACTATTCCGTCTTTCCTCAACAAACAAACGTCAGAAACAAAACACGCATCAGCGTGCCTTTTATGCGTCCGGCTTTAAGCGAGCAGGAGATAAGAGAAGTCGTTGACACGCTTCGTTCGGGCTGGCTGACGACCGGACCGAAAGTAAAAAAATTCGAGCGCGAATTTGCCGGAGCCGTCAATGCGCGGCATTCGGTCGCGGTCAATTCCTGCACCGCCGCTCTGCATCTGGCAGTTGTCGCGCTCGGGTTGAAGCCCGGTCAGGCAGTTCTCGTTCCGACAATGACTTTTGCGGCAACCGCCGAAATTATTCATTACTGCGATGCCGTTCCGATTCTGGTTGACTGCGATCCGGTAACCGGAAATATGAATCTGCGCGACGCGCGGCGAAAAATCGAATTGTTGAGAAGCGGAAAATTATCGCCGATCGCCGAGCGAGATACGGAAGTTGCCGGAATCATTCCGGTTCACGTCGGCGGTTATATGCTCGATACTGACGAACTGCGGAAATTTGCCGATGAGTTCGGTCTATGGATCGTCGAAGACGCGGCGCACGCTTTTCCTTCCGCGTGGCGCAAAAACTCGAAAAGCAAATGGCGGTTTTGCGGCGATAAAACCGCCGATATTACCTGCTATTCGTTTTACGCCAATAAAACGATCACGACCGGCGAAGGCGGGATGGCGGTAACGGAAGACGGCGAGCTGGCGGATGAAATTCGCTTGATGTCGCTGCACGGTCTTTCGCGCGACGCCTGGAAACGCTATTCCAACGGCGGAAGCTGGGATTACCGGATCGTCTCGCCCGGATACAAATACAACCTGACCGACATCGCCGCCGCCATCGGAATTCACCAGCTCGAACGCGCCGAAACGATGCGCCGTCAGCGCGAACTGATCGCCCGCATTTACCTGCGCGAATTTGCGGGAATGCCGGAAATCGGACTTCCGCCGGACGACGAAAACCGGATAAATTCGTGGCATCTGTTCCCGCTCCGTCTGCGGCTCGAACGGCTTTCGATAGACCGCAATGATTTTATCGAAGAATTAAAACGCTGCGGCATCGGTTATTCGGTTCACTGGCGACCTCTGCATCGGCACCCGTATTACGCGGAACAAATCGGTTGGAAAAAGCAACTGTTTCCGGCGGCGACGCGGCTCTGGTCGCAGATCGTCAGCCTGCCGATCTTTCCTTCGATGACGGCGCGGGAAATCAATTGCGTAACCAAAACGGTAAAGGAAATTTGCAAAACATACGCGAAAAGAAAAATCGCAGTAGCTTAGATGATTAATGTTCTGACAGCAGAAAACTCCCGGCGCACAGCCGAATTTTTTTTGGCGGCAGCCGCTTTGATCGCGCTTTTTCCTTTTTTTCTTTTTTGCGCCTTTCTCGTGCGGAAAAGCTCGCCCGGCGCGGTTTTTTTCCGGCAACAGCGCGTCGGCTTCAAAGGCAAGCGTTTTACGCTTTATAAATTCCGCACGATGTATGAAAAAAAAGACGGTCTGGCGATCACTGCGGCAACCGATAAACGCATCACGCCGGTCGGATTTTTTCTGCGAAAATATAAACTCGACGAACTGCCGCAGCTTTACAATGTTTTGCGCGGCGAGATGTCGCTGGTCGGTCCGCGACCGGAAGTGCCGGAATATGTTGATCTGAACAATCCGGCGTGGAAAAAAATTTTAAGCGCGCGTCCGGGCATTACCGATCCGGTAACGCTGCAGTTGAGAAACGAGGAAAAAGTTTTAGCTCAGGCTGAAGACAAAGAGGCGTTTTATCGCACGAAAATTCAACCGTTCAAATTGGACGGATATCTGAAGTATCTGGAGGAAAAAAGTTTGCTGACCGATCTAAAAGTTATCGGTCAAACCGCCAAAGCAGTATTATTTCCGAAAACCGCACCGCCGAAAATAGAAGATATCCGGTTATCCTTTTTGGAATAACTGCATGATAAATGAAGAACGTTCTGATTACAGGCGGAGCCGGTTTTATCGGTTCTCATTTAGTTGACCGACTGCTCGCAGAAAACGCGTGGAAAGTCGCGGTTCTCGACGATTTTAATAATTCTTACTCGCCCGTTCTCAAATATCACAACATTGCCAGGCATACCGACAATCCGAATTTTTCGCTGTTCGGCGGCGACATCATTTCCGAAAAGGTTTTAAGAGGCATCTTTTCCGACCGTAAGTATGATTTCATCGTTCATTTGGCTGACAAATCGGGTGTCAATCCTTCGATCGAAAATCCGCATTCGTTCGAGCAAACCAATATTCACGGGACTCTCAACCTTCTGGAAGCCGCGCGAAAATATAAAGTAAAAAGTTTTATTTTCGGCTCGACCGCCGCCGTTTACGGGAACAAACCGGCTCTGCCTTTGAAAGAGCAAATGCAGACGGATAAACCCGTTTCGCCCTACGCGGCAACCAAAGCCGTCGGCGAGATGTTTTGTCATACTTATTCGCACCTTTACGACGTGCGCTGTGTTTGCCTGCGATTCTTTTCCGTTTACGGAGCGCGCCAGCGTCCCGGCACGGCGATCTATGAATTCACACGGTCAATCGAATCGGGCAATCCGGTAACGATCTACGGCGACGGCACGGCGCAGAGAGATTACGTTCATATTTCGGATGTTGTCGCGGGTATCCGTGAGGCACTCGATTATAAAAACAGCGGTTTTGAAATAATCAATCTCGGTGCGGGAAAATCTTTTAAATGCTATGAAATCGTCCGATTGCTGGAAAAGGCTCTGGAACGCAGAGCAATAATCGAAAGAGTTTCCCATCAAGCCGGAGAAGTAACCGATACTCTAGCCGATATAAAAAAAGCCGGAGAATTCCTGGATTTTCATCCGAAAATTCCAATCGAAGCGGGAATTAAAAATTTTGTCGAGTGGTATAAAAAAGAAAGATTAGAAGGAGAAAACGATTTTCCCGTCGAAGAATCCGTGGAAATTTTTAAAAAGAAATGACGCCGGAAACGCTCAAAAAGTTTATTGACTTAAATTTTTTCGGTAGGATACGAGCCAAACCGAAAAAAATCGCCAAGCCGGAATCTTTCGCCGAACGCGCCGCACTAATAACGGCGACCTGCGGCGGAATCGGCTATTTGCCGCTTGTTCCGGCGACGTGGGGTTCGGCGGCGGGAATCGGAATTTATCTTTTGGCGCAAGCGGCGGGCGAAAGACTTTCGGGCTCCGGCGGTTCATCCGTTTTGTTTTTCGCTTCCGCGCTCGATTCGATAACGCTCATTCTGCTGATCGTTTTATTTTTGACCGGAATCTGGGCATCGAGCAGAGTCATAAAATTAACGGGCGAAAAAGACCCGAGCATCGTCGTCATTGACGAGGTCGTCGGTCAGCTCGTAACTTTTCTTTTTGTTCCGGCTCGGCTCGGCTGGTGGACGATAGTTCTGGGATTTCTGGCTTTTCGATTTTTCGATATATATAAAGTTTATCCGACCGGTGAATTTGAAAAATTGCCGTCGGGTTTGGGCGCGATGGCGGACGACGCGATGGCGGGCGTTTACGCAGCGGCTTTGATGTCCGTGGTCTGCACCGTCTATTTGGCAGTTTGAAAATCGTTTGCCGGTATTTTGCATTCGAAAACCGAAGCCTGTTCACGATTGAGTTTTAATTTCGATACGCCGTTAATCCTTAAGGCTCGGATCGTTCGTAAAGTATCGCTTCTCCGCGCCGCGTTTCGACCTTTGAAACAGGGCGAAATCCGCTAAGCGCATTGACCGTTTCGGCTTTCGGCGGCAAACCGTCAAAACTTATCAGCCAGACACGGCGCGTTTCCCGATTTTCCACAGCCGCTTTGAAATCTTTCGCCGTTAGCTCGACTTTTTTCAGGTTGAGATGATAAAAGAGCGGCGTAGTCAACCAGTTTCGACGGTGAACAAAAATCGTATCGCCGGTTGAAGACGCGCCGTTTATTTCACTCGCCAGCTTTTTATAGTCAATGACATCGAACGGGTATTGGTCATAATATCGAACGCTCGCGGCGTGCAAAAAAACTGTAAAAACGATCACAGGAAGAAAAACGACCGGTCGGCGGAGAATATTTACGATGCCGGCGGCAATCAAAATCAACAGATACGGCGTAAATATCAGAAACAGACGGCTCGCCAGCAGACTGTTGAACAATGAAACGAAAATTACCAAACCCGGCGAAGCAAAACTGAGCAGGACGAGCAGAAAACGGCTGTCCGAAAAAAGAGCGTTATCAGACAGAAGACGATAGTTTCTTTTATAAAAGCTCCAAACGCGAACCGCGATTTCCGGCAGGAAATACGCCGCCGCGGGAACGAGACAAGTTAGAAGAAGAAATCCGCGGTCGTGTCTCGCAACAAGCGAAAATCCGATAATCGTAACTATCGAAAAAAGGGCTGTCCAGCGCGTATCGAATGAAAAATACGGTTTGGGATCAAAGCCGAATTGTTTGTTTTTCTCCCGGCGGCGCAGAAAGGCAAACCCGGCGCAGACCAACGAAAATGCCGCGATCAAGGCAAGCGTTATGGCTGAAATTTGACGTTCGGAAAGCGAAAAGGCATCGCGCTCGAACAAAAAACCGAACGCTAAAAATTCGCCGACAAATGTTGCCGAAATCGGTTCGAGCGGCGAACTTCGTCCGGTATAAGCGGCGTGCGTCCACATCGGCGCGCCGAGCATCACGACGAGCGATTGCAGCCGGAAGACAAAACCGGGAAGCGATTTATCAAGTTCGCCGCGCTGTCTTCCGAGCGTGAAAATCATTTGTCCGGCGAGCAAAACCCAGAATAAAATCTCCGTGTAAACGCCGAGACACGCCGCCGCGACATAGCCTGCGCCCCAGCCGATCTGCTTTACCCGTTCGCTCCCACGAAATATCCTTATTAAAAAATATGTCGAGAGCAGACCGAGAAAACAGGTCATCGCATACATCCGCGCGTTTTGACTCCAGTAAATCTGATGCCCGTTAAAAGCGACGAGCGCGGCACTCAAAATTCCTACTTTTCGGGAGAATAATTCCCTGCCGAGCAGAAAGGCGAAGATTATCGAAAAAATGCCGAACAGAACCGACGGCAGGCGAAGTGATTCAATGTTCGTGCCGAAAATTTTTGTCCAGACGAACATCAAAAAATAATAAGCGGGCGGGTGCGGCTCACCGTGAAAGTGAAACCAGATGAGCGGCACGACCGCCGTGCGCGGCGGCGGTTCGGAAATGTCAGCCGGAAGTTCGATGCCCGGCACATACGCTTCGGGATGACTGAGCGATTTTTCGCCGAGATCGTCAAACCGGAGAAACGCCCCGGCAAAAATTATTAGCGCGAAGACGATCCATAATACGGGCGAGCCGTTAAATCCGAAATCCGGTCTTTTCGCCGATTCAGCGAAGTTATCCGTCCCGTTTTCGTTTTTCCGAAGACGCGCCGCGCGCAGTTCGCGGAAAAGAAGATGAGAAACGGTAAGAGTCATGGCAGCCGCGCCGGTAAGTAAAAGTATGAGTCCGATCAATTGAGCCATTTTTCAAAGTTTTTGTCGGAGAGTTTTTTTGAGGTCTTTTTTATTTCCACAGATATCCGGCGAACTTACCGAATCATAAGTAATAGATCACGACCGCGTTGTAAACCGCCCAGCCCGCCAAGGTCAAAAGCAGCGGTTTGTCTTGAATCAGCGTCCGGCTCGGATTACCGCCGTTGGTCGGTTTTTTGATCAGTGCGAGATAACGCAGCATTCCGTAAATGACGAAAACCGTCCCGTAGATCAATGCGCCCGTCCCGAATCTGGCGACGGTTTCCGGCGCGACCGTGTAGAGCGCGTAACAGACGATCGCCGCGCCGACGAGAATATTATTTATTTGATCGAGATAGCCGACCGAGTATTGATTTAAAACTTCGCGGTGTTCGCCGGCTTCGTCGTCGAGCAGTAAAATTTCCTGCCGCCGTTTGGTAAAAGCTAGAAATAATGCCAGCAGAAACGCGCAGACGATCAGCCAGTGCGTCGGCATCACGCCGACGGCGAACGCGCCGCCGACGATCCGCAGAACAAATCCGGTGGCGATGGTCATTCCGTCAAGCAGGATCACTTTTTTGAGCGCGAGGCAATATGCGAGCGTGAGAATAAAATAAAGCGCGGCGATCAGGAAGGCGTTCAGATTGATCGAAAAAGCAATCCAGTTTCCCGTGATGACCAGCGCGATGCTGACCAGAACCGCGATCCAGACGGGCAATGCGCCGGAACTTATGGGACGAAAACGCTTTTTCGGATGTGCGCGGTCTTCTTCCGCGTCAACGATGTCGTTGATGATGTAAAGCCCGCTTGCCAGACAGCAAAACGCGGCAAACGCCGACAGCGAATTTCCGATCGCCGCCGCGTCGGTCAGTTTTCTCCCGAAAAGCAGCGGCGCAAAGATGAACAAATTTTTCAACCATTGATGCGGGCGCATCGTCGTGATGATCGAATATAAAATATTCCTATCTTTAACCGCCGCGTCCGCCCGATTCTTTGCAAGCGTTATCGGCATTTGTTGTGACATATCTATTTCTCCGTCAGTGAAAATTTACAGATGATTTTTTGTTTTGCTTTGCGTCCCAGGCTTACGAATCAAAAGAAAACCTTTGCGTAACGCAACGCTCCCTGACTCCACGGAACGGTGTGAGAAGTTCCCGATTTATTCTTAAACCGCGAGAGATTCCGGCTATACCACTCGTAATTTCTGATCAGCGCGTCGCGGTTTGAGTGTTTAGGCTGAAAACCCAGAATCTTTTCCGCTTTTTCAATCGAAACAAACGATTCTGTGGCGACGGTTTCGTAGATCCATTCGTAAAGCGGCGACAGACCGAGCTTTTCCAATAACTGCAAAACCAGAATGAACGGACGCGCCGGAAGACTTCGGATCCGCTTGCCGTGTCCCGCATAATCGAGAACCGACTGGAAATCGTTTTTCAGAGTCGTAAATTGCTTCGCCCCGATATTGAACGTATCGTCGGCTTTTTCTTTATCAATCGTCGCCGCCAGAAATATCGCCTGACACAAATCCTCGACATCCAGCAGTTGATAACTGTTCTTTCCGCTGCCGAGCAGAGGAAAATTTTTCCCCTCGTAAGCCCATTCGTAAAGCAATGCGAAAACGCCGAGCCTTTCGGGACCGACAAAGCTTTTCGGTCTTAAAATCGAAACGCACATTCCTTTTTTTCTGTATTCCCGGCATGCTTCTTCAGCCAGAATCTTCGCTTTGCCGTATGCCCCGACACCTTGCATTTTGTCATCTTCGAGCAATGGATGATGATCGGGAATTCCGTAAACCGCCGTCGAAGAAATATGAATCATTCTTTCGACTTTATTTTGAAAAGCCGTTTCCAGAATATTTTTCGTGCCTTCGACCTCGGTTGAAAAAATATCTTCTTCTTTATCCAGAGGAAGCGCGGCGGCTGTGTGAACAACGATGTCAATATCTTTCATCGCCTCATTCACAAAATCTTTGTCGCGTATATCACCCGTCAGAATTTCGACCCGACCGGCAACATCTCGGAAAGGAAAATCAGCTATATCGAGAGAGGTGACAGACCAATTTTTTTCCAGCAGATACCTGATTAAATTAATTCCTAAAAAACCGGCACCGCCGGTTATCAAACATTTTTTACTCATCGTAATTCCTCCAAAATTGTTTATTTAAAAAACATCTCGTGAGGTTTCAAATTCGTCGCCGGAATCGTCTGCCGGACGCGCGAACAACCCGATCAAGGTTGCGGGAATGAGGATGATCGAAAGGTCTAAAAACAGACGAGTTTCCTCTACTTTGCCAAACAAAAAATTAGCCGCAATCAGCGGCGGCATAACCAACACGATCGCCCGGCGAAAAAAAACCGGGAGACGTTTGTAATAAATAAGCGGTATCAGCCACATCAGCGAAAACAGGCAGATCATCCAGCCGATTTCGTATAAATTGATGATCGCCGGTCTGCTCGGAAATGAGGGTTTCAATCCGAATACCGCGCGAAGAAGCACCTGCACTGACAACCAAACGGCGAACAATCCCGCCGTATGTTTGAGCGTTTTTATTTTAAAGCCGAAATATGCCAAATGCAGAGGAACTATCAAACCGAATGTTTCCCGCGTCAGACTTCCCAGAATAGTCAGCGGGTAAAGCCGTCCCTTATATTCGCCGCGCCTGAATAGATACGCCGCACCGGTTAATAACAGAATGTTTAACGCCGAATCCGGCTGGTAAAAATAAGAATTGTATGTATAAACATGCAAACCGGCTAGAATAAGCGTTCCGGCAAACGCCATCTCCGTCGTCAGCCATGTCCTGAGATACAGATGAAAAAAAATGAATAACAGAAACGTGGCGAACAACCGCTGAAGGACGTAGAAAATTTCCCGCGCTCCGGCTTTTGATTTTGGCGATGTTAAGCCGAATGTCTTTTCTATAATTATGCCGCCGGCTTCGGCGATCAACGGAGAAATAATTCGGTATTGATAAGGGGATTTGAAATCTCCCTGAATCACGCCCTGATGAAACTCGCTCCTTTGATCCCAAAACCGCCTGTTTATCGTTTGAGTATGAAAAAAAGTAAATGTAACCGCGAGGGAAAAATAAATAATTGCGGCTTTTTTTAAAGTAGTATTTCTTAAAAAATCCATTTTGAAAGTCGAATTGTCAAACGAGTTCACTTTCTTTTTTCCCTCAAATTAATTTACGCTTCGAACTAATCATTTTTATAAAGAAAAACGATCAATGATCCCGCCTCGACTTTTGGAAACTAACCGGACTTTGGACGATTTTGTAATCCGCTCCGGTAAGCGTCGGTCCTTCGATGATCCAAATATCGCGGTCAGAATAAGCCGTCAGGAGTTTACGGCGAATTTCCGCATTTTTATCGTGCGCGTAAATCGGCGCGTCGCCTTTGAAATCCAACGGATTATAAATCCAAGCCGATTGATAATCAGGGTGTTCCGCGCCGCGAATCAGGACGAGACTTCTGCCGAAATCATTTTCTTTCGCAAGTTCTCTGATGCCTGGTCGCATTTCGAGATATTGAAAATATTTGTCGAGCGCGCGCCACGGTAAATAACTTACAAGACTGATCGCACCGAGCGTTAAAACCGCCAAAACAATGCGCGGATTCATTTTTGAACTTCCGGTTTTTTCGCTTAAAAATTCAACTCCTCTGACCGTCAAAGCGATCAGCGGAATGATGCTTAAAAACCAGTAACGCGCGCCGAAATCCGGTCCGCCGGAATACCAGTAAAAACTGTAAAAACCGACGATCAAAGAGATCGTTCCGATCGCCCAAAAATCTTTTTTTCTCAGCCCGCCCGTAATAATCACAAAAACCGTCAGGATAAGCGAACCGCACGCCCAGCCGAAAAGTTCGATGTTCAATGAAAAAGTATTTAGAGCCGCATTGATCAAAGATTCAAGCGGCGAATGACCGGGAAAAGCGTCAATTCCCCAGACGATTCCGCGATTCGCGCCGAAACCGAGAGCCATCACATCCGCCCAGAAATATTTCGTGTAATAGGCGTTCATCGGCAAAAGCAAAGCGTCGCCCGTGACGGCGTTGTTATACGGGAAAATAATCGAAGCCGTCGCCATCGTTCCGAAAACCAAGGCGGCGGAAGTTTTAACTTTTTCGCGCCAAAGACCGCATCTAAAAAGCGTCCAAATGCCGAGCAGAAACGCGACGATCAAACCGTCGAGCGGGCGAATCAGGCTAACTATGCCGATAAAAAATCCCGCGCCTAGGGCATAAAAAACTCTTTTTCCGGCGATTGCCTTATTGAGCAAAACCGCCGCCGCCAGAGCGCAAACAAGCATAAATATATGGCTCATAAAACTCATCGCCATAAAGATAAACCACGGCGAACAGCACAACAGTACGACGGCAAGACGGGCAAAACGGCGCGAATACATCTGCTGAAAAAACAGGTATGACAGCAAAACGCAAAAGCCAGCGAGAATCGGATTGACCAGCCACTGCGCGCCAAAAAAAACGCCGACCGCCAGAATCGCCGGAAATGCGGGCGGAAAGATTCCATACCAGCGATCATCCAGGTGCGGCGTCATATACATCGCAAAGGCTTCAGGCACGGGCGGCGGTTCTGCCGTCAATTTCCCCGCCGCCATTAACCGCGCCTGAAAAAGATACTGCGTTTCATCCGGCACGTGCGGATGATTTTCATAGATGAAAAAACTGAGAAAAGCTGAGATCGAAATTATCCATACCGCTGCCAAAGACGAAAATCTATCGAGTTTTATCGTTTCAGAATCGCTGAAAAAATATTTGAACTTTCGTTTCAGTTTTTCGATTGATTCCTGCGGCACAGACCAAACCGCCAGCGCGATACAGCCGAGATTCGCAATCTGCACGATTGCCGCAAAAAAAAGACTCGTTGCATAGATCGAAAAATTCGGCGTTACCGCCGCGCCCGCCAGACTTAAAAACAGAAAGATCGTAATTAACTGCCAAGCTTTAAAATGTTTCACAAACCATGTTTTTATTTGCGGCAGGCGTTTGGCTAATCCGTAAGCAACGAGAAAAATTTGCAAAACAAATAAAAATAAAATCGCAGGTTCTTCGGTCAGCAGTTCGGCAAACGGGCGGTAGTGCTGAAAATGTATCAAGCGTCCGGCATTTATCATCTGCAAAGAAGCGGCTTGCCCGATCAACGCCAGAGCCGACCAAAACGTGAAGGATTTCCAATTTGCATAGATGTTTTCCAAAATATCCGAACGCGGGCTGTTGTTTTCCCGAACGTCCAAATTTGTAAAATTCATTTTCTATTTAATCTTCGACGACGTGCTTGGCAAATTCCGCGCGGTAATCCTGCCAGAGTGATTTATCAAAATCACCTTCCTTATCCAGACAATCAACCGCCGCGTAAGCCATCGCCAAAGCGTGATGCGTGTTATCGTGCGCGAAAAGTCCCTGCCGTCCGAATGTCAGGATGTTTTCCAAACCGCCCGCCCATTCGTCCTGAATCTCGAAATATTTTTCATAACCGCTCGTGTAAATCGGGTAAGCGAACGGAAGGCGTTTTGTTTCGATTTGCAGTATTTTCGCGTTTACCGGCAAACCGCATTTTTCGAGCGATTCGCGCATCAATTCCGCCAATTCCCTATCCGAAGCGTTCCAAACTTCATCGCCGACCGCGCACGGCAGTTCGCCGCAGAGAACGGTTTTATTTTCCGGCTCGCGGCTCGCGCTGTAATTTTTCGGCTCGGAAAGCCGCGTGAGTTTTATTTCCGTTTCGGGAAAATAATGCGCGTCGAATTCCGTCCATTGATCCTGCTCCAAAACGAGATAGATCAAAACCATCGCGCGGTAAGAAATCTGCTTGCTCGCTTCGATTACTTCATTTGCATTCGGTTCGGTTATTTTCGCCAGCACGGTCAGAGGAATTGTTGACCAAATATAATCGGCTTCGATGGTTTCGAGTTTCCCGTTTTTTTCAAAAGTGATTTTCTGCTTTTTCCCGTTCGCTTCTATTTTCCGCACCGGAGAGTTGAATCTTATTTCCGCGCCGTATTTTTGCGCTTCGACGGCGATCGCCTGACTGATCTGCCCGTAGCCTTTTTTCGGATAAAAAAATATCCCCGCGCCCGGCGTTTTAAAACCGGGAACGATTGATAATATTTTCTTTAACATTTTCCCCAAACTCCCGGCGGAAACGCGCTTTTTCGCCTGAATCGCCGAAAGCTCTTCAGGCGGCAAACCCCAGATTTTTTCCGCATACGGAAAATAAAAATCGCGGCAGATCGTTTCGCCCAGACCTTTTTTTAATACGCTCGTAAAAGTTTCGCGCCCGTTGCCGTTTTTGTGCGGAATCAATTTTTTGACCGAATCGAAGGCGACTCCCGCGCCGAACGAAAGCGGAAGTTTGAACATCAAATCCTGCGGCTTGAGCGGAAAATGAATCCAGCGGTTTTGCAGTCTGATGCGCCCGTGTCTTGGTCTTTCAAGCAAATCATTTCCCAAAAGTTCCTGTAGATCCGCCATAATCCGCGCATCGGTCGCCGGATGCAGACGATGGCTGCCGTAATCAACATTTAATCCGGCAAGCTCGAAACTTCCGGCATTTCCGCCGACCGCCGCGTTTTGTTCAAAAACCGTTACGTCGGCTTTTCCCTGTTTGACGAGTTGCCAAGCCGCGCCTAATCCGGCGGGACCCGCGCCCAGAATCGCTACCTTTGTTTTTTTCATCCGTTATTGTTTTAAATTGCCGGAGCCGTTTCAAACCGCGCTTTCGGTAAGGGTTTTTCGTGAGTTTCAAAGGCTTGCGGAATATACAGATCAAACCACATCATAAAATTGAGCAATCCCCAGAGCGCTCGTCCGTGATCGTATTTTCCGGCTGAATGCTGTTCGATCAGTTTTGTTACGCCCGCGGGATTAAAAAGTCCGGTGTCGGCAAGCCGCGTCGGTGAACAATAATCCTCCAGCAAATCTTTCAGTTCATGGCGCAGCCAGCGCGAATACGGCATTTCCAGACCGACTTTTTTCTTATTGATAATTTCCCTTGGAAGCGTTCCGCTCAGGGCGCGCCGCATAATATTTTTCTTCCTGAGTCCTTTCAGTTTCAGTTTCGGCGGCACGCGCTCCAGGTAGGAAGCGAGATCGTTATCGGTAAACGGCACGCGGGCTTCCAATGAATGCGCCATACTCATCCGGTCGTTTTTGATCATCAGATCGTCGGGCAGAAAAACGGCGGTGTCTATATTCAAAATGCGGTTGAGATCGTCGTCCGCTTTTGAATTTTTGAAAACCTCCCGAAAAAACCGCACCGACGGCAAAGGCGTAAAATTTTTCAATAAATCCTGATTATAAATCTGCCGTTTCTGCTCTTCGTCCAGAACGACGCGCCACCAGAGATGCGCTTCCTCGGGCGCGAGGTCTTGTCCGCCGAGAAAGCGTTTCATCTTAAATTCCAAACTCAGCTTTTTATGCGAAACCGGCAAAAGATTGACCAGCGGCGGAAGAATGTCTCTGCGAAGCAGACGCGGCAGACGGTTGAACCAACGCGAAACTTTGTATGCCGCGTGTGTGTCGTAACCGGCAAATACTTCGTCGCCTCCCTCGCCCGACAGAACAACCTTAACTTCGTCTTTTGCCAGCCGGCACACATAATAGGTCGGAATCGCCGAACCGTCGGCATACGGTTCGTCTATCGAGCGCAAATAGCCGGGAAGCATCTCGCGGACATGGTCGGCGTTAACGACGACTTCGTGATGATGCGTTTTTAATTCTTCGGCGACGATCCGCGCATACGGAAGCTCGTTAAAACTTTGATCTTCAAAGCCGACCGAAAACGTATGAACCGGCTCGTTTTTTTCCCCCGCCATCAGAGCCGCCAGCGCGCTCGAATCCATTCCGCCGGAAAGCAGAACGCCGACCGGAACATCCGCGACCAACTGTCTTCGCACCGCCTGCCTCATCAGATCGAGAGCGTTTTGCGCGGCTTCCGCTTCGCCGATCCGCTCGTCTATTTCGTATGACGGCTCCCAGAATTTTCGAATTTTTACTCGTCCGTTTTGCTTGACGGTCAAGAGATGCGCGGGCGGAACTTCGTAAATTCCTTCAAACGCCGTCTGTTCGCCCGGAATGTAATCGAACGTCAGAAAATCGTGAAGCGCCTGCAGATTTACGCGGCGCGGAATTTCCTCGTCCTGCAGGATCGCCTTGATCTCGGATGCGAACAAAACGCGGTCGTCACGGATCGTGTAAAAAAGCGGTTTGATGCCGTAGCGGTCTCGCGCCAGATGAAGTTCATTTTTCTGCCCGTCCCAGAGCGCGAAAGCATACATTCCGTTCAATTCGGAAAGCATCTCCAAACCGATCTCTTCATACAGATGAACGAGAACTTCCGTGTCGGTGCGCGAGCGGAAAACGTGTCCGCGTTCGACGAGCGAAAACCGTTTTTTCAGATCGAGAAAATTATAAAGTTCGCCGTTGTATGTAATTCGAATCGAGCCGTCCTCGTTGCCCATCGGCTGCCGCCCGTGAGCCGACAAATCAATGATCGAAAGCCGCCGGTGTCCGAGCGCGGTTTTTCGATTAATCCAAATATCGCTGTCGTCAGGTCCGCGATGCGATAACACATCGGTCATCCGGCGAATCAGATTCGCGTCCGGTCGGTTTTTAGAGTTGTTAAAGTGAAAAATTCCGGCAATGCCGCACATAATTTTTTATTGTTTTGCCGCAAAATAAGCGTTTGAACCGACGCTCATTCTGCCGCTGATGATTTTTTCTGTTTCTTCATCCTCGTCAATGATCGTGATCTCTCTGGGCTGAACCCCGTTCGCGGCGTTCGGCGTAAACCTGCCCAACCGCACCGCGATCGCTTCGCCGAGCATTCCGATCAGCGTCAACTGCATTGCGCTGATCAGAGCAAAAATCGCCGAAGCCGAGATCATCGGATCGTAAATCAAATCAACGCTCATTTTGAAAAGCCCGTACGCCATACAGACAAGCGCGATCGGCAAAAATACGCGCAAGGGGCGAAACAGCATCGCCACGCGCATGATCAGAACGGCGAAACTGCCCGCATCCCACGGCATAATTTTCGATTTACCCTGCCGTTTGCGGTAATTGATCGGCACGTATCGGACGGCGTATTTGTCGCAGAGCATCGCCAGAGTGATCGTCGTCGTAAAGCTGAACTGATCGGACAAAATCGCAAAATACTGAACGGCGACATCGCGCCGGAAAACTCTCAGACCGCTGTTGAGATCGGGAATTTTCGTATTCGCCACGTAATTTGCCATCACGCGCAGAAACCATTTCGCGGGTTTTCTGGAAAGCGGAATATTGACGTCCGCGCCCGTGCGCGAACCGACGACCATGTCGGCGTGTTCGAGACGCGCGAGCATTTCCGGCAGAAATTCCGCCGGATACGTTCCGTCCGCGTCCGTGATGGCGATGATGTCGTTTTCGGCGGCGAGAATTCCGGTCTTTAATGACGCGCCGTAACCGCGATTCGAGCGGTGCTGGATGACGCGCGCTCCGGCTGATTTGGCTTCCCGCGCCGTGTCGTCCTGCGAGCCGTCATCAACGACGACGATCTCTGCTTCGACCTCGGTGCCGGCAAACATTTCGCGCAGTTCCAGGATTGTTTCGCGCACCGCCAGTTCTTCGTTAAATGCCGGAATCACGACGCTGACATTTTTGATCGAGCGTTCACCGCCGCCGTTCAATTTTCCCGCTCCGCTGCCGGGTCTTTTACTTTTCATTTCAAACGGGATCGTGTTAGTTTTGACCGATGTTTCGGCTTGTTTCATTTCTGTTCTCCTTTTTTAAAAGTCTTTTCCGGCAGACGAAAATTTCTCCGCCGCTCAAAGTGCCGGGAAAAACCCGCACGACTTCGTAATTCGTTTCGATCGCCCGCCACATCTGCGGATGGAACGCTTTGATCTCGGGCGACAGAGTGTAGATCAGCCAGATGTTTTCGTCCGTGTTTTGAAAATTTTCCAGATCCGCGTTCGTTTCCGCCTTCGTCCACTGCGGCGCGAAATACCTTTGATACATCTCGCCCGCGATGCTCACGGCGACGATCTTTTCATCCGGCAGACGATTGTTTTCGACAAAAATCTTCGCGCCCGAAAAATCCTGTTTCGGCAAAGCGTAATTGCGCGGCACGGTCAGGGCGGAAACCAGGATTATCAAGCCGACGAGCGCAACACCAATCGAATTTTGAGTTTTGAGTTTTGAATTTTGAATTTTAAGAATTTGTAATTTGTAATTTGTAATTCGTAATTTTTTGAAAACTCCGGCGATAAATACGGGCAGTTCCATCGCGCCGTGAATGACGATCAAAAGCCCGAAGCCCATCGCAAAAAAGAAAAAACGCGGAAACATATTATGTCCGGCAAGAAACATAAATACTGCGGCAAAAACCGGAGGCAGGATCATCCAGAGCGTCATCCGGCGGTTTTGCTTCCAGAGCCGCCAGCAGCCGAAAGCGACGATCATTCCGCCGCATAAAACCACCGCGATTCCGGCAAAACCGACGCTCAGATTCTGTAAAGTTTCCGTTATCGCCCAGAACGGATTTGTCCATTCCGAGTTTCTCGATTCTTCATGCAGTGCCGAGCGTAAAAATTCCGGCAGAGCGAAGGCGTAAAGCTGTGCCGTAACCGTTACGCTTAAAAGCCACGCGACAAAAGGTCTGATTCCGGCGCGGCGTTCGAGCGAGAAAGAACGGTCGTCATTGCTCAGTTTCGGGAAGAAAAGAAAAGCCAGATAAACGAGCCCGTGAACGGCGACGACAAACGCCATCGTCATATGAATCCACATTCCCAAGATGACCGCCGCCGAATATGAAAGCCACCAAAACCATTCGTTTTTCCTAAATGCTTCGAACCAAAACCACGTCGCCAGAAGCGTGAAAAACAATAAGCCCATATACCCGCGCGCGTTTTGCGAAAACCATATATGGTGATACGAAACCGTCATCAAAATGCAGGCGAGAAACGCTTTGCGCGCGTCGAACAAGCTTCCGGCAAGAAAGAACAACGCCCAGATGCTCGCCGCGCCGAACAAAACTGACGGCAGACGCAGCGCCCACGCCGTTTCGCCCAAGGCATTGATCGAAGCGTGTGCCAGAATCGAATACAGCAAATGCTGATTCTGGCTCGGAAAACTCGTCAAAATCTCGCCTATCGGCTGACGGACAAAATTGAGCAAGGTGTAAACTTCGTCAACCCACAGATCGGAATTCAAATTCCAAAAACGCAAAAGCAGAGCGATAACGCTCAAAGCTGATAAGCCCGCAAAAACCGGAAGAATCATCCGCTTGCCTGCATCGTCCTCAATTTTATTTACGTCATTTTTTTTTGATATTGTTTTCCAAAAAACACTCAGTCCGACAAGCAAAACACCGTGAAACAGCAAAAGAACGCGGAAAAGCGATGTTCCCCAACTCAAATCTTTCGCGTTTTCGCCGAGCAGAAAATGCGCGTAATCGGCGTTTGAAAATAACGATGCGAAAAGCGCAAACAAAATGCCGACCGTGAATAGAAATAAAGTCGTAAATGTTTTCGGAAATGACATCCAATAAAATCTTTTTACACACCCGCCGCCGCCGGCGGTTCTGACTCTCCGACGCTCCATAAAATCCAGATCACCGCGGCGCACAGCACAAACAGAGGAATCGCCGAAGCGTTTTCGACAAATCCCATCCGTTCGAGCGTCACGAGCCAAGGCAGCCTGAAACCTTCGAGCGTGATGTGTTTGACCGATTCCAAAACGCCCAAGCCTTGCTCGACGTCCCGATACATCGCCAGACACCACGACCAGTAAAGCGCGAAGATCGAAACGAAGGCGGCGATGATTTTCGGCATTTTCAAAAGCACGTTCGCCGCGAGTAGAAACATAAACGGCACGACCGGAACGATGTGCCGCACGCCCGTATTAAACTGCATCCTGCCGTATTGATTCGCCGAACAAAAAATGAAAAAAAGACAGATAAATGAAACAACAAAAATCAATTCGCGGCGTTTTAAAAATCCGCTCTGTTTTCTCAGCAAAACCGGAAATGCGAACGCCAAGAACAAAAGCGGCGCGGACGTGAACAAGCCGTAACGAATCGAAAACGCGGTTTGAAAAAGCAGTTCGAGACTCGGAAAAGCGAAACCGCGATAACCCATTTCGGTAAAATTAGCGGGCGGCATATAACTCTGCGCCGGCAAGATCGGATTGCCGAAACTCTGGTTTTGATACGCCATCAAAACCAGAGCGCAAATCGAAACTCCGATCCCGAATTTCGCCAAATCCCAAACCTCGCGTTTTTCAAACGAAAGCCAGAGCGAAAGCGCGTAACCGCTCAAAGCCGCGACCGCGACCAAGCCGCTGTAATCCAGAACGACCGTCCAGCCCGCGAACAATCCGGCGAGAAAATAAAACGGTTTCGCGCTTTTCTCTTTTTTCCAAGGTCGCCACAAAAGCGCGAAGGCGAAAAGGGCGAAATGCGCCACCAGAAGATTTTGATTAAGCTGTCCGGTGCGAAAAAAAACCGGCGTGGCGAAAGCGTAAAGCAAAGCTAAAAAAAGCGAAGCGCGTTTGTTTTCCGTCAGACTCGACAATATAAAAAATATGATGACCGCGCTCAGAGCCGACAGCGTCGCCATCACAAAAGTCTGCGTAACTGCCGCCGCCAGACCGAATTTTATGTCGAAGCCTTTCTCGCGCGCTTGCCTGTAAAATTCCCGCGACAACGGATAGATCGTATCGTAGGTCGCGTTTTCGGTTTGCGGATTCGCTTCACGCGATTTCTGCACGCGTTCGATGATCCTGTCCGAAACGGGACGCGACAGAAAATACGGAACCGCGCCCATCATTGACGCGCCCGGATTGTTGTTGATAAATGTTCCGCGACCTTCGAGCGAAAAAATGTCGGGATGAATTCCCGCGTATTCGGAAACATCGAAACTGAAATTTTCCGCGAGACTAAGTGCCGGATAAATTTCTCTGACCGTATTCGTCGCAAAATGAAGCGAGAAAACGAGCCAGCACGTTAGAAACAAACGAACCGCTATACCGCGGTTCGTCAAACTTCGGAAAGAAATGCTTCTTGGAAATTTTTTTAACGGGATTTTTCCGTTGTCGGAATTTTTTGCGGTCTCGATCTTCAAACTCGCGCTTCCGTTTCCGGCGTTAGTTTTTTCAAATGTTCGGCTTTTAATCATTTTCAATAAAGGCGGAGAAGGCACGCGCGGTTTTCAAAGAGTGAATGTAAAAATCGTTTATGAATAGTTTCTCCGCATTTATTAACTAAAATAAAACTTCTCGAATTCTATAAATGGTCGGGACTGATCTGAATTTGCAGTGCGTCCTGAGCAGCAGCCTTTCCGGTTACATACCCGACGAACTCCCCGCTAGCCCAGATCGTCTGAAGCAAAAATATAACGGGAAGCGCGGAAAATAATTTGCCCAAGAAACGGCGTTTCATTACCCCTCTCGAAACGATCCGCGCGGTCAGCAGAAACGGCAGTAAAAACGAAAAAGCAGCGTAGACAAAACGCTTCGCAAAGGAAATTTCCGCCGCCCGCGTTCCGGCAAATGATCGTCCCCAGACATACCGCTCGCGCAGTGCCGGAAAAAACCGCAGCGTCCGGCGCGTTTGATACACGACCATTCCGGGTTCGAGGCGGAGAATTTTTCCGTCGCGGCTGAGCTGCCAGTTCACCGAAGTTTCGTGAAAAGCGTCGAACCATAAATTTTTCACGCTCCAGAGCGCGTCGCGTTTGTATGAAACATTGCTGTCGCTTAAGAATTCGACCGCTTCGCTCGGAACGGGATTCTGGTAACGTCCGAAATCGCAGTAGTAAATCGCCCAATTAAGCACTTTATCCACGCCGTTTTCGACCGCGCCGCCGACCGCGTCCGCGTCCGTTTCGCGGTGCGCGGCGAGCATCGCCTTGCACCAGCCGGGCGAAGGCGTGCCGTGATCTTCAAGAAGCGCGACAACCGGCGCGGTCGCCTGACGCAAACCGACCGAACGCAAAATGTCGTGATGTTCGCGGCTCGTTTCGCCGAATTCTTCGGCTTTGACAAACTGCCGCGCGTCAATAAAATTCGCCCAGGCGAATTTTTCTTTCAGTTTTTCGACATCTTTGACACGCGAATCAAACGGCACGATACATTCTAAACCCATACCTTCCGCGCCTTCGATCAGTGCTTCGAGACAGGTTTCCAAAGCCGTTCGACCGCCTTCGATGATGGCGACGACGACCGATAATTCCGGTTTATGTTTTGAATTCATTCTTATTCGATTTTTGAAAGGCTGTCGCCTCGTCCGGCGAGAAATCCGACGGCTTCGCCCGCGACATAGGTTGCGGTGATCGGAATCATATGCGGCGTTACCTGTAAAAATTTTCCGACGTGCTGTTTTTTAGAAAAAACCCGCGCGGCGGTTCGCGCCCACAAAAGCGGAATCAGAAGCGGCGCGAGAAAAAGATACATCGCGCGAAAGGCTTTCGACATATTTTCGCGGCGCGTTCCGGCAAACGCCCGGCTGAACAGAAAACGCTGGTGCAGGTAATAAAAAAGCCCGAATGGTCCCGTGTGATAGACGACCAGATCGGGTTCGTTGATAAACTCCTCGCCCGCTTCTTTTAATTTGTGATTGAGTCCGGCTTCCCAGTAGCCGCTTCCGCTCGGCGGCAGATATTTCAAAAGCAGGTCGCGCCGGTAAACGCAGTTCGCCGCGCACACGTCAGTCGCCGCGCCTCTCTCGGCTGGCGGCATATAAGAATTGTATTCGGTAAAATAAACCGCCCAATCCATCAGCCGTTCGTAATTCGCGTCTTCGACTACGCCGCCGACCGCCGCGACCGGCTCTTTGATGATATTTAAAATCGTTTTTACCCAATCTTCACGCGCGGTGCAGTGTTCTTCGATGATCGCCACATAATCCGCCCGCGCCTGTTCGATCCCATACCGTCGCAAATCCGGCACGCTCTCGCCCGCCGGACGGCGCAAAACTTTTGTCCAGGGAAAATTGTGTTCGATACTTTTAGCTATTTCCCCGCCCGCGCGGTCAATGACGATACATTCGATATTTGCTTTTTCGACCTGCTCTTCGAGCGATCCGAGACAGCGGTTAATGAACGGAGAACCGACGCACGATGCGACGATGATTGACAGTTTCGGTTTCGGCATCTTGTTTTCTGTTTTGAGTTATGCTTTTTCGAAAAATCGCTTTTATCCGATTTTCAAACGCAAATTAACGGCGGCAGTCAAAAAAGTTTTTGACTGCAAGACCCGCACAGGGAAGCCGCTTTGAGCGGCGACAAAGTTTTTCACCTTTTGATAGTTCGGCTTGTCAATAAATACTATTTGGACGGCGGCTCTTCGGGCATCAGAGAAAACGACTATTTTATTAGGCTGTTTGTTACATTGAAAAACCCGAAACGCTCAGGCTTTCCGAAATCACCTTCTTTTTTTATTCAAAAAATCAGTTTGATCCCGTATCCGTTCGACTTTCTCAATCATAACCGCTTACCGAACCGGATTTATTCATCCGCTAAAACAGTTCCGGTTTCCGATATTTGTCAGGTTTTCCGATTTCCCGTTTAACACAAAACTCCCAAAGAAAACAGTCGGTTTTTCCGATGCGGGTAAAGCTCTTTCGCCGTTATATTTTCGATACGATTCGAAATACTTTGTTCAAAAGCATTTTGTAATTTATCCGGCGTTCGACCGTTGGCGGTCGAAAAATGCGGACGGGTAAATGATTTATATTTTTAAATTGCGGAAAACGTAGGAAATCCAATTTGTAAAGATATTTTTTGCCGCGGCGAGCGGCTTCCCCGCGTGGGTTTTGGTGAATAAACCGCCGGTTTTTCTGCGCCTTTTATTCGTTCAAGGCAAGTAAATTCAAGCCTGACGCAGTACAAAAAAACATACAAAAATGAAAGCAATCGAATTTGAGGAAACGGAAAACAAAGACTCCTCGAAAACGGATTATGTTTTGATCCAGTCGCTGACCCGTTTGGACAAAACCGCGCTCGGCGTTTCGCTCGGCGCGCTGTTCGGTCTGGCGATCTTTTTCGCCACGAATTTTTTGATTCTCAAAGGCGGCGAAGAGGTCGGTCGAACTCTCATCCTGCTCGGACAGTATTTCGAAGGCTTCGACATTTCCTTTACAGGCAGTCTGGTCGGTTTCTTCTACGGTTTTATTTCGGGTTTCATACTCGGCTGGCTGATCGCTTTTTTGCGCAATTCGATCATCTGGCTTTACATCGCCTTTCTCAGATTCAAGGGAAATATGTCAACTATGAACGATTTTATTGACAATCCATAGATTCATTACAAAACTACCATGTCAGACAAAGATAAACAGAATAAAAAAGTCGTCATCGTCGGCGCGGGTCCGGCTGGTCTGACCGCCGCTTACCAACTCTGTAAGGAAAAAGTTTCGTCGGTCGTTTTAGAAAAAGACAACGTCGTCGGCGGCATCTCGCGGACGGTCAATTATAAAGGCTACCTGTTCGACATCGGCGGGCATCGTTTTTTTACGAAAGTCAAAGCGGTTGACGAAATGTGGCGCGAGGTGATGGGCGAGAAAAAATTTCTGCGCCGTTCGCGGCTGTCGCGTATTTATTACAACCGGAAATTTTTCTTTTATCCTTTGAAAGCGACGAACGCGCTTTTGGGATTAGGAATTTTCAACAGTTTTCTGCTCTTCGGAAGCTACGTCAAAGCGCAGATTCTGCCCGTCAAACCCGAAAAAACTTTCGAAGATTGGGTGAGCAACCGCTTCGGCAAACGGCTTTACAATACGTTTTTCAAAACCTACACGGAGAAGGTCTGGGGAATTCCGTGCAGCGAAATTTCGGCTGATTGGGCGGCTCAGCGCATCAAGGGCTTGTCGCTCATTTCGACTATCAAAAACGCGATTCTTGCTTCGCAAAACGACAGCAACGGCGAAGTTATCAAAACTTTGATTGACGCATTCGATTACCCGGAAAAAGGTCCCGGACAGATGTGGGAAATGGTCGCCGATAAAATTCAAAAGCAGGGCAGCGAACTGAAAATGCAGTCGTGCGTCGAAAAGATAGTCTGGGAGAAAAACAAAGTTGCGGCGTTTGAGATCGGCACGAACGGACAGAGAGAAGTCATTCCCGGAACGGATTTTATCAGCACGATGCCGATCCGCGAACTCATCCGCAAAATGTCGCCCGATCCGCCGGAAGAAGTCAGAGAAGCGGCTGAATTGCTGGCATACAGAGATTTTCTGACCGTTTCGCTGATCGTAAACCGTGCCGATCTTTTCAAAGACAACTGGATTTACATACACGATCCGGCTGTCAAAGTCGGCAGGATCCAGAACTTTAAAAACTGGAGTCCGCATATGGTTCCCGACCAGAACAAAACCTGTCTCGGTTTGGAATATTTCTGCTTCAAAGGCGACGGTTTGTGGAACACGCCCGACGACGAACTGATAAAGATGGCGACCGAAGAACTCGACACGCTCGGCTTGGTCAAGAAAAAAGATGTCGAAGACGGTTCGGTCGTGCGGATGCCGAAAGCCTATCCGGTTTACGACGCGGTTTACAAAGACGCGCTGGCGACGATCAAAGAATTTCTTGCCGGACTGAAAAATCTCTATCTCGTCGGCAGAAACGGAATGCATAAATACAATAATCAGGATCATTCGATGCTGACGGCGATGCTCGCGGTCAAAAATATTCTCGGCGCGAATTACGATGTTTGGAGCGTCAACGAGGACAAGGAATATCACGAGGAAATAACCGAACAGGAAGAAAAGGAAGCGCGGCAGATCGCTTCGACCCAGCCGCTCGTCCCGAAACGAATAGCTTAAAAATATGACGATCAACGAAAATACAAACGATTTTTTTTCGCAAAAATTAAATATGAAAAATCGCGGAAACGATCCCGAAGAAAAAATTCTGAAAGACGCCGTGGCGCGTCTGAACGGGCATATCCTGGGTTTTGTCATCGGCGTGATCGCCGCGCTCGGAATTTTTATCGCGACAAACTGGCTCGTCCTAAAAGGCGGCAAAGTCGTCGGACCGCATCTCAGCCTGCTCGGTCAGTTTTTTATCGGCTACGAGGTAACTTTTATCGGCAGTCTGATCGGCGCGGCATACGGTTTTGTTGTCGGCTATCTGAGCGGCTTGATCATCGGCTGGATTTACAACGCCGTCGTGTGGATGAAAAATCCTGAAAAATAGGACATTTTTTCACCGTCAAAAAACGTGAAGGCATGTCTAAATCTTTATTTATTTTCTGTCAAAACCTCATGAAAAATTTAAATAATGCTACAACTGACAGAAAAACCGGTAAACCCGTAATAATTGAAAAAAAAGTATTTGCGACAAAAGATTATCTGTTTTTCTCGCTTTTGACGATAGTCGGCTACACAGCGATCATATATTTTTTACTGCCGTGGTTTAGCACGAAAGACAGAGCTGTATATCCCATCGCGTTTTGGCTTTTAACTTTTGTTTTTTTCGGTAAATTATTTGTCAGCCAACTCCGCTGGTGGCTTTTGCCGTTTATGAAAAAACCCTTGCCGATACGACCGAAAATCGGTTGGCGCGTCGGTGCGGTAACGACATTCGTTCCGGGCGCGGAGTCGCTGCAGATGCTCGAAGAAACGCTCAGGGCGATGATTGCAATGGATTATCCGCATGAAACCTGGGTTTTGGACGAGGGCGATAATCCGGCAGTTAAAGACTTATGCAAAAATCTCGGAGCGTATCATTTCAGCCGGAAAGATCGCCCTGAATATCAAACGGAAAGCGGGACTTTTGAGGCTCGGACAAAACACGGCAATTACAACAGTTGGCTGTATGAGATCGGTTTTGAAAGATACGACATTATCGCGGCTTTTGACCCGGATCATATACCGGAAAAAAATTTTATCACCGAATCTCTCGGTTATTTTAACGATCCAAAGGTCGGTTACGTTCAGGCGGCGCAGGTATATTACAACCAGAAAGCGAGTTTTATCGCGCGCGGCGCAGCCGAAGAAACTTATGCATATTATTCTTCGACCCAGATGTTCTGTTACGCGATGGGCTACCCGATCGTGACGGGCTGTCATACGACGCACCGCGTTTCATCTTTGCGCGAGGCAGGCGGTTTTGCCGCTCACGATGCGGATGATTTGCTGATCACACTGCTTTACCGCACGTCAGGCTGGAAAGGCGTTTATATCCCGAAAATACTCGCCCGCGGCTTGACTCCGGTTGATTGGAACAGTTATCTCGGACAGCAGTTTCGCTGGGCGCGTTCGGTTCTTGACATCAAATTTCGAATACATCCGAAAATGCTCGGAAAACTTCAATTCAAGGAAACGGTCGTTAGTCTTCTGCACGGTTATTATTACCTGCAGGGCGCGACAACCTTAATCTTGCTATTACTTCTCGCATATCTGCTGGCGACCGCCTCGATACCGAAAGTCGTCGAGTTGTTTTTCTCCTTGAACTTTTTCGTGCTTTTTGCAGTTATGATGATTTGCGAGTTTTACCGGCAGAGTTTTTATATAGATCGAAAGAATGAGTGGGGGCTTCATTGGCGCACATTACTGCTTCAATTTGCAAAATATCCATATCTGATCTCGGCTTTATTTTGTGTCATCTTGAATCGCCGTGCCGGATACAGCCTGACTAGTAAAACCAGAATAAAAAAAACATCGAGATCCCTGCGACCATTTTTGCCGCATCTGATCGTGGCGGCGATTATCTGCGCGTCATGGATTTTCGGAATCATCATAAATGGAAATCTGCCGCCCAAACTGCACCTAGCCGCATTTGCCGCTCTTTCCGGCACGCTCATGCTGGTTGGTACGGGATATATGGAATTTCCCGCGCCCTTTGATCCGAAGCTGATTCCACCGTCTGAAAAAAGAACTTTGCCCGAACCGGCGTTCGCGGGTGCAAATAAAAGATCATTCAATCTCAATTTCTAAATTATGCGAATCGGAATAGATGCAAGCTGCTGGGGCAACAAGCGCGGTTTCGGGCGTTTTACGCGCGAGCTTCTGGAAGCGGTTCTCGAAGTTGACGGCGCGAACGAGTATTTGTTTTTTATTGATTCGAACACGGCGGAAGAAATCACAGACAGAAAAACGCCGCTGCCGGAACAGGCGCAAACCGTTATTGCAAAAACCGGAGCTTCGCAGCTCAAAGCGGCTTCGGCGGACGGCAGACGTTCCGTCAAAGACCTGTGGGCGATGAGCCGCGCGGTCGGCAAACATAAGCTCGACGTTTTATTTTTTCCGGCGGTTTATTCTTATTTTCCGGTTTTTAATCGAACTAAAATTATCGTTACCTTGCACGACGTAATTGCCGATCATAATCCGAAACTGATCTTTCCGAACCGGAAATCGAAGTTTTTCTGGAAGCTGAAACAAAACATCGCCGTCCGGCAAGCCGACCTTATTTTAACGGTTTCCGATTATTCGAAACGGCAGATCGCCGATTTCTTTAAACTCCCGGATTCGCGCCTGCGCGTCATCAACGAAGCGGCGCGTCCGGTTTTCAAAGTTTTACGGCGCGATGAAAAATTTTATAAATCGCTCGAAAAATACGGCATAAAGAAAAATGAAAATTTTCTGCTCGCGGTCGGCGGCATCAGCCCGCATAAAAATCTCGACGGTCTGGTTTCGGCTTTTGAAAAACTCGCCGCAAAACATTCGGAATTAAAACTCGTTCTGGTCGGCGATTACAAAGACGACCCGTTTTTCTCGGCTTACCCGTCGCTCAAAAAACAGATCGCCGGAGCGAACTTAACGGAAAAAGTTATTTTCACGGGCTTTGTTTCGGACGAAGATTTGGCTGCGCTTTACAATGCGGCGACGCTGCTCGTTTTTCCCTCTTTTGAAGAAGGCTTCGGACTTCCGGCAATGGAAGCGATGGCGTGCGGAACGCCGGTCGCGGCGAGCAATTCGAGTTCCCTGCCCGAAGTTTTGGGCGAAGCGGGAAGATTTTTCGATCCGCGAAACGCGGAAAATATGAACGGCGTCATCAACGAAATTTTGAGCGACGACGAAACTTTGAAGCAAATGAAAACAAGCGGCTTAAACCGCGCGCAAAAATTTACATGGCAAAAAGCCGCCCGCGATACGGTTGCGATTTTCGAAGAATTCGCCGCCGAAGAATCGAAAGAAATTTTGCTCGAAACAAATTTATAAACCAATGGAAAAGCCACTGAAATTCTGCATGGTCTCGACCTTTTACCCGCCGTATAGTTTCGGCGGCGACGCGATGCATATCTATCGCCTATCAAACGAACTTGCGAAACGCGGTCATTCGGTTGACGTCTTTTTTTGCGAAGATTCTTTCCTGTTGATGAACGGAAAACCGCCGACCGGAAAATTTCCGAATCACGAAAACGTCAATGTTCACGCCCTAAAAAGCGGAAAAGGATTTCTCTCGCCGCTTTTGACGCAGCAGACGGGTTTGCCGTTTTTCAAATCCGAACTGAAAAACGCGCTCGAAAAAAACGGTTACGACGTGATTCATTACAACAATATGTCGCTCATCGGGATCACGGCTTTGAGCTACGGTTCGGCGGTCAAACTTTACACGACGCACGAACACTGGCTCGTCTGTCCGATGCACGTTCTCTGGAAATACAACCGCGAAGTCTGCACGAAAAGAAACTGTTTCAGTTGCCAGCTAAAAGGAAAACGACCGCCGCAGTTGTGGCGTTACTCGGGACTTTTGAAACGGATGCTCAAACACGTTGACTGCTTTCTTTCGCCGAGCCGTTTTACTTTGCGGAAACATCTCGAAATGGGACTCGATATTCCGATCAAACAAATGCCGTATTTTCTGCCGACTCCCAAAAATGAAACGGAAAATCCGCCGGAAAAAGAAAACGGAGGAAAACCGTATTTTCTGTTCGTCGGTCGGCTCGAAGAAATAAAAGGCGTGCAGAATATTATTCCGGTTTTTAAAAAACAGCCGAAATTCGATCTTTTGATCGCGGGCGACGGCGAATACAGAAACGATCTCGAACAGCAGGCGGACTTTTCACCGAATATAAAATTTCTCGGACGGCTCGATCAAAAACGACTGCAAAATCTGTATCAATCGGCTCTCGCCGTGATCGTTCCGTCAATGTGCTACGAAACTTTCGGCATCATTATCATCGAGGCTTTCTCTAAGAAAACTCCGGTCATCGTCAACGATCTCGGCGCGCTGCCGGAAGTCGTCGAAGACAGCGGCGGCGGCTTTGTTTATGAAAACGAAAAAGAATTGATCGAGGCAATGAACGAATTTGCCGACGACCCAAAACTCAGAAACGAATTGGGCGAAAAAGGCTACGAGGCGTTTTTAAAGTATTGGAACGAAAGGGCGCATCTCGAAAGGTATCTGAATCTGGTCGAAAATCTTCTGGAAAAACGCCGCGAGAAAATAAAAGAAGCGAACCCGGAAACCAGTTTTTCCGCCGTTCCGGTCTAAAGCTAATAAACTCGATTTTGGGTTTGTTATAAAAAATCTCAAATGCAAATCGTGCATGTAACGCAAAAGATCAGCGTTCCGGTTTTGACATATCATTCGATTGACGAAAGCGGTTCGGTAATCTCGACCGCGCCGGAAATTTTTCGGCGGCAGATGAGATTTCTGTCTGAAAACAAATACCGCGCCGTTTCGCTCGGCGAATTGGTTGGCGATTTACTCGCCCGCAAAACTCCGTCTTCGAAAACCGTCGCATTGACTTTTGACGACGGTTTTCGGAATTTTTTTGACGCGGCGTTTCCCGTTCTCGAAGAATACGATTTCCGGGCGACGGTTTTTCTCGTTACGGATTTTTGCGGCAAATTCAACGATTGGGCGGGAAACCCGAAAGAATTACCGCGCAGCAAATTGCTCGATTGGAATGAAATAAAAAATTTGAGCGAATACTGCATCGAGTTCGGTTCGCATACGCGGACGCACAGGAATTTAACGAAATGTCTGCCGGAAGCGATCGAAACGGAAATCACCGAGTCGAAAAAGAAGATCGAAGATAAAACCGGCAAAAAAGTTTCGACGTTCGCCTATCCGTTCGGCAGTTTCAACCGCGAAGTAAAAGCCGCCGCCGCCGAAAATTTCCGGGCGGCGTGTTCAACAAATCTCGGAAAAGTGCGTTTGGGCAGCGATTTTTTCGCGCTCGAAAGATTGGACACATATTATCTTTCAAACCCGAAAATTTTGGAAAAACTTTCGACCAGATCGTTCGACCGCTATATGCATCTGCGGCAGATTTTGCGCGATTTCAAATCGCTGATAACCAGTAACTGAAAAAAAGGAAAAAGCTATGTCAATATTTACAAGAATCAACCGTCATACGAAACTATCCGTCAAAGCCGCGAAACACCGTCAATGGCAAACACCGCCGTTTATGATCATTTTCATCAATTCGATCTGCAATCTGACTTGCGAGCATTGTTTTTACTGGAAAGAACTCAATAAACGCGACGACCTGACCTTTGACGAATTTGAAAAGCTGTCGCTCGATCTCGGACATTTCGAAAACCTTAACCTGTCGGGCGGCGAGCCGTTCATCCGCAAGGAATTTGCCGAAATCTGCGAGCTTTTTATCAAAAACAACGAGGTCAAAAATATCTACGTTCCGACGAACGGTTATTTTACCGACCGGACGGAAAAAGCGCTCAGGAAAGTTTTGAAAAACAAGTCGCTCAAACTTTTCGTCTGCGAAATTTCTCTCGACGGAATGCCCGAGTATCACAACAATTTCCGCGGCAATCCGCGCTCGTTCGAAAAAGCAATGGAAACCTACGCGATGCTCGCCGAACTTCAGAAGGAAGACCCGCGTCTGCGGATTCATTCAAACACGGTGGCGATGAGCGAAAATATGGACGAGATTTTCAAACTCACGGAATATCTCTATGAAAACTGTCCGCAGATGGAGCATCACAATCTCGCCATCATTCGCGGCGACCGGAAAAATCCTTCGCTTCAGGGACCGCATCTAGAAAAATACAAAGAGCTTTACCGTCACGTTGCCGAAGTTTGGGAAGACCGGGAAAAAACGCGGTTCGGCGCGTCGGTCGAACCGATGCTCCAATGGGCGAAAGTAAAAACCATCGAAGCCGAAACGCAGTTTATTCCCTGCAAAGCCGGAATTTTGACCGGCGTGGTTTACGCCAACGGCGACGTTTCGGTTTGCGAACAGCATTTTCCGCTCGGCAATCTGCGCGAAAAAAGTTTCTTCGAAATCTGGGATTCGCCCGAAGCCGAAAAACTCCGCGCGCAGATCAAAGCGAAAAAATGTTACTGCACGAACGAGATGTTTTTATGGTCGAGCATCGTTTACCAGCCCGTCCAATTAACGAGAGCCGTCGTCGGCACGAAAACCGAACAGCTTAGAGCGAAAACGACTGTCGGCAGCAATGTTTAACATCCTAAATAATTTTCTATGAATAAACTTTTTGTTTCCGTCATCGTTCCCGTCTATAACGGCGAAAAATTTTTGCCGCGATGTCTCGACGCGCTTTTTGCTTCGGATCATTCAAATTTTGAAGTGATCGTCGTGGACGACGGTTCGACCGACGACAGCGCGAAGATCAGCCGCGCGAAAGGCGCGAAGGTCATTTCAAGCCGGCGAAGACAGTCCGGTCCGGCGGCGGCGAGAAACTTAGCGGCAAAACAGGCGAAGGGCGAAATCCTGCTTTTTATTGATGCTGATGTCGTCGTCAAACGCGACACGATTTCAAAAACCGCGAAACGATTTTCCGAAAACCCGGAATTTTCCGCGCTGTTCGGTTCGTATGACGACGCGCCGTTCGAGAAAAATTTTCTCTCCCAGTATAAAAATCTCCAGCATCATTTCGTCCATCAGACTTCCAGCCCGGAAGCCTCGACCTTCTGGACCGGACTCGGCGCGATCCGCCGCGACGTTTTTCTGGAAATGGACGGTTTTGACTGCGAGCGTTTTCAAGTTCCTTCAATCGAAGACATCGAACTCGGCGCGCGGCTTCGCACTGCCGGACACCGCATTCTGCTCGATCGAGACATTCAGGCGAAGCATCTGAAAAAATGGAAGATCGGCGGGCTGATCAAAACGGAAATTTTCTGCCGCGCCGTGCCGTGGTCGAAACTGATTTTGACGAGTCAGGGCTTGGTCAACGACATGAATCTCAAAACCGCAGACCGCGCGAGCGCGGGTTTCGTCGCGCTCACGCTTTTAACAATTCCGCTTGTTTTTTTCGAGCCGCTTCTGCTTATTTTACTGCTCGGTTTTCTGCTCGCCGTTTTTTTACTGAATCTGAAAATCTTTCGGTTTTTCGCTTTGAAAAAAGGAAAGATTTTCGCCCTTCTTACTTACCCGTGGCTGTTTTTCTACTTTTTTTACAGCGGCGCGGCATTTGTTTTCTGTTGGTTCAGATACGCCCTGCCGTCCGCATTTAGCTTAAAGGAGAAAGAGTTGGAATCTACGGCGGGTGAGTTTGAGAGCAAAGAGATGGGGGCATAGGGATGAATAAACCGAACTATTCATCCCGATCTCTTTGCTCTAAAAACAAAAACTCATAATTCCCCGCAAATTTTTATGAAACGATCATTTTCAATCGAACGGAAAGTCGTTATCCGGCTCTTTCTGGCTGCGCTCGGTTTGCGTATTCTGCATTACTTTTTGTTTGCCGATGAAATAATCGTCGGCGGCGACCAGATGCAGTATATTATGCTCGCCCGAAATTTTGCCGCCGGTGATTTTCACGGGTTTATGCATACCTACTGGACACCGCTTTTTCCGTTTTTGATCGGCGTCGTTTCGATTTTCGTTGACTCGCTGATAATTCCCGCGCTCATCGTTTCCGTTATCGCCGGAAGTCTTGCCGCGCCGGTTACATATTTTCTCGTCAAACAATCTTACGGTCGCCGCGAAGCGGTCATCGCCGCCGCGCTCGCCGTATTTTTCCCGCATTTGATAAACTCGGCGGTTTTCGATCTCGGCTCGGAAACGGTCTATCTGCCTTTAATTACCGGCGCGTTGTATTTCGGCTGGCAGGCGCTTCAAAAAAACGCTTTATCCGGTTTTCTTATAACCGGAATCTTGTTCGGACTCGCCTATCTGACGCGACCGGAAGCCTTTGCTTACCCGCTCTATTTCGCCGCGCTGGTCATCGTCAAAAACTTGTTCGACCGGAAACCGTTTTCGCGCCGCTTGCTGACAAAAATCGGCGTGCTTCTGCTCGGATTCGCAATTCTCTCTGCGCCTTACATTTTTTACTTGCGAAGCGAAACCGGCAACTGGACGATCAGCGCGAAAGCGAAAGCGAATCTCGCGTCCGGGATTTTGGCTAATGGAGACAATACAAATTCCGCCGCTTCGACCGGAAACGCGGCGAAAAGCATCATCAAAGAAATTCCGTTCTCTCTGATCGAGATTCACAAAAACCTGCCCCATCTTCTGCCGCTTTTTTTGATGCTCTTTGTCGGTCTCGGACTTTTCGGCAAAACGTGGGACAGGCGGCGATTCGAGCGCGAAGCGTATCTCATCGCTTTCTGCCTGATAACCTGTCTCGGATACGCCGCGAGCGTCGTCCAGACGCGCTATTTTTACATCTTACTCCCGATATTTTTCGGCTGGATCGCCGCCGGGATAATACGTTTTGAAAGATGGTTTTACGATTCGATTTTTGAAAGGAACTCTAAAGACAGAACCGGTTTTAAAAGCCGAAACGCTTTCGTTATCTGCTGCCTGGTAATAATTTTTTTCTACGTTCTGCCGCTGAGTTATTTTATCAACAAACCCGATTCGGCTTTTGAAGCCCGCGATGCCGGCATCTGGCTCAAAGAAAATGCCGAAAAATCGCCGCTCATTTTTTCCGCCAGTTCGCTTCCCGTTTTTTATGCCGAAGGCAGACAGCTTCTGCCGGAAACAAAAGACGTAGCGCAGATTTTCGAACAACTAAAAAACAGCCGTACCGATTATGTGATAACCACCAAAAGATCGCTCGTCCGCAACCCGCATTTGAAGGATTTTACCGAGCAGCTCGAAAACTCGCCCGATTTCGAATTGATCTACCGCCGGAAAGAAAACACCAAAGACGAAATTTCGATTTTCAGATCGAAATTTGCTGATTTTGAAAATTAACATAAATGAGCGAAAAAAAATTAATTTCCGTTATCATCCGCAACCGCAACGAAGCCGATTTTCTCAAATTCGCGCTCGAATCCATCGCCCGCCAGCAGTTAGTAAAAACCGAAGTCGTCATCGTTGATAACGAATCGGATGACGACAGCCTCGAAATCGCGCGCGAATACGACTGTAAGATCATCAATCTTCCGAAAAATTCCTTTACTTACGGAAAAGCTCTGAACGTCGGCATCGAGGCGGCAAAGGGCGAGATCTGCGTTCTTCTGAGCGCGCATTCGATGCTCGTCAGCCCGCTTGCATTGTATTCCTGTCTTTCGATTTTTGAAGACGAGACAATCGCGGCGGCGCGTTTTATCCACAGCGGAAAACGTTTCGACGCGAAAAGATGGCTCGCGCCGGAAATTTTAAGCGGCGAACTCGACGTTGACACGATAGTTTCAAAAGCACCGCTCGCCAACGGCTGTGCGGTCAGAAAAAGCGTCTGGCGGGAAATTCCCTTCGACGAAAAAGTCATCGCGGCGGAAGACAAAATCTGGTCGCTCGAAGTCCTGCAAAGCGGATGGAAAATCTTCTCGCCCTGCCCGACCGTCTATGTCTATCTGAAAGACACGCCGCACAAAAAACAAATCGAAAAAAACAACCGCGAACTCCGCGCCATTTATGAAAAAACCGGTGTTCGTCTCGGACATCTCCGCGAAACTGGCGCGGGCAAAGTCAAAAAATTCGCCTTCGAAATAATTTTCACGCCCGTTATTTCGCTTTATCAAACGCTCGTCCGAATGTTTCTCGAATTTTCGGTGCGCTTTACAAACAAATAAGCGCGAATCTGCCTGCCCAGATCACGCTATTTTTATCCAACCTTGTTTCACCTCTTAAAAAAATTCAAACCGATAAATTCTTCAAAATAGAAAATCCGCACACGATCTTTATGATTGCCCGATCAATTTATCTGCAAATTCTCGAATCTTTCATACCAGTATGCCGAAAATCCGTTTAAGGCGTGAATTCACAGACGGCAAACTCACAAGTATATTTATCGCCGCTTCGTAAAAAGATTCTTGACACATTTAGGTTTAACATATATTATTCTGTTTCAACGGTGTTTATCACCGTTCGGTATAATTCTTTCATACACACACTTCCAAAAAGCCTCTTTAATATTAGCGAAAAAGAGAAATATATAAATAGATGTCAGCAAAACTCGGAGAGATTCTTGTCCGCGAAAACCTAATTACCTCGCAGCAGCTACGCGAGGCTTTGGACTATCAGCGCGCCAACGGCGGACGTTTGGGATCGAACTTGGTAAAACTCGGAATTATCTCCGACGACGTGATCACGGCGGTTTTGTCGCGTCAATACGGCGTTCCGTCAATCAATCTGGAGCTTTTTCAAATTGAAGAGGAAACGATCAAATTGATCTCGCAGGACGTCGCGCTCAAATACGCGGTGTTGCCGGTTTCCAAAGTCGGAGCGACTTTGACATTGGCGATGGCTGATCCGACCAATGTTTTTGCGATGGACGACATCAAGTTTATGACCGGCTTGAACGTCGAACCCGTCGTCGCTTCCGAAGCCTCGATCCTGGCTTCGGTGGCGAAATATTATGCCACTTCGAAAGAACTCGAACTCGCCGGTGTTTCCATAAACGGCTTTGAAAAACCGAATCTCAAATCATCAAAAAACGGTAACGGGGCGACGTCCGACCAAAAACTCGTAGATTCGGATTTGAATGTCTCGCTCGATGTTTTCGACTTTCATCAAAACGAAGCGAGCGATCTGGAAGTCCTCGAAGAAAACGAGGAGATTGATCTGGCGATGCTCGCCAAAGCGAGCGAAGACGCGCCGGTCGTGCGTCTGGTCAACGTTCTTCTGGTTGACAGTTTAAGACGCGGCGCATCCGATATTCACGTCGAGCCGTATGAAAAAGATTTCCGCATCCGTTTCCGTATTGACGGCGTTTTGTATGACGTGATGCATCCGCCGATGAAGATGCGCGACGCGCTTATCTCGCGTCTGAAAATTATGGCGAAACTCGATATTTCCGAGAAACGCCTGCCGCAGGACGGACGCATCAAGATCAAGGTAAAAATTGACAACCGTTCGCGCGAACTCGATTTCCGCGTTTCGACTCTTCCGACGCTGTTCGGCGAAAAAGTCGTGCTTCGTCTGCTTGATAAAGAAAAACTGATGCTCGATATGACCAAACTCGGTTTCGAGCCGGAAAGTCTCAAATTATTCCAGAGAAATATCGCCAAGCCTTACGGAATGGTTTTGGTTACGGGTCCGACCGGAAGCGGTAAAACAAACACGCTTTATTCGGCTTTGCAGTCATTAAACACACCGGAAACGAATATTATGACGGCGGAAGACCCGGTCGAGTTTAATTTGCCCGGAATCAATCAGGTTCAGATGAAAGAACAGATCGGCTTGAACTTTGCCGCCGCTCTTCGCTCGTTTTTGCGGCAAGACCCGAACATCGTTCTGGTTGGCGAAATCCGCGATTTCGAAACGGCGGAAATCGCCATCAAAGCCGCGCTCACCGGACACCTCGTTTTATCAACCCTGCACACCAATGACGCGCCCTCGACCATTTCGCGTCTGGTCAATATGGGGATCGAGCCGTTTCTGGTGGCGACCTCGGTAAATATCATTCAGGCGCAAAGGCTGATTCGCCGCGTCTGCGCGGAATGCAAGGAAGAGCAAAAAATTCCGGTCGAAGCGCTCGTCGAAATCGGGTTTTCGGAAGAAGAAGCTCCGACCATCAAATCTTACAAAGGCAGAGGATGCACGGTCTGTAACGGAACGGGCTATAAAGGCAGAGTCGGCTTGTATGAAGTAATGGAAGTTACGGACGAACTCCGCGAACTGATCATTATCGGCGCAAGCGCGATCGAACTCAGAAAAAGGGCAATCGAACTGGGGATGATTACTTTGCGCGAATCGGGGCTTTATAAATTGCGCGATGGCATTACGACAATTGAAGAAGTCGTGAAGGAAACGGTTTTGTAGGAAGCAAAAAGGAGGCAGTAGAAATGTTGCGAGCAATAGTTTTATCAGTGGCTTTGTTGATCGGATTGGGTGCTTTGATACCTTTGGCGACCGATCACGCGGAAGCTCAAAAGAAACAGCGTAAATCGAAAAAAAGCAGTGCGAAAAAACACAAAAAATATTCGAAAGCGTGGTGGCGGGCGTATCGCGCGCGAAAGCGAAACGGCGAATCGCTTGCCAAACGCAAAGAGGCTCTGCGTTTAAGACAGATGCGTCTGGCAAAAGAGCGCGAAGAAGAAATCGCCCGGAACGGCGGAAAATGGGTTAAGATCACGACTTGGGACGGCGAAAAATGGGTTTCGAGAAACGAATGGATCGCCATTACTTCCGACACGCCGACCGTTCCCGTGCCTGAAGCGTTAGCGGTCAAATCGCCGGTCGTCAAAGACGAACCCGTCGCCAGATCGAAAAATCGGCGCGAAAAACAGTTGAAGGAAACTTCGGATGCTGAAACCCGATTCAAAGTCAACAATCAAAACGGCGAAGAACTCGGTTCGGCTTCGATCACGGTCGTCGGCGCGGCGATGGGCGAAGACCGCGACGCGGGGCGCTACAAGACGCTTTCCGGCGTTTCGACCAGTTCGCTCCGCCGGACGGTGATTGACCAGATGATCAAAGAAAACGGCTGGGTCGTTAATGATTATCAAAAAGAAGTCGGCGGCAAAAAAGTTTATGTCGTCGTCGCCCAATCGCCCGGCGCAGGCGGTCAGATCCAGTCGCGGATGTTCTATTTCACGGAAGTTGACGGGCGCATCTACAGCGTGGCGACCAATTCTCCGGGCGAAAAATCCGGTCAGATCGCCGACGAATCGGAAAAGATCGTCAATGTGCTGCAGCGCCGAAGCCGGACGATGCAAGCCGGTCTGCGTTAATCCACGAAAAATAAGTTTAAGTCTAGAGTTTAAGGTTTCCAGTTAGGCTTTAAAATCAAACTTGAAACCTTAAACCTGAAACTTAATACTCCTTCTCCAAAAATATGAGTCTTGAACAACAGCAACAACCGATGACGGAAATGCCGGTTACGCTTCCCGATCTTCTGAGAAAAATGACGGAAATGGGCGGATCCGACCTGCATCTGACGACCAATTCGCCGCCGCAAGTCCGCGTTCACGGGCATCTCGGAGCGCTTCCCGGTTATCGCGCGCTGACACCGGCGGAAACGAAAAGTCTCGCGTATTCGGTTTTGACCGACGCGCAGAAACACCGTTTCGAGGAAAATCTCGAACTCGATTTTTCGTTCGGCTTGAAAGGAATGTCGCGTTTTCGCGCCAATTTGTTCAATCAAAAAGGCGCGGTCGGCGCGGTTTTCCGCTCGATCCCGTATGAAATAAAATCGTTCGAAGCACTCGGTCTTCCTCCGGTCGTCAAAGATTTGTGCAACAAACCGCGCGGTTTGATTCTGGTTACAGGTCCTACGGGATCGGGTAAATCAACGACGCTCGCCGCGATGGTTGACAAGATCAATCAAGACCGCCACGACCATATTTTGACTATCGAAGACCCGATCGAATTTCTGCATAATCACAAAAACTGTCTCGTCAACCAGCGCGAAGTAAATTCCGACACGCACGGTTTTGCGCACGCCTTACGCACCGCGCTTCGTCAAGACCCGGACGTGGTTCTGGTCGGCGAAATGCGCGATCTTGAAACCATCGAGATGGCACTCAGAATCGCGGAAACCGGGCATCTGACGTTCGCCACACTACACACGAATTCCGCCGCTTCGACCATCAACCGTATCATTGACGTTTTCCCCGCCGGACAGCAGTCGCAGATTCGCACACAGCTTTCTTTGGTTTTAGAAGGAATTATGTGTCAGGCGCTTCTGCCGAAAGCGACGGGCGACGGGCGCGTCATGGCGCTCGAAATTTTGATTCCGAACTCCGCGATCCGCAACCTGATCCGCGAAGACAAGATTCACCAGATTTATTCGATGATGCAGACCGGACAGGACAAATACGGGATGCAGACATTTAACCAATCGCTCGCCACGCTTTATCAAAAACGCCAAATTACCCTGGACGCGGCGATGCAGCGTTCGTCAAATGCCGACGAACTCAAAGAACTGATTGACCGCGGTTCGGGAATCAATCAAACATACGGCGGAAAGGTCAAACCCGGAATGAGTCCGAGTCCGTATGCGCAAGGTCGCCCGGTTGGGCAACGCCCGCCGGTTCGATAAAAAGTTTATAGAGTTTGGAGAGTTCAGAGAGTTTTGAGAGTGGATTTTCTCCAACTCTCCAAACTCTACGAACTCTATAAACTCTCTGAACTATGAAGACTTTATTAGGAGCAACATAAAAGAAAATGCCGACATACACATACAAAGGTCGTAACCGCTTAAACGAAATGGTTTCCGGCGAAAAATCCGCCGCCAGCCAGGACGAACTCCGCGCGCTTCTGCGGCGCGAACAGATCGTCTTAACGCACGCCTCGGAAAAAGGACGCGAAATCAGCATCCCGAAACTCGGTAAAAAGAAAAAGGTCAAATCGAAGGAATTAGCCGTTTTCACGCGCCAGTTTTCGGTGATGATTGACGCCGGTCTGCCGCTCGTCCAATGTCTCGACATTCTCGCCGAACAGCAGTCGAATGTTCATTTCAAGGAAGTTCTGCACCAGGTTCGCCAGAACGTCGAAGAAGGCGCGACACTTTCCAGCGCGCTCGAAAAACATCCGAAAGTTTTCGACA
>JBGTSF010000011.1:0-81270 GCA_041940425.1 Pyrinomonadaceae bacterium
CTGATGGCTTCTTCTATCGGGACGCTTCACACATCGGTTTTAACGGGCGCGCGCGTGCCGTATGCGATGGCGAAAGACGGCTTAATGTTCAGTTCTTTCGGAAATTTAAACAAGGCGCACGTTCCGGTCATCGCATTGCTCGTGCAGGGCGTTTGGGCGAGCATTCTGGCTTTTTCCGGTTCGTTCGACACCCTGACCGATTATGTGATCTTCGGCTCGTGGATTTTTTACACGCTCGTGACGACCTCGGTTTTCGTCTTCCGCATAAAATATCCCGAACTCGAACGACCTTACAAGGCATTCGGCTATCCGGTCATTCCGGTCTTGTTCATTTTGGCGGCGACCGGCTTGCTCTTAAATACGCTCTGGACGAGTCCTGGAAAATCTTTTATCGGAATTTTCCTGATTTTAGCCGGATTGCCCGTTTATTATTATTTGACGACTCGAAAAAGAGAAGTCGAAAGCGAGTAAGAATGATTCAACCGCGAAAGCCTAAAAATTATTTTTAGCGTGTTTTGCGGTTACAATAAATTTTCATAAATGGCTGTATCAGACAGAAGAAGCGGAAGCGAACGGCGCAGTACAAAACGGTATGCCGTAAATATAGATGTCGAATGGGAAGGCTCGGTCGGTCGCCGGAAAGGAACGATCAGCGACATCAGCCCGACGGGGTGTTTCGTCCTCTGTTCCGGTGAAGTAAACGACGGAGAAATGGTAAAAATCTTTATCCCGCTAACCGACGGAATGAAAGTCGAATTCTGGGGCGAAGTCGTCAACCACGTTTTGGAAATCGGCTTCGGCGCGCATTTCGTCGCGCTTTCCACACCGCAGAGAGAGTTTATAGAAAGAATCATTAAATCGGTCGGAAAGTAGAAAAAGGCATCATAATTGATGCCTTTTTTAAAATAATGGTGATCCGAGAAGGACTCGAACCTTCGACCCAATGGTTAAAAGCCATTTGCTCTACCGACTGAGCTATCGGACCACTTTATCAATCAAGCCGGAAATGATTCCGACCTTTTGACCGAATTTTAGATTTTACATATTGAAAACGGAGTTGGCAAGTCAGGTGCAAAAAATCTCGGACCCAAGTATTAAAAGTATCGCGCTGTCCTTGCCAATTTTTCTCAACTCCTTTATAAGTTTGATTCAGTTTAATTATATTTAAGATCTGATTATGAATCGTAAGGCTAAATTCGCTCTGTTCGGCGTATTGTCGGTTTTGGTAGGCGTTGTTTGTTTTTCGCTGTTCGTTTTGGTTTTTTTTAAGAATGCCGGGAGAATTTCCGGACCGACCGCTTCGACGACGGGAAAAGTAATAAGCTACGAACGCGGGACGGGAACAAGAACCAGCCGGCAGAGCGATAAATGCACATACGTTTATCGCGTAGGCGAAAAAGGATATACAATACGGGACACCTGCGGCGGAGTTTATGCCGACCGCGAGGGCGGCGAAGCCGAGATCATCTACGATCTTGAAGATCCCCAAAATGCATATGTCAATCGTCAGGGATTTTTTAACTTTTTGGGATTATTAAGTATTCCGATTATCATTTCGGGTGTGTTTTTAATCCGCAAGGCGATCAGAATGGATAATGATGAGTAAAGTCCTTTTATGATTTAACGAATTTATAAAATAAGCTTTAGTGCTTTGTGAAATCTCCGTGTTTTTTGTGTTAAAAAATCTAATTAAACACAGAGAACAGAGAGATTTCACAGAGATTATCGAGAAGCGGATAAATTATTAACTTTGTGTTTTCCCCTTATTTACGTGATTTTTGGACAGTCTCGGTTTCAAGCGGTCTAACTTTTAAACCAGCTTTCCATTACAGAATCCTGCAAAATGATAGTCTGATCGCGTTCGGGTCCGGTCGAAATTAAGCCGATCTCGACACCGACCGAACGGGAAAGAAATTCGACGTATTTTCTCGCGTTTTCGGGCAAATCTTCGATCTTTGTCGTGCCGAGAGTTTCCGTCTTCCAGCCTTCAAGAGTTTCGTAAATCGGTTTTATCTGGCGCAAATCCTGCGAAACCGCCGGAAAAGTATCTACTCTTTCGCCGTCAATTTCATAACCGACGCAGACTTTTATTTCGTCCAAAGCATCGAGAACGTCCAATTTTGTCAAAGCCATCGAATCGAAACCGTTTAATTCGGCGGCGTATCTTGTCGCCACCGAATCGAACCAACCGCACCGGCGCGGGCGTTTGGTTACCGATCCGTATTCGTTTCCGCGCTGGCGGATAAGATTTGCAATATCTTCTTCCTCGTCCAGCATTTCGGTCGGAAACGGTCCTTCGCCGACGCGCGTCGCGTAAGTTCTCACAATTCCGAGAACGCCCGAAATATGATGCGGCGGAATGCCCGCGCCGACCGACGCGCCGCCTGCCGTCGGGTTTGAAGAAGTAACGAACGGGTATGTGCCGTGATCTACATCGAGAAGCGTCGCCTGCGCGCCTTCGAGCAAAATCTTTTTATTTTGTTTTTTTGCTTCGGAAAAGAAATGAGAAGTTTCCGTTACAAATGGTCTGAGTCTATCTGCCAAAGCGGAGATTTCATCATATATTTGGTCGGCGTAAAGCGGCGGCTGTCCGTATGTAACGATAATGCGGTTGGCTTCTTCGAGATTGCGTTCGATGCGGTGGCGCAGGACTTCGGGCGAGAGCGCGTCGGACACGCGAATGCCGCGCCGTCCGGCTTTGTCTTCATATGCCGGACCGATTCCTCTGAGCGTCGTGCCGATTTTTTCATTGCCGAGACGCTCTTCCGATGTGTGATCGAGTGCGCGGTGATACGGCATGATAAGATGCGCTCGTGAAGAAACTTTTAATCTATCCGGCGTGATCGAAATGCCCTGCGACTGCATCTGGTCAACTTCTTCAAAAAACGCCTTCGGATCAATGACCATCCCATTGCCGAGAACGCAGACCGAATCTTCGTGAATGATTCCCGACGGAAGCAGTCTTAATACAAACGCCTTCTCGCCGACATAAACCGAATGCCCGGCATTATGTCCGCCCTGATAACGCGCGACAATATCGAATCTGTCGGCTAGAAGATCAACAACTTTTCCTTTTCCCTCGTCGCCCCATTGCGCGCCGATTATCACAATTATCATAAATTAAATATTTTTCGTCATTTGATATAACTGAACATACTTGCGAGCCGCGTTTTCCCATGAATTGTCTTCGTTCATCCCGTTCCACTGCAATTTTCGCCAAGCATCTTTGTCGTAATACGCGAAAAGCGACTCGTAGATTTTCTCTAAAAATTTATCGGCTCGAAATTCTCTGAATTTGAAACCGTTTCCGGTTTCCGAAACCACATCGAAATTTTGCACCGTATCGTCGAGACCTCCGACCGCGCGGACGATCGGAACTGTGCCGTAACGCAGGGAATACATCTGATTCAGACCGCACGGCTCGAAGCGCGAAGGCATCAGAAACATATCCGCGCCGGCTTCGATCTTGTGCGCCAAATCTTCGTTGTAACCGATATAAACGCCGACCTGACGCGGCGCGTAATCGCGGAATGCCTGCAAGAAATTTTCGTAGTTTTTATCGCCTGAACCGAGCGCGATAAAATACGCGCCGGTTGCGAGTAGTTCCCCGGCAACTTGCTGAATCAGTTCAAATCCTTTCTGCGAAGTCAGGCGCGTCACGCTGGCGAAAACCGGTTTTTCGAGATCAACGGGCAGAGAAAATTGTTCGAGCAGAGCGCGTTTGCATTCAGCTTTTCCGCCAATGTCGTAACGGTTGTAATGAGCGGCTAAAGCCGGATCATTTTCGGGATTCCACGTTTCGTAATCCACGCCGTTGACAATGCCGTAAAGTTTATTTGAGCGCTGGCGCAGAAGCCAATCGAGTCCGTAACCGTTTTCCGCCGTCTGCATTTCAAAGCCGTAACGACGCGAAACCGTCGAGAGCATATCGGAGGCGGCTAGTCCGGCTTTCATCGCCGAAGCGTAGCCGTTAAACATAAAAGCATTTCTTTCAAAATCGGACGAAAAACCGAATTTCCAAAGCTCGCCCGCATCAAAACCGCCTTGATACGCAAGATTGTGAATCGAAAACACGGTGCGTGTATTTCGCCAATATGCGTCCCAAAAACGAAGATGAGCGATCTCGACAGCCGCAAATCCCGTATGCCAATCGTTCAAATGAACAATGTCCGGCGCTGAGCCGAGCCGTTTTATCAAAGCAAGCGCGGCGCGGCAGAAAAACGCGAACCGCTCGTAATCTTCCGCGAAGCCGTAGATGGAATCGCGGTGAAAAAGCGGCGGGTAATCAATCAAAAAAGTCGGCGAGCCGTTTGCCTCGGAATAAAACGCTTTCGCGTGATAAACGCCGCCGCGCCATTCGACCGCGAGATCGTCAATCGCCACGCTCCAGAGATGTTCGCCTTTTGTTTGCCAGTAACACGGCGTGATCAAAAATGCGTCAACACCGACCGAACGCAGAGCCTTCGGCAATGCGCCTGCTACGTCGCCAAGTCCGCCTGTTTTTGAATATGGAACCGCTTCCGCAGAAAGAACAGCTACTCGCATTGTCAGTTATCATTTATCCGGTATCATTTACCGGTTGTCAAATCCCAACTTTTTTATATGATAAAAATTCAAAACAATTGAAATTTTTTTGTGGACTTTTCCGAAAATTGTGGTATAAATGTGAATATCTGTCAGGAGTAATTGTCTCCTTATATTTACTTAACAAGTGTGAAAGATTGTTAAGTGAAAAAGTCCCGGTAGGCGTGCCGGGACTTTTTTCTTTTCTTACAAATATCAGCTCTGCATCGAAGCCAAAAACTCTGAATTTTTCTTCGTTTTCGACAATCTTTCCAGAACGACTTCCATCTGCTCGACGGGCGACAGCGGATTGAGAACGCGGCGCATCACCCAGATGCGGTTAAGGTCTTCTTTCTCGATGAGCAGTTCCTCTTTGCGCGTGCCGCTTCTTTGCAGGTCAATCGCCGGGAAGAGACGTTTGTCAGACAGACGGCGGTCGAGATGAATTTCCGAGTTACCCGTTCCTTTGAATTCCTCGAAAATTACATCGTCCATACGCGAGCCGGTATCAATCAGAGCGGTCGCAATGATCGTCAAACTTCCGCCCTCTTCGATATTGCGAGCCGCGCCGAAAAAGCGTTTCGGTCTTTGCAGAGCATTCGAGTCAATACCGCCCGAAAGAATTTTGCCTGACGGCGGCACGACCGCGTTGTGCGCTCTTGCAAGCCTTGTAATTGAATCGAGCAGAATCACGACATCGCGTTTGTGTTCGACCAATCTTTTCGCTTTTTCGATGACCATATCCGCGACCTGCACGTGGCGCGTCGGCGGTTCGTCGAAGGTCGAAGAAATAACTTCGCCCTTGACCGATCTCTGCATATCGGTAACTTCTTCCGGACGTTCGTCAATCAGAAGAACCATCATATAGACTTCAGGATGATTTTCCGTGATCGAGTTGGCGATGGTTTGCAGAAGCATCGTTTTACCCGTGCGCGGCGGCGCGACAATCAGAGCGCGCTGTCCTTTACCGATCGGCGTTACGAGATCAATCACCCGCGCCGAAATATTGTCCGGCAGAGTTTCCATCCGCAACTGCTCGTCCGGGTAGAGCGGCGTGAGATTGTCGAAAAAGACTTTTTCACGCGCCTGTTCGGGGGCTTCGAAATTGATCGCCTCGACCTTTATCAGAGCGAAATACCGCTCGCCTTCCTTCGGCGGTCTGATCTGACCGGAGATAGTGTCGCCGGTTCGCAGATCGAACTTGCGTATCTGCGACGGCGAAACATAAATATCGTCCGGTCCCGGCAGATAGTTGTATTCCGGCGCGCGCAGGAAACCGAAACCGTCGGGCAGTGTTTCGAGAACGCCTTCCGAGAAGATCAGACCGCTTTTTTCGGTCTGCGCGGCGAGAACTTTGAAAATAAGCTCCTGTTTCCGCATCCCGGACGCGCCTTCGACGCCCATTTCCTTGGCGACGTGCGTCAATTCGGAAATAGACATCTCTTTGAGTTCCGCCAGATCGAGCGTCGTTTCGCCGTTGCCGTTCGCCTTTGCGACATCCGCGCCTTTCTGCTTTTCTGCTTTCTGTTCCGTTGTCGTCGTCTGTTCGGTTGCTTCTTGTGTTTCTTTTACGTTTTCGGATGATTCTTCTTGTCCGTTCTCATCCGCCTTGCTGACCTTTGCAGGTTTTTTTGTTGTCTTTGTAGTTGCCATTTTTTTGTCCGTTGATTACTGGGATTTAATCGAATGTTAAATTGACTCTGGAATTTGTTTCTAAAGATTACGAATCAAACCATCAAAATTTTTTTGCTGTTAATTCGTGGAGTAATTAAATAATGGAAAGTTCCTTTGAAATGCCTTAAAAACTAGCTCCGAGCCGTCTCGTAAAACATTTGAGTTTTAAGAATGCTCTATTATTACTAAAACCGGCAGTATAAATCAAGTATTATTTACGTTTTTTCCAGCGCCGTGTTGATCTCCTGCCAAACCGCGTCCCTGCCCATACCGTTTAGAGACGAATATGCGATGATTTTACTGCCCGCTAAATTCGCCCTGATCTGTTTTAAACTTTTTTGCAGATTATTAGTCGAAAGTTTGTCGGCTTTGGTTGCCACGACAATGTGGTTTTTGTTGTTAAAAACGAGCCATTCATGCAGTTGCAAATCGAGGCGCGTCGGTTCGTGCCGCGCGTCAACAAGCTGGATCGAAAGTTTCAATTCCTCGCGCTCGGAAAGATATTCCTCCGCCATCACGCCCCAATCCTCGCGCATCGTCTTGGAAACCCGCGCGTAGCCGTAACCCGGCAGGTCAACAAAATAAAACTCTTCATTAATTAAAAAGAAATTAATACTTTGCGTTCGCCCCGGCGTATTCGAAGTCCGCGCCAGCCCTTTGCGAGAGAGCAGGGAATTGATCAGGCTCGATTTCCCGACATTAGACCGACCGAGAAAAGAGATTTCCGGCAAGCCTTCGTCCGTCCAATGATTTTTCTCGAACGCGCTTTTGATAAATTCGGCGGAAGTGATTTTCATAAAAATCAATTGTAGCGGAAAAAAATATTTGTTCTAATCAGCGGTTTAAAAATTTTTCTTGACAAAATTATCTAATAGGCGCAAAATTCTCGCATTCTAACAAATCATGGGCGGAAAATTTTCGATAATTTCATATCGGAATTATTTTAAAAAATAAATAATTCGTCGCGCATTCAACGAAGCTCCGAACTCCTAAAAAGTTCCTTGCTTTATCCCTAAAGTTTTCACCGGACTGTTTTTCACAGGACGCAAATAAATAAGAGGAAAATCGTTATGCAAAACAGAATAGACGCTACTCTTTCCGTCGCCAACCGCGACCAGATTTTGGATTTGATCAACCAGATTTTCGCGCTGATGCCGTTTAAGGTTGATCTGACACCGGAAGAACGTCAGACGCTCGTCAAGATGGGCGACAGCGGCGTGCCTTTCGTTACCGAAACACTTAATCTCGTCGAACAGGACGATTCGTTTATGCCGCGCTCGTTCGACAAAGCCAAAATGCGGCAGGATAAAGATTTTTACGACCTGATGCTTCCCGTTTTCGTCCAGTCGGCGCGGCTTTTCGAAGCCGTTTCGGACACGATGATGCTGACGGGCAGTGATTTGATAATGGGCGGGCTTGACGTTTACCGCAACGCCAAAGAAAACGGGCAGGGCGCAAATCTCGACAATCTCGTCCCGCTGATCGGTCAACGATTCAAACGCAAATCGAAAAAAGAAACCGGCGAAGGCGGCGAAAGCGGCAACGAAAATCCGGCGACCGGATAATTTCGATTTTTAACGGCAAATTTGCGGTTTTTTGCCCCGACTTCACCGTTAAAAGCCCCGACATTGGAGCAAAAAACCGCAAATTCGGTGCTTTTTGCTCCAACATTGAGGCTTTTAACCCCAAAGTTGGCGTTCCGAACCCCAAATTTGCGGCTTTTAACCGCAAAGTTGGCGTTTTTTACTCCAACTTTGCCGTTCCAAACTCCAACATTGAAGCTTTTTACTCCAACATCGGAGTTTTTAACACCCAACGCGCCGTTTGAAACCAAAATCTCGAACGGCACAAAGCTTATTTGACAGCCGGAAAGAAATAAAAACTTTTTGGCTGTCTAATGATTATTACGAATGATCCATATTGTTAAATTTATGGAATTATTGGGAGAAAGAAAAAATGAATGAAACTGAAGTCATAGCGGCGGCTAAAAAAACCATAAATGATTTATTGGAATATGAAGTTGTTGATAAGATTGAACGCCTAAACATCCATGCAAAAATCTCCTTGGCTCAAATTGCGTTATTCGCGCCTTTGGCTAGTATTGGAACCTGCACGGTTAATAGTTGTAATACCAATCTGCATTATGAAGGTCGTGACAGTGGCTTATATCTTTGTTGTACTGGCTCTCCTAAGCATTGCTGGCAAATCAAATGATTGATACAATTTTTTCACTAATAACCTATTTTGCCTTATTTGGATGTTTTTTCTGTGTGTTTTCTTTAACTGTTTTAAGTCCAACGAATCTAGCCAAGAAAGTTTTAAAGGAAAATAAATGGCATTGGTTATGGCATTTATCCTGCTACCGAAGAACATTTATCATTTTTACGGTATTTTTTCTTTTAGTGTGTATCTTTATAATAGTCGCCTCGTCAGTAGAAAATTATGAACAATCTGCTGTAATAAAAATATTGTTCTCAGGACTTACTCTAAATTTACTTGCGACAGCGATTTATGAAACTCTTCACACTTCTTCTGAATCATACAGAAATTGTTTATTCAATTCATTGATCAATTCTACTTCTGAGGATATTGAACAAAGAGAAATAGTAAATGAGAATCGAATTGCAATTTTAGAAGCTGACAAAAAAGCGCGAAAAAATGCAATAAATAAAATTATTAAAAAAGAACGTGACGAAATTAAAATGCAAACTAGGCATTAAGTCGCCATACTGTTTACACTTTAATTAAGAAAACATTATTCGATATTAGCCGAAATGTCGGTCGAAGTCTGATCGGGTGTCCAGACCTGCGGCATTTCGACGACTTCTTCGGTTTTTTCGGTTTCGAGTGCGTATCTCAAAACTTCGTCAATCGTATCAACCGTGTGAATCGTCAAATCTTCGCGCACTTCTTCGGGAATGTCCGCCAAATCTTTTTCGTTGTCTTTCGGTAAGATGATGGTTTTCAGACCGAAACGGTGCGCGGCGAGGAGTTTTTCTTTGACGCCGCCGATCGGCAGGACTTTGCCGCGAAGCGTGATCTCGCCCGTCATCGCCACGTCGTGCCGCGCTTTTTTTCCGGTCAGAGCGGAAACCATCGCGGTCGCCATCGTGATTCCGGCGGAAGGTCCGTCTTTGGGAATCGCGCCTTCGGGAACGTGGATGTGCAGGTCTTTGCGGTGAAAATCCTTTTGGTCAATGCCGAATTTTTCCGCCCGCCCGCGGACACAGGTCAGGGCGGCGCGCGCCGATTCCTGCATCACTTCGCCGAGTTTTCCGGTTAGCTGGACGTTTCCGCGCCCTTTGACGAGCGTCGTTTCGACCTGCAGGACGTCGCCGCCGACTTCCGTCCACGCCAAGCCGTTGACAAGACCGATTTCGGATTTTCTCGCAATATCCTGTTTGCGGAAACGGATCGTTCCCAAAAGTTCGCGCACTTTTTCCGCATCAATGACGGCGCGAAAATCGTCTTTTGAATCCGTGATGACGAATTTTCGGGCGATTTTCCGCAGACACGAACCGATCTCGCGTTCCAGATTTCTGACGCCCGCTTCGCGCGTGTAATGACGGATGATCTCCAGCACGCCGTCATCGGTAAATTTGATATTTTCGGCATTTAAGCCCGTGTTTTCGATCTGTTTCGGGATCAGATGGCGGTTGGCGATTTCGCATTTTTCACGCTCGGTGTAGCCGGAAAGATGCAGAATTTCCAGACGGTCCTGGAGCGCGGGCGGAATCGTGTGCAGGACGTTCGCCGTAGCGATAAAAAAGACATTAGACAGATCGTAATCCACATCGAGATAGTGATCGCGGAAAGTATGATTTTGTTCCGGGTCGAGAACTTCCAGAAGCGCCGACGACGGGTCGCCGCGAAAATCTTTTCCTAATTTATCAACTTCGTCCAAAAGAATAACCGGGTTGATCGTTCCGGCGCGTTTCATCAACTGCACGATCTGACCGGGCAATGCGCCGATATATGTCCGGCGATGTCCGCGAATTTCGGCTTCGTCGTGAACGCCGCCGAGCGCGAGCCGGACGAATTTTCTGCCCGTCGCGTTGGCGATTGATTTCCCCAAAGATGTTTTTCCGACACCCGGCGCGCCGACAAAACAAAGAATCGTGCCTTTCGGATTGTCAACCAATTGGCGAACGGCTAAGAATTCCAAAATTCTCTCTTTTATTTTTTCCAGACCGTAATGATCTTCGTTCAGAGTTTTTTCGGCTTCGATCAGATCGCCGATCTCTTCGCTTTTTTGTTTCCAGGGGACATTGATCAGCCAATCGAGATATGTGCGCGAAACCGTGCTTTCGGCGGACATCGGCGGCATCGCTTCGAGCCGCGCGAATTCCTGCAAAGCCTTTTCTCTGGCTTCTTCGGTCATTCCGGCTTCTTCGATCTTCGTTTTGAGTTCGTCGAGTTCCGCCTTATCGTCTTTGCGTCCGAGTTCTTTATGAATCGCTTTGATCTGTTCGTTCAGATAATACTCGCGCTGGTGCTTGTCCATCTGTTTTTTCGTGCGCGATTGGATGGTGCGGTCTAATTGGCGTTTTTCGATCTCGACTTCGAGAATGTTAATCAATTTTTGCAGACGTTCCTGCACAGAAAAAGTCTCCAGCAATTCCTGTTTTTCTTCGACCGCGATGCGCAGATGCGAACTCATCGCGTCGGCGATCTGTCCGGCGGAAATTCCTCTTAGTGATGCGTGAAGCGCGTCGGTATAGGCGTCGGGCGAAACACGAAGAAATTGTTCGACCAGATTATGAATTTTCTGCAAAAGCCCGTCGGTGCGGTAGCCCGATTCGTCAATCGAGGGAACTTTTCTAACGTGCGCGTAAAACATTCCGTCCGCGTCCTGTTCGACCTTTACGGATTGCCCGCGTTCGCGTCCTTCGACGACGACCTTGATTTGACCGTTTTCCTGTCTCTGTGCCTGCAGAATTCTGCCCAAAGTTCCGATTTTATAAATTTCGTCCGCCGCGGGCTCGTCAACCGTCGCGTCGTGCTGTGTGGCGAGGAAAATATTCTTATCGCCGGACATCGCTTTTTCTAATGCCTGAACCGAACTCGGACGACCGATCTTAAATGCTACTTTGGTAAAAGGAAAAATAACTACGTCGCGGATCGGCACCATCGGAAAACGTTTTAAATCCGTCGGCATTTCATCTGAAAATTCTTGCATATTGGTTTTTTTCTCACTCGCGGATATTTTGCTGAATTAGTAAATTGTTATTAACTCTGAGATTTTAATTTTATTTTAGAACATCGGCGGCGTGAATTGCTAGCTTGAAACAAAAAAATGCGGATAAATTTTCTACCCGCATTGATAATTTTTAAATAGAAAATAATTTACGCCGCTTCTTCGACACGGCTGATGACATCGAACACGGGAGCTTTTTTCTCGACCATATCTTTTGTGATAACCAATTCTTTAACACGCTTTTGCGACGGCATTTCATACATCGGTTCGAGCAGGATTTCTTCCATGATCATCATCAAACCGCGCGCGCCGACCTTTCGTTTATAAGCTTCGTGCGCGATGGCTTTGACGGCATCGTCGGTGAACTTCAGGCGCACGTTGTCGAATTCGAATTTACGCTGGTATTGTTTGATGAGCGCGTTTTTCGGTTCGGTCAGAATTTTAACGAGCGCAGATTCATCCAATTCGTGCAGACTGCCGAGAACGGGCAGGCGACCGACGAATTCGGGAATCAAGCCGTAATGAATCAGGTCTTCCGGCTCTAATTTGTTGATCGCTTCGGTCTGACGTTGTTTGTTGGTCTTAACGTCCGCCTGAAAACCGAGCGATTTATTACGCATCCGTTTTTCGACGACCTTTTCCAGACCGATGAACGCGCCGCCGCAGATAAACAGAATATTCGTCGTGTCAACCGGAATAAATTCCTGCTGGGGATGTTTTCGACCGCCGCCCTGCTGGGGAATGTTGGCGACCGTTCCTTCCAGAATTTTCAAGAGTGCCTGCTGAACGCCTTCGCCGGAAACGTCGCGCGTGATCGAAGGATTGTCGTCCTTGCGGCAAATCTTGTCTATCTCGTCAACGTAAATGATTCCGGTCTGCGCTTTCTCGACATCGTTTCCGGCTGACTGCAAAAGCCGCAGAATGATGTTTTCCACATCTTCGCCGACATAACCGGCTTCGGTCAGAGTCGTCGCGTCAACAATGCAGAAGGGAACTTTTAAGATTCGCGCGAGAGTCTGCGCGAGAAGGGTTTTACCTGTTCCGGTCGGACCGATGAGCAGAATATTCGATTTCTGCAGTTCGACATCCGTCCGGCGTTTCGCCATTTCGATTCGTTTATAGTGCTGATAGACGGCGACCGACAGACGTTTTTTCGTTTCGTCCTGCCCGATGACGTATTCGTCCAGGAACGCCTTTATCTCCTGCGGCTTCGGCAGAGTGTTGCGCGCCGTCGCGGTTTCGGCGTTTTCGTCGTCGTTGATGATCTCCAGACAGATGTCAATACATTCGTTGCAAATGTAAACATTCGGTCCGGCGATCAATTTCTTGACCTCGTTCTGCGATTTCCCGCAAAACGAACATCTCAAAAGTTCTTCAAATCGTAAAGGCATAGATAATGAGTTGTGAGTTATGAGTTGTGAGTTATGAGTTAAAAACCAGCAAACTCACAACTCGCAACTCGCAACTCTATAAACTATTCTCGGTGTTCGATTACTTCGTCAATCAAACCGTATTCTTTTGCCTGAACGGGCGACATGATGCGGTCGCGTTCGACATCTTCTTCGACTTTTTCAAAGTCCTGTCCGGTATGATGCGACAGAATACGCGAAGTCATCTCGCGCATCCGAAGGATTTCTTCCGCCATGATACGAACGTCGGTCGCTTGTCCCGACGCGCCGCCCGACGGCTGATGAATCAAAATTCTGGAATGCGGAAGCGCAAAGCGTTTGCCTTTCGTTCCTGCCGCCAGCAAAAGCGCGCCCATCGAAGCGCATTGCCCCACGCAGATCGTCGTTACATCGTTTTTGATAAACTGCATCGTGTCGTAAATCGCCATTCCGGCGGTGATCGAACCGCCCGGCGAGTTGATATACAGATTGATATCGCGTTCCGGGTCTTCGGCTTCGAGGAACAGAAGCTGTGCGACCAGAAGATTAGCGATCATATCGTCAATCGGCGTGCCGATAAAGATGATGCTGTCTTTCAAAAGTCTGGAATAAATGTCGAAAGCGCGTTCGCCCCGCGAAGTTTGCTCGACAACCATTGGTACTAAAGCCATAATTTCTCTCTCTTGTGAATTAATTAATAAATTGGTTTAACGAATTGGAGATAAATTGTGTAAGCAAACGGCTCTTGCCGACTGCTTTGATTTTACAAATTATCTCCGAAAATGCAAATCCGAATAAAAAAATAATTTGATTCCGACCGGAGCGCAAGCAGCCTTGCTTGCCAGATTGCGAAAGCAATCTAAAAAATTCGACTTAAGGTCAAGTTGAATTTAGTCACACTTCATTAGCGTTTTTCAAACGCTGGCAAGCAAGGCTGCTTGCGCTCCAGTTAGTTTCTTACGAATTTATTCAAACAACCTTTATTCTTCGGATTCGCCCGCTTTTTTGCTTTTGCCCTTCGGCTCTTTTTTCTTTTTCGCCTTCGGTTTTTCTTCCGTTTCGGCTGAAACTGTTTCTTCGGCTTCGCTTTCGGTCAGAGCAGATTCCTGACCTTCCTGGTTCGGCTCGATCCATTCGCCGTCGGTGACTTTCGCTTTTTCGATCAACGCTTCGATAGCTTTTCGCGTTCGCAGATTGTTGGAAATTTCCGTTTCGGCGTTTTGATTTTGCTGGAACGATTTTTTGATCTCTTCGACGGTCGTGCCGTAATAATCAGCCATTTTTTGAATTTCTTCATTGACTTCATCCGGCGTAACTTCGATGTTTTCCTTATCGGCGATCTTTTCCAGAAGCATCGCGCCGCGCACGTCGCGTTCGGCTTGCGTTTTCATCTGCTCGTAAACCATCTGGACAAAATCCTTCTCGACCTTGCTCAGATCAACGCCGCGCTGTGCGAGATCCTGCGCGAAATTGTTCAGAAGATTTCGCGCCTGAACGTCAATCAAAGCGTTCGGCACTTCAAACTCGTTTTTCTCGATGAGTTTCGCAATCGCGTCAACTCGCAGACGCGCGTTCGCGTCCGATTCGGAATAGCTTTGCAAATCTTCGCGCAGTTTCTTACGCAAATCTTCCATCGAATCGAAACCTTCGTCCAAGCTCTGCGCCCATTCATCATTTAATTCGGGAAGCTCGACCTGTCCGACCGATTTGATCTTCGCTTTATAATTAACGGTTTTTCCCGCCAAACCCTGCGACGAAAAATCTTCCGGGTAAGAGATCGTAAATTCTTTCTCCTCGTCTTCTTCGACGCCGACCAGATTTTCCGTGAACGCTTTTTCGATGGTTTGATCGCCGAGCGGAATTTCCAGATCGTTAGCCGAGATCGGTTCGGTTTCGGGTTCGCCCTCGAAAGTTCCTTCGAGGTCAACGAGAACCGTATCGCCTTCTTCGGATTTGCGACCTTCGACCGGGATCAGCGCGGCTGATTGCTGGCGGCGTTCAGCGATGATGTCTTCGACTTGCGCGTCTTCGACCGGTCGGACGCGGCGCGTAACTTCGATGCCTTCGTAATCCGGTTCGGGAATTTCCGGCATCACGTCGAAATGCACGCTGATCGTCACGGGCTGCGAGCCGTTCAGTTTTAAATTCTGTTGGTCTTCGAGATGAACGTGCGGTTCATTAAGCGGCGAAAGATTATGTTCCTGAATCGCTTCGGTAATTTTTGCGGGAAGCAACTGCTGAAGAGTTTCCTGATTTATTTCGTCCTTAAAACGCAAACGCACGACATCCAGCGGCGCGAAGCCTTTGCGGAAACCCGGAACGTTCGCCTGCTTGGCGTATTTGTTGCTGACCTTGTTATAAACTTCGCGCACTGTTTCGGGCGCGATCTCGATTCTAATTTCTCTCTGTGTCGGAGAAACTTCTTTTAATTCTGTGTTCATTTTTATAAAATTTTCGTGTCTTAAATTTGTTTTTTAACTAAAAAAAGAATAACCAACTCGGCTTTAAATGTCGAATAGATGCTTTTAATGTAAAAGGGTTGGAATCTATAAAGGGAAAAAGCGATTTCCGAAAACAGAAACCGCTTTTTTAATTTAATAAACTGAAAATGCCGAGGGCGAGACTCGAACTCGCACGCCTTGCGGCACAGGCTCCTAAGACCTGCGTGGCTGCCAATTTCACCACCTCGGCAAAAATACTCTCAAATTTTCAACAAAATCGAATGTAGCGAATAAGAAAAAATTTGTCTAGGAACAAGCGATTTATTTATCCAAAGTCTTTTTCTTGTATTCCTCCAATGCGCGGTCGAGATTCTGCATTTCGGCGATGCCGACCGGTTTTTTCTCTTCGAGCTGCGGCGGTTCGTCTTCATCGTCGCCCGACAGGAATAATTTATAACCCGCATAGCCGCCGAGCAGAATGATGCCGATGATAACCGCATACCACAAAAGTCCGGCGAGGATTCCGAAAATCCAGAACAAAAGATAAAAACCGACTCCGAGGATCAGCAAAAAAAGCAGAAATTTCCAAAAACTCATAATAAAAAACTCCTTCGATTTTAATGATACAGCATTTCGCAAAAACGGTTCAAAATCGCTATAATCCAAACGAATTTCATTTTAGAAAAGTTTGAGGAAAAAAAAGCTTTGAGTTTTCAGAATGCAACGGTCGGCGAAGTCGCCGAAAAGATTAACGCCGAACTTTACGGCGAAAAAGACGCGCTCGTTACGGACGTAACGCACGATTCGCGGCAGGCGACGGGCGGTTTTCTTTTTACGGCGATTCGCGGTCTGACGATGGACGGGCATCGTTTTGTTGACGACGTTATGCGGCGCGGGGCGGTTGGCGTGATATCGGAATTAAGTCCGCCCGAAGGTTTTCAAGGCGCGTGGCTCAAAGTCGAAAATGCGCGGGCGGCGATGGCGCACGCGGCGGATGTCATAAACGGCGAGCCTTCGGAAAAATTAAAACTCGTCGGCATCACCGGAACTAACGGCAAAACGACGACGACCTATCTTTGTTTCGCGCTCGCGGAATCAGCCGGAGAAAAAGCGGCGATGCTGACGACGGTCGAATACCGCATCGGCGAAAAAAGCGAACCCGCCGTTCGCACCACACCCGAAGCGTCTGACACCAATCGCTTTTTGCGCGAAGCGGTTGACGAGGGCTGCGAAATGGCGGTGATGGAAACCTCTTCGCAAGCCGTACATCTTCATCGGTGTGATTTTCTGGATTTTAAGACGGTCGTTTTTACCAATCTGACGCGCGATCATCTCGATTATCACGGGACGATGGAAAATTATTTCGACGCGAAAAAGATGCTTTTCGACGGGCGGACAGGAAGCAAGCCGGAATCGAGCGTGATAAATATTGACGACGGCTGGGGCATGAAACTGGCAAAAGAATTAAAGGCAAACGGGCAGAGAGTCGTAACTTTCGCGCAAAATACAAATGCCGATTTGACGGCGGAAAAAATCGAAGTTTCGCTTTTGAAAGGCACTTCGTTTTTGCTCAAAACGCCGCAGGGCGAAAGGGAAATCACATCTCCTTTAGTTGGAAAACCGCACGTTTACAATATGCTTTCGGCGACTGCCGTCGCATTGGAATTGGGTTATGATTTGGATTCGATTGAAAAAGGTTTAAGCAAATGCGTCGGCGCACCCGGTCGTTTCGAGCGTGTGCCGCACGACGGCGATTTTGCCGTCGTCGTGGATTACGCGCATTCGGACGACGCGCTTTTAAATACTTTGAAAACGGCACGTGATCTGACAAAAGGAAGAATCATCACCGTTTTCGGCTGCGGCGGCGACCGCGATAAAACAAAACGCGCGCCGATGGGCGAAGTCGCCGGAAGAAACAGCGATCTCGTCATCGCCACCTCGGACAATCCGCGCACGGAAAACCCTTTGCAAATCATAGCGGAGATAGAAGCGGGTTTGAAAAATACGAATTGCCCGTATCAGATCATCTCCGACCGCCGCGAAGCGATCTTTCAGGCAATCGCCAAAGCCAAACCGAACGATGTCGTCATCATCGCCGGGAAAGGTCACGAAACCTACCAGATCGTCGGCAATGAAAAATATCATTTCGACGACCGCGAGGTCGCTCTTGACGCTTTACGGGCGTTGGAAGAAAGGTAAAGAAAACTTCAGCCGGCAAAGTGAAATCGAAAATAGAACGCTTTTTTGCTGGCGTTCTATTTTTTTTGGTCTTTATTGACTCTTTTCTCAAGTTAGGGCGTAAATTATGTCATAACAACATTTATGCTGAAAGAGCGCTCCGCTTAAAATTTTCCGCCAACGCCTGATTGTTTTCCGCCAACGTCTAATTTTTTTGCGCCGATGCCTGTTTGTTTTGAGCCGATGCCTGTTTGTTTTGAGCCGATGCCTGATTGCTTTGCGCCAACGCCAAAATGAATGCCGCCAATGCCGAAATGAATCGCGCCGACACTCAAATGAATTGAGCCGGCGGCAAAATGATTTATGCCGATGCCTTTTTGAAAAAGGCGGTCGGCATAATTAAAGTTGGTTTTTTATCCTAAAATTTAAGATCGTTTGTTGGAATTGCTTTCCGATTTATCCGAACGGTTGACCGTATCGCGGAATTCGACCGCAACGCCTTTTTCGATTCTACTGCCGAGATCGAGCGCGTCCCAGTTGGTCAGACGGATACAGCCGTGCGAGGTCGCGTAGCCGATGGTTTCCGGCGCGCTCGTGCCGTGAATGCCGTAATGCGGTTTTGAAAGATCCATCCAGATCAAGCCGACCGCGTTGTTCGGTCCGGGAGGAATCTTCGCGTTCGGTCCGCTGCCCTCGTCGAGCAGAGCGGGCTGGTAATGCCACCACGGATTTCTGGCGATGGCGTTTATTTTATACTCGCCCGACGGCGACGGGTTGTATTCCGAACCGAGCGTCGAAGGATAATGGACGACGATTTTTCCATTTGAATCCAGTCCGTGCAGGTAATGACCGCCATCTGAAATGACGATGCGCGCGACATCCGCTTTAGAATTTTCGACTTTCGTGCCTTTTTCGATAACCATCGGCGTCTGCAGATTCGGAACAAAAAGCGTATCGCCCGCCTTCAGATCGTTGAGCGAAACCTTCGGGTTCAGATGTTTCAAAAGCGCGGGCGAGATGTGAAACATTTCCGAGAGCTTTTCTTCGAGCGATTCGTAGCACATACAATCCATTTTCGCTTTTTCGTATATGTCGGAAGGTATTTTTTTGAACGGTCCTTCGACGTCTTTTTCCGACAATTTACGCTCGGTGATCAATTTTTCCGGCGTTCCGGCAAGCTCGATCATTTTTTGATACGTCTTTTGGTCAACCTCGCCGTTCGCCGGCAGACCCTGCGCTTTTTGCAGCCAATAGACAGCCTTTTCCGTGTTCTTTCCCCATTTCGCGTCAATGATGCCGGGCGAAAAGTTCGTGCGGTCGAGCAGAAGCTGCGCGCGGAAAACCGAAGGACCTTCGGCATCGCCCGAAAGCGGCGTATATTGCTTCTGATTATTGACGTTTTCCGGCGTTACGTCGCTCCACTTCTCGGTGTTCTTTGTCTGGTTTTTCTCGGTCGAACCGTCAATCTGAACGAACTTTTTCCAGTCCTGATCCATCCGTCCGGCTTCGATCTGCTGTTCGGAAATGTTTTGTTCTTCGCCGAGCGGCGAAACTTCGCCCGAAGAGTCCGGGCTGGCTTCACTTACTGAATTGGAATTTGAGGCGGTATTAACATTCGCCGCATTCGCCGCGTTAGTGTTTTCCTTTGGAACGCAGGCTTGTAAAAGTATCAGGGAAAGCGCCGCGAGGAAAAGAAAATTTATCTTACTGAAATTTAGAAAGGTGTTCTGCATTTATTGTCTAACTCCTGTGTATTGTTTTGATGCTTATAAAACTATCTGTAAATTAAGAGTGCAATAATTATTCCGAAGTAAAATTTTAAAAATATCTGCAAAGAATTTGAAGCTGTCTCAAAAACGGCAGAACAAATAATCGTGTAGCGTTGAAATGAATTTAGCCGTGGAATTATGGTTTTTGAAAATTAAATGTTCCAATAAAGGATTTTTCTGTCGCGTTAGCGACTAATTGAATTTAGCCGTGTGTTTCAACGCACGGGACATGATAAATACGGTAATCTGTCGCGTCAGCGACAACTGAATTCAATTGTCGCTGACGCGACAAAACCACCTTATAAACTTAGACCGTGCAATAAATTACACGGCTAAAGTCAGATAATCGCTACGCGATATTTTATTGATACATTTAATTTTCAAAAACCATAATTCCACGGGTGATTGATAAAACATTTCGCGCCCAAGCGAGCGACGGCAGATTCGGTTAATCAGTTTCGATCCCGTTCTTTAAGAGCGGAAACGGATTGATGCTCACGCCTTCGAAATAGCGGCTCGGATCATCGAGAACGGAGATGGCGAAATGCAGATGATAGTTTCCTTTAACGGCGTTTCCCGTGTCGCCGACATAGCCGATGACCGTGCCGCGCCGGACAAATTCTTTTTCCTGCAAACTTTCCGCCCGCCGCTGAAGATGCGCGTAATAATAGACCAATTTTTTATCCGCGCTGTATTGATAGATCGTGATGCCGCCGCGTTCGCTGTCGAAAAATTTGGCGATCTCGCCGTCGGCGGCGGCAAGCACGGGCGTGCCCTCGGGCGCGGGAATGTCTATCGCGTTATGCGCGCGTTCGCCGTCGCGCGGATCGTTGTAATTGTCCGTGAGCTGTTCGCGCTTAACGCCTTTGACGGGAATCACAAGGCTGTGCGCCGGGTATTCGGCAAAGGGAGGCGAGGCAGTTTCGGGCGTCTGTGCAGGTTCGGCAGTTTCAGAAATTGACGGGATCGGGAGCGGGGTCGGAACTTGTTTTTCAAATTCCGGCGCGGGAATCGTGTCGGGTTTCAGAGCGGAAATATCAGCCGTTCCCAATTTTATTTTTTCATAAATAAAAACGACTAATATAAAATGAAGAAAAATCAAATATATGACCAGCAGTGTTTTAGTCAAATATTTGCTAAACTTGCTCATTGCTTAATCGTAAATTTTTGAAAAACTTAACGCAACAGAAGTTTTTACGCTTGCGGTCACCAAACGATGAAAACGCTCATCTTTATAACAATCGGTTTTTTGATTTTCAGCCAGTCCGTCCGGTCGCAAGTAAACGCTTTGCCCAAAGAATGCGTTAAAATTCTCGACACTGTTTTTCCGTCCTGGCGATACGACAGCGATTGGGATTACGAACGGACGCAAAATGCTCCGGCGGCTTATTCAGCCGATCTGAACGGCGACGGGAAAATTGACTACGGCGTTTTTATCGAATTTGCCGGACAAAAAAAACTCGTGCTTTTCATCAAACAGAGAAAGGGCTTCAAGTATTTTGCGGTCGGGCGCGAAGCGGTTTTTGCCGCCGACGCGTCTCTGATGCGCGAGGTGAGAATCGTACAAAAAGATATGGAAACAATATTTTTCGAAAATCTGCCGAAAGATTTCTCCGTGCCCAAAGATTCGTTCGGAATGAGAATTTTAAAGGAATACGGCGCGATGTTTGTCGGAAAAGGCGAACGGGTCGTGCCGAAAAATGTGATTTTCAGGGACGAAAAAGATGTCGCGGATTTTCAAAACACCTTGAGTATCAGCCGCGAAAAGATCGGCAGATTCGAGATCGAACTGCAAACTGCGGCGATGAACGCACTGAAAAACGCCGTCGCGGAAGCCGCCGCGAAAAATCTGAAGATCACGACCAGAGATTACGATGCCGGACGGCGCAGTTACGGCGAAACCGTCGGTCTCTGGTTTAGCCGCGTCGAACCCGCGCTCGATTTCTGGACTTCAAACGGGAAACTCTCTGTCTTCGACGCCGACCGGCTCAGAAAAATCTCACTTTCGGAACAGATCGCGGAAATTTTCAAGCTCGAAGAACAGGGAATTTATTTCAGCAAGGATTTGTCAAAGCCGATCATGTATTCGGTCGCGCCGCCCGGAACTTCGCAGCATCTTTCGATGCTCGCCGTGGACATCAATGAATACAATTCCCCGGCAATTCAGCAGATCATGGCGCGAAACGGCTGGCATCAGACCGTTATTTCCGACCTGCCGCATTTCACGTATCTCGGCGCGGTCGAATCGGAGCTTCCCGCGCTGGGGCTGAAAAAGGTCAGTTCGGGCGGGCGTTTTTACTGGATTCCGAATTTGTAAAATAATGAAAAAATGGTTTTTCAGAATTTTAATCGCTATTGTTTTGCTCGTCGTCATCGTGCTGACATCGGCGTTTGTCTTGGAGAAAATTGACAGCGTGAAAATCGAAAAATACGTCACAAATGAAAATTTAAAAACCGTCAAAGCCGATTGGCAGGGAACGCCGGTTGATCAGAAAGGGCGTTTTGTAAACGTCGAGCATCCTTTTTTGCCGAAAATAACGGATTTGCTGAAATGGCAGCTAAGCGCAAATCAATTCAAAGAAGAAAAACAAAATGATACCGAAAGATTGCAGATTTTCGATCCGGCAAATTTTTTGGGCGGCGAAAAAGACGGCATTCTCTGGCTCGGACACGCTTCGGTTTTTATTCGTCTTGATGGAAAAACTATCTTGATTGATCCGGTTTTCGGCGAGCCGTCGTTTATTGACAGATTCGTCGAAGTGCCGAATCCGATCGAGAAAATAAAGCGCGTTGACTACATTCTCGTCACGCACGATCACCGCGATCACTGCGACGAAACGACTTTGAAAAGCCTTGCCGAAAAGTTTCCGAACGCGAAATTTCTGGGCGGTTTGGAAATGCAGGATTTGTTTAACGATTGGAAAACCGGTTCGAACGAAGTGAAAAACGCGGGCTGGTATCAGCAGTTTAATCTGGAAAGCGATTTGAAAATCTCATTCGTTCCCGTTCGCCACTGGTCGCGGCGAGGGCTGTTCGACACTAATCAGAGGCTCTGGGGCGGATATGTTGTCGAGGGCGCGGGAAAGAAAATCTATCATGGCGGCGATTCCGGTTACGGTTCGCATTACAGGGAACTTTTCGATACATTCGGTGCGATGGATTATTTCATCATCGGCATCGGCGCGTATGAGCCGCGCTGGTTTATGCAGGCGAATCACAATAATCCTTCGGACGCAGTAAAAGCTTTTCAGGACGCGCAGGCGAAAATTCTCGTTCCGATGCATTACGGCACATTCAACCTGTCGGACGAACCGCCGAACCAGCCTCTAAGATTATTAAAACAGGAAGCTGAAAAAGCCGGATTGAGCGAAAAATTAAAACCTTTGCAGATAAATGAAAGTTTGAATTTTTAGAGCGTGATAGGTAATACGTGATAGGCGAAAAGCGCGATACGCGATACGTAATACGTAATACGTTATACGTTATGCGTGATACATGATACGTAATACGTGATACGTAATAAGTGATACGCGATAAGGAAGGATAATAGATAAAAAACTCTTTTGATAAATCCAGACCGACTTTCAATTTCTAAAGAACGTATTGCGTAACACGTATCGCGTATTACGAAATAATACTATGAAATTTCCGAGAGCGAGCGGCATTCTGCTGCATCCGACATCACTGCCTTCAGATTACGGCGTTGGCGATCTGGGCAAAAATGCTTATAAATTCGTTGATTTTCTCGAATCGGCGCGGCAGACTTACTGGCAGATTTTGCCTCTGGGACCGACCGGCTACGGCGATTCGCCGTATCAAGCGTTTTCCGCTTTTGCCGGAAATACGAATATGATCTCGCCCGAACTTCTCGTCAAAGACGGATTTTTGACCATGGAAGAAATAAATCAAAAACCGGATTTTCCGGTCGGGCGCGTAGATTTCGGAAAACTTTACGATTGGAAAAATCATATTCTCGCGCTCGCTTTTGAAAGATTCCGCCAATCAGAAGATGCTGATTTGCGCGAAAGATTTGAAACTTTTGTTTGGGAAGAAAACTCTTGGCTCGATGATTACGCTTTGTTTCGCGCGATCAAAAAATCGCAAGATCAACGGCTCTGGCTCGAATGGGACGAACCTTTAAAATTGCGCGACGAAGCGGCACTCGAACAGGCGCGTGAAAATTTGCGCGGCGAAATACTTTTGCAAAAATTTCAGCAGTGGCTTTTCTTTCGGCAATGGTCGGATTTAAAGAATTACGCGAACGAAAAAAATATAAAGATCGTCGGCGACGTGCCGATTTTTATCTCGCTCGATTCATCGGACGTTTGGTGCAATCCGCAGGAATTTAAATTGAATGCGGACGGTTCGCCGAAGACGGTCGCCGGAGTTCCGCCCGATTATTTTTCCGCCACCGGACAGCTTTGGGGAAATCCGATCTATGATTGGGAAAAGATGAAAGCCGACGGTTTTCGCTGGTGGATTTCGCGCGTCAAAGCGACATTAAAAACGGTTGATGTCGTTCGCGTTGACCATTTTCGCGGTTTCGCCGCCGCGTGGGAAGTTCCGGGCGGCGACAAAACGGCGGTCAACGGCGAATGGGTTGATGTTCCCGGAATGGAACTTTTTACCGCTCTAAAAAGCGAAATCGGCGAGCTGCCTTTTTGGGCGGAAGATTTGGGCGTAATAACGCCCGATGTTGAACATCTGCGCGATTCGTTCGGTTTTCCCGGAATGCGAATTTTGCAATACGGCTTCGGCGGCGATGCGAAAAATCACGATCTGCCGCATAATTATATAAAAAATTCGGTCGCTTATACCGGAACGCACGACAACGACACGGTAGTCGGCTGGTTTAATTCGGGAGTCGGAAAAGGCTCGACACGCGATAACTTGCAGATTGATCGGGAACGCGCATTTTGTTTGAAATACTTAAACTCCGACGGTACGGAAATTCAATGGGATTTCATCCGCGCCGTCTGGTCGTCGGTCGCAAATACGGCAATCGCGCCGATGCAGGATTTATTAGGACTCGGAAACGAAGCGCGTATGAATCTGCCGGCTTCGAGTTTGGGAAACTGGAACTGGCAAAGCGTCGAAGATGATTTTTCCGGTAAAACGGCGGAAAGATTGCTTGAACTGACGGAAGTTTTCGGGAGAGTTTGAGAAGTGGAAAATCTAAAGTTTCAAATAGCGTATGTCGCAGTTTTGGCATTTGTATCGGCGGCATTTTTGCCGATTTATTTAATGCGCCGTAGAATGCGGAGAATGGCGGAAGACGATCTAAAAAGAATTAGTTTTGACGATTGGAAAAATCAGATAAAATCGGGCGCGTATATCCGTCTGATATGCTATAACCTTTGGGGATTGATCTTGATCGGGTTTTTGATTTACAACTACCGTTTGGTTATAGAAAATGGCGTTGATCTTGTTACCGTTTTTATTTTGATCGTCGCGTTTTCTTATATGTTCGCCGGGTTTTACGTCTTTAAAACTGAGATGAAGAAGCTCGTAATTGAAAGTTAATTATTATGAAAATTAGCTTATAACACGGGAAATTTTTACAGAGAAACATTTATGAGAAATGAACTACTCTACGCGCTCGTTTTTTCTGTTGTGTTTTTTCTTAGCGGATTAGTGTTTGCTGTTCATCAAAAGAACAGCGGCGCGATAATAATTTCCGCGGCGATTATTTTATCTGCCGTTTCGATTTGTATAAAACTTGAGAATTTAAATAAAAATAAATGAAACCACTTTCAATAATCGCATTGTTTTTTGCCGCGTTCCTGATCTTTCTCGGCATTTCGTCGAGGCAGGCTTCGGGCGGTTTGAGTTACGCCGTGATGGTCGCGGGGTTTTTGATTTTAATATTTCTGGCTGTGGTTTGGGGAATTTATTTCGTCAAGCAGAAAAAAAACGTTTAAAGGTTTTCAGCTGGACAATTTTTAAAACGATGAAATCACCGTTTGAATCGTAAAATACGCCATGATCAAAACGACTAGCCAACCGGCGATCTGCATCCAGAGCGGATGTTGATAATCTCCCGTGATCGCTTTTTTTCTCGAAGCAATCAAAATCAAAGCCAGACCGATGGGCAAAATAAAGCCGTTGATCGTTCCCGCCCAAACCAGAACCTTGACTGGTCTGCCGATAGAAAGAAAAACCAAAGTCGAAAAAATAATAAATCCGATGATAACGAATCGCTCGTAATCTTTTACTTTCGCGTGAAAAGTTTTCAAAAACGAGACCGAAGTGTAAGCCGCGCCGATGACCGATGTGATCGCCGCCGCCCACATCACAACGCCGAAAATCTTATAGCCGACAATACCCGCCGCGTTTTGAAAAACCGACGCGGGCGGATTAGCGTCATCAATCGTGAGTCCCATTGCGATCACGCCGAGAGCGGCGAGAAAAAGAAGAAAACGAATGATTGCCGTCAGTAAAATTCCGGTCGCCGCGCTCTGCGTTACTTCCGGCAGATTTTCTTTTCCCGAAATTCCCGCGTCAATCAGACGATGCGCTCCGGCGAATGTGATATAGCCGCCGACCGTTCCGCCGACCAAGGTGACGATCATCATCGCGTCAATTTTTTCGGGATAGACGGTGCGAAAAGCGGCTTCGGCGATCGGCGGTTGGGAAACGAAAACGACATAGATTATCAAACCGAGCATCACGAAACCGAGCAGTTTGACGAAAAAATCCATCGCTTTCCCGGCTTCTTTGAAACTGAAAATTATTATTCCAACGACTGCGCTGATGATTACGCCGTATTCGACATTCAGATCGAAAAGCACGTTCAGACCGAGTCCCGCGCCCGCGATATTGCCGATATTAAACGCCAAACCGCCAAACGCGACGAGCGCGGCGAGCAGATACCCGCTTCCGAAAATCGTTTGATTGGCAACGTCCTGCGCCCGCCGTTCGCTGACGGTCAAAACGCGCCAGATATTGAGTTGCGCGAAAATATCGAGAATGATCGAAAGCAGAATGACAAAGCCGAAACTCGCCGCCAATTGTTTGGTAAAAAGCGAAGTCTGCGTCAGAAATCCCGGACCGACCGCCGATGTCGCCATCAAAAAAGCCGCGCCGAGAATTACGGATGAAAAAGATTTTTTCATTTGGTATTTACCGCAGAGACGCAGAGGAAAATAATCGGGAAATTTGCATCGGGTTATTCATTAAATCTTTAAAAACCTTTTCGTCTCCGCGTCTCTGCGGTTCAAATTTTCATTTAAAAGAAATGCCAGATTGCCGAAACTTCGATGCCGTTATTTAGCAATCTTTCCCTGATCTTTTTGGCAAACTCCAGCGCGTGTTCGCCGTCGCCGTGAATGCAGATGGTGTCGGCTTTGATCGGAATCTTTTCGCCGCTCGCCGCCGTTACGGTTTGTTCGGTAATCATCTGCAAAACCTGTGAAATCGCTTGTTCCGTATCATTAATCAAAGCGTTCGATTCGGAACGCGGCGTTAGATTTCCGCTCGCTTTGTATGTCCGGTCGGCAAAAACTTCGGATGCCGTGTTCAATCCGATTTTTTCGGCTTCGGAAATCAGATGACTTCCCGACAATCCGTATAGAATCAAATTCGTGTCCAGAGCTTTGACCGCTTTGGCAATCGCTTTCGCCAGCGTTTCGTCTTTCGCCGCTTGATTGTAAAGCGCGCCATGCGGTTTGACGTGGTGGAGCTTTATGCCGAAAGATTCACAGATGCCTTTGAGTGCCGAAATTTGATAAAGCACGATGTCGAAAATTTCTTCGGGCGAAAGCCGCATCTCGCGCCTGCCGAAGCCCTGCAGATCGGGAAACGACGGGTGCGCGCCGACCGAGACGCCTTTTTTTATCGCGGTTTCGACCGTTTTTCTGATCACGGTCGCGTCGCCGGCGTGAAAACCGCAGGCAATATTAACGGACGAAACATAATCCATCAGCGCGGCATCGTCGCCCATTTCCCACGCGCCGAAACTCTCGCCCATATCGCAGTTGAGATCAATTTTTTTATTCATTGCTTAAATGCAAATTTACTTCCGATTCGCAGGAAATTCAAATCTTTTTCGTGTTCGAACAAAAGATTTTCGGCTTCTTCGATAGAAATCAGATGAAATCCCACCCTGTCATTCGCGCCGAGCTGCGCCATCAATGGCAGATCAATCGAGATAATATTTCCGAGCCGCGGATAGCCGCCCGTCGTTTGATGATCCGCCATCAAAACGATCATCTGACCACCGGGCAAAAGCTGGATCGTGCCGAAATCAACGGCGGACGAAACGAGTTCTTTTTTCTCCAAAAGATAAAGCGGCTTGCCTTCGAGCCGGAAACCCATCCGGTTCGAATCTTTTGAAACCGTAAAAGTTTCCGCTAAAAAATCCCGCTCGCTCAGTGCCGTTAAACTGTCAAACTCCGCGCCCTTGATGATCCGAACGGTCGGGAAACGGCTGTAAAAGGGAAGAAGGTTATTGGAAATTTTGAGTTTTGAGTTTTGAGTTTTGAGTTTTGTTTTTTGGTTAAATTCTATCCGGTCGGCGGTTTCTAATTTTCTGCCGTTGAAACCGCCGATTTTTGCCGTCAGATTTGTGCTTCGGCTGTCGAGCCATTTTTCGATTTTGAAGCCGCCTCGAATCGCCAGATAACAGCGGTTGCCGGAAATTTTTTCGGGAAATTTTAAAATGCCGCCGGTTTCGGCAAATTGAATTTTCCAGTTTTCAGCCGGTTCATCGTTTAATCTCGCGCCGAAATTCGCGCCGCCGAGGGCGAAGACGGCATTTTGCTCAAATAAAATTTCCGGGGCGGGAAAATGCATTTCGATTGCGGCTTCCGCTTCATCATTGCCGAGCAAAATATTGATCAAACGCAGAGCGGTCTTGTCCATCGCGCCGTTCGGGTTGATACCGAAACGCCGGAAACCGTTTCTGCCCGCGTCCTGAACGGTCGAAAGTAAGCCTGATTTTTTAATTAATAAACTCATCTATTTCGTCACGAATTTTACTAAATCTCCGGCTTGCAGAAAGGTCGGATTTTTTTCGTTCGGTGTAAAAAGTTCGGTGTCGGTTCTGCCGATGATCTGCCAGCCGCCGGGCGATTCGAGCGGGTAGATTCCCGTCTGATTTCCGGCGATTCCGACACTGCCTTTCGGCACATTCAGCCGCGGTTTGTCTTTTCGCCGAAGGGCGATTCGATCGTCAACTTCGCCCATATACGCAAAACCTGGCAGAAAACCGAGCATAAAAACACGGTAAGTTTTCGATGTAAAAATTTCGATAATTTTCTTTTTGGATAAATTTTTTTCGCCGGAAATATATTCCAAATCGAGCGCGTATTCATCGCGGCAGTCAAATAAAATTTCGATCTCGCGCGGCTTTTTTTTACTTTTCACCACTAAATTTTCCAGAGCTTTTTCCAGATAGTTTCTGACCGTAAGAAATGCCGTCGGCGAAGCCGGGAAATTTTTTCTGACGACCGTCGGATCGAAAAAAACAGTCAGCGATGAATAAGCGGGAACGATTTCTCTCAGTCCGCAGAGAGGCTTCTGTTCGATATAATCAGCTAAAGCAAGAACTACTTGATTCGTTTCGGGCGAGATCGAATTCCCGAAACTCGCGGTAACTGAAAATTCGCTTACCGAAAAAAATTGCGGTTTGTCATTCACGATTCAAATAGTATTCGCTTTTTTCGAGAAAGTGAATTTCTAAATTTCACACAGGTTAGACAATTTAAAATAACTTATTAGAAATTTTGATTATTTGCGCGCTTAGTTATTCGCATTTCAAATAATATAGTTTTAAAAGTTCACAAAGTATTTATTTTATCGAGGTTTTATGAAAACAAAAATTTCAGCAACATTTTTAATAATCTTATTATCAATCGCGGTATTCGCGCAGAACAGGGAAATTAGCGGAACCGTAATTGATTCGAACGGCGCGGCGGTCGCTGGCGCGAGCATCGTTTTACGGAACAAAAAGACGGGATTGGAACGGGTTGTCGAAACCGATCTGGAGGGAAATTTTAAATTCGGAGCGGAAACGAATGACGAATATGTGATCATCGTTGATGCCACCGGATTCGAGAGATTTTCCGAACCTGTAACTTCGGACAAAACGCAAATAAGACTTTCCGTTTCGCCGCTTCAAGCCGAAACGACCGTTTATTCCGGTTCGCGTCAGGCAGAACTGCAGGAAAGTCTGAATACAAAAGTCGAGGTCGTAACGCGGCGCGAAATCCGTGATACGGGATATGAAACCGTCGGCGAAGTGCTAAAGGAAGTTCCGGGCGTGCAAACCCGTCTCGGTTCGGATACGGGAACGACAAGCGCGGTCGCGGGCGAACAGATTCAAGGCATCGGTTCGCGTCAGGCGCTTGTATTAATTGACGGTTTTCCGGTCATCGCGGCGCGCGGTATCAAGAGCGGAAATATCAATCTCGACCGCCAGTCGGTCGGTAAGATCGAGCAGATCGAGGTCGTCAAAGGCGCGGCTTCGGCTCTCTACGGCTCGGATGCGATCGGCGGCGTGGTCAATCTCATCACGCGCGAACCGAACAAACCGCTTGAGGGAGCCGTAACGGTTTCGGGTGGTAATTTCGGCGTTTTCGACCCGCGCGGAGAACTCGGTTTTAAGAAAAATAATTTCGGCGGATTTTTCAGCGTCGGACGCACCAAGCGAAATGAATTCGATCTGACGCCGACGACGTTCGACACGACGGGTGCGGGATTTAACCGCGAAAATTATTTTGCGAAACTGAAATACGAATTCACGCCCGGATTCAATCTCGTCGGGTTCGCCGACATCTACACGGGCGACGCGAAAGGGCGTTCCCTGAGCGAACCTTTTTTCAGTTCAAATCCGAACGCTCCGCCGTTTTCCTTGCCGCAGTTCGATCATATCCGAGACACGACGCAAAACTACGGTTTGACCGCCAACTGGTCGCCGAATGCGCGGACGGTTTTTCAGGCGCGCGGATATTTTTCGCGTTACGACGAGATCGGAACGACAACGCTGACGAGCGGAACATCATTTCCCGACGACAATCTTTTTCAGAGATACGGCAGGCTCGACGCTTCGGCTCTTTACATCTGGGGCGAACGCCAGATCATCCAATTCGGCGGCGAATGGACGACCGACCGCTACAGCGGGTTTAACCGCCTGCGCGACAATTCGGGCGAACGCGCCGACACGCGCACGGTTTGGGGACAGGATAAGATCAGCCTGACAAATTGGGCGACGCTGACCGTCGGTTTGCGGTATGACGATCATTCGATTTTCGGTTCGGCGGTTTCGCCGAAAGTCGGTTTGAATATCCGAGCGACCGACCGCATCAATCTTCGCGCCTCGTGGGGACGCGGCTTTCGCGCTCCCGATCTCGGACAGCTTTATTACCGTTTTTACAATGTCTCGAACTTTTATCAGGTGTTCGGAAATCCGAATCTCAGACCCGAACATTCGGGTTCGTGGCAGGTCGGCGCGGAGTATTCTTCCACCAAAAAGACGTATCGTTTCGGCGTTAATTTTTTCAGAAATGATGTTAAAAATCTGATCGAGGCGGAAAATTTCGGATTCGTGTTTTCGACCGCTCAGGCAAACGGGATTTTGCGAAGTCAGGGACTCGATCCGGCTGATTATTCGGTGCGTCTGTTCCGGCTTTTGCTGATCTACAATAACCTTTCAAACGTCTATACGCAGGGCGTCGAAACGGATTTCGACATAAAACTGCCGAAAAATTTCTTTGCCGGCGGCGCATACACTTATCTCGACGCGCGAAACAAGGAAACGGGCGAATATCTGCCGGAACGGATTAGAAATCAAGCGTTTTTAAAACTCGGGTATGACAACCAGACACTCGGATTTCGCGGAAATGTCAGGGCGAGCTTCTATTCCGGCTGGACGGCTTCGTCGCTTTCCAACCGCGCTCTGCAAACCGAACTCGAATCCGAACCGTTTCAGCTTTTCGACGTTTACGGTGCGAAAACTGTCAAAAAAGGTTTCGAGGTTTTTGGAACTATCGAGAATATTTTTGATAACCGGGATGCGAACATCGGAAAATTCGATTCTTTCGGAAGACCGCTGCCGATCGTCCGTCCCGACATCGGAAGAACTTTCCGCGTTGGTGTAAGATACGGTTTTTCGAGAGATTAGGGTAAAAAATTAACAGGGGTGAACAGGATAGACAGTAATTTAAAAAAAGTTCTATTATCCTTTTTATCCCTTTCATCCCTGTTAGTTTTTTTTATTTCAAAAAGACCTGTGTGATATAAATTCTGCCCGCACGATCCGAGGCGATGCCGATGCCGGTCGTTGTCCATTCCGGGTTGAGCATATTTTTTTTGTGGGTGCTGGATCGCATCCAGCCGTTGACAGCAAGGTTTGAAAATTCGCCGTAGCCTTCATAGAAAAAAAGATTTTCGCCGATCAACGTCCAGCCGCGAAGTCCGAAATTCTCGGCGCGGTCAACGACCGACTTGCCGCGCCGGTCGTGATGGGAGAAAAAATTTCCGCGCGCCATTTCTGCCGAATAACGCCGCGCCATTTCCGCCACGTCGTCATCCCAATACAAATCTTGTAAACGGCTTTTTCGTCGGCGATTATTTATCAGCCCGTAAATTTCGAATTCTTCGCCGGAAAAATCCGTTTTCGAAGCCCGGTAATTTTCGTTTCGTCTTTGTGCCGAGATTTCGGATGTCAAAAACGTAAGATTCAGCGGCAGAAATGCGGCGCATAAAAGCGCGGCAAAAAACTTTCGTTTCATTAAAAATTTTTCCTCGAACGTCAGAATTTTAGGGGTTAAAGGGGAAAGCTGTTTTCAAATATACTAGATGCGGAAAGACGGCGGCAAGTTTTCCGCGTGTATTAATTCGGGGCGGATAAGGTTTCTCTTTCCTGTCTGGTCCACTCGCAGACGGTTTTTATTTCATCGCCGGAAAGTTTCGCGTCCCAGTGAATCCACAGATACGACGGCAGAGGCATTTCACGCGATTCGATCATCTCACAGATTTCATCGAGTTTATGATCTTTGCGGTTCGCGTCGTAAGTGTTCCATTTTGAAAAGTTCATCTCGCTCCGCCCGTGTTCGATATGTTCGGCGAGAAACCACGACGCCGGCGCAATATTGGAATACCACGGGAAAACCGTTTCGTTCGAATGACAATCACTGCACGAGCGAACAAGAATCGCCTTTACGTTTTCGGGAACCTGATTTCCGCTAAAAAGATTTTCGCTGTCGGAAACCGGCGGGTTCGTAAAATCCGGGCGGTAAAACTGGATAGCGGCAAAAGCGATAAACAAAACGATAACGGCGATTTTCAGATATTTCATTACAGTCTAATTATTATTTTTTTTAACCGCCGCCGCAAATTTTTTTTCAACGTCAGGCAAACGAAAAAAAACATTGAAGAAAATTTTGAAGTTGGATTAAAATTCAAATCAATAAAAAATGGCTGAATTGATTTCACTAAATTTTGAAAACATAAATTTACCGCAGTCCGAAACAAGCCGGATCGGAAAAACCGGCGAGGATTTGGCGGCGGTTTTTTTGGCGAGAAACGGCTACGATCTGGTTATAAGCAATTTCAAAGTGCCGATCGGTAGAAATCGTCCCGGGGTTCAGATTTCCGGCGAGATAGATTTGATCGCTTTGGAAAAAGACGTTTTGTGTTTTATCGAAGTAAAAACCAGAAACTCGGACGAATTTTCAACTCCGCTGTCGGCGGTTGATCTGCGTAAACAGAGACAGATCACGCGGACGGCGCGCGTTTACCGGAAAATATTCAGCCTGCAAAATTTCAAATTTCGATACGATGTCGTCGGCATCGTTCTCAACGGCAGAAAAGCCCCGAAGATCGAAATCTTCAAAGGCTTCTGGACGGATGAAAAGTTTAAGAAAAAATTTTGGGCGGACGATTTTTAATTTACCGTTAGTGCGGAATAAGACATGATCGCCGCAAAAAAGCGCAAAATTTACAAAAAGTGCATTAAAAAATTATTTCTTTTTGTGGTTTATGTGCTTTTTTGCGGCTTTTTTACTCCGTTAATTTTAAAAAACAACACGGAGAAAATGCCGAAAAAACGCGCTGAGAAAGGTAGTCAATCCGGCAAATCTCCGTATTTCTCCGCCTTTACAGACAAAGAATCTGTTTGTGGCAATTATCTTCTGACCAGAAAAACCTGCGTAAAATAAAACGAACCGTCGTTTGCCACAGCGACACCGACGGCGGATTCCTTCCAGCGGTTATTTAAAATATTTTCGCGGTGCGAGGTTGACTGCATCCAGCGTTCGACGGCGAATTCGACAGGTTTTTCGTAACCGCGATTGTAGGCGATATTTTCACCGATCGCTTTCCAGCGGCTAAGTCCGCACAGATCGGCGCGGTCGTTGACCATCAAACCGTCAATCCCGGTATGGCTGAAAAATTTGTATTTTGCCATATTTTCGGAGTGCATCCGCGCGATCCGAGCCACATCATCATTCCATTCGAGCGGCGGCAAACTTTTTGCGGCACGTTTAGAGTTCAGCAGATTGAAGGCTTGTCTTTCGAGGTCAAGGGTTGAAAATGCGGAATTTGAACTGACGATGATCGCCTTTTTTTCGGCTTCTACATAGCGCGGGCGGGATTCGCTGGAATCGGTGCCGGAGTATTGCGCGGAAACGCCCAGACTAAAAACAGTAAGAAGCAATGCGAGTAAAATGATTCGGCGGAAATACAGGTATTTGGAATGATTGTTCATTGAAACCTCACTTCGGTAGCCGGACGATCTCGCGGTATAAAAAGAGATTCACGGCTTTGCGTGTTCCGCATCACTGCGGCTTTGCCTTTTCGGTTAAGGTCTTTGGATAAACGTGCGGGGCGTTTATTTATTTGACAGTTTTAAAAAACTTGCAATGGATTTGGGATTCCAAATATTGAGGAAAAAAGTCAGTCGCGGATCGAGGCGGAGACGTCGGAAAAAAATCAAAAATAAAAATCCGTCGTCTCCGCATCGAACCGCGGCTTGAAAAAAATATATAAATTATTTCAGCTTCGCTTTCAGGCGATTGATCTCTTCCGCGTCGGAAGTCAGATTCAGGGCTTTCTGCCAGGCTTTTTTCGCCAGTTCAGGTTTGTTCAGTTTTTGATAAACGTCGCCGAGATGTTCGTGGATCGTTGCCGAACCGCCGTCCAATTTGGCGGCGTCTTTCAAGTATTTTTCGGCTTCGGCAAATTTTCCGAGTTTGAAATAAGCCCAGCCGAGACTGTCCAGATAAGACGGATTTGTCGGATCAATTCTGACCGCTTGCTGGATCAGGTCGAGCGCTTCGTCGAGTTTTTCATTGCGTTCGAGCAGAAAATAACCGAGATTGTTCAGCGCGATCGGGTTGCGCGGAGTTTGTTTTAAAATTTCGCGCAAGGTTTTTTCAGCCGAAGCGAAATCGCCCGCCATCTGTTGGGCGGTGGCGAGAGTTAGTTTAGCGATCTGTTTTCGTTCGGCACTATCCGCCAGCTCAAACGCTTTATTCGCCGCGTCAATCGCCTGTTTGCCGCGTTTGGCTTGGCTGTAAAGACTGGAAATAAACCAATAATTTACAAAATCATCGGTCATAGCCGAAGGAACTTGCGAAGTCTTTCCGATCAGCGGCTGAATGACGGCAACGCCCTCGTCAACTTTCCCCATATCGGTGAGGATCGAGGCTTCGAGCCGCATCAGCGAATATTCCGAAGGATTTTTCAAACGCAGAGATTTGACGATTTTCAGAGCTTCGGAATGACTGCCGTTCTCGCGGTAGAGGTCAATTAACTGGCGGTCGGCAAAAAATTCGTTGTTGCCGAAAATCGGGCGTGTTTCCTCGATCAAAAATTTCGCTTCGTTCGTTTTTCCGGCATTTTTATAAGCCTTGATCATCTTGTCATAAACGACGATCGCAAATTCGCGGTCATCGTCGGTGATGAGCTGATTGTTTTCAATGCCGCGAATTCGGAAAGAGTTTTTATAGACGGCGACCGCTTCGTCGTAACTCTCGCGTTCGGCGTAGATATCGCCGAGTGCGACCTGCAGATTGGCGGCGGCGGATTTGTCTTTTTCGGCAAGTTTTGTAATGTTGTCGCGCAGGGTTTTCGCCGCATCGTCAACCCGACCCGAACGCGCCTGAATATCGGCGAGCAGTTTCAGCAGGGAAGTATTTTCGGGATTGGCATAGACGGCTTGTTTCAACGCTTCGATCGCCGAAGTCGCCGTCGCGGCATCGGCTGATTCTGCGGCTTCGCGGAGCAGTTCGATGGCTTCTCCATTTTCGGGATCGTCGGCAATCGCGCGGCTCAAAATCTCGATGGCTTCTTTCAGTTGATTGTCTTCGAGAAGAGCGGATCCGAGTTTGAGCGCGGCGTTTTCGGGAGAAAGCATTTCCTGTGTGCCGAAAACATTTCGGTAAAATCCGGTTTCGACCGGTGCGGCGGAAGCGAGCCAATTATTTAACGCTTCGATCCGTTCTTGTTTTTTTCCGGTCTCTTCATAAAAGGCGGCTAAAAACGCCCAGCCTTCGGCATAGCGCGGGTCGAGCCGCGTCAGTTCTTTCCATGCGTCAATCGCCTTATTGGTAAATTCCGCGTTCAGAGAATTGTTCGAAGCCGCGCCGCTTAAGTTTCCTTCTCTTTTTCCGATCCCGCTTTTGAGCGTGTAAAGACGCGCCAGAATCCGGTGCGCGCCGAAATTGTTTTTATTTAACTGGATTCCGATATTCGCCAGTTTTATCGCTTCGTCAGCGTCATAGGGCGGCGCGAGGAGTGAAAGTTCGGCAAGAACGGTGTAGGCTTCCGCCAGGCGCGGGTCTAATTCGACGGCTTGCTGGACGGATTGACGGGCAAGCTGAACCGCTGCCCGGACGCTCGATTGCGAACGCGCGCGCTGACGGCTCCACAAATATCTCTGCGCTTCGAGAAGTTTGGCATACGCCTGTTCGCGGCGTTCGCGGGAGACGTCCGAAGTTTGCTGTTTTAAATTTTGAGCGAGCGCATCGGCGATTTTTTGATCCGACGACGGCGGTGTCGCGCCGGGGCGAGGTCCCGCGCCTTCCTGTGAGAACACTGATAAATTAAAAGCGGCGCAAAAAACTAAAACTAAAACAACTGTTACAAAATTTCTCATTAAAAAACCTCTTTAAATTTTTTCCAAATTGGCGACGATTTTTTTCCAGGTGGATTTTCTCGGAAAATTCGCCAGAAAAACGACCAGAGCGATTGCGCCGGCGCGGAACATTTCCCATTTATTGCCGCTCAAAACGGCGATCAAAAATCCGAAAATCGCTACGATCTCGCCGATCACACCGAGAAATATCGAATTGATCTGGAGCTTTTGGATCAATCCTTTCGTGCCTTTCAATAACGCGGTGTTTTTCAAACGCTCCCAGTTAAAAATCAAACGTCGCAAAACAAACGCTCCGATGGCGATAAATAAAACCGCCGCCCAGAGCGTCGTCAGAGATTGATCGGTGATCGAATTTTCCGATGTTTGCGCGATAAACCATGCGGCGGCGATCAGCGCGATAACGGTGAAAATCTGAAAAACATATACAAAAACGGTCGTGCGGTAACGCCTTTCGAGTTCGCTTCGGTTTTCCGGCGATATTTCCGTCATCGAATTATTTGTCCTGTGCCGGACGGCGTTCCGAAATTACGGTCGTCAATGCTTTGGGAATTTGAGATTCCCGCAGATCGCCCTCGTTTTCGATGATCTGGTCAATCAGTTCGAATTTTTCCTTATCGAAATTCTTCGTCATCAAAACGCCGTTTTTATCAATCGTCAGAGGATAAATTCCGAAAAGCTGATTTTTGAAATTTTGAATGAACGAAACTTTTTCGGGCGGTAATCTTTTTAAACCTTCAGGTTTCGGTTCGGGGATTTTCGCGCCCAGAAGATTTAATTGCTCTTTGGCTTTTTCGACATAATCGCTGTTCGGATAATCGCTGACGATCTGCTGGAAATACCGCGCCGCCTGATCGGTTTCTTCTTCGATGAGATAAGTTACGGCGAGCTTGTAGAGAGCTTCGTCCATAAAGCTGAAATTCGGATATTTCTGCAAAATTTCGCGGTAACGCGACTGCGCGCCCTTCAAACCGCCTTTTTTATAATCAACCGACTGCTTGTAGTAATAATTGGCGATGTAGAGATTATGCAGTCCGAGATTGTCCTGAACTTCCACAAGTCTTTCCTCGACCAGCGGTTTGAGCGGCGTGTCGGGATATTGCTGTAAAAGCGCGCGGAGACGCTGTTCGGCTTTCCGGGCGTGCGTCGAATCGCGGTCAGGAAGTCCGATCTGGCGCATTTCCGATTCGGCGATTTTCAGAAGCACGCGGTCGGAAAGCGGATGCGTCGGGAAAAATGCGAGCCAGTCCTGATAAGCCGCTACCGCTTGAATCAAAGAACTCGTCGAGCCTTCCAGAAAGAACGAATCGGCGACCGCGAGTTTCGCCATCGGCAAATACGGCGAATCGGGATAGGTCGTGATGATCGTCTGGAAAAGAAGCCGTCCGACCTCGTAATTTTTCTTGCGGACTTCGCGCGTGGCGACAATAAATAGTTCGCGGTCGCGCCCCGGCGTTACGTTTCCGATCAGTTCCTCATATTCGTCAGTTCCGCCGCCGAACAGCCAGAGGAATTTTTTCTTTTTCTTTTTCTCGCGCGGTTTGCCGACGTCCGAAGCCGGATTGGCGCGCGCGACCGCCGTTTCGACCTGTGCTTTTTCGACGCGCGATTTCAGATTGGCAAAGGCTTCTTCGAGATTTTCGATGTCGCTGATTTCGTATTTTTCCGAACGGTCAACCTTTCCGCGCAGACTGTTGATATCCGAACTGAGGCTGGAAATTTCTTTTTCCAGACTTTTTAAGCGTCCGAGCGGCGTTTCCAGTTTGGATTTGTCGTCCTTGTTCGCTTTGTCTTCTTTTTCCTCATCCTTCAGAACGGAAATCGCGCTGTCAATCGAACGCCGCATCTGGTCGAGCTGTTCCCGCATAATCTGAAGACGCTGTGCCGGAGTCGCCGTATTTTGAGCCGATGCCGTAAAGACAAAACTCAAAAGCATCAGAAAACTTAACAAAACCGCTTTGCTTTTTATAAAAAACATATTTACCTCTAAAATATTATAAATCTCGAAATACTTTTTTTGTGAAAGTTAAACCCAATTTGTTCCCTTATCAATCAATTCCTTGACCGCTTCCGCCGGCTTTCCGCCGTTGAAAACAGCCGAACCGGCAACAATGATTTCCGCGCCCAATTTAACGATTTCGCCGATATTCGTCGCGTCAATGCCGCCGTCTATCTCGATTCGCGTTTCAAAACCGCGCTCGTCAATCATCCGGCGCAGACGGCGCAGTTTGTCAATCATCGTCGGAATAAATTTCTGACCGCCGAAACCCGGATTGACCGACATCAAGAGAATAAAATCGGCATACGGCAATGCTTCTTCGAGCGCGAGAAGCGGCGTTGCCGGATTGATCGCAATGCCCGCTTTGCCGCCCGCTTCACGAATCGCGCAAAGCGTTCTCTGCAAATGAACGTCGGCTTCGACGTGAACCGAAACCATATTCGCGCCGGTTTCGACAAATTTCGCGGCGTAGCGGCTCGGCTCTTCGATCATCAAATGGCAATCAATCGTCATATCGGTCATTTTTCTGACCGATTTCAAAACCGGCAAGCCGATGGTGATGTTCGGGACGAACTGCCCGTCCATCACGTCAAAATGCAAAACTGTCGCCCCGCCTGTCTTGATCGCTTCGATCTCTTCGCCGAGGCGCGTAAAATCCGCCGATAAAATTGACGGAGCAATTTCAAACATTCCTTCGCTTTTCGTAGTTTTGGTTGCTAAATTCACGGGTTTAGTTGCTTGGCGGAGCTTTTCTCTGCCGCGTGTCGCCGCTCGACGGTTTAGTTGTTTCCGACGGCTTTTTCGGATTCGCCGCCGGGCTGTTTGCCGGCTTCGGAGTTGTCGTCGAATTTTTGTTTTCTTTTGTTCCGGCTGGACTGCCCGAAGTATTCGATTTCGGACTACCGTCAGATTTCTCTTTGTCCGCAGAATCAGAATTGTCCGATGATTTATTGGCGATCACATCGCGCGTCGTCGAAGTTTTCTTTTTGGTCGTTGATTTGTTCGATGCTTTTTTCGGTTTGTCGGAGATCAGATCTTCGATTTCCTCGATAGCTTCCTCATCATCTGCTTTCTTTTTAACTTCCGCCGGAGCTTCCGTGCCTTCGGGATTCGGCTGGGCGACGATGACGGAGATCATTAGACCGGATTTGGCGGTCGAACCGGCGCGCGGACGCTGTTCCAGGATCGTGTTTGCGGGTTCCTCGCTATAGCGGTTGGCGACGCGGCGGATTTTCAAACCGAGCGCGGCGAGTTCGTCTTCGCTCTGCTTAAAGTCTTTCCCGACAATTTCGGGAATCGTTACCTCTTCGCCCTTGAGCGACATATAAACGACGCTCACCAGACCGACGATAAATGCGGCGGCAAGTGCCAGCACGATGAAAAATTTTCCTAAAGCCGAAAGTCCTGATTTTACAAAGCCCATTTTTATCTCACTAAAACAAGGAAGTCTAACATTTTTGTCAGTTCCGAACAAACTTGAAATTACCGGCGGTAAAGCTCGGAAATAAAAAAACCGTCCATCTTGTCCGACGAGGGAAATGTCCGCGCAAAGCCGTTTCCGGTTAAAAACCTTTCGGGAACGTTCGGAGCGATTTTTTCAAAATCCACGTTCGTTTTCAAAAAGTTCTCGATTACTGATTCGTTTTCTTCGGGTTCGAGCGAACAAGTCGAATATATCAATTTCCCGCCGCGTTTGACGAGTTTTGATGCGTTTTCCAGGATGCGGAGTTGTTTTTTAGATAACTCTTTGAAATCATTTTTTTTCAGAAAATAACGAATTTCGGGATTATGCCGGATCGTTCCCGTTCCCGAACACGGCGCGTCAATTAAAACCGCATCGAACATTTTATCCGCAAACGGCAGAGAATTTTCCGCGTCGTAGTTTACGATATTCACAAAATCAACACCCTGATTCCGGCAATTTTCCTCTAAAAATTTAACTCTTTGAAAATATAAATCACCTGCAAAAAACTTTGCCCTTTGCACTTTGCACTTTGCACTAATCTGAGTTGTTTTACTGCCGGGCGCGGCGCAAACGTCGAGAAAAAAATCGCCGTCTTTTAACTGAACGGCTTGACCGACCATCTGCGAGGCTTCGTCCTGAAAATAAATCTCGTCTTTTTCGGCAAGTCGTAACAGAATTTCATCGAATTTTTCTGCAATAAAACAGTTTTCGACCGTATCGGATTTTTTATAATTTTCAAAAATCCTTTCATCAGCCGAAAATTTCAGCGTCGGTCGAAAACAAATTTTTGGAATCTCATTATTGGCTTTTGCCAATTCGACCGCTTTTTCAAAACCGAAATGTTCAATCCATTTTTCCAGAAGCCAGCGCGGATGCGAGGTTTCGACCGAAAATTTTTCGATTTCATCCGAAAATTTCAGATTAATTTTCTCTCTCGTCGCGCGGCGTAAAACGGCATTGACAAAACCTTTGGCGGAAGTTTTTTTCGCCCGTCGAACCAAATTTACGGATTCATTTATTATCGAGTAGTCGGGAATTTTGTCGAGAAAAAGTAATTGAAAAAGTCCGATTTCCAGAATCGTTCTGATCGCCGAATCGGTTTTCTTACCCTTGGTCAGAACTTCGATTATTCGGTCGAGATAAATTTTATTTCGCAAAACTCCGAGCGTGATCTGATGACAAAGAGCGCGGTCTTTTACGGAAAGTTTTTCTTCATACTGCGGAAGCAAAATAGATGAAAACGCCGATTCAGTTTCTATTTTTCTAAGGATTTCAAAAGCGGCGATTCTGGCGGGCGAAATTTTACTCATCGTTTTCACTTTCCGTCTGATGAAATGTTTCACGGTTTACCGTTATTCGCTCGTCAAAAACAAAACAATCGCCTTCCCATAAATTTTCTTCTTCGGGAATCTCTTCGAGATATTTCAGGATTCCGCCTTCGAGCTGAAAAACGGTTTCAAAGCCCTGCGCTTTCAAAAACGGCGCGAATTTTTCGCATCGAATTCCGCCCGTGCAAAACATCGCCACTTGTTTGTGTTTTTCGGGATCGAGATTTTCCTTAATAAATTCGGGCATTTGATTAAATTCGGCAACCCGCGGATTAACCGCATTTTTGAATGTTCCGAGTTCGACCTCGTAATCGTTGCGCGTGTCCAAAACAAAAGTTTCGGGATCGGAAATGATTTTGTTCCAGTCTTTCGGTTTAACGTGCGTGCCTGAGCCTTTTTCGATTTCGACCTGTTTTTTGAGAGTTACAATCTCTTTTTTGATGCGAACTTTGGCGCGTTTGAAGGGCTGTTCGGAAAAGTATGAAGTTTTATAAACCAGTTTAGTATTTAAAGCTTTTTCTAAAATTCCGATAAACTTTCTAATATTTTCCGGCTCGCCGCTGATCGTCGAATTAAAACCTTCGCCTGCCAATAGAATCGTTCCGAGAATCTCATTTTCGAGCATCGCCGATTTGAGCGCGGATTTTATTTTCTGCAAATTTTCCGCGTCGCCCAAATCTTTGAATTCGTAAAATGTGATGATTTGAAATTTTTCCTTTCCGTTCATACAAAAATTTAGAAAATTTCGGTAACTCTCTGCGTTCTCCGCGCCCTCTGCGTGAAATAGTGATTTTCTCACGCAAAGCCCGCCGAGCGCGCGGACGTTATTCTAATAAAATCTTCTCATATACTCTAACTTCCAAAAACCGTTCCGGCTTCGATTTTTTGCCCGTTGAGAAAATCCCGAACATTCATTCGGCGTTTTCCCTCGACCTGAATTTCCGTTAAATTAATTGCCGAATTTTCACCGCAAGCGACGATGAATTCGTCTTTTTCGGCTTTCAAAATTGTCCCGGTTTTGATTTTATCCGACACGGGAAAGTTGGCTGTTTCGGCTTGCCAGACGGTAAATTTTTTATTTTGCAAAGAAGTATAAGCGGTCGGAAAAGGCTGAAAACCGCGAATGTGATTGCGAATCGTTTCGGCGTCAGAATCCCAGAAAATTCTGCCGTCTTCTTTTGTCAAAATCGGCGCGTAGCTCGCTTCCGCTTCGTTTTGTTTTTTCGGCTTGATGTTTTTCAGATTTTTCAATGTTTCGCTCAAAAGCCGCGCACCTTCAAAAGACATCCGCGCCATCAATTCTATCGCGTCTTCGTTGTCTCCGATCTCGGTTTCGGATTGAAGCAAAATATCGCCAGTATCTAAACCTTTATCCATTTTCATCGTCGTGATGCCGGTTTTTTTTTCACCATTAACAATTGCCCAATTTACAGGAGCCGCGCCTCGATATTTCGGCAGCAGCGAAAAATGAACATTTATCGCACCGTGCGGAAAAGCATTTAAAAAATTTTCGGGCAAGATCCGTCCGTAAGCGACAACGACCGCGAGATCAGCATGATGATTTTTAAAAATTTCGGCGGCTTCGTCGGTTTTGATCTTTGTCGGCTGAAAAACTTCTAAATTATTTTCGAGCGCAAATTCTTTAACGGGCGGCGCGGCGAGTCTGTTGCCGCGACCTTTCGGTCGGTCGGGCTGAGTATAAACCGCGACGACTTCGTGTCCGTCATCCAAAATCTGTTCCAAAGTCGGAACGGCGGCGAGCGGCGTTCCCATGAAAACTATCCTCATTTTTTTATCTAAAGATAGTAGGCAGTAAGCAGCGGCAGTTGGCAGTTTGTTGACTTTTTCTAAAAACTACAATTTCAAAAAAGACTAAAAATTTTAAAATCTGAAAACTATCCTGCCTACTGCCGCTGCCTACCGCCTACTGGTTTCCCGCTTTTAATTGTAACGCTTCCTGCATGACATAAAAAATCCAGTTTTGTTCCATCACGCCGTGAATCATAAACGCATTCGCGCCGATGGCGAAAATGCCGACATCTTCGCCGCCGTGTGTTTCGGATACGAGCGGAACAACAGCTTCCTGCAAATAATCGGAATTTGTAACTTGTTCCTGCGTCAGAGCGGGGCGTCCTTTTTTCACGCCGCGACCGTTTGCATAATTCAGCGTCGTGTATGGTTTTCTGTCTGTATCCATCGAAGGATTCGTATCGAAATTACCTTTGCCGTCAACGTCGCGCACGAGTCCCAAAATATTATTGCCGCGCGCCGGATAGCCGGAAAAAGACAAAGTGTGGCTGTGATCGGCGGTAACGATTATCAGGGTGTCCTTGAGATCAACTTTGCTTTGCGCGGTTCGGACAGCGTTGGAAAGCTCGATGGTGTCGCGCAGGGCGCGGAAGGCGTTGCCGTCGTGATGCGCATGGTCAATGCGTCCGGCTTCGACCATCAGAAAATAGCCGTTCTTATTTTTGGACAGAATATCAATAGATTTCGCCGTCATCTCGCTCAGCGAAGGTTCCCCCGCTTTGTCTTTCGGACGGTCGTGTTCATACTGCATATGCGACGGCTCGAAAAGCCCGAGAAGGTGTTTTAATTTTTTCGCGTCTATTGCGTCGAACTGCGCTTTGTTCCAGACATATTCGCCTCCCGAAAATTTCGCTTTCCATTCTTCCGGCAGATTTCTTTTATCGAGCCGCACGCCTTTTTTATCCGCGTATTCAGGATCGGCAAGTTCCTGCGGCATAAACATCTGGCGACCGCCGCCGAGCGCGACTTCCAGACCATTGCCGTATGGATATTCGATAAGCTGGCGCGCGATGTCGGGAAAATTCGCCGTGAGAGCGTCCCGCGCGTATGCGAAAATATTAGCGTCCGATTCCCAATTGCGGTTCGGCGAATAAGCAAAACAGGCGGCGGGCGTGGCGTGCGTCAAACGCGCTGTTGTAACAATGCCGGTTGATTTACCGGCTTGCTCCGCCAATGTCAGAAGCGAAACAGCTTCGTTTCCTTTGACGGTTTTGTGATCGTTGAAAATGACGTTTTGATTAACGGAAATAACGCCTTCGTCGGTTTTCTGTCCGGTTATGATCGCCGTCATCGTCGGTGCGGAATCGGATGTCTGCTGGTTGGCGCTGTAGGTTCTCGAAAGCGCGGAGAAGGGAAATTGCTCGAAACTCAAAAGATTTTCCTCGCCGCTTTCGCCGCGCATCTGACCTTCCAAGATCCGTGCCGCCGCCTGCGTCGTGATGCCCATTCCGTCGCCGACAAACAGGATCACGTTCTTTGCCTTGCGCCGTTTAAAATCCAGATTTTTTGAACGCTCGACCGCTTCCAACCCGCCGCGCCGCCATGTTTCGGGTGTTTCCTGGCGTTTGACGGGAAAACGAATTTCGTTTGATTGTCCGAAAATATTAAATGCAAAACTCAGCAATAAAAATTGCGCGAAAATTTTTAATAAAGTCGTTTTTGATTTCATAATTCTTTGTGAAAACGAAATAGTATTTCAATCATATTAAATTGAAATTAATACAAAAAAAAGATGACGGAAAAATTAAATCCCGTCATCATAAAGAACAAATTGCAAAAACTTAATAACCGCAGTGATAATTTGAAGTTTCCAAAATCTGCGTCCATTTATCGGCGGTTTTTTTGTAAGCATTAAAATTACTGCCTTCAAATCCGGGCGTGAGAGTAAAAATCTCGCCCGTTCCGTCGCCGTCAATATCGAACAGATCAATCAAAAGTTCGTGATAAATTCCGTCTTTGTCGAGATTCGAAAGATCGTTGCTCATCACATCTTCTTCATTGTATTCGTCAAACTTGCTGAACGGAATCGAATACGTTCCGTCCGCCGATCTGTCGGCAATAAAAAACATCAGCGAACGTATTTTCTCGCCCGTGTTATACCAGAACGTGCCGACGAATTCGGGATTTTTATCGTTGTCCGCGTCAATTTTCGTCAGGTTGTGATAGCGCAGTTCGTTGATTTTTTTGATCGGAATATTTTTCTTTACCATCTCCGCCATGACGAGCTTTTCGATCTCCAGACGCTCTTCGGCAGTCGGCAGTTTTCTGATTCCGGAAACTCCTCTTTTCGCCGCCGCGCTTGTTGCCAAAGCCATCACGAAACCTTTCGGTTTGACCGTTCTTGATTGAACCGAAATTTTTGCCTGATTTTTCGCGCAGTCGGTTTTTGCCAGGTCATTAATGACCGTAGCAATTCCGGCGTTCGCACCGCCGAAAATGAGATTGTATCTCGTTTTCGGTTTGTAATAGGATTTTACAAAATCGGGATCGTTGGTCGCATTCGGCTCATCGAATGATTTCAACTCGCCGTTTTCGATAAACGCGATCGGTTCGATCTGACTGCCGTCATTAACGACCGCGAAGATCGGTTTTTTCGTTTCTTTTATCTGCGCGTAACCGACCGAAGCGCAAAACAAAATTAGTAAGCAGGTCCATAGTTTTTTCATTAAATTCTCCTTATATTTTTTGTGCGATTGATTTGCCCTGCATAAACTGCAAGAGATATTCGCGCCCGCCCGCTTTCGAATCCGTGCCGCTCATATTGAAACCGCCGAACGGGTGAACGCCGACCAATGCGCCCGTGCATTTGCGGTTTAAGTAAAGATTACCAACGTGAAATTCGCGTTTGGCGCGGTCGAGTTTGCCTTGATCGGTGGAATAAACCGCGCCGGTCAGACCGAATTCGGTGTCATTGGCGATTTCGAGCGCGTGGTCGAAATCCTTCGCTTTAATGACTGCGAGAACGGGCGCGAAAATTTCTTCCTGCTCGATGGTGTCGAAAGGTTTGACTTCATCAATGATCGTCGGCTCGATAAAAAAACCGTTTTCGGCGTTTCCGCTTCCGCCCGCAACGACCTTACCGCCTTCTTCCTGACCTTTTTTAATGTAGTCGAGAGTTTTGTTAAAAGCGCGTTCGTTGATGACCGCCGCAACATTCGTATCGCCTTCGGTCGGCGAACCGACTTTCAATTTTTTGGTCAGATTAACGACTTTTTCCATCAATTGATCGTGAACTTTTTCGTCAACGATGAGACGCGAACAAGCCGAACATTTCTGACCTTGAAATCCGAATGCGGCTGAAACAATTCCTTCGGCGGCAGAATCCAGATCGGCATCGTCAGCGACGATGATCGCGTCTTTGCCGCCCATTTCGGCGACGACTCGTTTGATCCAGATTTGACCTTCGCGCGTTTTCGCCGCCTGCTCGTTTATGTGCAGACCGACTTGTTTTGAGCCTGTGAACGAAATAAAACGAGTTTTCGGATGCGTAACCATCGCTTCGCCCGTGTCTGCGCTGCCCGTAAGAAAATTGACGACTCCGGGCGGAAGTCCGATTTCTTCCAGAACTTCGATAAATTTTGCCGCAATCGTCGGCGAATCCGAAGAAGGTTTTAAAACGACCGTGTTTCCCGCGACAATCGCGGCGGTCGTCATTCCGACCATAATGGCAAGCGGAAAATTCCACGGCGGAATGATCGCGCCGACTCCGAGCGGAATGTATTCGAGCGAATTTTTTTCCTGCAAAGGCGACGGCGTAACGGGCTGTTCCTGCGCCCAACGAATCATTTCGCGCCCGTAAAATTCGAGAAAATCAATCGCTTCCGCCGTGTCGCCGTCGGCTTCCGCCCAGGTTTTCGCCGTTTCAAAAACCATCCACGCCGAAAAATAATGTTTTCTTTCGCGGATAATGTCGGCGGCTTTGAACAGATATTCGGCGCGCTCGGCGGGCGAGACGTTTTTCCAAACCTTAAAAGCGTTGGTCGCCGATTCGATTGCTTTATCAACCAGATTCTGCGCGTCCGAATCAACCTCGCTGAAAACGCCGACGACCTGTGATTTGTTCGCCGGATTGATGCTCTCGAATTTTTCATCAAGCGTGATCTTTTCACCATTAATCACGATCGGATATTCCCGACCGAGTTCGCTTTTCACCTGTTCGATTGCGGCTTGCATCGCAATCTCGTTTTCCGGCACGGAAAAATCCGTGAACGGTTCGTTTCTAAATTCGTCTAAACTTCTTTGTGTTTGCATAATTTTTTCTCACTTTATTCAATCTTAATCCATTTTTCAACGTAATTTTCAAGATAGTCGTTATATCTTTTCAAATCGCCATCATAAAAATAATTTAATGGTAATTCTAATGTCCTTTCTTTGTGGATAAGAATCCATAAATTTGCAGTCACAATATGAAAACGATTCCCTTGAGATTCAATTGCATAAACTCTTTCTTTATTTTCTAAATTGTTGAAATTTTTATCGTATTTTTCAGCATATATTTTTGATAAGTTATCTTTTGGTTTTGTCAGTTTTAATTCATTAAAGCAAGTCGGTAATTCAATAAATATTGCACCAAGAAGAATCAAATCAATAGTTGGGCGCGGTTTAGATTCGCCGGGAATTACATAACTTGAAGGTTCTGAACGAAATGAAATCCAATTGTTTTTTGCTTCAACCAGTCTGAAACCGGAATCAGTTTTATATTCTTTTAAAAAAATCGGATTTTTTGTAAACTCCATCTTAAACTGTTTCCAATACAGCTCTTTTAGGTTCGGGCAAAGGTTTTCCGTCTTTTTTAAAAATTTCAACCCACTCATCAACGACTTCGCAAAGTTCTTTGAAAACTTCTACAGGATCGTCGCCGTGAACGCCGCCGTAAAATAATTCGGGACACATACCGATAAAAATTTGGTCTTCTTCGCTCCAAAAAACTATTTTTTCATAAACGTCAGCCGGACTTCTCATTTTGTTTTCACCTTTTTAATTGCCTCTCTGACAAGTTTTTCCTGATACTTTTGTGCATCGTCGCCGAGTTTGCCGGAAATCGTAATGCGGAAACCTGAAAAATGCTCGAAATTTCGATGACTTCCTTTTCCGCCGCGATTCGTAAAACCGTTTCGCTCCAGTTCGGCAATCAATTCTCTGATCTTAGGAGGCATAAAAAATCAAAATTCTACTAAATCTATTTTAGCCTAAATCAGCCAAATTTTAGAATGTGTAACCGTAATAAGTGATAAAAGAATTGTTTCCGCGTCCGGTGTTGCCAAAGTTATAGCCCGCGAAAATCAGATGACGCGGATTCGGATTAAAATTCAAACCGGCGGCTGTATAGCCGAAACGATTATTGCCGCTCGCCCAATCGGCGGCGATACTGAACCGGCGGCTGATCGGTTGTTCAAGGGCTAAGGTCATTCCGCGTTTCGAGCCGAAATTTCTTTCCGTGCCGACGGTTTGATAAAATCCGGCAGTGATGCGTGTGCCTTTGGTCGGGCTGAAAACTTTGCTGGCGTTGCCGTTGACGACGGCGAAAGGTCGTCGTCCGGCGGATTTGTCGAGAGGAACGAAGAATTGCAAGCCGGTCGAAAAAGCGATTTTACGGCGTTCGTTCTGATACGGCTGCCATTTGGCGTTTGCCGAAAATTCTTTCGGCGCGGGACGGCTGCCGTTGCGCGAGTAAAAGAAATTCGCGCCCGCTTCGAATTTTCGTTTGAAACCGTAAACCATTCTTGAACCGTAAGTTTGAAAACCGCCGTTGCGGTATTTGTCAAAATGCGCCCCGAAATCGGCTTCGATGTAGAAAAAACCTTCTTCAAGCGTGTCGGTCGAAGACGTATTGATAACGGTTGACTGCGCCGAAACCACGCAGGTAAAAACAAAAAGCAGAGAGGAAAAAAGAAAGACTCGAAACTTTGTCATTGAAATTTTTCTCCTTTTGAAAGTTATAAAAATCCGCACTCAAACGAAAAAAATGCCCGCGATTTTTTAACAAAAAATCAGGCACGATTTTCGATAATTTTTGTTTTTTTGAATGTGTGGCGTATTTTACAATACTTTTTTGAAATTTGGGAAATGAGAGAATGATTTTAATTTCGCCTTTTCAAGATATATTTTCCTTGACCGCTAACTTCAATTAAGCCGAACAGAATTTTTCCGTTTCAATCTCTTCAATCCACTCTACATCATAAATATTTCCATCAACATCACTGAATTCATAAAGACCGTTATTGACATCAATACCTTCGCAATTCATATACACATCTTCAAGGTTATTGTAATGTTCGATTTCACCTGTATCTAAAATTTTAACAATAAACATAACCGAGAATAAATAATTAGACTTCTTCTATTCATTAGTTTTTCAATCCCATTTTCCGGTCTTTTGCAGTTTTTTGATTTTCCGTTTCGCCAATTCGCGTTTCAGCGCGGTCATTCTGTCCAGAAAAACTATGCCGTCGCAGTGATCGGTTTCGTGCAGAACGCATCTCGCTTCCAAATCCTTAACATCAATTTCCCGTTCATTTCCGAAAACGTCGTGAAAACGCACGACCGTGCGGACTTCGCGCCGGACTTTCGTGTAAATTCCGGGAAAAGACAGACATCCTTCGTCGCCTGTCTGCTCGCCTTCCTGCGCGACGATTTCGGGATTGATGAGCGCGATCTTTTTCGATTCGTCCGCGCCGCCCGAACAATCCATCACGAAAAGTCTTTTTGAAATATTGACCTGCGGCGCGGCTAGCCCGACACCGCCCGCTTCATACATCGTTTCAAACATATCGGCGACGAGTTTTTGTAAATTTTCGTTAATTTCTTCTTCGCCGACCGGCTTTCCGACCGTGAGCAAAACAGGATCGGGGTAATGAACGATTTTTAGTAATGACATAAAGTATATTTTAAAGCGAAGAACCGAAAAGTAAAAGCCCGATATTAATTATTAGAATTATCGAATTAATAGATTGGCTCAATAAAACTCTGCGTCCTTAGCGTTCTCTGGGCGAGAATTTCACGCAGAGAACGCTAAGGACGCAGAGTTTTAAATCAGACTGTTTACCTAACAGCTAAAATGAAAAATTTTCCGGTTTAATCTCAGCCAAACGGCGAAGGATTTTTGTTTTCCCTGAATTTTAGATTCGTGTTTTAGACGGCAAAATACGAAACATTTTTCGAAACCGAAAAATTTCAGTTTCGATTGTTCAAATTTTGCAATTGATCTCGTTTGTTTAGATAATTCCTGGTTTTGAGCGAGAAAATCGCAAAATTCAACCGCGTCTTCGAGATGCTTTTTGACCGTCTGCGGAATGTAATTTCGAGAAAATTCGCGGAACAGATTTGTGAAATCTTCACCTAAAACTTTTTTCGTTTCGGGCAAAAATTTTTCGGCTTCGCGCAGGCGTTTCCAGAAAAGCGAATCGGCAAAAAAGTTTAATTCATCGGGAATTATCTCGGCGGCTTCGGTAATTTCGTTTTCACTTAAACCTATTTCCTTACCGGTTTTTTCCGGCTCGGATAAAAAGCGTTGGCGGAAATTTTCGTCCGTATAAAGCCGCGCCAGAAGATTTTGTTGTTCTAATAAACTCATTCGAATTTCCGCGTTTTCGGCTCGGCGTGAAGCAATTCGGTCGTGTTTTCGATGACGCTCGGAACGGGTTCGAAAGGTTTATCTTCCAAGAGTTTCGCCGTGTCGCGTTTTTCGATCAGGTCGTTTTTCAAAGTCGGTGTGGATTTGAGTTTTCGTTCCTTCAAATCCTCATTTAGAAATACATAAGCGAGCGACATCGCGCCGAAGACGATAAAGGCGACGAGCGTAACGCCGAACCAGACCTTTTCGCCCGTCAGGATCATATTCGTAACGATAGCGTAAATCATCGAGCAGATGCCGATCAGCAAAACCGAACAGAAACCATACCACGCGAACGCGCCGAATTTTTCCAAACGCCGTTCCTGTTTCAAAAGATTCGCGCTTTCGGCGGACGGAATTTGTTCGAGAAGCGATTGCGCCGCGCTTTCCAGATTCAAGCCGCACGCGCGGCAAAATTTTTGCTCGGTCGAATTATTCGCTCCGCAATTTGGACAAAACATTTTCTGATCCTCACAATTTTTTCGTTTTTATTTCAGTTTCCAACAATTCCGTCGTGTTTTCCGTAACGCTCGGAACAGGCTCGAAATCGCCTTCGCTCAACAATCTTTCGTCCGCTTTTTCGATCTGCTCGGGCGAATCGTTTTCCTGTTTTTCACGATTATAAAACTTGTGAAAATTAAAGAAAAATAAAGTTAAAATTCCCAGAACGACAAAACCGAAAAGAGCGAAAAAAGCCATCCACTCTTTGCCGAACAGCAGAAACTTGTAATAAACCGCCAGATAAAAAACATAGCCGAAAGCCATTCCGAGAAAACAGAACAGCGCGATGTAGCCGAGTCTTTCAAACAGCTTTCTGTTTTCCAGAATTCCTATTTCCCGAACAGTAATTTCTTCTTCGGCTAAAATTTCGGAAAATTTTTCGAGCTGTAAGCCGCAGTTTCGGCAAAATTTCAAAGTTTCCGCATTGGCTTGTCCGCAATTCGGGCAAAACATTTTATTTTCTCCTCCGAAAATTCATACGGCGGAAACATTTGCCGGGTTCGATTTTTCGGAAAAGGTTCGGGCGGCTTCGAGCTCGTCGAGAATTTCTGAAAACGGCGGAAAATTTTCATCGCGTTCCAAAATCGCGCCTTTTACATCGCATCTTTGACAAACTTCGCGGAAAACTTCCCAGATTTCGTTTTCGGTTTTGTCGGCGTGCGCGTCAATCAGATATTTTCCGTGCCGGTGCGAGCCGACAAAATGTATCTGAACGATTTTTTCGAGCGGGATTTCATCCAAAAACCCGCGCCAGTCAAAATCGAAATTTTGCGAATTGACATAGAGATTCGTAACGTCTAAAAGCAAGCTGCAACCGGTTTCTTCCAACAGTTTTGAAATAAATTGGCTTTCGCTCATTTCCGAAGACGGGAAGCGCATCAGGTAAGAAATATTTTCTAAAATTAAAGGCGTTTTGATTCGATTTTTGACTTTGGCGATGTTCCGCGCAAAAACTTTTAAGGCTTCATTCGTGTATGGAACGGGAGCGAGATGACCGATCTTTACGCCGCCGGATTTTGTAAAACAGATGTGATCGGAAAACCATTCGGGCTGAACAAAATCAACTATTTCGGCGATTTTTTCCAAATAATTTTCGTCAATTCCTTCCGCGCTTCCGAGCGAAAGTTCAAGCGAATGGGGAATCAGTGGAAAATGCTGTTTGAGCATTTTCAGCTCTTCGATTTTTGTTGGTTTGGCATCCAGATAATGATCGGTCGTAATTTCGAGAAAATCAATTTTTTCCTGATTGAGAAATATATCGGCGCGAAACTGTTCACGAAAACCGAGACCGATCTTCAAGTTTTGAGTTTTGAGTTTTGGATTTTTGGTTTTAAAATTCGACATTTTGTTGTCTAACCGCCGCATCCGCCGCCGCATCCGCCGCCGCATCCAGACCCGCAACTCGAACCCGACGAGCAGCTGCCGCCGCCGCTCCAGACGGAAGCGCAGCCGGTTCCGCAGCCCGCGCTGCACGAACCGTTTGTATAAGAAGACTGTTCTTTTTCAGCTTTCTGAAATGTTTGATTGTAATTGTCAAAAGCCGTTCCAGCCAGAATCGTGCCGCCGAAAACCCCGACCGATAAAAGCAGCGGATCAATTCCGCCGAATACGGCTTGCGGCGCGGCTTGCGGCGGTTTGTAGTCCCGCTTGGTTTGGTTTTTAAGCGAGTTAAATGCATATTGCAGCCGTTTGAGATATGATTTGCCGAGATGCGTCAGCCGCGGCATTTTTGAAACGAAATGAACGATCACCAAACCGATAATGCAAAAAACAAAGATAAAAATAAAATTGAATCTGCCGTGCGCGATCGCCGCGATAATTTTATAAAATCCGAGACTGATGATCGAGAGCATAGCGAACCATTTCCATTGCGAAAACCTGCTTTTCATATGATCGGAAACCAAAAGCTGTGCGCGTTCGAGCCGCGTCTGATAGGCAAGCCCGTGGCTTTCTAATTGTTTGACAAGACCGTTCTGTTGAAAAACTTCCTTTGCCGCGCGCTCTTCCCCGAGCCATTCAAGCGCGAGCAGTTCGATTTGATTCAAACCGGATTTATTTTGAGGTTTTGAAACTAATTTGATTTTCGGATTGATGCGGTGGTTAATTATTTCCACAAAATCCTTCTGCATCAGTGAAAAAATAACCGAACGGGCGACTTCATTCGTTCCGCCGCGCAGGAAAGCGATTTCAAAAGGGTCAAGAACCGCGGGAATCGGCGGCGTGTTTAGTTTATCCGTTTGGTCGGACAGGTTTTTGACAATGCTCAAACCGATTAAAATAAAGAATATAAAAAAGGCGTAAAAAATGAGAAAATACGGTCCATACATCGTTGCCAGCGGATTATCAAGCAGAATGTTCATTCAAGGAAACCTCCTCGGAAATATATTCTATCCGCTCTTTAATACGAATTTCCAGATTTTTTTGTTGCCGCCGGAAAATAATTTAACAGAAACTTAAACTATGTAAAGAAAAAACTCCGTCCCGAAAGACGGAGTTTGTAACGAAAAATGAAAAAAAAATTAACGGTAAATATGCTGTCCGTTATAGCTTTTCCATTCGTTTTCAAAATAAGTAGCGTCTTCATCGGTTCTCGGATTTACGCCGACAACCGCGCCGCCGCTGCGGATTCCTTCGTCATAATATTTCGCTCTTTCTTCGGGAATTCCCGAACCGATCAACGCTCCGACCAATCCGCCGGTCAAACCGCCCGCGCCCGCGCCGGCAAGAGCCGCCGCCAGCGGTCCGGCTACGACGAGTCCTAAACCCGGAAGCAGAACATTCGTTCCGATTGCCGCAATACCGCCGATGATCGCGCCGAGCGTTCCGCCGATTGCCGAACCTGCGCCCGCGCCTTCAAGGGCTTTACTACCGAGTTCGTCATCGGCGTAATCGTCTTCGGTAAACCATTCGTCGCGTGTTTTGTCCGACATCATTACGTTGATGTCATCATTCGTATAACCGCGGTCACGAAGCGACCTATACGCTCTTTCCGTGCTTTCACGGTCGTTAAAAAGACCTGTCATCAAACGATTTTGTTCCTGACGAAATTCGCCCGATTGAGCCTGAATTTCCCCTTCTCTCTCGGTTGCTGTATCGCCCGTAACCGATCCGTAAGCATCCTTTACATTTCCTTCGACTCTGTCGCCGAGCGCGTCGGCTTCTTTTCTTACTGTTCCTTGATTGTTATCCATAATTCTCCTTCCCTTTTGTGATAAATTTGACAGACCTCTAGGACTGACATAAAAAATTAACGTGCAATCGCCGTTCCGTAAAATAAATCATTGAAATAATTAGGTTTTTAATATATGTTTGGCTTTTCAGTGTGCGAAATCAATGCAGAAAAATGTTAGAATGTATTCGCTTAAAACATCGAAAAAAAATTAAAAACTTCTATGAAAAATTTATTTTTAGCATTTTTACTCGTCATGAATTTACAGATTTTTGCACGGACGGAAAGTGACAAATACGCCGTTTTTGACGCGAAGGGAAATCCGAAAAGTTTGGAACAAATAATCGAAGAGATCGGAAAAACGGATGTCGTTTTTCTCGGAGAAAATCACGATGACACGGTCGCGCACGCCTTACAATTCGAGATCTTTAAAGCGGCTTTTAAAAATTACGGGCGTGAAAAAAAAGTTACGCTTTCGCTCGAAATGTTCGAGCGCGACGTGCAGACGGTCGTGAATGAGTATCTGAACGGTTTGATTTCCGAACAGCATTTTCTCGCGTCGAGCCGCGCGTGGGGGAATTACAAAACCGATTACCGCCCGCTCGTCGAATTCGCCAAAGAAAACAAACTCGAAGTGATCGCGGCAAACGCGCCGCGACGTTATGTCAATATGGTTTCGCGGTTAGGTCGCGATTCGCTTAATAATTTATCGCCCGAAGCAAAAAAATGGCTCGCGCCCTTGCCATACGGCGAAGCGTCAGAAGCCTATGGCGAAAAATTCAACGCGCTGATGGGACAGATGTCCGATTCCCGAACTCCTCTCAAACATAACCCGATCTTAAATTCGCAGGTTCTCTGGGATGCGACGATGGCTTACTGGATTTCGGAAAATCTCAAAAAAAACAAAAAAGCTCTGATCGTTCATCTCAACGGAAGTTTTCACACGGAAAACCGTCTCGGAACGGTCGAGCATTTATTAAAATATCGCCCGAAAACAAAAGCGTTGGTCGTAACAATGAAATATGTTGACGATTTTAAAAATTTCGATAAATCGAAACATACCGATCTTGGAGATTTTATAATTTTAACGGACGCGAAACAGCCGCGAAGCCAAAGGTAGATTTAAGATTCAAGATTCAAAATTCAAAAAAATCTTAAATCTTGAATCTTAAATTTTGAACCTATTTATCTTTTTTGGCTGTGAACGGAATCATCATGCCGCCGCCGGAAAGCGTTCCGGTCATCGTATCGCCTTCGATCTTGCCATCCAATTCAAAATCCATCGGTTGACCTTGAATGACGGCTTTGATCGTTCCTTTGACGTTCGTGCCGCTGACCCTGCCGTTTTCCAGAGTTCCGTCGCCCTGTGAAGACGATATCGAACCGCTGAGTTTCGAGCCTTCCTGTTTAATGTCGAGCGAAACCGGAATAGTTTGACCGCCGGCATCTGCCAGCATATTCCATTTGCCTGCAACTAAGACAACAAACATCGGGACATCTTTTTCGGCGGCTTTCGGATTGACAATGACGACCGTTTTCGGGTCAACCGTGATTTCCTTCAGACGCGCCGCGACCGCATCCGGCATCGTTTCCTGATAACGTCCGCCGAGATGTTTCGCTAAGAATTTCTCAGCCGCGGCGACCATCGCCATATTATTGACCGGACGCGCAAAACCGTGTCCTTCATCGTCTGCAACGAGATATTCGACCGGATAATTTCTATCACGAAGAGCGACGACGATCTGGTCGGATTCGCGCTTGTTGACGCGCGGATCGTTTGCGCCCTGCACGACGAGCAGAGGCGTTTTGATCTTGTCGGCGTGCGTCAGAGGCGATTGACGAAGCAGTTGGGCTTTGCCTTCTTCGGTGTTCGGGTCGCCCATTCGTTCATAAAAGGTTTTGCGGAAACCTTCCCAATAAGGCGGAATCGCTTCGAGCAGTGTGATCAGATTGGATGGCGCAACGATCGCCACCGCCGCCGCATACAGATCGGGCGTGTATGTTACTCCGGCAAGCGTTGCATAACCGCCGTAGCTTCCGCCCATAATACCGACGCGTTTCGGATCGGCGATGCCTTGATCAACCAAGTATTTTACGCCCCATGTGATGTCGTCCTGCATCTTGTCGCCCCACTGTTTGTTCCCGGCATCAATAAATTTTTTGCCGTAGCCGGTCGAGCCGCGAAAATTCATCTGTAAAACGGCGTAACCGCGATTCGCCAGGAACTGCGCGAAAGTATTGTAGCCCCAACCGTCGCGCGCCCAGGGTCCGCCGTGCGGGAAAACGACAAGCGGCAGGTTTTTCGCTTCAACGCCTTTCGGCAAAGTCAGATAAGCCGGAATTTCCAAACCGTCGGATGATTTGTAGGTGATCGGCTTCATTTCCGCCAACGCCTTGCGGTCGAGTTTTTCGCGGGCTTGATACAGCGTCGAAAGATTTTTCGTTTTGCGGTCGTAAAGCCACACCGTTCCCGGATCGGTGTCGCTGTAGGAAGTAACGATCCATTTATTTTCGTCTTTCGTCGAAGAACCGAAACTAATCTCGCGCGTTACCAAACGCTTTTTAATAGTTTCGTAATCGGATTTGAATTGTTTGTCTTTCCAGTAAATTTCGGTTTTCGCGTCCTGATAGGTCGTGCCCACGAGTTCGTCCGTTACATCGGAAAAAATCGCACTGCCGAAATCCACACGCTTTTTCGGGTCTTGTTCGACAAATTCCTCTTTTCCGGTCGCCGGATCGAATAAAACGAGTTGCGACAGATCGCGGTCGCCTTTGTTCGTCCGCATATATACGCGCTTGTTGTCTTTGTGAAAACGAACGGGAGCGCAAGTTTCGAAAACATTGCACGAATAGACGAGTTTCGGAGTTTCGCCGTCGAGGAGAAGAATTTCCGTGTCGCCGCTCGGCGGATTGCGGATCGCCAGACGCATCTTGTCGGCGTTGTCGAAAACGAAACCGGCAAGCCGGTCTTTATTTTCAGTTATCAAAGTTTTCTCGCCCGTCGAAATTTTTACTTTATATAGATCGTGCCAAGCCGCATCGCGGTCGTTCAAGCCGACATAGATCGCATCCGGTTCGTTTTCGGGAACGCTGTAGATAAACGCGCGGACTTTTTTGCCTTCGGTCAGATTCCGAGCCGGCGGAACGGTTGCGCCTTCAGCCGCTTTGTCGGAAGGATTGACTGCATAGACATTGAAATTTTCATCACCTCCATTGTCCTTAACGAACAGAATGTATTTTCCGTCCCGGCTCCAGAAATAACCGGCAATCGGGCGTTTTGTTTCAGCCGTCAACAGCCGCGCTTTGTCGAACGGCTCATCCACGTCCTTCACCCAGATATTGCGCGTGTCCTGATACGGTTTGATAAACGAGATGTGTTTTCCGTCAGGCGAGATTTGCGCTCCGGCGATTTCGGGATTGCCGAAAAACAGTTCGCGGTCAATCAGCGGCGGCAGTTGCGCCGAGATCGAAAGAGCGAACGAAGTTATAAAAAGCATAGTTAAAAAAAGTTTTTTTGACATATTTACCTCTCTGAAAATTAGAAAAATTTTACGGATAGTTTTCGGAAGTTACGCTGCGCGTCTTTCGTTTGTTCCGAATGTGCTTTTATAAAAGATGAACTTTTGCTTACGATTTTAATTATGAGTTAAACTTTTCTTTATGCCAAATGCGTCACGGGCAGAAGTTTATTTTATCGCCGCAATGATGATCCTGATTCTGATCATCTGCGCGGTATCGGTCTTTTTCTTTTTCAAAACCTACAAAAAAGAAAAAGCCGAACGACAAGCGAGGGAAAAAAAGAAAGCGGAATATGAAGAAAAACAGTGATCTTCACGGAAACGCGCCGGACAAATCGAAAGCCGCGCTTTTGATAATTGATATGATCTGCGATTTCGAATTCGAGGACGGCGAAAAACTTTTCAAATATGCCAGACCAATCGCAGAAAATATCGCGAAACTTAAAACAAAAGCGGAAAAAGAAAATGTTCCGGTCATCTACGTCAACGACAATTTCGGCAAATGGCAGTCGGATTTTAACAAACTGCTGAGACACAGTTTGAACAAAAAACATCGAGGTCACGAAATCGCCGAACTTCTAAAGCCGAAAGACGAAAATTATTTTGTTCTCAAGCCGAAACATTCGGGTTTTTATTCGACGACGCTCGAAGTGCTTTTGGAATATCTCGGCGCGGAAACTTTAATAATTACGGGCGTGGCGACCGACATATGCATTTTGTTCACCGCCAACGACGCATACATGCGCGACTTCAAATTGATCGTGCCGAAAGATTGCGTGGCGGCAAACACCGAGAAAAAAAGCAAAGACGCTCTGAAATATATGGAAAATATTTTGGATGTCGAAACCACAGCTTCGACCAAAATTGATTTCAAAAAGTTAAAGTAGAAATTGGTTTACTAAAATAGAATTTGAGAAAATAAATTTATGCCGCATCCGAAAATATTAGATAAAAACAAAACCGCGCTCGTCATTGTAGATTTTCAGGAAGCATTTCGCGCGGCGATCCCGGATTTTCCGATGATCACGTCGAAAATCTCTCTCGTCGTGCGCGGTTTTCAGATTCTCGATCTGCCAATCATCATCACCGAACAATACCCGAAAGGCTTGGGCAGAACCGCCGAAGAAGTTTTGATAAATCTGCCGCCGGATTTCGAAGTTTTTGAAAAAACCACTTTCAGCTCGTGCGGCGCGAATGCGTTTTTGGAAAATTTGCGCAAAAAGAGTATTTCGCAAATAGTTTTATGCGGCTTGGAAACTCATATCTGCGTAAATCAGACGGCGCACGATCTTTTGAACGAAGATTTTGAAGTTCACATTCTTTGTGATGCGGTTGGATCGCGTTATTCCGACGACAAAGAAGCCGCGCTTCGAAAAATGCAGATGAATGGTGTCGTGCCTTCGACGGTCGAGATGACTCTGTTTGAACTTTTGAGAGATTCGAAACACGAACAGTTTAAGGAAATTCAAAATTTGATTAAGTAGATTGATAATAGTCATTACCGCCTGCGTAAGCGGGCGGCTCAAGATAAACCGTTTAACCGACTATCAACTTATCGAAATTAAAACATTGTGCCACCCGTTTACGCAGGCGGTAATGACCTTTTTTTCCTCTTTGACGCAAAACTTTTCAAGTTTTAACATTGAATCTTCACTCATAAAATTATGGAAATTCTAAAAGATTTAAATCCGCAGCAGCTCGAAGCCGTCAAAACAACCGAAGGTCCGGTTCTGATTCTCGCAGGCGCGGGTTCGGGGAAAACGCGCGTCATTACGGTTCGCATCGCGTATCTCATTTCTGAAAAACAGGTCGCGCCGTTTAATATTTTGGCTGTTACTTTTACTAACAAAGCCGCCGGAGAAATGCGCGAAAGAGTTAATGCGATGCTTGCCGGACAAAAGCTTCAGAGTGCGCCTTTGATTTCGACCTTTCACGCCTTGTGTGTGCGGATTTTGCGTCAGGACATCGAACACTTGCAGGAAGGCTACACGAAATCTTTTACGATCTACGACACGGACGATTCGCAGAAAGTCATCAAGGCTTGCGTGAAAGATTTGGGATTTGACGAAAAACAGCTTGCGGCGCGGCAGGTGCAGAACGCGATCTCGGCGGCGAAAAACCGCGGCGAAGATTTCGAGATGTATGCGTCGAATGTCGAATACACCGATGAAAAACGCGCGGCGATCGCGCGGGTTTATAAAATGTATGAAGAGCGTCTGAACAATGCGAATGCGCTCGACTTTGACGATTTGTTAATTAAAACTGTCAGATTATTGAGAGTTTCGCCGGAAACTCGGGAAAAATACAATAATAAATTTAAATACATTCTCGTTGACGAATATCAGGACACAAATCCTCTGCAGTTCGCTCTGATCGGTTATCTCACTGAAAAACAGCAGAATATCTGCGTGGTCGGCGATGACGCGCAGTCCATCTACGGCTTCCGTCAGGCGGACATTAAAAATATTCTCGAATTCGAAGAGCATTTTAAAAACGCGAAAGTGATAATGCTCGAACAGAATTATCGTTCGACACAGACGATTCTCGACGTGGCGGACGCGATCATCAAAAACAATCAAAACCGAAAGGACAAAAAACTCTGGACGGCGAATGAGGGCGGCGAGAAGATTTTTTATTACCAGGCACTCGATGCCGACGGCGAGGCGCGTTTTGTCGCGGCGAAGATTTACGACCATTTGCGGATGAATCCGAAAAGTAAAATTGCCATTTTGTACCGCACGAACGCGCAGTCGCGCGTTTTTGAAGAGGCTCTCAGACGAAGCCGCATCGAATACAATATCGTCGGCGGCTTTTCGTTTTACGAACGCGCCGAGATCAAAGACATCATCGCGTATCTCAAACTCGCGCTCAATCCGTTTGACGACATCGCGCTTCTGCGCGTGATCAATACGCCGACGCGCGGATTCGGGAAAACTTCTCTGGACGAATTAAATGCGCGGGCGAAAGATTTCGGTGTATCGCTCTGGGAAACGATTGCGATCATTACAAACAAATACGATAAACCTCTTAATCTCACGCCGCGCGCGATCGAATCGTTGAAAAAATTCAAAGAAATAATCGAAAGTCTGCAAAACAAGGTCGCTGAAGTTTCCGAATCCGAACAGCCGGTTTCCGAAGTCGTCATCGCGGCGATTGAAGACACGGGTTATGCAAATATGCTTCGTTCGGAAAATACGGACGAATCGGCGGCGCGGCTCGAAAATTTGGAAGAACTCGTCAACGCGGCGGTTGATTACGACAAGGAAGAAGAAAACGGGCTGAGAGAATTTATTGACCACGCCGCGCTGACTTCCGACACGGATAAATTCGACCGCAACGCTTCGGTTACGATGATGACCGTTCATTCGGCGAAAGGCTTGGAATTTCCGGTCGTTTTTCTCGTCGGGCTGGAAGACGGAATTTTTCCGCACGCGCGGAGTTTGAACGACGACTCGGAACTCGAAGAAGAACGCCGACTGGCGTATGTCGCAATTACGCGGGCGGAAAAAGTTTTGTATGTTACGCACGCGATGCGCCGGAGAGTTTACGGCGCGGAAATGTCCGCCGAACCGTCGCAGTTCTTAAACGAAATGCCGCTCGAAATGATCGAAGATTTGACGCGCGGATCGAGTTGGCTGTCTTTTGCGAAAAGCACTTCCGTTAAATCAAGCAAAGCGGTCGCCAGCGCACTGCGGGGCGAAAACCGCACGGAAAAACCGAAAACGACCTACACCGGCAAAACATATAATTCGGCGGACGCGATTGCGGATTTTTTCAAAAAGAAAAATATCGGCGAAAAAACTTCCGATCAAAATCAAACGGAAAACAAACCGAAAATTTCCGGTTTCGATAAATTGAAAGCTATCTCTTCGCAGAACAAACCGGCGCAGGAAAGCTCCGGCGATTCGCCTCCGAGACTCGTTCCGGGCGCGCACGTTCGTCATCCGAAATACGGCAAAGGCTTGATCCTGCGGCGCGAAGGTTCGGGTGATAACGTCAAACTCACGGTTAGTTTTCCCGGTTTCGGACAGAAAAAACTCATCGAAAAATACGCCAATCTCGAAAAACCCTGAACTTTTTCTGCTGATTTTCGGCTTTATAAAATAACTGTTGAGAGTATCAACTGGTTGTTTTGCTCCGTAGGAGAAAGTGTCAATAGCCCCGCGATTTATCGCGGGGTTAGTCAATTAGATTTTGAGTCCCGGACGGGACGAAAGAATCTGCCGTCCCTGATGGGACTCAATAATCTGTGTGACAACTGACCCCGCGATAAATCGCGGGGCTATTAACTAATCGTCCCTTCTGGAAATAACTTTCATAAAACTATTTTTAATTCTCCACTAAACTCCTTCACTGCCGGCGGATTTCTGCAAATTTTAAAAAACGTTCCGCACACGGAAAAATCGCTCTGCACAAGCGAAATTTCCGTCTGCACGGCGAACAATCGCTGTGCAAAGTGAAAAATCAATCTGCACAGGCAAAATTTCACTTTGCACAGCGAAAAATCGTCTTGCACATGGAAAAATCGGTCTGCACACAGAAAAGATGCTCTGCACACAAAAAATATGCTCTGCACAGTGAAAAATCACCTTGCACAGTGAATTACCCTTTCGCCGAACCGATAAAAAGTCATACGGTATAAGAGTTTCAGCGAAATCGCATTTCTTCTTCATTTTGTATTAAAATAAAACACTATTTGCGTTTGGTTTGAGATTTGCTGTAGTCATTCGGTTAAATGCAAAGTTTTATTAAATTACGAAATGGAGGGAAATATGAATAAATTTTTAGGAATCGGAACGATTTTTTTAACTGCTTTGTTTTTCATCGGCTGTCAGCAGCCGACCGTTAACACGAACACGAATGTCAATACGAGTCTGGATAATAAAACGAATCTGAATTCGACAAATATGAACGCGAATTCAATGAATACGACTTCTCCGGCGATCAGCGAGGTCAAAGAGCCGGACGAGTATCAGGCGAAAGTCAATCTGACCTTGCAGGCTGAAAACACTGCCGGACAAAGCTCTTCGATGCCGAGCCTGACGGCGATGGTCGCCCGCGACAGCGCGAACCGGCGGATGGAATTTACGATGCCGAACAATGAAAAGGTCATCTATCTGGAAACCAACGGAAAAAATCTCGTCGTTCTGCCCGGACGAAATCAATATGCGGAACTCAATGAACAGTCAACCGGCGTAAACGTCCGTTCGCTGATGATGCCCGAACAGATCGTCAAACAGATGCAGAATGTGCAGGGTGTCCGGCGTGTCGGCGAAGAAACCTTCGAAGGTCGGAGCGTGATCAAATACGCTTACGAATCGAAAACCGATACGAAAACTCAAGCCGGAAACGTCGAAACGGAAAGTTATTTTCTCGTAGATAAAGAGACTGGTTTGCCGATTCGTTCGGAAACGGTTTCGGAATCACAGGGCGGAAACGTTCAGGGATTTAAAGGCTTGAAGGTCATCACGCAGATGTCGGACATCAAGACCGAAGTTCCTGACGATATGTTTGCCGAACCGACCAACCTGCAAAAGGTTGACGAAGCGCAGATCCGCAACACGGTCAGCGTGATATTCAACGTCGTGGCGAATGTCTTACAGCAGGCGATGCAGACGGCGCAGACGGCTACATCAAATACGAATACAGCCGTAAATAAATAAAGGAGAATAAAAGCAATGGGAAAATTTATTCTCGGAGCATTGCTCGGTTTGGTTATCGGCGGCGCGCTCGTCTTTTTCTTCTTCGGCGGCGCGCCGCGAGCCGCGAGTCTTCCGGGCGAGCCGATTCAGCCGCCCGATCCGAACGGTCCGCCGCCGGGAACGGCGCAGATCGTTCTGCGGCAGGATTTTTTCAATAACGTCCTGCAAACTATTTTCCGCGATATGAACGCGCCTTCGTTTCCTTTGAACATCGGTGAAAATTTAAATAAAGATCCGAACGCCGTTCAGTACGGTCTCCAAAATCAGTGTGAAGGAAGGATCACGCTTTTGCCGGAAGGCAGCGGCGTGCAAACCGGTTTGCAGTTTCAAAACGACAAGATCGCCGCGCCGCTCGCTTTTCAGGGAAGCGCGAGCGTTCTCGGTCAATGCGTGAATTTCAAAGGTTGGGCGCAGGCGAATATGTCGCTTCGATACGATGCCGCGCAGCAGACCGTTTTCGGCACGATCAATGTCGAAACCGTCAACTTGGACGGCGTTGCGCCGTTCGTCAGCGGTTTCGTGACGCCGCTCGTACAGGGAACACTCAACCAGCGCGTCAATCCGATCCAGATTCTCAAAGGCGAACAGATCGCTTTGAATATGCCGATCGCCGCGACGAACGGGAACTTGCAGGCAAAGGTCAGCGACGTTCGAGCCGATGTCAAAGACAACGCGCTTAATCTGTATGTCATATACGATTTTGCCGGAAATAAAAACGGTCAGTAAGCAGAATTTAGTAAATTAAATTTTAATGTCGGCAAGGATTGTTCTATAATCCAAGCCGGCATTACGCTTGTCAGAACAGTGAGCGGTAGCGACCTGCTCTTTTTTGACAGCTATTGTTTTTACATTTAACCAAGTCGCTGCCGCTCCTTGTTCTTACAGGTAAAACTTATATGAAAAATAAATTCGCAATTTTCGTTTCGGGCATTTTACTGTTCGCGGTTTTGGGATGCAGCATCACGGATCAGATTCAGAACGCTGTTTCGGAAAAACAACCGGCAAATACGGGTTCGATAAATACTTCGAATTCGGTCAACAAATCCACGACCGATCAGGTAACGGAAGACGTTCTGCGGGAAAAAACCGGCGTTCCCGAATGCGACGAATTGCTCGTTTGGCTCGCTGATCAGACGAAATCGAACGACGATAATTTTGTCAGCAAGGGAATAAAGGAATATTTCGTCAACAAAATTCGCCAGAGCATCAAGGAAAGCATCGAAAAAAATCAAAACGACAAAACGAAGATGGCGAAAGAATGCAAGGAGATCAAAGAGCAGATAGACGCGCAAAAAACTCAGGAAGAAAGCAATAAATGATCGGGAAAAAGCGGGCTGATTTTCAATCGAAAACACCCGCTTTTTTCTTTTTTACAAAAAAATAATTCTCCCTCGATACAACCAACTTTTCCAGTCGTCTCATCTCGGTATTCGGAACGATCCGAAATTTTAGAATCAATTCGAAAAAAAATTACATAAAATGACAGTCCTTTTCGTGATTGCTATGTAGAAATCTATTGGAGAAAAAAATGAAATTAAAATCTTTACTCGTATTGGGCATCATCTGCTCGATATTCGGACAAGTCTTTGCTCAAAACCGTGTAGTCAGAAAAACATCCCGACCGATTGCTCCGGTTCGCGCAGTTGATTCGGATGCTTCTCAAATACTTCCGATTCGCCGCGTGATACTTTATTCGAACGGCGTTTCGTATATCGAACGGCGCGGAATCGTTTCCGGCGACGCGGAGATAAATCTTTCGTTCAAACAATCGCAGGTTGACGACGTTTTAAAATCAATGGTCGTGCTTGATCTCGGAAAGGGAAAGATCGGCGCGGTTTCGTATAATTCGAGCGCGCCGGTCGGTTCGCGGATGGCGGAAATTCCTTTTTCGGTCAATTCTCTAACGGGCGAAAACGGCGGAATCGCCAATGTTCTCGCGCAGTTGCAGGGCGCGAAGGTCGCCGTAACTTCCGCCAAAGGTTCGGCGGTGGGCGCGATTCTGACAGTCGAGAAAAAGCAGATCAAAACCGAGAAAGAAACGAAAACGGCGAGCGTTTTGGTCATCGCTTCGGAAACGGGCGAGATTTCGAGTTTCGATCTGGACGAAGTCAAAAGCGTTAAATTATTGGATGAAGGAACGCGGAAAGATTTGAACGAATTTGCGGACGCGGCGGCTTCGGCGCGGCGGCGCGACGCGAAAACCATCACCATCACCTCGAACGGAACAGGTCAGCGCGAGATGATAGTCAGTTATACGATTGCCGCGCCGATCTGGAAAACGACTTACCGCGTCGTGCTGGACGAAGCCGGAAAACCTTTCTTTCAAGGCTGGGCGATCATTGATAACGTCAGCGAAGAAGACTGGGAAAACGTCCAACTCTCGCTCGTTTCCGGCTCGCCCGTGTCGTTTATTCAGCAATTGCAGAAACCGTTTTATCGTTATCGTCCGATTGTTCCGACTCCGCAGGATTTGCAGTTACAGCCGCAGATTTACGAACCGCAGAGCGGAAACGGTCAGGTTAATACGAATGTAACTTCGCAGATTATTCAGAATCTGCCAAACGGCACGAATTTTAGCTCGACATTAAAGATAGCGCCGAATGTTAAACCCGAAGCATTATCCGGCGGATTTCAGGTTGACGGCACTAGCGGTTCGGAAAACACGATGACGATTGACGGGCAGGAAAATTCAAATTTTCGCGCAAATGTAATGATCAGCAAAACGAAGGTCAGCGACGCGCTGGTCAGCGAAAACAACGGCGTGCAGACCAACACGACGGGCGACGAGATCGGCGATCTTTTCGAATACCGCATCGAACAGCCCGTAACCGTTATGCGCGACCGTTCGGCTTTGATCCCGATCATTCAAACGAAAATGGACGGTGAGCGCGTTGCGGTTTACAACGAATCGGTGCGCCGCGACCGACCGTTCAGCGGCGTTCTGCTCAAAAACTTGACGAATCTGACGCTCGAATCGGGAAGCATTTCAGTCATTGACGGCGACGCATACGCGGGCGAGGCTCTGATGGAACGGCTCAAACCGAAGGAACAGCGTTTGATCTCGTTCGCGCTCGATCTCGGAACGCACGTTCGCGTCCGCAACAATCAAGACCGCGAACCGGCAAAGATCATCAAGGTCGTCAACGGCGTTTTTCAGGTTCATTATTTCCGCACATCGGAAAAGCTCTATCAAATCTCGAATCAGACCGAACGTCCGAAAACGCTCTATATCGAATATCCGGTGCAGGACGGCTGGACTTTGAGCGAAGATTCGCCCCAGCCGGATTACACGACACAGCGTTATTACCGTTTCCGCGTCGAACTCAAACCGTTTGAAGAACGCGAATTAAAAATCAATGTCCGCCAGCCTCTGATGGACAATTACGAATTGACTTCGCTTTCCAAAACCGATCTGCAGCTTTTTGTTAAGCAGAGATACATCAATGAAGAAACGCGCGCGCGGCTCGAAAGATTGATTGATCTGCGGGCGCGGATCGGTGAGATCGAGGTCAAGCTCGAATCGTTTGACGATGAGGTCGAAAAGATCGAAGCCGATCAGAAACGATTCAGGGAAAATATCGAAGCGTTGTCGAAAACCGCCGAAGCGAAAACGCTGATCGCGCGTTACATCTCGAAAGCCAACGAGCAGGAAACGCGGCTCGAACAGATGGAACAGGAACGCAAAACGCTCGAAGCCGAACAGCAAAAACTGCAAGGCGAACTGGCGAGAGAGATCCGCGTTTTTACCATTGCCGAATAAACGGAGCGCGGGGAGGGATGCCCGCGCTCAACATAGAATCAAATTTTTATATAAATCCGTTTGCGGTATAATAGCCACATCAGAAACAGCCAGAATAAAATAAAGCCGATTGCATATAACAACGAGGCGTTGATCGGAGCGGCGAACGGCAAGAAGACGGAATCGAAAATCCATTTTTGAAGCGATATGGTTTTTCCATCCGCGCCCGCAAACTTTATCAAACCGAGCGTTTTCGCCATCAAACCCGAACCGACGAACAAGGCGAGCGCGTTGACACCGAAAATGACGAACGGCTTTGTCCATTTTTTATATTCCTTGATGTCAATCAGCCAGTAACAGAAACCGAGAAAACAGAGCGCGAGACCGCTCGTATAGACGACATACGAACTTGTCCAGAGCGATTTGTTGAACGGGAAAAAGAAATTCCACGCCCAACCGACGGCGACCAGAACGATGCCGAAAAAGAACAGACCGGAAACTTTTTCATAATTCGATTTGTCCTTTTTGAGCCAGATGCCGGTCAGAATTCCCGAAAGTGTCGTTACGACCGCCGGAATCGTCGAAAGAATTCCTTCCGGGTCGAAAACTTTCGACTGTTTCCAAATATGCGCTTCCGTCAAGATCAAACGGTCGAGATACGCCGCGAGATTACACGCTTTATCGTCAATCGTCGTTACCGCGCATCCGGGAACGGAAATCAAAGTCATCAAAGCCCAGTAAACCAGAAGCAAGGCGGCGGAAACGATCGTTAATTTTTTCCAATCCAGATGCAGAAACAGAAGCGAAGCTACAAAATAACAAACCGCGATTCTCTGCAAAACACCCGGAATCCGCAATGTCGAAAAATTAAAATAGGGAAAAGCGGCGAGAAAAAGTCCGAGCAGAAAAATGATCGCTGTCCGCCGGACGATTTTCAGATAGACATCTTTGGTTACGGTTCCGCTTTCGATCCTCTTCCCGAGCGCGAGCGGGATCGCTACGCCGACGATGAACAGAAAAAACGGAAAAACATAATCGGTCGGCGTGATGCCGTGCCATTCGGCGTGTTTGAGCGGCGAATAGATCGCGCTCCACGTTCCCGGATTGTTGACCAAAACCATTCCCGCGATCGTGATGCCGCGGAAAACGTCGAGCGAGACGAGCCGCCCGGAATTGATTTCTTCAGCCATTGTTTAGTTTATAAAATTAGAATTTATCAAGCTTTAAACCGCATTGAAAAATTTAACGGATAGTTCGAAAAAATTCACTCCGACGAAACATAATAATCTCTAAAATCTTTTGTTTTCTTTAAGTCAGCCGTTTTTTATGGCACAATTTATTTATCATGAAAACCGATTTAAAGAAACTCCTCAGCAGAGTTTATGAGAAATCTCTGTATGAGGAAGACATCCTCAGCACGGCGGCGCAGGTCGCGTTTTATTTTACGTTCGCGCTGTTTCCGCTCCTGCTTTTTCTGGTCAGTTTGTTCGGTATCATTCTCGAATCGGCGGACGAATTCCGTGCCGAGATGTTCGCTTATCTCCGGCAGATCATGCCGTATTCGGCTTACGAACTTGTGCAGACGACGCTCAAGGAAGTAACCGAAGGCAGTTCGGGCGGCAAGCTGACGATCGGTCTGGTCGTCGCGCTCTGGTCGGCATCCGCCGGAGTTGACAGTCTGAGGATCGCGCTCAATTCGGTTTTCAACCTAAAGGAAAAGCGTTCTTGGCTGAAAACGAAAATACTTGCTATTTCGCTGACTCTTTCGCTGACGCTTTTGATAATGCTCGCCTTGAGCATTGTCTTCTACGGCTCGAAACTCCTCGGCTGGGCGTTAAGTTATATAAACATTCCGATCGAGTCGCAGGTCTTTCTGATGATCCTGCAGGGCATCACGATCTTCGGAGTTCTGATCATAATTTTCGGCATCATCTATAATTTTATGCCGAACTACAAGCCGTTCAAATGGCATTGGGTAACGCCCGGCGCGATCGTCGGGATAATTTTATGGCTGATCTTGTCCTACGCTTTTCGGACGTATCTCCAGTATTTCAACACCTACGCGCGCACATACGGTTCGCTCGGCGCGGTCATCATCCTGATGCTCTGGCTCTACCTGACCGCGCTCGTCATTCTTGTCGGCGGGATAATCAATGCGGCTGTTCAGGAAATGACCGACCCGGAAGCTGAAAAAGAAGGCAAAGAAAAAGCGGCGGAAAAACTCGAACGCCAGAAAGCCGCGCTTCCGTCGGACGAGGTTGACAAAATGATCGAAGAAAAGAAAGCCGAAACAGAAGAGGATGAAAAAGACGAAAAGGATAAAAAGAACGAAAAAAAAGATAAAGAAAAGTCTGAAACGGATACAGCGGGAAATCCGGCTGATTCGGGTTTAGTCGCGGTAAAAATTTCTGGACAAAACCCGAGCGTTCGAACCGCTTCGAACGACCAAAATTTAGAAAACAAATCCGCAAAAACCGCCGTCGGTTTAACGGTCGCCGGAGTTTTCGGTTTTCTGATGGGACTGATCTTTCGAAAGAAAAACGATTAAGTTCAAAAAAGCACCGGCGCGATTTATTTAGCCTTTGGCGCGGTTTAAAAGAGCGTCGGCGGCATTTAATTTAACGACCGCGCGGTTTACTTTGACACCGGCGCGATTTAAAAAGACGTTGGCGCGATTTAAAAAGCCTTTGGCGCGATTTAAAAAGACGTTGGCGGCATTTAAAAAAGGGTTGGCGCAAATTAATTAAGCGTCGGCGCGATTTAAAAAGGCGTTGGCGGAAAATTTTAAGCGGTCGGGTTTGTTTATTTATCTGCTGTAAGAAAAAAACTTACGGCAAAATCAAAGCGGAAGGCGTGTGTTGCCTTCCGCTTTTTGCAAGTTGCGAAGAAAATCATACCAAGCTACCAGTTTTCGCGTTCGGCGAGCGTCGTGATATGCGCCAGATGATGCCTACTGTGCCAGTCATACAATCCGAGCAGTTTATCCAAATCCCATTCGCCCGTTTCGGGATGATTTAATTTGCGCTGAAAGTCTTCGTCCGTCATCGAATTTAAAAGCTCGGTCCAACGCGAATGCACGCCTTCGATAATTTTCAATGAAGGTTCGACCGGAAGTTTGCTGTCGGAAAGTTCCGCCCAACGGTCTTCGTAATAAGCGCGAATCGTCGGAAAATCTTCGGTCAAAGCCAGTTTAAAACGGCACAAACAATTCAGATGACTGTCGGCGATATGATGGACGACCTGCCGCACAGTCCAGCCCTCGGGACGATACGGCGTGTCGAGCTGTTCGTCGGATAAATTCTCGACCGCTTCTTTTAGTTTTTCGGGAAGTTCAGAAATCATCCGAATAAATTTCTGCCGCGTTTCCGGCGTAACTTCAAGATCGGAATCGAATTTTCCGACCGGGTATCTCAAATCTTCGCTCATATTTTTTTACCTTAAAAATTTATTTTTACAGGTTCAGCAGGTCGCTACCGCTCTCTGTTCCGACAGAAATTACTCGCCGAAATAATTTTCAAACCTTGTAAATTCTTTCAAAAATGCGAGCTTGACCGTGCCGGTCGGACCGTTGCGCTGTTTTGAAATAAGAATCTCGGCAATTCCGGCGTTTTCGTCCGACGGTTTGTAATATTCTTCACGGTATATAAACGCCACTACGTCGGCGTCCTGCTCGATGCTGTTATGAAGGATAATGTTTTCGCAGACAAAATTATGTTTTTCGGCAACTGTTAGATCGAAAACTTCGGTGTTTTCATCAAACTCTATCGAAATGATTTCGTCCCAGTAAATGTCGCTTTGAGCAAGTTTCAAAAGTTCATCGGATTGGACGGTGTTAGCTATCCGCAAGGCTCTTTCACGACTGACATTTTGTTTATAAATTCTCGTTCCGCAGTATCTGGTTGATATACCATCGAACATTTGTCGTGTCGTGATATTATTTTTCTGCATCGCCGGAACAACATATTTTTTCCAGACTTCTGACGGAATCGAATCACGATTTGAATTTGCTTTTGTATGCGAAATAAAATTCACGATTTTTTCCAGAGAATTTAATCTTCGTTCTCCAAGAGCTTTTATCAGAAAAATAAAAATTTCGATATCTTCTTTTCCGCTGACAATCGTATGAAATTGATCTCTGCCTTTTAAACCTTGGGATATTCGGCGCAGACGAGCCTTAATACCGGTTCTCAAAAGTAAATCCTGAACATCTTCGGCAAGTTTATGACTGCTCGTTGCATAATAAATTCCGGGATGATGATTTGAATTCTCATTTATCCAAATGCATCCGTCCGTCGCCCACAGATGCCGCAAAAACAATGCGATGGCTTCTTTCGGTTGACGGAAAACTTTTTCGGGAATGAATTTCTCGTGTGACCGCAAGCCCCAAACGCCGAGTTCGTCGAGCCATTCGGCGATTGCGCTTCGCACATTGTGCGTGTGATGTCTGGTCGAAGTCAGATAGACCTGATACCAATTTCTTTCGCGTTTGATTTTCGGTTTGACCTCACTGCCGAAAACTTTAACGGCGAGATCGGCGACCGTTTCGGCTAAATCTTTTTCGCGTGTCGTGTATTGAATCGAATGCCGCGGCAGAGTGCAGCCGTCGCCGATCAGATGCGCGAGCAAAGCAAGTTCGGCATCGGACATTGTTTGTTCGGTTTCGTTTTTAATTTCACGCGGCAAAGCGACTCGTTCACCGATCTTCAATTCGTCGAGCCGTTTCCAGCCGTTAAAACTGAAAAATTTATGATTCGCCGTCGCCCGGATTTCTCTGCCGAGTTTTGTTTTTAGGTGGAAAACGGGTTTTATTCCGGTCGAAAAAGCATTTGTTACCACTGCCTTTTCGATTTGCCAGTTGTTTTCATTTAAAGCCCAAACGCGAAAGCCTTTTTTGCCGACGAGTTCACGAATCGGAATTCTCTCACCCGTATCAGCCATCGTTACTAAACTTTCTCCCGCCAAACAACCCGATTCTCTGAGGTCGGACATCAAAGGTTTCGGCGGATTTCTCGCTTCGGGCGCGCGCGACAATTGCGAAAGCGCGACGAGCGGAACGCGCAGTTCTTTCGCTAAAGCTTTTAGCTCGCGCGAAATCTGCGAAACTTCCTGCTGGCGCGATTCGGCACGCTTTCCGCCGCTCATCAATTGCAGATAATCAACGACGATCAGATCAATTTTTTTCTGTTCGGCAAACAGACGGCGGCATTTGGCGCGCATTTCCATCACGGAAATTCCGGGCGTGTCGTCAATAAAAATCTTCGCCTGCGAAAGCGTCCCGATTGCCTGCGCGAGCCTGCCCCATTCATCCTGAATCAGATAACCCGTGCGGAAACGATGCGCGTCAACTTTCGCTTCGCTCGAAAGCATACGCATCACCAATTGCTCTTTCGACATTTCCAGACTAAACACCGCAACGACCGCATTTTCCTGTGTCGCCGCATTCTGCGCCAGCGTCAGTGCAAGGGCAGTTTTTCCCATTGACGGACGAGCGGCGAGAATGATCAGATCCGCTTCCTGAAAACCGGAGGTCATCTGGTCCAGTTCACGAAATCCGGTCGCCAAACCTGTCAGCGCATGCGATTCGCGTTTGCTGTATTCCTGCACTTTTTTGAGAACAGTTTCGGCGACGGGCTGAATATGCGCGAAACCTTGCCGCAGACGTTCGTCCGCGAGAGCGAAGATCATCGCTTCGGCGCGGTCGAGAACGACCGCCGCTTCATCTTCTTCGGCTAGGGCTTCGCTGGTTATCTGATTACACGCCTTGATGAGATTCCGCACCATCGCCTTTTCGCGGACGACTTTCGTGTAGCTTTCGATCTCGGAAAAATGCGGCAGACCGTATGTAAAATTCGTGATCGTCGCCACGCCGCCGATGGCTTCGAGTTGGTTTTCCTTTTTAAGTTCTTCGCCGATCAGAATCGGGTCAATGCGTTCGCCTCGGTCGAAAAGGTTGAGCATCGCGCGGTAGATGCGGCGGTGTAGCGGCGAATAAAAATCGTCGGGCGCGAGCTGTTCGATGGCGTGAGAAATCAGGGCATTGTCCAAAAGAATCGCACCCAAAATAACGCGCTCGCTGTCCGGGCTGGACGGCAGAGGTTTTTCGAGATACTGCTCGCGTGTAAATTCTGGGTTCGGACTCGCCATGAACAATAAAAATTAAAAATTTAAGGTTAAAAATTTTCTAAAATTTCAAATAATCGGAGAGTTTTTTGATAAATCATTGTAGCGAAAAATCAAATTTGTAGAATTATTTTTGATTTTAGTGATAAAAAAAGACTGCAATTTTTCCGTCTTGCAGTCTTTGATTCTACTTTTAATTTGCGAAAAAAACAAAAAACTTTTCGACAAATTTTTTAATAACCGAACGCTCGAAATATCAATAAAATTTTAGATTCGAAATTTCTAATTCATAACCTGAAATCGAATTGAAAAAATTATTCTTCGGTCGTGTCTTCGTCCGGCTCTTTCGTCTGTTCTTCCGAACTTTCGTCAGACGCTTTGGCTTCCGCCGCTTTAGCTTCTTCCGCTTTAGCGGCTTCGGCACGGGCGGCGCGTTCGGCTTTTTCCTTTTTCGCTTCTTCGGTTTCGATGATGTTTCCTTCTTCGTCTGTTACTTTGACGGGAATGTCAATCGTTACTTCGCGGTGAAGTTTGACGGGAACGGTAAATTCGCCGGTTTCCTTGATAACTTCTTTCAAAGTAACTTTGCGTCGGTCAATCTCGTAGCCTTTTTCCTTCAAAGCCTCGACAATATCCATCGAAGTAACCGAACCGAAAAGATGTCCGGTTTCGCCGACCTTTCTTTCGAAAGTCAGGGAAATGTCGCTCATCTGCTCGGCTTGCGCTTCGGCGGTTGATTTTTCCTGCGCGGCTTTCTTTAAGAGAGCTTCGCGTTCCTGTTCGATCTGTTTGATATTTCCTTTGGTCGCCAGTCTTGCCAAGCCCTGCGGAAGCAAATAATTTCTCGCGTAGCCGGCTTTTACCTTGACGATCTCGCCGCGTCCGCCGAGAGTTTCGATATCTTCGCGTAATAAAACGGTCGTTGTTGCCATTTTTTTAATTCCTCCTTTTTGATTTAGTCAGCGACATACGGCAAAAGCGCCATTGCGCGGGCGCGTTTGATCGCGGTTGCCAGACGGCGTTGATCGCGGGCTGAAATGCCCGAAATGCGGCGCGGCATAATTTTTCCGCGTTCGGGAATAAACTGTCTCAGAAGATCAACGTCTTTCCAATCCAGATATTCCGGTATCTGATACTGCGAACGGCGGCGCGGGTAGCGGCGCGGGATCTTTCCGCCCGAAACGTCGTCGGAAACGTCCGAAAAATCCTTGTCATCAAAATCTACTTCATCTCTGTCTCTTTCTGCCATTTTTATAAACTCCTATTAAAAATTTGTCATTAGTCCTTTGTCATTAGTCCTTTGCCTGTTGAATGAAATTCGAGAGTTCGGATTTAACTCAACGGCTAAGGACAAAGGACGAAGGACTAAGCGCGATTTTACGCTTCTGCTTCCTGTTCGCTCGAACCGGTTGCCGAAGCGGCTCTGATGCGAGCTTTGCGGTTTTCGCGTTTGGTGCGTATCTTGTCCGCTTTCTTGCGGTCTTCGTCAACGCGAACCGTTATGTAACGGAAGATCGTGTCGTTAACGCGCATCCGGCGTTCGAGTTCGGCGATCTCTTTTCCCGAACCTTCGAATTCAAACAAGACATAGCGTCCTTCTTTAAATTTGTTGATCTTATAAGCCATCTGGCGCACGCCCATATCTTCGACCTTGACCACGCTTCCGCCCTCGGTTTCGATCAGCTTGCCGATTGCGTCATTCAATTTTTCGATGTGGTCGTTTGCCGTATCCGGCGGCGCGATATACATCATTTCATAAACTCTATTTGCCATTTAATTCTCCTTTCGGTTATTCCAGCCTCAAAATTCTTTTCAAACTGAAGCAAGAAGATGATTTTCAATATTTTCAATTAAAATTTGCCATTGCCCGCTCGACGCCGTCGGCAATGATCGTGCGAATCGCGTCCGCACATTGCACTAAAACTTTTTCAACCGTTTCAAAATCCGACTTCGAAAAATTTTCCAACACGAATCTTTTCGTGTCATTTACCGGATGTTCGGGCTGAATCCCGATCCGAACGCGAATGTAATCCTGTGTTCGCAGACAATTCTCGATCGAACGCAAGCCGTTATGCCCGCCCGCCGAACCTTTCGGTCGGATTCTGATCTTGCCGAAGGGCAAAGCCAGATCGTCGGAAATCACGATCAATTTTTCGATTGACCGCTCCGGTTTTTTCAAAAGGCACGAAACCGACTCTCCGCTCAGATTCATAAAAGTCTGCGGCTTGACGAGTTCCGCCCGTTGGTTTTCAATCTCCGCCCGCCCGATAAGCGCGCGGCATTCTTCGCGTTTGACCTGCGTCTGATTTTCCCACGCTAGCAAATCTACAAGCATAAAGCCGAGATTGTGGCGCGTTTTTTCGTATTGCAGACCGGGATTTCCCAAACCGACGATCAGCCAATTTGCATTCTCTTCGGGCGCATTTTTTTGCTGTTCAAAAATCATTTCCTAAAAACACGCCCGAACGAAAACTAGTTTATTCTTCCGATTTTTCACCGGTCTCGCCTTCACCTTCGGCTTCGGCTTCAGCACTGCCCGGAGCGGGTTCGCCTTCTTCACCGATAACTTCCGGTTCTTCACCTTCTTCGAGTTCGGGTTCGAGAACTTCTTCCTTGACGATCGAGATCGAAGCGACGACCGTTTCCGGCGCTTCCTGGATTTCGATGCCTTCGGAAACCTTGATGTCCGAAACATGAAGCGGATGATCGAGTGTCAATTCCGAAATATCCACATCAATCGAAGCCGGAATATCGCTCGGCGTGCAGGCGATCTTCAGTTCGCGCAAAGCCTGATTCAAAACCGCGCCTTCCGCTTCCAATGCTTCCGGTTCGCCGGACAGATGGATCGGAACGGTAACTTCGATCTTCTCGCCTTTCGCAATGCGTCGAAGATCGGCGTGCATCAGGGTTCCTTTGACCGGATGAATCTGCCGGTCGTGAAAGATCACGTCCGATTCGCCGAAACCGTCAATGTCCATCGAAAAAACCGTGTTGACGCCGGATTCCGAACGAAGAACCGCCGCGAGATCGCTCAAACTTGCGACCGCCGCGACCGTGTCCTGCCCGCCGCCATAGACGGAGACGGGAATTTTGCCTTCGGCGCGAAGCCGCCGCGCGTCGTTCGACCCGCGCGCATTTCTGACTTCACCTTTTACAACTACTTTGTCTGCCATTTTTTTTACCTGCTTAAAAATATATTTTCGACTTTTTTAATCGAATCATTACTAGATAAACAATGATGAAACGCTCGTTTCATCGTGAATTGATTTGATGGCGTTGCTCAACAGATGAGCGACGCTCAAAATTTCGATCCGCCCTTCGTCTTTCAAAGGCTGCGCTTTGTCGCAGAGCGGAATCGTGTTGGTAACGATAATTTTTTCGATACTCGAATTCGTCAGATTATCAACCGCTTTGCCCGATAAAACGGCGTGTGTAAAACACGCATAAACTTTATCCGCTCCGGCATTGTAGAGCGCGTCGGCGACCTTGCAGATCGTTCCGCCCGTGTCGCACATATCGTCAATTATCAGACAATTTTTCCCAGCCACATCGCCGACGACGTTCATCACTTCGGCGACATTCGCTTTTTCGCGGCGTTTGTCGCACAGCGCGAGACCGGCATCGAGCCGTTTGGCATACGCGCGGGCGCGTTCCGCACCGCCGGTATCAGGCGCGACGACGACCATATTTTCAATCGGATTTTCGCGGAAATAATCCACGATGACCGGTGCGGCGAACAAATGATCTACCGGAATATCGAAAAATCCCTGTATCTGCGAAGCGTGCAGATCAAGCGTCAAAATCCTATGCGCTCCGGCGGTCGTAATTAGATTTGCCACCAGCTTTGCCGCGATCGGAACACGCGGGCGGTCTTTTTTATCCGAACGCGCGTAGCCGAAATACGGAATTACCGCTGTTACCCGTTCCGCCGAGGCGCGCCGAAACGTGTCGAGCATTATCAAAAGCTCCATCAGATTCTGATCCGACGGCGGACAGGTCGGCTGAATAATAAAAACGTCCGAGCCGCGCACATTTTCCATTATCTGAAAATTAAATTCGCCGTCGGAAAATCTGTCAGTCGTCGCTTGACCGAGATCACAGCTCAGATGACGGCAGATTTCCTCCGCCAGACGCGGATGGGCATTGCCCGAAAAAATTTTGATGTTGCCGGTTACGCTCATTACTAAAGTTCCAAGTTCAAAGTTCAAAGCTCAAGGTTAGATTACCAACTTTGAACTTTGAACTTTGAACTTTGAACAAAAAAAGCGAGCGTTAAAAATTAAACACTCGCTTCCGAAAACAAAAATGTGGCTGGGGCGGAAGGATTCGAACCTACGAATGCCGGGACCAAAACCCGGTGCCTTACCACTTGGCGACGCCCCACCAAGAAAATTTTAGAAACTATTCGGAAGCGAACTGGAACGCTTGTTCAAGCGCTTCGCGGTATTCATCGCGCGAAACAGTCGCTACGGCAAAACTTCGCCAGGTTTTCTCAACTTCAATGGCTTTATGTGCTGTCTGCCGTGTTTCTTCTGTGTCAAATAATCCGAAAACGCTCGCTCCGCTTCCCGAAAGCAATGCCTTCACTGCTCCTAATTCCAAAAGAGTTTTTTTGACTCTTTTCGTTTCGGGCGCGACGCTGAAAACGCTCGATTCGAAATCGTTTATCAATTCGTTTTGCCGTAAATCAAAGCGTTCAGCCTCGTTTCGGCAAATTTGAAGAATACTTTTTGACTCCGAATTTGTCAAGCGGGTTGCACCGAGCCGCGCAAAGGCTTCGGCGGTCGAAATATTTTCATCCGGCGTAACGATCAAAATAAATTTTTCTTCGATCTGCGAAAGCGGAAAAATCTCCGTTCCGCGCCCCGCGCCGAGAGCCGTTCCGCCGTAGAGAAAAAAGGGAACATCCGAGCCAAGTTGTTCCGCCAGCTTTAAAAGTTCGGAAAATTCGATTTTCAGATTCCAGAGTTTTGAAAGACCCAAAAGCGCGATCGCCGCGTTTGACGAACCTCCGCCGAGACCGCCGGGCGACGGGATATTTTTTTCGAGTTGAATTTTCGCCCCGTTTGAAATTTTGAATTTTTCTCTTAAAAGTCTCGCGGCTTTGATTATCAGATTATTTTCATCGGTCGGAATGTTTTCGTTGGTGCAGGAAAGTAAAAGATTTTTCGATTCCGAAAATTTTAAATAATCGCAAAGTGAAACGGTTTGAAAGATCGTGCAAAGCTCGTGAAAACCGTCATCGCGTTTTCCCAAAATTTTTAAATTCCAGTTGATCTTGCAAAACGACGGCAATTGAAAAGATTTTTCTTCCGAAATTTCCGGCATAAAAAAAAGATTCTATCTCGGCGCTTCGCCTTCGGGAAAAGCGTTATTGTCGGCGGGCGTTTGGAGAAGTTTTTCCTTGTATTGTTCGGGCAAGGTGCGGATCTTTTTATTAAGGTCGGTTACGAGATGAAGCGTTTCGCCTTCGGCAAGCAGAACCGAATCGGCAGGACGCACAATCTCATAAACAAACCTGATCGAGCGGCTGCGGATTTCTTCTAATTTTGTGCGGATAACAAGTTCGTCTTCATAAAAAGCGGGCGATTTAAACCGGCAATACGCTTCGGCGACAACCAGGAGAGCGTTGTCAACTTCCTCCATATCTTTGTAGGAAAACCCGCGCGCGCGGCAGAAATCACTGCGACCGTATTCGAACCAGATGAGATAATTCGAATGATGAACGATGCCCATTTTATCGGTTTCGGCATAGCGGACCCGGATTTGTGTTTCGTGCCAATCCATAAGAAAGATGTCAGATGTTAGATGTTAGATGTCGGTAGAACTACTAACATCTAACATCTGACATCTGACATCTCAAATTTTTCTGGGAGACAGGGATTCGAACCCCGATAGCATGATCCAGAATCATGAGTCCTACCATTAGACGATCTCCCATCAAGTGGACTATTAGATAATTTATTTATTCGAATTCGGGTTGTCAAATGCTTTCAACTTGAATGAAACGGTTTGGAATTGCAAAATAAACTTTTATGTCAGCAAACGGAAAAGACATTATAAACAACCGCGCCGCGTTTCACGAGTATCATATTCTCGATAAATACGAAGCTGGAGTCGTGCTCCAGGGAACGGAAGTCAAAAGCGTGATGGCGGGGAAAATTCAATTGAAGGAATCATATGTTTCGATCCGCGACGGCGAGATCTGGCTGATGAACGCCCATATTTCGCCGTATTCGCACGGCAATATCGCAAATCACGAACCGCTCAGGACACGCAAATTGCTTTTACATAAAAGAGAGATCGAGAAACTCGAAAAAGAAACGACGATCAAGGGAATGACGCTCGTCGTTACGCGGATATATTGGAAAAACGGGCGGATAAAATTCGAGGTCGGCGTGGCAAAGGGCAAAAAACTATATGACAAACGCGAAGATTTGAAAAACCGCGCCATCGAAAAAGATACAAAAGCGCAGTTGAAAGAAAGGCTTAGATAAGCTATAGATATACAAGGTTTTTTGCGGAAAATAATACAAAATTTATATTAGAGGTGAAGATGAAATCTCAGGCTATTACAAGCAATTTTCAGGAAGCGAATGCCGATGCATTGGCGGTTGCGGTTTTTAAAAACGAGAAAGCGAACGAAGGTTTGTTAAAGGATTTGGACAATTTGACGGGCGGATTGGTTTCGCAGGTTATCAAAGAAGAAGACTTTAAAGGCGAAGCGGGCGAGACGGCTCTGATTCGCTTTGTCGGCGGCGGTAAGGTCAAAGCGAAAAGTCTTCTGCTCGTCGGTGTCGGCGACCGGAATGAATACAAAACTTCCTCGGTTGCGACGGCGGCTGGCGCGGCAACGAGATTTTTGCGGAAGAAAAACGTCAAGAGTTTCGCGTTCGCGCCGCGTTCGGGAGAATCTGCGGTCGAAGTTGCCAAAAATGCGGTGCAGGGCGTTGTGACGAGCCAGTTCGAAATTGACAAATACCGGACGAAAGACAAAAACAAAAAGGAAATCACGGGGTTTGTTTTATTTGTCGAAGACGCAAAATCAGCCGATCTGAAAAAAGGTCTCGAACAGGGCGAGATCATCGGCGATTCGATGAATTTCACGCGCGATCTGGCAAACGAACCGCCGAATATTTTAACGCCGACCGAAATGGCAAACCGCGCTAAAGCGATGGCGAAAGAAGCCGGCTTGAAAGTTGAAATCTTGGACGAAGCCAAGATGGAAAAAATGGGAATGGGTTCGCTGCTTAGCGTTTCAAAAGGCTCGGAAGAACCTGCGAAGATGATCGTTCTCAAATACACGCCCGAAAAAAGCACCGGCAAAAAAGGCGAACTGCTCGCCTACGTCGGCAAAGGCATCACGTTCGATACGGGCGGAATTTCCCTGAAACCGGGCGAAAATATGGGCGCGATGAAATACGATATGTCGGGCGGCGCGACCGTTCTCGGCACGATGCGCGCGATCGGACTTTTGAAACCGACGATTCCGGTTCTCGGTATTGTCGCGGCGGTCGAAAATATGCCGGACGGCAAAGCCTCGCGTCCCTCGGACGTTGTAACGGCGATGAACGGCAAGACGGTCGAAATCTTAAATACCGATGCCGAAGGTCGTCTGATTCTCGCCGATGCGGTCGCTTACGCCGAAAAACAAGGCGCGACGAAAATTGTTGATATGGCAACTTTGACCGGCGCGGTGATCATCGCGCTCGGCGATCTGAACACCGGAATTATGGGCAACGATCAGGAATTTGTTGACGAACTCATCGAAACCGGCAAAGAAGTCGGCGAAGGTTTCTGGCAATTGCCGGTCAGCAAAGAATACAGCAAACAGATCAAATCCGACATCGCCGACATCAAAAATATCGGACCGCGAGGAAAAGCCGGAACGATCATGGGCGCGGTCTTTATACAGGAATTCGTGGACAAAGCGAAATGGGCGCATCTCGACATCGCCGGAACTGCCTGGTCAGACGAAACCAAACCGCACCAGGGCAAAGGTC
>JBGTSF010000012.1:0-79923 GCA_041940425.1 Pyrinomonadaceae bacterium
CGGTCGTCGGTGCAGCTCGGAACAATTAAAATATTCGCGTCGCGCCGCGCCGCTTCGCGCGTGATTTCGGGAAATTCGACATCGTAGCAGATAGCGATCGCCACACGCCCGAAATCAGTCTCAAAAATTTTCACCGAAGAATGCGCCGAAACATTCCATTCTTCGCGCTCGAAGCGCGTCATATGCAGTTTGCCCTGTGTTCCGTAATTGCCGTTCGGCGAGAAAATATAACTTTTATTGAAAACCGTATCTTTACCGTCTTCAATCGAAGGAATCGTGCCGCCGACGATGTAAAGCCCGTTGTCTTTCGAGAGCTTTTGAAACATCTCGATATAGCGCGATTCTTTTTCGGCAAGATCGCGGATCTGCTCGTCGATCGGGCGTTTTATATCGCCTAAAGTTAGAAGCTGAGCGGTAAAATATTCGGGAAATACGAGCAGGTGGCATTTGTAATCTTCGGCGGTTTCGACCAGCGCGGTAACCTGCGCTTCGAACTCTTCGAAAGATTTAACGGGACGAATAAAATACTGAAGCGATGCGACTCTGATTCGTTCTAAATCGTTCATAAAAGTATTCTTAGTTTATGTTTTATCGCGCCGCGAATCAATTTTTATAAAAATCAGCCACGAATAACACGAATTGTTATTTAAAGTTTTTATTCGTGCTATTCGTGTTATTCGTGGCTAAAATATGTTAAGTTTCGCCTAAAACTTCCGTCTGTCCGAAATTCATTTTTCTCTCACGACGGTTTCTCAAAAACCAGACGATGCCTGCGCTCGCTGACAGAATTCCCGAAATTACCGTGAGCAACTCCGGCGAGATGTAATACATCAGTTCGCTCGAAAAATAGCTCGACGCGCCGAAGACGAGCATTTCCGCGCCTCGGTCGAGCGTTGAAATTCGTCCGCGAATATAATCCGGCAGGCTTCTTTGAAAAAGCGTTTCCTGCACGGCATATTCGACGCCGACAATCGCTCTCGAAACGAAAACGAAAATCATAAACAGCCACAGCATCGGCATATACGCGCCGAGCGCGAACAGAACGCCGTGCAGGATCAAAGACCAGCCGATGAACGACGAATGCGATTTCCGGCGGTCGAGAATCGCTTCGGTGCGGTGCGCGACGAACATTCCGATAAACAGACCGAGACCGCCCGCCGTCCACAAAAACGCGACCGCCAGATCGGGACTGATGTTTTCGCGCTGCGCGAAAACAACGCCGCCCATCCGTTCGAAAATGACGTTGATCGCGCCGCCGCCCGTCGCCCAGATGATGTTCATCAAAAGAATCGTCAAAGCGAAATGATTCTGGACGGTGTAGCGAAAACCTTCTTTGAGTTCGGTAATAAACGATTCGCGTTTTTTATTTTTCAAAAGTTCGGCTTGCGTAAAACCGCCCGCCGGAGTCAGCGGAGAGGTCAGAACGGTTTCGTCAATCTCGCTTCGCTTGACCTGCTGGCGCGTCGCTTCGTCGGGAATCAGCCAGACGGAAAACGCCGAGATCGTAAACGACGCGGCGTTGATGATAAACGCGATCTCGTAACCGAAATAAGCCGCCGCAAATCCGCCGAGTGCCGAGCCGACCGCCATCAAAAGAAAGCGCGTCGAAAACATCAAGGCTGTTCCGGCGAGCAAACCTTCTTTGCCGGTCAGATTCGGCGTGGCGGCATTTTTCGCGCCTTCGAAAAACGCGCCGAAAGCCGACAACGAAGCCATCGCAATATAAGCGATCCATAAATCTTCCGCGCTCGAAACAAGCAAAAACGCGAGCGCGACGAACACGCGCGCCAGATCAGACCAGATCATCACCTGCCGCCTTGAAAAACGGTCAACGAATGTTCCGGCAATCGGCGAAAAAACCGCGAACGGCAAAATCCGGCAGGCAAACAAAATCCCGGCGGCGGTCGGCGAAGCGTCCGAAACAAGACGCACGAGTCCGAGTCCCGCGATAAAATTAAACCAGTTGCCCATCTCGGACACGAATTGTCCCCACAAAAGATTGCGGAAATTTCGATTCGTTTTTAATAATTGCCCGTAAGTTAAATTCATAAAATCAGTCCTTTGTCCTTTGTCCTTTGTCCTTAGTTTGTCGAATAAAAATTGCAATTACAGCTTAAAATCAACTTGCTAAGGACAAAGGACAAAGGACTAATAACCAATCAGAAAAGCCGTCAGGCTCACGCACCCGACGGCTTTGCCTTTTATAAAATTTTAAGTTTTCAAGTTCCGGTAAAATCCGGTTTCCTTTTTTCAAAAAATGCCTGAACGCCTTCTCTAAAATCATTTCCTTTGCCCGATTCGATTTGCAGTTTATGTTCGAGATCGAGCTGTCCGCGCAAATCGTTTGAAAAAGTTTCATTCAGCATCTGCTTGATGCGACCGACGGCGGCGGTCGGCGCGAGCGCAAGTCTCTGCGCCATCTGCATCGTTTCGGTCGAAAGATTTTCCGATTTCACCACGCGGTTAATCATACCCATCTGAAACGCTCGTTCGGCGGAAATAGTTTCACCCGTCATAAAAATTTCCGCCGCGAGTTTTTCGCCGACCGCTCTTGGCAGAAAAAACGAACCGCCGCAATCGGGCGAAAGTCCGATGCGGACGAACGCTTCGTTAAACGTCGCGTTATCCGCCGCGAAAACCAGATCGCACGCCAGCGCGAAATTCGTTCCCGCGCCCGCGCACACGCCCTGCACCGCCGCCAAAAAAGGAATCGGCGTTTCTCTGATTAACAAAATTACGTCGTGCAGAGCGCGGAGCGGTTCTTCCAAAAAAGCTTCGATCCTGCCTTCTTTCTGCCACATCAACTGCATCTCGCGCAGATCGCCGCCCGAACAGAAGGCGCGTCCTTCGCCCGTTAAAATAATTGCCCGCGCTTTGTCTTCGACGGCTTTTTCAATTGCCGATTTCAAATCTTTCGTCAATTGCAGAGAAAGCGCATTAAGCGCGTCGGGGCGATTCATCGTGATAATCGCCACGGTTTCATTTATTTCATATTTTACGGTTTCAAACGGCATAGATTTTATTCGCTTTCGTCGCTGATCCTTTCCAGCAAACCCGGCTGTTGTCCTTCAAATTCGATGTAACGCTCGCGGTCTTTTTCGCTGAACTCGACCATCAACTGCAGATTGCCGCAGTGAACACAGGCGAACGACAAAATCTTGCTGCCGCCGATGGCGAAAAGCTTTTTGTAGAGCGGCTTGTCTTTTGAAACGAACAGCGACGGGCTTCCGCCGTCGCTGTTGTTGATGATCGTTCCCTCGATGACGTTGGAACTGCCGCACGAACTGCAATTCATAAAAATTATACGGCGCGGGTACGCGATCTATTCGCCTGATGACATTCGCGGCATAGAACCGAACGCCCGACCTTCGGCTGAAACGGCACTTGGTCGTGTTTGCCGCAGTGGTCGCAAACGATCTCGAATTTTTTCGGCGCGTCCGCTCCGGTCGCCGCTTTTTTCGAACGGCATTTCAGACATCTCTGCGGCGGCATCATATTGCGCTGGTAAAATGTTTCCTGTTCTTTTTCGGTAAAAAGAAAGATTTCCTTGCATTGCACACAAGGGATTTCGATATCCGGCATCGCATTTCTCCTTCAAAAATTAAATTAATTTACTCTGGGTGCGTTGGTCAAAAGTGTATCACAAAATCATTTTCAGGTTGTAAAAAATAATTGCCGGTTTAACAAAAGTCCGAACCGTTTTTACCAACCGCCAAACGTCTTTCCAATATCGCCAAGACCTTTTTCCTAAACGCCAAACAATTTTTCCATTCCGCCAAGCGCGTTTCCCACTTCGCCAAGTACGTTTTCCACTTTGCCAAAGACATTTTCTATTCCGCCAAAGGCTTTTTCCACTTTGCCAAAGGCTTTTTCTACTTCGCCAAACGAATATTCCATTGTGCCAAGCCGTTTTTCCAAAAGGCTGAAGCCTTGTTCGTAAAATCCTTACTCTTTTTCCAAAGCACTGACATGCGCTCTGACGGTTTCGCCCAAAGTTTCGAGATTATAGCCGCCTTCCAGACAAGAAACGATTCTTCCGTTGCAAGTTTCATCAGCCCATTGCTTGACGGTTTTCGTCATCGAAATATAATCGTCGTCTTCTAACCTGAGTTGTCCTAAAGGATCGGTCAGATGCGCGTCGAATCCGGCGGAGATGAAGATCAGATCGGGTTTGAAATTTGTATTAATATCGGCAATCGCGTTTTCAAACATTCTGAGCTGTTCACGCGCATCGGTTCGCGCTTTGACGGGAACATTCATCGTGAAACCTTTGCCGCGCCCGTAGCCGGTTTCGCCCCGACTTCCCGTTCCCGGATACCAGGGATATTGATGCATCGAGAAAAAATGGACGGTCGGATCGTCAAAGAAAATTCCCTGCGTCCCGTTGCCGTGATGCACGTCCCAATCAATAATGGCGACGCGCTCGATCTCTTTGTATTTGTTCTGCGCGTAGCGGGCGGCGACGGCGACGTTATTAAACAGACAAAATCCCATCGCGTTTTCAGCCGTCGCGTGATGCCCCGGCGGGCGCACGGCGACGAAAGCGTTTTCGACTTCGCCCGACATCACCGCGTCCACGCCGCGGCACGCGCCGCCCGCGCCGTAAAGGGCGGCATCGAAGGATTTCATCGAAATGGTCGTATCGGCATCAAGATATTCGACGCCTTCGGCAAACGCCGATTCGATTCTTTTAAAATGCTCTTTCGTATGCGCCGCCTGCACGATGCCCTGCGAAACCTGTTCGGGCTGAATTTCTTTTAGGGAATTCCACAAATCTTCGTCCGCTTTGAGCGTATTGATAATCACTTCGTAACGCTTCGGCGTTTCGGGATGCCCGACTCCGGTGTCGTGTTTCTGATAGATCGGATGATGTATGACCGCTGTTTTCATAAGATTATTTTTATATGAAAGATTATCATAGAGACGCGCCGACTTTAACTAAAACCCAACTCAAAAATGGATTTTATGCCGCGTCAGCGGCAATTTTGAGTTTAGCCGTGCGTTTTAACGCACGGTCGAGAATTAAAGAGCCTTGCGTCGCGTCAGCGACGACTGACAAATGTTCAATAAAAATTCAGTTGTCGCTGACGCGACAGGAAACAACTCGAACATTAACCGTGCGTTAAAACGCATGGCTAAACTCAAGTAATCGCTACGCGATTTTTTCGCTGTTTTTGAGATAGTTTCTAAGTGGTTTGCCTCTATTTGCCGGAAAAACCGCGCGTTTTCGACCTCAAGTTTTTCTCAACCGCGCAAAGTTACTATTAAAATGGAAAATTTTCACCGAATTTTCCAGAAACGATTCGCCTTACTTACAAAAAATATGAATACGATTACAGAACCGGCTTCGAGCCAGAAGGGGTTTCATTTTGTCGGACAAAAGTTTGAGGAAAGCAGTATGAACGCTTCAAATTTATTCAAAATTCTTTACGTCGAAACCAACGAGGACGACGGTTTTCTGCTGGAAACCGCGATAGACTGTCCGTCTGTCCGAATCAAACTCGTGAAAACCGTCAATGAAGCGTGGCATGTCCTGCGGACGGAAAATTTCGATCTCGTTCTGTTGGAAACCAGATTTCCCGACGGCTGCGGTTTCGATCTGTGCCGCCGGATCAGAGAAACAAAACCGCATCTGCCGGTGATCTTTTATTCGGGCGACGCCGCCGAAAAAGACCGCGGACTGGGATTCGCGGCGGGTGCGAAAGATTATCTCGTCAAACCGCATTTCGATTCGCTGACTTTAACGGTCAGTAATTTTATCGGTTTAGATGCGTAGATAAATGACTGGTAATACTATTTCGGACTACAATCAATCCCACTAACTCTTGTTAGTTCCAGACCATCTTTAAAAACAAGTTGCAGCCCGTGTTCTATTTCCCACTCACAACCGCAGTAAACTAACAAATATATGCTTTCGTCTTCCATAGAATCCCGACAAACAAAAATTTCGTCAGGATATACATAATTCCATATTTCTTCTTCGTCATTTAAATTTAACGGAGAAGGACCAAAAGATCGAGTATCATAATAATCTTGTGTTTCTCTATAATTTTTGTAGATTGAATTTGAAAGAAGTAACCTATCTCTATTATTTTTTTTCAAGAAATTTTTCACGCTTCGATTTGCGTCAGAGAAAAAATTTATATCATTCTCCAAATCTGGATAAAAAATAAATTTTAATTCTTTGTCTTCAAAAAAACTTACAGAGACGGGTTTACTGATTAACCAGTCATTAGGAACATCGGGATGCGGTTGTAAACTTCCCACAGAGTCTAAACTTATTTCTTCCATAATTTTCAAATAAACGCCGTTTCGTGCAGTAAATTTCCCGTCGTAAATCTTTCCAAACTCAGACACGACACATCCAAAAATTTCGCTTCGCCGTCAAGGATAATTTCCGCCAAAGCGCGTCCGGTCGCCGGCGAATGCATCGACCCGTGACCGGAAAAGCCGTTGGCAAAATACAAACCTTCGATCTCACAGCCGCCTAAGATAGCGTGATGATCGGGCGTGTTTTCATAAAGTCCGGCGCGGCATTTTTCCAAGATCGGTTTTGTTTCAAATAGAAATGTAGAGCGGTGTCTGGCTCGTTCGTAAACTTTTTCGACAAACGAAAGATCGAAATTCGTGTCGAAAGAATTTGTTTCGTCAGGATCGGGATACGCGAAAAGGATTTCATTTTCTGTATTTTGGGGATTTACAAAATCTCTCGCCGGGCGAAAATGAAAACCCGTTTCGAGGTCAATCACCATCGGTAAATTTTCGGGTAAATTTTGTTCGCTTCGCGCCCAGATGATCTGCCTTTTTTGCGGCTCGACCGGAAGAAAAATTCCGGCGGTTTTCGCCAGATTTTTCGCCCACGCGCCGGTCGCCAGAACGACCGTTTCGCATTCGATCTCGCCTTTGTTCGTGGTGATTGATCTTACTTTTCCATTTTGCGTTTGAATCGAAAAAACTTGCGTTTCAAATTCGATGCGCGCGCCGCTTTTCAAAGCCGATTTTGTAAACCCGTTCATTACGGCAAGCGGATTGATAAAACCGTCCGACGCGCCGAAGCTTCCCGCGGAGATGTCTTCGCAATTGAGAATCGGGCAGATTTCTCTGATCGTTTTCGCGTCCACGATCCCGACATCTTTTATGCCGAGCGATCTTTGTTTTTCTACATTTTTTTTCAAATAGTCCGCGCCTTTTTCGCTCGCCGCAAAAAACAGATAACCGCGCGGTTCGTATTGGCAGTCAAACTCCCAGTTCTTAAAAAATTCGAGCGAGTAAAGCGACATCCTGATATTGATCTCGGTTTCAAACTGCGCGCGCACGCCGCCCGTTGCTTTACCGGTCGAACCTTTTCCCTGCGCGCTCTCGCGTTCCAAAATAAGAACATCTTTCGCGCCGCATTGTGTCAGATGAAACGCGACGCTCGCGCCGACCACGCCGCCGCCGATGATGACGATTTCCGCTTTTTTCATATACCGAAATTCATTGAGTTAGGATTTTCTGAATGATATACTTTCATCAAACATTTTGAAAAGGTGGTAAAAATTATGAAGAACAAAACGGCAGTATTTTTAAGTTTTATTCTCGCTTTCTCATTTTCGGCTTTCGCGCAGACGAAAACCGTAACCAACGCCGATCTCGAAAAATTTCGCCAAAAACGTCTCCAAGCCGAACGCGAATACCGCGAAAACTATGAGCGTTTAGGTTTTCCCTCGCCCGAAGAATTGGAGAAAAAGCGCGTCGAGGACGAAAAAGAACTCATCGACTATTCTCAGCAATTGGAAGCAAACCGTTTGGAGCGCGAAGCCATTCGGACGGAAGCCGAAATCGAAGCCCTGCGACTGCAAAATCAATACCTTCAATTGCAGACGGTTGATTCCGGTCGTGATTCGGTCGTGTACTATTCAGGCGGCGGTTTCTATCCCTATTACGGCGGTTTTTATAACCGTCCGTTTTACCGTCCGCGATTTTTCGGGCATCGAAACCGCAATATCAACCCCTACCCGTGGATCGTCATTCCGAATCTCGACAACCGCGTGATCAGAATACCGCAGCCGAGATTTCCCGGAATCAATCCCCGTCCGCGGAGAGGCAGATATTAAATTTTAATAAAAAACTTTGAATTTACGGAAAACGCGGATAAGATGTTTACATATTTTATCCGCATTTTTATTTTACTGAAACATATATGAAAGAAGGTTGGGAAGCAATTATCGGAATGGAAATACACGCGCAACTTGCGACGAATACGAAGATATTCTGCTCGTGCGCGGTCGAGTTCGGCGGCGAACCGAATGCTAATACTTGTCCGGTTTGTCTGGGACTGCCGGGCGCATTGCCGGTTTTGAATGAGCGCGTTGTTGATTTAGGCGCGAAAGCCGCGCTCGCTTTGGGACTTAATATTAATGAAACTTCGATCTTTGCGCGGAAGAATTATTTTTATCCCGATCTGCCGAAAGGTTACCAGATTTCGCAGTATGACAAGCCGTTTTCGTCGAACGGCAGTTTGACGATCATGACCGCCGAGCGCGACGAGTCGGGACACGCCAAAGAATGGCGACCGATGACGATTCATATCGAGCGGATGCATCTCGAAGAAGACGCGGGCAAAAACGTCCACGAAGGTTTGCCGGAGACGGATAAATATTCCTACATAGATTTAAACCGCGCCGGAACGCCCTTAGGCGAAATCGTTACCGCGCCGGATTTTCGTTCGAGCTGGCAGGCGTATGATTATGTCAATCACGTCCGCAGAGTTTTGCAATGGGTCGGCGCGTCGGACGCGGATATGGAAAAAGGAAATCTGCGGTGCGAAGCGAATGTGTCGGTCAGAAAGATCGGACAAAAAGAATTTAATAACAAAGTCGAACTCAAAAATTTAAATTCCGTGCGCTTTATGCAGAAGGCGATCGAGTATGAGATCGAACGGCAGATCGCGGCGCACGAATCGGGCGAAGGCGTTACGCAGGAAACTCGTCTTTGGGACGAAAAAAATAATAAAACGCGCGTCATGCGTTCCAAAGAAGACGCGCACGATTACCGTTATTTTCCCGAACCCGATCTACAGCCGCTCAAAGTTTCGGCGGAATTTATCGAACGCGCCAAAAGCGAAATGCCCGAATTGCCGGACGCGATGCGCGACCGTTTGATGCAGAATTACGAACTTTCTTATTCTGACGCTTCGCAACTCGTCGCTGAAAAGGATTTGGCGGAATATTACGAAACAACGGCGAAAGCGTCGGAAAATCCGCGCGTTTCGGCAAATTATATCTTGGGCGAACTGACGCGCGAACTGAACAACGCGAATAAAACCGCCGCCGAATCGCCTGTGTCGGCGGAAAATCTCGCCGCGCTTATCAAAACTCTCGACGCGGGAAAGATCAATAACAATCAGGCGAAAGAAGTTTTTGTCGAAATGTTCGCGTCCGGCAAAACGGCTGATGAAATAATCAAAGAAAAAGGCTTCGAGCAGATTTCCGATTCCGGTCAAATCGAAAAAATCGTTGACGAAATCATCAAAAAGAATCAAAATCAGGTTGAAGCATATCGCGGCGGCAACGAAAAACTGTTCGGCTTTTTTGTCGGTCAGGTGATGAAAGCCTCGCAGGGCAAGGCGAATCCGAAGATCGTCAACGAGATTTTAAAAGCTAAATTAACGTAGTTGAAATTCAGATAAATGATTAGCATTAAAAAATTTTGACCGCTTTTGCTTAGTTGTTCGCTTTATTCTTATACGTAAAATCCGGTATATGAATCTTGGCAAAATTTTAAAATACGGTTCGGAGGAAAAATAAAAATTATGAAAAGCTTGATCGCCGGCGTTTTATTTTTCGGCGCATCGCAGATTTTATACGGTCAGCCGGTCGGCACACCGGAAAGCGTTCCGACTCCGACGACGATGGAAATAAAAAGGGAACAGGATTTCGAGAGCCGAAGAAGAGCAATGGAAAGGCTCAATGAAAGAGCGACTTACGGGAGAATTCCGAGAAGAGAAAAAATCGAACGTCCGACAAAAGAAGAGAGAAAAAAATTTGAAGCCTTCGTCGCTCCGCATGCGGAGGATTTAGAAAAATATAAGGACTTTTTGCGGCACAAGGAAACGGGCATCTTTCGCTTGTTTCCCGATTTTGATTGCGAAACCAGATTCCTGATTCGAACCGACGGGGACTGCAAAGATTTCGTCCCGGGCAGTTGGGGTTATTCTTTCCGTTGGGGACACACCGGAAGTAAAGACTCTCACGACATCGGTTTGAAAGACGTCTTCTTGGTCAGCGACGGCTTTTTTTCACAGAGCCTTTTAGTTTCGCTCGGAGACGTGCCGCTGGAAAATCTCACATTGACCGGCGACGGGATAAATTATCTGGCTGATTTTGTTCCCGCCACCCAGCGGCAACCGGTAAAAAATCAGTATGACGAAATTACAAAAGGGATTCGGCACGGTAATTTTCTTTATTCAAACAAACTCAAAGCCGAAGAGAACACGACCTACGCAATGCGTTTGATCGCCTATAAATACAAGGATAGAAATCCATTTCGCTTCAATCGAAAAAGCCCGCCGACGAAAGACGATTTAAAGTTATATTCGGTTAAGTATCAAGCGAGAAAAGACACTCTGGCAGTTTTTCGAATCGTCAGAAAAAGCGAAGACGGCAGTATAACGATCTTGTGGAAACGGCTTCAGGAAAAAAAATCTCCGGTAATAATATTCGAGAAAGACGAAAAATTTCTGGATTTCAAGGCAGAATGATAAATTTCAACCGGTCTTCCGGCGACTTATAGAAAATAGAAAACTTTTGCGGCGGTGCAGAATATGAAAAATTTTATACTTTATTTAGTTTTAATATTCATCGGAAACATCCTGATAAACGCGCAGCAGCCGAATTCCGCGCCGACGACCGGACAGCAGAATCAAGTAAGAGAAGAGCGGATTCCAAGTCATCTGCAAGATTCGACACGGCGGTTTGAAGCTCTGAGAAGCGCGGGCGAATATAATAGACGCGCTAGCAATTCGGCGCGCACCGCCGCGTTGCAAACGATCAGCGCGATTTACCGGAAACCGACGAAGGAAGAATTGAAACTGCTCGCGCCCGAAAAGGAAGACATTAAAAAATACGCGCAGTTTTTACGCGCGTCCGATACGGGATTGACAAAATTGATTTTGGACAAAGGCTGTGCCGAATATACGAGCGTTTTGAACGCTTCCGAAGAATGCCGGAAATACACGATGCCCGGCGCAGGCTCGTCTTTTTCGTTCCGAACCGGAAATCACCGCATCCGGCGGCTGGCGGATCTGAATTACCGCGAAGACGGTTTTTATTCGCCGGGTATTTTATCGCACGCCATTTTGGTGAATATCGGCGATTTTCCGCTCGAACAGGTTACGCCGCAGACAAACGGCATAAAATTTTTATACGATTTTGAAACCGCTGCCGAATTTGAAAAAGCCAGAGAAATTGACGCGCGGCTGATCGGCGGAATAGAAAACGGCGGATTTCGTTACAGCCGGAATGCCGAAGCGTCGGAAAACGCGACCTACGCGTTGCGCATCATCGCTTATCGCGGAAGTTATTACCGCGCCGTTCAGGGATTCGTTTACGATGAACTCGATTTTGACGAACGCCGCGACATAACGGTCGCTTTTCGCATCGTCCGGCGCGACGCCGACAGCATCACGATTCTCTGGAAACTTCTGACGAATCAAAAATCTCCGGCGATCAAAAAACCGGATCAGGACGAACTAAAACTCGAAGAAAACAAATTTACGGCGGGAACAGAAAAATAAGGATGGGGATAGAAATTTAAAATACGCCCGTTTGTTTTTTTCGCCGAAAACCAAGTTCCAAAATGATGAAGCGGCTTTTTATAATTTGCATTTTAATTATGATTTCCCTCAGCCCGGTTTCCGCCCAGTTTTCGCGTCAGTCATCCGGCAGTTTGACAAGCATCAACCGCAATCTTTTTCCGATTCGCAAAAAACCGAACGGCAAACAGAAAAAACAACTCGAACCGCATCCCGCCGATCTGACGAAATACGCCGGATTTCTCAATCAGCCGAAAACGGGAATCTTCCGGCTCTTTCCCGATCTCGGATGCGAGGCGAATCCGAATGTCATCCGCGCGGATAAAAAATGCCTCGAAGCGATTCCCGAAAGCTCATTTTATTCGTTTCGTGAAGACGAACACACGGCGGAATATCTGTCCGACATTCGTCTGAAAGACAATTACTTGATCACCGACGGACTTTTAGCTCAGGGCTTTTTGGTCGTGCTGGGCGATGTTGCGCTGGACAAGATTTCGCTTTCGACCGAAGCGTTGAATTTTATGCAGAAGTATTCGGTTAAACCTTCGGGCGCGGAAGCGCAAAAACAGTTTGCCGAAATGCTGAAAGGGGTCAAAGCGGGAGATTTCCTCTATCGCAAAGCCTTTCCGGCGGCGGAAAACACGACTTACGCTCTGCGCGTCGTCGCTTTTAAGGGAAGCCTTTACCGGGCGTTTCGCGGCTACCGCTACGATCTGCTCGGCGGCGATAAGCGGATTGACATCACGGTCGCTTTTCGCGTCGTCAGGAAAAATACGGACGGGAGCGTTACGCTTTTATGGAAAGAACTGGAACGCCGCGACGCACCGAAATTTCAATTTGCAAAAAGGAAAAAGCGTTGAGAATATTTTAAAATTATGAAAGATAAAATCGCCGTTGTAACGGGCGGAACAAAAGGTATCGGGTTCGGCATCGCCGAACATTTATTAAAAAAAGGCGCGAAGGTTTTCGTCTGCGCGCGCGACAAATTCGATCTTAAACGCGCCTTGGAAAAACTTTCCGCGCACGGGCAGGTGGACGGCGAAGTCTGCGACGTGAGAAGCGAAGCGCAGGTCAAAATGATGCTCGACGAATGTCTGCGGATCTTCGGGGGCGTGGATATTTTGATCAATAATGCCGGAGTCGGTTTTATGGGCAAGACGGTCGAGGAAATGTCTTCGGACGATTTTCGCCAGACGCTCGAAACGAATCTGTTCGGCGTTTTTTATACCTGCCATCACGCCATTCCGCTCATGAAAAAACGCGGCGGCTACATCATAAATATTTCCAGCTTAGCCGGACAAAACGCGCACCCGAAAATGGCGGCTTACAACGCTTCGAAATTCGGTTTGAACGGTTTTTCGGAAGCCCTGATGCAGGAAGTCCGCCACGACGATATAAAGGTCAGCTACATCTGTCCGGGTTCGGTCAACACCGAATTCGGCGGCGACGAAGTTTCGGATGAAAAAGCCTGGCAGTTGCAACCCGAAGACATCGCCGAAACGGTCATCAATTTACTTGAAATGAATCCGCGCGCTTTGCCGAGCAAGGTCGAGATTCGCCCCTCAAAACCGCCGAAAAAATAAATTTAAGGAGTCCTTTAAAATCAAATTTCTATGCCTATTTTGAAAAAATATCTTTTCTTTTTTGTTTTGCTCACATTGTTTCAGACCGCGCGTTCGCAGGAAACTTCAACCGTTGACGAAACGGTAAATTTGAGAAATGAGGTTCTGAGATTATACAGCCAAAAAAAATATGACGAAGCGTTGGAAACCGCCCGCCGAATCGTTCGGATCAAAGAAGAGAAATTCGGTTCTCAGCATATCGAAGTCGCCAAAGCGTTGGGCGATGTCGGGACGATTGAAATAGCGAGCGGAAATTTGACGGAGGGCGAAAAAACGGCGCGGCGGGCAATCGCCGTTTTTGAAACAAAGCGGGATTTAACCTCCGACGAGGTTTTGGCTTTTGCAAGAATGTTTGAAGCCGTCGGATTAGTAAAGTATAGAGGAAAAAAACCGGAAGAAGCGATTCCTGAATATCTCCGCGCTCTCGAATTGAAAGAAAAACATAGCGGACGGCAATCTCTCGAAGCCTCAAAAACATTGTGGCATATCGGAAACGTCTATCTCGGTTTGAGCAAATATCAGGAATCGTTCGAGGCATTTGAGAGAGTCGTAAAAATCCGCAGTGAATATATGGAACAACTCGGTTTTGACGAAGTTTTCGATGCCGTGCGCCGTTACGAATGCGTCGCAAATAAATCGAATAACGGAAAGAAAGCAAAACCTTTGATTAATGCTGCGGACGATAAAGCTAATAAATATTACAAACAAACGGTTGTTGACAGCGGTATCGTCAACGGCAAAGCTCTTGTATTAGGCGCGCCGTCTTATTCGGGCGTGGCGAGAGCATTAAGATTGTCGGGAAGAGTAAAAGTTCAGGTTACTATTGATGAAACGGGAAGAGTAATTTTTGCCTGCGCTAAAGACGGTTCTGCCCTTTTATATGAAAGCGCGGAAAAAGCCGCGCTGAAATCGAGATTCGAACCGACCCTAATGAACGGAAAGCCGGTAAAAGTTATCGGCGAGATAGTTTACAATTTTCGTTAAAATTATGCCGTCAGCCGTCAGAAACTGATTATGATTTCTGATTGGCGGATAAATTTTTAATCGTTTCGATCAATTTGGATTCTTCGTAAGGCTTTGTCAGATATTCGGAAACTCCGAGTTCGAAAGCCTTTTCGCGGTGTTTGTCGCTGGTGCGCGAAGTAATCATAACGACCGGGATATTTCGGAGATTTTCGATTTTTTTGAGCGACGCGAGCAGCTCGTAGCCGTCCATTCGCGGCATCTCGACATCGGTCAGAATCACGTCCGGGAGTTCCTGAAACGTCTGCAATTGTTCTAACGCTTCCAGCCCGTCTTTGGCGACGAGCGGCTCCATTCCGGCGTTTTTGATCAGTTTGGAATTGATCAGACGAACGCTCGGGCTGTCGTCAACGATCATCACCTGCGTTTGTTTTTCCTTTTCGGGTATCATTTCCGGTTCGGCTTTTTGCGTCTTCGGTTCTTTCTGCGCCAGTAAGTATATCAAATCCAAAACCGGCACGACGCTGCCGTCGCCGAGAATCGTCGCGCCGACAAAATCGGGAATGTTCTGCAAAAAGCGGTCGAGCGGTTTGATGACGATCTCTTCGGCGCGAAGAATTTCATCAATCGCCAGCGCGTGCGGTCGGTCGAGAGTTTCGATCAGCAGAAGCGGAACTTTTTCGAGATGCGAAACATCCGGCGCGGGCGATCCCAAAAGTTTGTTGAGGTGCGCGAGCCGGTAATTTGTTTTATCAATCTGCCACGCCTTTTCATTTTTGGAAATTTTTTCCGCCGGAATTTCCGTGATTTTTTTGACGAGATTGAGCGGAAAAGCGTAAATTTGTTCGTTTGCTTTAACGAGCAGGGCGCGCGTGATCGCCAGCGACATCGGCAGGCGGATCGTGAATTCCGTCCCTTTCTGCATTTCCGAATTGACGGTAACGACTCCCTGCTGCCGCTCGATCGTCGTCTGGACGATATTCATTCCGACACCGCGACCGGAGACGTAATTGATTTCTTCGGCGGTCGTAACGCCGGGCAAAAATATCAGCTTTAACGCTTCTTCGTCGGTCATCGCGGCGGCTTGGGCGGGCGTGATCGCGCCTTCTTCGATGGCTTTTTTCCTGAGCGCGGCGGTCGAAATGCCGCGCCCGTCGTCTTTGACATTGACGATAATGTGCATTCCTTCGCTGTAAATTTTCAATTCGATTTTTCCCGTTTCGGGTTTGCCGATCAGACGGCGCGTGTCGGGCTGTTCGATGCCGTGAGCGACGGCGTTTCGCAGAAGATGCAGAAGCGGTTCGATGAGCGAATCGAGAATCTGCGTGTCAACTTCGAGCTGTTCGCCGTAGATGACGAGTTCGACCTGTTTCGCGTCCTGTTCGGCGGTAACGCGCACGGTGCGCTGGAGACGGTTACTGAGCGAACCGAAGGTAACCATCCGAAGACGCAGAAGTTTGTCCTGCATTTCCTCGATCAGGCGGCGTTGGCGGTCAAAAAGAATTTCGAGATTTCCGCGCAGAGTTTCGAGTTCGGTATTGATGGCGAAAGTGTCGCCCGTCGTTTCGACCAATTCGCGCGTCGTCTGGTGAAATTCCGTGTAGCGGTCGAATTCGAGCGAATCGAATTCGAGCAGATCGTTTTCGCCGGTTGTGCGGTTCGGCGCGAAAGCGAACGGCGATTGATTGAAACGTTTTGCCGAGCCGAGCATATCGGCTTCGAAATCTATTTCCAATTTTCCGGTCGAGCGCGACAGGCGGCGCGTGCTGTTCTGAAGTTCCTCGACCTGCATCGAAAGCTCGGTCAGGCGCTGTTCAAAAACCGAACGGCTAATGACCATTTCGCTGACTATCCGCACCAGATCGTCTAGTTTATCCAGCGATACGCGAATGACCGAACGGCTCTGACCGCTGGCATTGGCGGGCTGATTGACGAGCGCGGCGACTTTGGAGGTCGGCACGGCTTCGGGTTTAATTTCAGTTTGAGCGGTCGGTTCTTCGACCGGCTCTTGCAGAGATTTTTTGATCTTTTCAAATTCGCTGCCCAGAGCGTCTATTTTTTTCGTCAACTGTTTCGAGTCGCCGTCGTTGACCAGCGAATTCAGACAATCGTTCGAGGAAAGAAGCAGCTGGAAGACGTTTTGATTGCCTTCGATCTCGTTTTCCGACAGATAATCGAGAAGGTCTTCGACGTGATGGGCGAGTTCGGAAATCGCTTTGAAACCCAGGATTCCGGCAGAACCTTTCAAAGTATGCGCGTTGCGGCGGATTTCCAGCAGGGCTTCACGATCGTTCGGCGACTTGTCGAGCCGTTCGAGATTCGCGCCGATATTTCGCAGAAGGTCTTCGGCTTCGTGAGCGAAAACTTCGCGCATCTCGTCGTCAATCTCGAACTCTTCCCAAACTTCCGCCTCGACGATCTCTTCGGCTTCAACCTCGACCAACGGTTCGTTAAACTGCAGATTTCCGAATGACTCTTCGACAAAATCGGCAAAATCAATCGTAAATTCTTCCGCGCCGAGATGCTGTTTGACGAGCAGAGCCTCGATCTGCGCGACCTTATCAAGCAGGTTGCGCGATTGTTCTCCGGTCGGCGGTTTTCTCTCGGCGACGAGTTCGCCGATCTCCGTTTCGAGTGCGGCGGCGAGCTTCCCGATGTCTTCCAGACCGACCATCAGCGCCGCGCCTTTAATGGTGTGCGCCTGCCGGCGCGACGTTTCGAGCGCGTCATGAAACTCGGCTTCCTGTGAGCTGATCAAAATCCCGCCGCGCAGGGTCGGCAGATAGCTTTCGGCTTCTTCGATAAAACCTTGGATGATTTCCTTGTCCATAATTTCGGGGCTATCCTACTTATTCGATTAACTGAGAGAATTTTTCTTATTCGATTAACTGAGAGAATTTTTTCAGTTAATAGTCATTTCAATTCAAAAATAAATTATCCGAGTTGTTTTGCGCGGGAATTTTCCGGCGCGGTTTTTTTTCTTCCGGCAGTTTGAACGGGGCGACCGAACCGCGCAGTTCGTCGGAAAGCTCGACCAGCATTTTGACCGAACCGGCGGCGCGCACCGCGCCCGTCTGGACGATCTCCGTTACTTTTGAAATGCTCGCCATCGCTTTGGAAATGTCTTCGGACGACTGCGCCTGCTGTTTGGCGGATTCCGAAATTGATCTGATGAGTTCGGCAAGGCGCGTCGAAACCTGTTCGATCTCGATGAGCGCGTTTCCGGCTTTGTCGGCGAGCGTCGAACCGACGACGACCTCGTGAATAGTTTCTTCCATCGAGGCGACGACATCTTTCGTCTCGCTCTGAATCGTTCGCGTCAAAGACGAGATTTGCTGTGTCAGACGATTCGAGCGTTCGGCAAGCCGTTCGACTTCTTCGGCGACGACGGCGAAACCGCGACCTTGTTCGCCCGCCGCCGATGCCTGGAGTGAAGCATTTAAAGCGAGCAGAGAAGTGCGGTCGGAAAGGTCGTCAATAAGCTGTGTGATCTGCGAAATTTCCTGCGAGCGTTCGCCGAGTTTTTTGATTCGTTTGGCAGTTTCCTGAACCTGCTTTCTGATCGAATTCATCGCGCCGATATTGTCCTGCACCGCGCGCGCGCCGTAGCGCGAATTGTTCAAAGAATCGCCCGCGACCTGCGCCGAGAGCGACGCGTTTTCCGAAACTTCCTGAATCCTGAGAGCCATATCGGAAATGGCGGAAGTCATACGCGAAATCTGCACCGATTGCGCTTCGCTTCCGCGCGCGAGCTGCTCGGTCGTATCGCTGATCTGATTGGCGGACGCGCCGACCTGAAATGTTACGTCTTTAACCTGGCTGATGAGCGAGCGGAGTTCGTCCGTCATCGAGTTCAAGGCGACGGCAATTGTTCCGGTCATTTCCTCGTCCGCTTCGGCTTCGACCGTCAGATCGCCCGCCGCGATGAGCGAAACTTCTTTTGACAATCTCAAAATAGAGTCCTGAAGCGCGTCGCGTTTTTCCTGCGTTTCGACCAAAGGGCGAAGCCGCCCGACCATGTTCTGAAACGATTTTCCGAACGTGTCGGAATCGGAATTTACCTCGATCTCTTCCGACAGATCGCCCGACGCGATGCGGCTAATGATTCGTTCCTTGTTTTTGAAATAGACGGAAATGTCTCTGAGCGAATCAAAAATTTCCGTGCCGCCGTCGAAATCGTCTTCGAGCATTTCGCCCTGTGCAAGCTGGTGCGCGATGTCGGTCGCAATTTTTAATTCGCGTTGAAGTTTGAGCGTCGAGATATTGATCGTGATGAGCGCGAAAACGCCGAGCGCGACGCCTAAAATGATCGTCCAAACTCCGGCGATCTGGTTTTCGATCAAGCCGAAATGCGATGCCGAAACCAAACCCGCGCCGAGAAGGAGAAGAAGCACCGCGAAAAACGAAGCGGCTCTGATCAATAAATTCCAAATCGGATTTTCCTGCATTTTTTGTCTTTCTCCAAAGAATTTTAAGCGGGGATAGTCTGCTCGGCAGGCTCGGAATATTCAGCCGGTTCGGAAATAATTTCCGCCGCCTCGATATTCGTTTTGAGCGATCTGAAATCGGCAACCGCCATTTGCAGACTTTCCAGGACTCCGGCTGATTCGGCGAGCTGTGATTCGCTCTTTTTCAAAGTTTCGACCGTTTTTTCCGTTTCCGAGATCGAATCAATAAAAGTCTGGAAGGCTTTCTCGGTTTCCGCCGACTGCTCGCTCGAATAGCCGACCAATTGAGTTTGCAGATTCAAAAACTGCCCGATATAGCGTTCGAGTTCGCTCAGCGCGTTTCCGGTTTCGATGGCGAATTTCGAGAGATTGGCGACGCCGCCGACGGTCGCGTCGAGCGAGCTCTCGACCTGCGCGATTTCGGCGAAAACGGTTTTGTTGAGCAGGGAAATCTGTTTGTTGGTGTTGCCCGCGCGCGCGGCTAACTGCCCGATCTCTTCGGCGATGAGCGCGAAACCGCGTCCCTGCTCGCCGAGTTTGTCCGCTTGAATCGAAGCATTGAGCGCGATCAGACCGCACCGCTCGGACAAATCTTCGACCGCCTTGGCGATTTTGCCGATTTCCTGCGAGCGTTCGTTAAGCCGCCCGACACGGCTGACGGCTTCCTGAATCTGTTTGCGAAGCGCGGCGGCGGCACTGAGATTTTCCTGCGCCGCGACCGTTCCGCGCTGGGCTTTTTCGATCGAATGATCGGCGGTCTGCGCCGAATTTCCGAGCGTTTCCGCGATCTTCTGCACGCTGTTCGGAATTTGTTTAAGCGCGAGTTTCGCCTGATTCAAATCCTGTAACCGGTTTTCTTTGGCTAAAACCGTATTTTGAAGAGTTTTATAAACTTCGATCGCCGCCGTCTGCGCCTGCACGGAATCCGTTCTGATCTGCGATATCAGATTAGTTAAATGTCCGACCAGATATTGAAACGTCTCGGAAATTTCCTTGACCTCTTCACACTCGGTTTTTATCTCGACATCGAAATTTCCCAGGCGGATCGGCGCGATCTCTTTGGTAATGCATGAAACGGCTTTTTCCAATTTTTCCAAATCCTGTTTCGCCTGAATCGAATCGGTAACTTTGGCGAGCAGTTTTTGAAACGCGCCGGTCAGACGGTCGGAATTTTCGAGCGGCGTGAGCGCGACTTCGAGTTCGCCGTTCGCCACTTTATCCATCAGTCCGACGAGATTTTGCAATTGCTGATTACTGCGGTGCAGCGATTGGAGGATTTCGTCGGTTTCGGTCGAACCCGTCGTGCGCGGAAGCGACGTGGTCGTGCCGCGTTCCAAGCTTTTCGCCAGAAGCGAAACTTTTTCGATCGGACCGATTAATTCGTTGGAAAGCCACCAGCCGAAGACCATGATCGAAAACGCCATCACCATAAACAAAATAAAAACGGCGTAAAACGTATCGTCAGTTAAGGACGCGACGACCAGATAGGCGACCAGCCCGAAACTGCAAATAAAAAAAGCCAGCGCGCTGGTCGCCAGCCATATCTTATTTTTGAGCGAATTGAGCAGTGAATTGGCGGTTCGTCGAGCCATAAATTTTTTCGAGAATTACTGAATGTTTTTTTGACAAGTGAAAAAGTGGAAAGGTGAAAAAGTGAAAAAGTTTTTGATTTTCATAATTCGATTTTTTAATGCCAACCGGCTGATGCTTGAAGAAAACTTAAGCAAAAATTAATACAGACGTTTTCCCTTTTTCCATTTTTCTCCTTTTTCGCATCAATGTCCGGTTTCGAGGCAAAAGCAAATAAAAGAATAAATTTTGTCAGCGTCAAGCAGATATAAATCTTCCGATTTGTATCTGATCTTGCCGAGCAGATACGGCGCATCGGTTGATTTGATTGACTGGATGGTTTCGCCCGGAAACGCCGCGATTTCATTCAGTCTGTCAACCGCGAAAGTAATGGCGGCTTCGCCGTTGACCGAACGCAAAAGGATCAGTTTCGATTTCGGAATTGAAGCGGGAGTTTGATTTTCCCAGAGTTTCGGCAGATCAATGACGGAGATGATTCTGCCGCGCAGATTGATGATGCCGGAGAGCCATTTGGGAGATTTCGGGAGCGGCGTAACGGGCATCGGCGGAATGACTTCGACGACCTGCCGGGCGGAAACGGCGTAAAGTTTTTCGTCCAGATAAAAAACGATGTGTTTTTCGCCGACCGACCGTTTTTCGGAAGAAAAAGATTCGGCAAGATTTCGCAAGCCGGAGTCCGCGAGGCGTTGAATATTTTCCGCAGTTACATCGTTCATTTTGGGATTCGTTTTTAATCGAAAATAAACGCTCAAACCAGATAGGTATCGAGCATTTTCATCAGCGTTTCGGGACCGAACGGTTTCGTGATATATCCGGTCGTCCCAGCCATCCGCCCGCGAACTTTGTCGAAAAATCCGTCCTTGCCGGAAATCATCACGACCGGAACGTCCTTCATTTCTTCGTTGTTGCGGATAAGTTTACAAACCTGGTAGCCGTCCATTCGCGGCATCGTAATATCGAGCAGGATCAGATCCGGCACGACATCGTTGAGTTTTTCCATCGCGTCCATCCCGTCAACCGCCGTGATGACCACGTGACCGCATTTTTCGAGTTTGCCGGAGATCAATTTTCTGACGGTCGCGCTGTCGTCAACGACCATAATCGTCCGGTCTTTCGGCATCGAACTGTGAATGCTTTCCATTTCCTCGATTTCCGCCAGCCGAATCGCCAGCGAATTTGCCTGCGATTCGACGACGACGTTGTTCGGATCGAGTTTTGAAGCTTTCTGCAAACACTCCAGACCTTTTCGCAAATGTTTGAGATTGATATGACCGATGGCGAGCATCACGAGTTCGTCGGATTCCAGACCGCGATGGATGTCTTCGACTTCCATCCGTTCGACGGCTTGGCGGAGAATTTCCTGATCGGCTTCGTTGTAAGCGAGAATCATCTCCATATCCGAAAGCGTCAGAAGCGAGCGGCACGAGTGACAAACAAACGCCTGCGCTTCGTTGTTTTCACTACAGAACGGGCAGGTCTTCATTTCGCCGTGCGGTCGGTCAAAAATTTCCGAATTATTTTCTTCGGCGGACTTCTGTGCTTCGGGCATTTCCGCGTGAAAACCGTTCTCGCTCGTTTCAAAAGATTCGACGGCTTCCGCCGCTTCGATCTCATAAACGTCCGAAGAATTTTCTTCATTGCCGGCAAAATCTTCGTCCGCAGATTCTTCCGAATCTTCGGCAAAAACCTCTTCCGGTTCTTCCTGTTCGGAATCGAAAAATTCCTGACCGCTTTCGTCAGCCGTATTTTCCGCAAATTGAACGTCCTCGTTTTCAAAAACGTATTCTTCCGCATTTTCTCCGGCGGCAAAATCTTCGCTATCACCGGAGACTTCGGCTTCGAACATTTCCGCCTGCTCGTTTTCCTCCGCTTCGGCGTAATAGCTGAATTCCTGTGTTTCGGCTTCCGACGAAATCATTTCGCCCTCGAATGAAACGACGGTAGCGTTTTCCGCTTCCGCTTCTTCAGAAACGGTTTCCATTTCATCAAATTCCTGAACTTCGCCGAAATTTTCTTCCGACGGATTTTCGTCCTTTGTCGGTTCGCCGTGTTCCGTCATACCGGATTGTTCGGCGTTTTCTTCAATCGAAAAAACCGGTTGTTCTTCGACTTTCGATGTGTTGCCGTCGAGCATCGCGCGAAGTTTTACCCCTGCCTGCGCGGTTTCGTTTTCGGGATTGAATTCGAGGATCTTTTCAAAACACGCGATCTTTTCTTCGAACGAATCGGTCAAACGCGATTTCAAGATCCAGGCGTCTTCGTGATGCGGATTTTGATTAAAGACTTCCGTCAAAAGCTCATTCGCCTGAACGCGTTCGCCGTCGTTTGCGGCGTCGTTGGCTTTGGCGAAAAATTCGGCGGCGCGTTCGTCTTTCAAATTTCGAACCGCTTCGATGAGCTTTTCGTTTTCGGGCGCGAATTCGAGCATTTTTTCAAAACACGCCGTTTTTTCTTCGAACGAACCGGCGAGACGCGCCTTTAAAAACCAGCCTTTTTCGTGCTGCGGGTTGAATTCAAAAAGTTCGTTCAGATATTCTTCCGCTTTCGCGCGGTCGCCCTGAGCGGCGGCTTTTTCGGCTTTTTCAAAAACCGTCTCCATCATTTTTTCCCTGGTCGAGCGGATCGAATCGCGGGCGGTTTCGTTTTCGGGGTTGATCTCCAAAACGCGGTGCAGGTGAGCGGTCTTCTCTTCTACCGAATCGGTTACGGAAGCGAGCCACAGCCAAGCCATCTCGTTGCGGTTGTCGTGAACGATCGCCTGCATAAAACACTGGCGGGCAAACTGTCTGTTGTCCTGACCGTTGGCTTCGATGCCGCGCTGAACAAAGGTTTTGGCGAGCAGAGATTTCGTCGCTTTCGCCCATTCGATGGCGCGTTCGTTTTCGGGATTGATGTCGAGAACATTGTTCAGAAAGATCAGCAGTTCCTCCGGGTATTCGCTGATCGAGGCGAGCCACAGCCACGCGCTTTCGCTCTGCGGGTCGGTTTCGGTAACGCGCAGAAGAAGCTGACGCGCTTCGGCGCGGTCGCCGCGCTGGGCGGCTTTGATACCGGCGCGAAGCATTTTGTTATCTTCTTGCGAACCGTTTTCGGAAACGGAATTTTGGGCAAAATCTTCTTCAACGATTGAAATCGCCGAATTATCGGAAGAAAAATCTAATTTCATATTTTTTACCTTGTTGAATGGATTAATTTTTTCGAGAGCGTTCGGCGCAAGGCGGAAACTGCGCCTAAATCTGAACTTAAGAAAACAGCAAAACAGATGCCATTTGGCGAAAAAAGAGCTAAAATAGTTTCAAGCCGGAAAAACCGAATAAAACAAACACTTACAGCCGGTTCGGGCAGTTTGAAATTTACCTGATTTTATCGAATAAAACGGCAAATGTGACAAAATTTGGAATTTTTCGTCTGACAAAAAACGGTAAATTCGGGCTATTTCCGCCAAGTCCGGTTTAGCTTGAAACGGCGGTAAAACTTGGATAAAACACAATAGACGAGCGAAAGCCGGGACATCCGGCGCAATTGTCAAAGCAAAGATAAAGCCAAAACTTTTGAAAATTCAAAATTCAAAATTCAAAATTCAAAACTCAAATTCTTACGACGCGATAATCATCGGCGGCGGCGCGGCGGGAATGTCGGCGGCAATGTGGTGCGACGATCTCGGTCTTTCAGCTTTAATTTTAGAAAAAAAGGCTGAACTCGGCGGACAGCTTCTCTGGACTTACAACCCGATCGAGAATCATCTCGGAATAAAAACCAAAAACGGGCGTGAGTTGCGCGACAGCTTTGTCGGGCAAATTGAAAACCGCAAATTCGACTTGCATCTCAGCGCGGAAATCTCCGAAATTGATCTGGAAAATAAAACGGTTTTTTTTAAGAGCGGCGAAACCGTTTCGGCAAAATCGCTGATCATCGCCGCCGGAGTCAGCCGCCGGAAACTCGGCATCGAGGGCGAGAAAAAATTTCAAAACCGCGGAATTCTGCGCTCGGGAAACCGCGACAAAGATTCGGTAAGAAATAAGCGCGTCGTAATCGTCGGCGGCGGCGACGCGGCGATTGAAAACGCCCTGATCTTATCGGAAACCGCTTCCGAAATCACGGTCGTTCACCGGCGCGAAGAATTTCGCGCGCGCGCAGAATTTCTCGAACAAGCGCGGGAGAATCCGAAAATTTCATTTTTGACCGGGAGGGTTCCGACAAAAATTTCGGGCGGTGAGATGGTCGAAAATATAGAAATAAAAAATATTAAAACCGGCAAGATTTCCGGTGTTCCGACCGATGCCGTTTTGATAAGAATCGGCGTTGCGCCGAACACCGCGCTCTTTTCAAAAAAACTCGCATTGGACAAAAACGGCTATATAAAAATCAACGCCGAATGCCGGACGAATATCGCGGGAGTTTATGCCGCCGGGGATGTCGCCAATCCGGTTGCCCCGACCGTCAGCAGTGCCGTCGGAATGGGCGCGACTGCCGTAAAGTCAATTATCACTTGGTTAAGTTGATGATTTTAGGTATAATTACTTTCATTATTCACCCGAAATTTTGAATTTTTGTTCAATACTTTCAATTTTTCATATTTAATAATTTTTACTTTACTTGCTTTTATTCTTTATTTTAGGGTGATTTCACCCTGTGTTTACAGCTTGGAACGCAAAATGCGTCGAGATTTGTAAACTAAACTCTTTGGTCATCAAACATAGAACACAACAAGTAAAGGAGGAACTATGAATATTAGCGTTTTAAAGACAAAAACGTTTTTGGTCTTTGCGACGGTTTTTATTTCCGCGCTTTTTGCCGGAAATATTAATGCTCAATCGGGAACCGCGACGATCAACGGAACCGTTACCGATCAATCGGGCGCGGCTGTTCCGGGAGCGACCGTAAGGCTTATAAATCCCGCGACGGGATCATCACGAACTGTCGTTACCAATCAACAAGGCGGATACAGTTTTCCGTCCATCCAGCCGGCAACTTATACAATCGAAGTCGAAGCGGGCAACTTTAAGAAATCTGTCAAATCGGATGTGCAAGCGCTTGTAGATACGACTAACGAAGTTAATCTTAGTTTGGAACCCGGAGATGTCTCGGCGGTAGTTAATATTACAACGGACGATATTCAATCCGTCGTCAATACGCAGGATGCGAGTCTCGGCAACAACTTTGTGCCGCAGCAGATTACGCAGCTTCCGACCGATTCGAGAAATATTCCCGATCTATTAAGTCTCCAGCCGGGCGTAACCAAAGAGGGATATGTCGCGGGAGGCAGAAGCGATCAGGCGAATATTACGTTGGACGGAATTGACGTAAACGATCAGCAGACGGGCGCGGCTTTTTCGCCGGTTCTGCGAATAACATCTGAATCAATCGAGGAATTCCGTATTACGACGACCAACGCCAACGCCAGCCAGGGGCGTTCTTCGGGAGCGCAGATTTCGCTGATTACCAAACGCGGCACGAATAATTTCAACGGTTCGTTGTTTTTCTTCCATCGCCCGGACAGGTTTTCGGCTAATAATTTCTTTAACAACGCGGCAGGCGTTTATTCCGCCACCGACTTTGCCGTCATAAACGGTGATGCGCGCGCCGGCGACGAAAAAGTTCCCCGCCCGAATTTGCGCCGCAATATTTACGGCGGATCAATCGGCGGACCGATCGTAAAAGATAAATTTTTCTTTTTCTATTCGTATGAAGGTTTCCGGGAACGTCAGGATTTATCGGTTGTCAGAACGGTTCCGACCGCCAGCTTGGCGATGGGGCAACTGAAATTTGTCGGTTCGACGATGGCTAATCCGACGACCCGATTAATTACTCTGAACACGGCAGACCTGAATTCGATCTATTCCGAAGTCGGGGTCAATCCGGCGGCGGTGGCGGTTTTGGCGGCGGCGGCTTCGAGATACCCGGTCAATGACGATTCCGTCGGCGACGGTCTTAATGTCGGCGGATTCAGATTTAACGCGCCCGCGCCGATTGATCTGAATACGCATATTCTGAGACTCGACTGGAACATAAACAGCAACCAGACGCTTTCCGCCCGCGGAAATTACCAGCAGGACGAATTTACCAGAGCGTCGTTTTTCCCGGACACTTATTCACCTAAAACCTGGAGTCATCCGATCGGAATTGCTTTTAATCATATCTGGAATATCAGCAACAACAAGGTAAATAATCTCAGATACGGTTTGACCAGACAGGCATTTACCGCCGAAGGCGATTCAAACGAAAACTTTATCAGCTTTCGTTTCGTTTACCAGCCGAATGCGTTCAGCCGAAAACTGAGCCGCGTAACGCCGATTCACAATATCACGGATGATTTTACCTGGATTAAAGGAAGTCACACGATCCAGTTCGGCGGAAATGTTCGGCTGATCCGTAATCAACGCGAGGATTTGGGAAGTTCGTTTGACAGCGCGGTCGCCAATCCTTCGTTCTATAATCTTTCCGGTCGCGTTCTCGATCTGGCGGTCAGCGATGCCGGATACCTGTTCGCTTCTTCACAGCGTTCGATCATCCAAAATGCCGCTTCCGCGCTGATCGGACGTTTTTCGCAATACACCGGACAATTCAATTACGATCTGAGCGGAAACATCCTGCCTGCCGGAACGCCGATCGAACGCGAGTTTGCGACGGAGGAATATGATCTCTACGCGCAGGATACATGGAAACCTTTCCGTAATCTGACGCTGACTTACGGGCTGCGATACGCCCTGAGCCGTCCGGTTTATGAAAGAAACGGTTTTCAGGTAGTTCCCGATGTAAGGCTGGGAGATTTCTTTGACCGCCGCGTCCAAAGTGCCGCGACCGGTGTTCCCTTGAATGACCCGATTCAATTTGAATTAGCCGGACCGTCTTATGATAAACCCGGTTTTTATAGTATGGATTGGAACAATTTCCAGCCGAGTGTCGCCGTAGCGTGGTCGCCCAATTTCAAGAACAAATTCTTGCGGACGATATTCGGCGGTGAAAACGAAGGCGTGATCCGCGGCGGTTTCAGAATAACCAACGATTATTTCGGTCAGCAGTTAGCCGTAACCTTTGACGGGTTAAGCACGCTCGGATTTACTACGTCGGACACGATTGCGGCAAATACCTACGATATTGTCGGCTGTAATCAAGGCGGCTGTCCGCCGAGATTTACGGGTTTCGGACAGAACATTCGTTCGCTGCCCAATATTTCCGCGCCGAACAGATTCATGACACCGGCTGACGAAGACCAGCGTATCGAATCATCGCTCGATGCAACGCTCGTTTCACCGACGCATTACACGTGGAATGCCACATACGGTCGTCAGCTTCCGAAAGGAATGTATTTCGAAGCGTCATACATCGGTCGCGCCGCCCGCAATCTGCTGGCGACACGCGATATTATGGCACTCAACAATCTGGTTGATCAGACAAGCGGAATGGATTGGTATACGGCGGCGGGAATGCTGCACGATTTTCGCGCGGCGAATACGCCGATCACGTCCGTTCCGGCGATCCCGTATTTCGAAAATCTGTTTCCGAACGCGATGGCGGCTCTCTCGGTTTTCGGTTTACCGGCAAACAACAATACGCAAGCCATCTACGGGCTGGTTGCCCGCGACGGATTCGATATTCTCGACTGGACGTTTGTCCAATTGATCATTGATGACGCGACCGCTTTCGGTCTGCCGGTTAATCCGGGACGTTTTCCGAATATGTTCTTCCATCCGCAGTATGCGGCGTTTTCGGCATTCAGCACGGTTGCCCGTTCCGACTATCACGGCGGTTCGTTCACGCTCAGACAGAGACTCGGACGAACATTGTCTTTCGATGTCAACTATACGTTCTCGAAATCAATGGACAACGCTTCGGGACTTCAAACGAGCGGAACATACGGCGCGGCGTTTATTCTTAACCCGCTCCGACCGGATGACAACTACGCCGTTTCCGATTTTGACTCGACGCATGTTGTCAACGCCAATTTCCTTTTTCAGCTTCCGTTCGGAAAAGGGCGAAAGTTCTTCAGCGATATGCATCCGGCAGCCGATGCCATTTTAGGCGGCTGGCAGTTAAGCGGTATATTCCGCTGGAATACCGGGCTTCCGGCTCAGACACCGTTTGATGCCGCTCAATGGGCGACCAACTGGAACGTGCAGTCAAACGGCGTTAGAATCCGCCAGATTCAAGCCCAGATCAACCGGAATACGCAAAATCTGTTTGCCAATCCGCAAGCCGCATACAATTCCTTCCGCAATGCGCGACCGGGTGAAACGGGAGACAGAAACGTCTTGCGTGAATCTAATTTCTCGGTAACTGATATGGGACTTGGCAAGACTTTCAATATGCCCTGGAACGAAAATCATAAACTCCAGTTCCGCTGGGAAGTATTCAACGTATTTAACGAGCAGTATTTTCAGATCACGAATATTACCCGCAGTACTCTGGGGCTCGGACAGGATTCCGATATTGACAATGCGGTTAATCCTAATTTCGGTAAAGTCTTTACCGATATTCAAGGTCAGCCGCGCCGGATGCAGTTCGGTCTGCGTTTTGTATTCTAAATAAAAAAAGACGGAATTTTTGATTCCGGTCTTAAAAGCTAAAACGGGTTGAGAATTTTTCTCAACCCGTTTTTTTTAATTAGAAGCGTTTTCTTTAATGTATTTTTCGATCTTTCCTTTATCGGGATGATTGGGAACTTTTTCGAGAAATATTTTATATTCATTGACCGCCCGGTCTTTTAGATTCGCCGCGTTATAGAGAGCCGCCAGCCGGAGATGAATCTCGGCTTTTTCGACCGGCGCGAGCCGGATCGCTTCATTCAGATAAACTACCGCTTTCGAACCTATTTTATTTTGAAGATAAGCCTCGCCGAGATAATGCTGAGCGTCCGCCGATTCGGGCGCGGTTTCGACGGCTTTGCTCAAAACCTGGATTGATTTGTCAAACTCTTTCCGCGATAGGTAGAGTTTTCCGAGATTCATCAAAGCCACTATAAAATCTGATTTTTGTTCGAGTGCTTTTTGGTAGGCTTTTTCGGCTTCGTCAAATTTTTCCGCCCTGTAATACAAAGTGCCGAGTTCCGTCCACGCGACAAAATCCTTCGGGTCGTTTTCGACGATCTGTTTGAAGAGTTTGATGGCGTTGTCCGGTTTTTTTTCTTTCGCCGCCTCCGCCGCTTTTTCAAAAAGTTTATTATTTTCGTCGCTTCTCTGATAAAAATCTTTTACGGAAACGACTCCGGTTTTTTCATTCCCGCTTTGCGAAGGCGTCCAGTTTACTACAACGTCCTGACTGATACTGCCGGCGGCGACCGGCATAATTATCGTTCGGGCGACTTCGACTCCGCCGATCTCGACGACTAAAAATCCGCCTTCGCGCGGCACGGACGGAAAATAAAAAACCCCGTTATCCCGCGCCGGTCTGCGGTCAATCATCGCCCCGCTGACAAAAACCGAAACATAGACAGTCGGTTTGATTTGCGAGTCATCGAGTTTCGGAAAAATCAGTTTGCCGGAAAGCTGAACGCCTCCGGTCGTCGAAGTGTTTCCGCCGATCTCCGTCGGCAATCCCGTTGACTGGCGAGTTTCCTCGTTCTGAGCGAAGTTCGCAACGACGAAGACGGAGATTAAAAACAGCGTGCAGAAAACTGAAAAAAAGATTTTCATAAATGATGCCTCCCTTTTTAAGAATGTCCAGATTGTTAATCAAATACTTCGTAATGTCAAGAGATTAGGAAAGCGGTCAGCGGGCGGCAAATGCGTCATTGCCCGTGATTTCCGCCAGATGGCGCGTGTCGTTGACGGCGAGAACGCGCGTGTTGTTTCGTCCGCGAATCTCAAAACGGTTGATGCCGCAGTTTGATGTCACGAGCCAAGGAGTTTGTTTTGTTTTGCGGTTGATCGCGCCCATCAGGTAGAGCGTCAGGTAACAGATCGTTCCCGTATGCGAAAAAACGGCGATGCGTTCGCCGCGATGGATGTTGAAGATTTCACGCAGCGCACCGGTCGCTCTTCGCAAGAGATGACGGTAGCTTTCGCCTTTGGTAATGACGTGCTGAATGTTGCGGTTGACCAGCGCGTAATAATCCTGCGGGTGTTTTTCCTTCGATTCGTCAAACGTCAGACCTTCCAGAACGCCGACGTTTCTTTCTCGGAAAGCAGAAGTTTTAATGATCGGCAGATTGAGCATTTCGGCGAGCGGTTCGGCGGTCTGCACGGCGCGGAGCAGGTCGCTCGTATAAATTGCGTCAATATTTTCTTTGGCGAGAATCTGAGCGGTGAGCTGTGCCTGTTTTTTCCCCAACTCGGAAAGCGGTGTCGGAGAATGTCCGCCGAAACGCCCTTCGGCATTTCCGGCGGATTGTCCGTGTCTGACAAGAAAAAGTTTTGTAACAGGCATTTTTCGAGTTTATAGAGTTTATAGAGTTATAGAGTTTGTAGAGTCATTTTTAACTCTCTAAACTCCCCAAACTCCCTAAACTCTATAAACTTTTTAAGCCGTAACCGTTTCGGCTTTTAGTTTTTCGGTTTGATAATGCGTCCGCAGTGCGTCAATAAATTCATCCAATGCGCCTTCCATGACCAAATCGAGTTGATAAACAGTCATGTTTATGCGGTGATCGCTGACGCGGTTTTCCTTGAAATTATACGTTCTGATTTTCTCCGAACGGTCGCCGCTGCCGACCATTGATTTGCGTTCGCTCGCCATCGCTTCGTGCTGTTTTTGTTCTTCGATTTCCTGAAGACGCGCACGCAGAACGCGCATCGCTTTTTCGCGGTTTTTGATCTGCGATTTTTCGTCCTGCATCGAAACGACCACGCCGGTCGGAAGATGTGTCAGACGAACAGCCGAATAAGTCGTGTTGACCGATTGACCGCCCGGACCGCTTGAGCAAAATGTATCAATCCGCAGATCGTTCTGATTTATCTGCACGTCAACTTCTTCGGCTTCGGGCAAAACGGCGACCGTGATCGCCGAAGTGTGAACGCGACCGGCGGTTTCCGTTGCCGGAACTCTCTGGACGCGGTGAACGCCCGATTCGTAACGCATTTTCGAATAGACGTTATCGCCTTCAATAACGACCGATGCTTCCTTGATGCCGCCGACGCCCGTATCGGAAACATCCAGAGTTTCAAATTTCCAGCCTTGCCGTTCGGCATAGCGGGCATACATCCGCAGAACTTCCGCCGCAAAAAGCGTCGCCTCGTCGCCGCCCGTTCCGGCGCGGATTTCCAAGATTACGTTTTTCTCGTCGTTCGGGTCTTTCGGAATCAGAAGGAATTTTAATTTTTCTTCCGCTTTTTCAAGATTTTCTTCGAGTTCGCTGATTTCGAGTTCGGCGAGTTCGCGCATTTCTTCATCGTCGGTTAAATCCAAAACCTCGCGCGCGCCCGTCAAATCTTCTTTCATTTTTTTGACTTCACGGTATTTTTCGACGATCTCGCCCAAAGAGCGATGTTTTTTCATCAGTTTCGTATAAGCCTGTATGTCCGAAGTAATATCGGGCGAAGAAAGCTGTTGGTTGATCTCCTCGTAATTTTTTTCGATCTGTGCAAGTTTTTCCAACATTTTTAGTAGATGTCAGATGCTAGATGTCAGATGTTAGTGTCTTTACTTACTGACATCTAACATCTGACATCCGACATCTTTTTACGCTGTTTCCGGTTCTAATTTCAGAGATTCTTTTAACGAAACGATGGCGACTTCGAGCTGTTCGTCGTCTGGTTCCTGCGTCGTGATGTTTTGCAGCCAGATGCCGGGCAGAGTCATCAATTTGAAGATCGCGCCCGATTCTTTTTTCGCGGCGTAGCGGATAACTTCATACGAAAGTCCGGCGACGAGCGGCATCAGAGCAATGCGAACGACCAGATTCAGCCAGGTCGCTTCAAACGCGATGACCGAAAACAGAACGATGGAAACGAGCATCACGACCATCAAAAACGACGTGCCGCATCGCGGATGCTGACGTTTTTGCTGTTTGGCATTTTCGACCGTTAAATCTAAGCCTTTTTCCCAATTGAAAACCGTTTTGTGTTCCGCGCCGTGATATTCGAAAACGCGGCGAATGTCTCGCAAATAAGACATCGAAAAGATCATCACGATAAAAAAGATCATTCGAATGATGCCGTCAATCAGGTTAAAACCGACCCACGCGCCGAACGAATCGAGTTTGATCTCGCGGATGTATGCGTAGAGCGTCTGCCACCACGCCGAATCGGCGGCGAGCAGCGGAGCGTTGCCCCAGCCGAGCCAGATAAACAAAAGATTGGTCAAAAGCAGCGGCGCGACGACGAAAAGCAGGATATTAAAACCGAGCGCGAAAATTATCGAACCGACCGCGCCCGCCGTCTGCGAAGGCTTTTTGTTCGACTTTTCTTTTTCGCTTTTTTCTTCCGGCATGACGACTTTGACCGGAGCTTTCGTGAAATTCTCTTCCAAAGTTCCGTCCGCTAAAACCGCTTCCGTCTGCAATTCTTTGGCTTTCGCTTTTTCTTCGAGTTCCAAATCTTCTTCGTAAATTTTGGCGGAAAAATTCAGAGCTTTAATTCCCAGAGCCATTGATTGAATGAGTGTTGCACCGCCGCGCAGGACGGGCAGATTCATCCATTTATATTTGTCGCTCCATTTCGGCAGTTTCTCCGCCGTGTGAACGATCGAGCCGTCTTTTTTGCGGCAGGCAATCGCGTAAGCCGACGGCGTTCGCATCATCACGCCTTCCATGACGGCTTGACCGCCGACGATCAGATCGCGCTCCATCGCAAAGACGGTGTGCAAGAATTTCATTTTTCGCGCTGAAGATTTGTTATTTTTCATAGCCTTTAATTGACGTTTTTTTTCCTGTTTTCGTTGCATTTTCATCTTTTCATATAAAGCCGAAATGCCCGACGCTTTCCAAGTATAAAAAAGGTTTTCGAAGTGATTTCGCCAAACGGTCAAAAACAATAATGCCGACTCTTTTTAGGGTTCGCTTTCTCCGGTGTGATTATACACCAAGATCGAAGCGACGCAGGGTAAAAAGCGTCGGCATTACAGATTTTGTTTAGCTAATAACGTGTGATGAAAGATTTCATCTCTAAATATTTATTTTGCGGCATTCCCGCGGGCATAGCGTTTGTTAAATCGGTCAACGCGACCGGCGGTGTCAACCAATTTTTGTTTTCCGGTAAAAAACGGATGACATTCCGAGCAGATTTCGATGCTCAAATCTTCGCCCATCGTCGAGCGTGTCTTAAACGAGTTACCGCACGCGCAGGCGACGGTGATTTCTTCATAATTCGGATGTATTTCAGGTTTCATTTGTTCAATGGTCTCCTATATATTGATAATTGCGGATAAAACGCAAACTGTAATAATATGCGTCAATCAGATGAAACGTCAAGCCGAAAGGTTTTCCGGCGAAATTTTGAACTTTAATGTGCGTCTTTTGACTCAAAACTCGGAGGCTGCGGCGGATCATTGTAAACCACTGCATTTGATTGTTTTAACAAGCTGAAATACCAAAGAAATAAATATGTTAATCCGGCGTAAAGCAAAAAGTTAAATCCAAGAGTCCAAACTACTCTAAACCAAACAGTGTCAAATATGTATCGCAAACCGAAAAAATCATAAAAACGGATGTAATCATATATCCAAAACGGAATGGCTATTGGAGCAAAAATTAGTCCGGGAGTTGAGTGTCCTTTTATCTCCATATCCGTTAAGTTAGATTGAGGAAAATATTTTTCTATAAAAAAGGATGAAAATCCCGCCAAGAAAAAGAGAATGGTAGGAAAGACAATTCCACCGATCAGTGATGCAATAATTCTTTTCATTTTTTATTTCATCAGCAAAATCTCTAACCTCTGATCTTTTATCCCGTAAAAATCTTTGATCGAATTTATCTGCTCGTCGAGTTTTTCCGCGTCTTTGATTTTCTTTTGCTTCGTGCCGACGATCATATTGTTTTTCGGCGTGTGTTCGGTCGAGACGAATTCGAAAAGTTTTGTTTGATAGCCGGATTTTTCTAACAGCAGAGCGCGGAGACCGTCGGTGATTGATTCGGCTTCGCGTTCGAGCATTACGCCGTGTTTTAAGATATTTTTGAGCATTTCCGGCGGCTGAATTTGCGGGCGGATTTCCTGATGACAGCAGGGCGCGACGACGATCAGTTCGGCATTTGATTTGATGCCCTGAAAAAGCGCGTCGTCGGTCGCCGTGTTGCAGGCGTGAAGCGCGATGAGAACGTCAACGTCTTTTAATTCGTAATCGCCGATATAGCCGTGAACGAATTTCAAATCTTCAAATTCCGATGCGCGGGCGATGTCGTTACACAAGCCGACGAGTTCCTCTTTCGTGTCAACACCGGTAACTTTTACGTCCAGATCGCGAATGTTTTTAAAATAATCATACGCCGCAAATGTCAGATAGCCTTTGCCCGAACCCATGTCAACGATGTTCAGCTGTGTGCGGTCTTTTAAATGAGATTTGTCGAACAGCGAGCCGAGAGTTTCGACAAATTTATTGATCTGTTTCCATTTGTCCTGCTGTTTGTCGCGGATCTCGCCGCGGTCGGTCGTGATGCCGAGAGCGCGCAGATAAAAGCTGTCGGCGTTGACGAATCGCTTTTTCTCGCGGTCGTGTTCGAGCGTCGGTTTTGATTTGAAAGTCGGCTTCGCCACATTCAAACGCGATTTGCCTTTTTTGCCGATGTCGAGTTGAAAATCGTTTTCCGTGGTGAAAAGATGTCCGGCAAAAAATTCCGTTCCCAAAACTTTTCGCAGGATTTTTACACCCTCATTGTAATCAAAATTCTTCGCCGTATCGCGCGTGTTGTAGCGGTAAAGAAAGAAAAGCCTTCTGCCTTTTTTCGTATCAATGAGGCGAACCATCACCTTTTGCAGATGCTCGTCCGCGCCTTTGTAATTGCCCAGCGTCATCTTGACAAAAGTTTTTTCGTGCAGAGAACGGGCAAATTCCGAGATAAATTTTTCGACGTTTTCGATGGACATAAGAATTAAATTTTAACGCAAAGACGCGAAGGCGCAAGGTCGCAAAGGGAAGAAAATATAAAATGAAATAAGATGATTCCTCAAACGCACTTTAAAATTCCTTTGCGTCTTTGCGTTAAAATAAAAATATGATCAACAAGGAAGATTTTGTAAAAAGCATCGCGTATCTTTTTCTGGAAACTTTTGAAGGCTCGCCTGAAGAATGCTCGCCCATACGGCGTATCATCTCGGTGCGATTCGGCAGATAGCGAAAAGTTCGGCGCGGGAAATTTAAAAACCGCTTTTTCCGCGGAAAAATTTCTTACAAATTATTTCAAACCAAAGAATTATTTCTCAGCAAATCTTTCATCAGCTCGACCAATTTATCCAGATCAACCGGCTTGGCGAGATGTTCCTGATAACCGGCTTCGATGGCGAGCGAGCGGTCTTGCAAACTGGCGTATCCGGTCAGAGCGATTGCCGGAATCCGTCCGCCTTCTTCGGGCGCGAGTTCTCTGATCTGACGCATCAGTTTGTAGCCGTCTTCGCCGGGCAGACCGACATCGCTGACTAATATATCGGGCTGAAAATCTTTGATCGCTTCCATAGCTTTCGCGGCGGAATCAACGGCGGTAACTTTCATATCGAATTGGTTGAAAAATACTTCGAGCATCTCGCGCGAATCCGCATCGTCTTCGACCAGCAAAACGTGAACGTTTTCGAGTGATTGCGCGGACATCTTTTCAGTAGATTCGACCGAAGACCGAGCCGGAAATAATCTTGCTTCTCGCCCGGACAAAACGGGAAGCGTAACGGTAAAAGTCGAGCCGCGATTTTCGCCGTCGCTCGTTACGGAAACCGTTCCGCCGTGCTGTTCGACCAGATGCCGGACAATCGCCAAACCGAGTCCGAGTCCGCCGGCTTCTCTCGTATAAGAACTGTCTGCCTGCCGAAAACGCTCGAAAACATAGGGCAGAAATTCCGGCTCGATGCCCTGTCCCGAATCGGCGATTTTGATCTCGACGTGTGAGTCCGTATCTTTCATATGAACATCAATCCGTCCGCTGTCCGGCGTAAATTTGATCGCGTTGGAAAGCAGATTCAGGAAGACCTGCTGAAGCCGGTCGGCATCGCCCATCACCTGACAATCGCGGCAATCCAGCGAAAAATCGAGTTTGATGTTTTTCGCTTCGACCGACGGCTGAACGATATCAATCGCCGTTCGGACTACGGGCAACAGATCGATTTTTTCCAATTCGAGTTCGAGCTTGCCGGTAATGACGCGCGAAACGAAAAGAATATCGGAAATGACTTTCGACTGCGCCCGCGTATTGCGCTCGATAACGTCGAGACCGTGTTCCAAATCCACAGCGTTGTCGGATCGGTCGCGGAGCAGTTTGATCCAGCCGAGCATCGAGTTGAGCGGCGTGCGGAGTTCGTGCGAAAGCGTCGCCAGAAACAAATCCTTTTGATGATCGGCTTGTTCCAATTGGTTAAGCAGATCACGCGCCTGATACTGCCGCTCCCGTGCGCGAAGCGCGCCGCGCACCGCGCTGACGAGCATCGCGATGCGGATCGGACGCTCGACGATCGTCGCGTTGATGCGCGTGCCGACCAGATTTAAAAGTTTTTCGGAGTTCTGCGGATTGCCCGCAAACAGGATGACGGGAATGTCCGACCAGACGGGCTGACGGTCGAATGTTTCGACGAGCCGTTCGAGCGTGCCGTTTTCGAGAGCTTCTTCGGCGAGCAAAACCGCGCCCGTGCCTGACCTCAGTTTTTCTTCCAGATCATTCGCGTCGGCGCACGCGTCGGCGGAAATTTCCGCGTCTTCGAGCGTCCGGCAGACGAGCGTCGCATCGCGCCCCGTCGGCATAAAAACGAGAACGCGGTTTTCCGTATTTTCAGTCTTCATCGCGTTCGCCATTTTTACCCATCAGGTCTTTGTCCTTACCGTGATAAACCGGAATTCCGGTTAGAACGCCGTGAAATTCTTTGAGCGGCTGACCGAGCCGGATGCCGCCCGCGTCAATGCGGAATTCGCGGATCGTGCGCTCGTGTTTTCCCGTTCTTTTTTTCAAAACCGAGATCGCCTGCCGCACTTCGCCTTCGGCTTCGAAATACCGCAGAAGCACAACTGTATCGGCGAGATAGCTCATATCAATCGGCGTCTGCATCGAGCCGACCAAGCCGTATTGCCCGACGATCATAATACTGACGATGCCTTTGCGGTTGAGATACGAGAGCAGTTCGTGAAACTGCATCGTCAGAAAGCGTTCCTGCGGCGTCGCCATCAGGTAGCCGTTGACGCTGTCTATGACGACGACGCGCGTTTCGTTTCGCTCGACATCCTGACTGACCAGATGCGACAGCTCGCCCGGCGTAAATTCCGCGAGTTTGATCTGCCGGATGCTGATGAGACCTTCGGCGACGAACTTTTCGAGGTTCATTCCGAGTGCCGACGCGCGTTTATAAAGAGTTTCGGGCGATTCGTCAAAAAGATAGAGCGCGGAACGCTCGCCGTTTTCAGCCGCCGTCAGCGCATACATCAATGCCAGCGTGGATTTGCCGATCCCGGCAGGTCCGGTCAGGATCGTGCTGGTGCCGTAGTCGAGTCCGCCGAGAAGCTGTTCGAGGTCATCCAGATTGCTGTTGAGTGTTCCGGTCTGAAAGTCTCCGGTAATTTGGGGCGAGCCGAGACGCGGGAATACGACGATACCGCCGGTTTCGATATTAAAATCGTGCGAGCCGGATTGGAAATTTACGCCGCGCATCTTGACGACGCGCAGATTGTGCCGCTGTTTGCCGTATTCGCTCGGCACGTATTCGAGCGTGATCACGCCGTGCGCGATTGATTCGAGCTGCCGTTGCGACGTATGCGAGGTCAGATCGTCGAGCAGCATGACGGTGCATTTCCGCCCGGTAAAATACTGCTTGAGGGCAAGTATCTGCCGCCGGAAACGAAGCGCGTCGCCCGCCAGCATACGCATCTCCGACAGCGAATCGAAAACGACGCGTGCCGGGTCAGTGCGCTCGACTTCCTTTAAGACGGCTTTTGTCGTTTCGTCCAGCTCGACTTCCGACGGGTGAAAAACCGTGTAGCCCGCGTCTCCCATCAAAGAATCGCCGGAAATCGTCAGGTCGAGGATATTCAACTGTTCCAAATCCCAGCCGTGCGACTGTCCGACGGAGATGAGTTCTTCCTTGCTCTCTGAAAGAGTAACGTAAAGCCCGCGCTCGCCCTTGCGCTCGCCTTCGAGCAAAAACTGCAAACCCATCGTCGTTTTGCCCGTGCCGGGATTTCCCTGAACGAGATAGAGGCGATGTTTCGGCAAACCGCCTTTGAGGATAAAATCCAATCCCTCGATACCCGAAGAGGCGCGGTCGAAATCGGTTATTTCTGATGTCTTCATAGTTTCGTAAATTTTATTATTCAATGATTGATATTTTTACACAACCCGGCAAAACGCCGCAAAGAGTTTTTCGTTCAAACGGGCAGATTTATTATGTATGATAAAAGCGATGAAAAATTTCAAACCCTCAAAGGAAGACCTGCGCGATGCCGTAAACCGTACGACCGAAGATCTGATTGATTACGATCTGAAAATTTTATTCTGCGGCATCAATCCCGGCATCTGGTCGGGCGCGACCGGCTTTCATTTCGCGCGTCCGGGAAACCGTTTTTGGAAAGTCCTGCACCTTGCCGGATTTACAAACAGAATTCTGCATCCTTCGGAAGAAGACGAGCTTTTAGAACTCGGCTACGGCATCACAAGTTTTGTAAAAAGAACAACCGCGCGAGCCGATGAATTAACGAAAGAAGAATTTATAAATGGCGGAAAACTTTTGATAAGAAAAATCGAAAAATACCGCCCGCACACCGTCGCCGTTTTAGGCATCGGCGCATACCGCGCGGCGTTTCAAAAACCGAAAGCGAAACTCGGCTTACAGGCAGAAAAGATCGGGAAAACGAAAATCTGGCTACTCCCGAATCCGAGCGGTCTGAACGCGCATTATCAGGCTGATGATTTAGCCGAACTTTTCCGTCAAGTTCGTAAGTCCATTAAATAAATTTATTCCCACTCGATCGTGCTTGGCGGTTTTGATGAGATGTCGCGGGCGGCGCAGTTTTTACCAAATTCTTTTAATTGATTTTCCTTTTAGATAATTGTCATATGCCGCGTCAATGCTTATCAAATCCATATTTTCAATAATCGTCTGCGAAACGATTATTCGGTCAAACGGATCGCGGTGATGAAAAGGCAAGCGGTTTTGTTCGACGGTGTGTGCGAAGTTTATCGGTAAAATTTGAATCGAATTGTCATTCAAATCATCAATTACCGATTCGTAATGTCCTTTGATAGAAAGTTTTCCGAGAGCGGTTTTGATCGAGATTTCCCAGAGCGAAGCGATACTGATAAAGATTTCGTTATTTCCATTTTCGATGGTCGTTTTAGCGGTTTTGCTTAATTCTTTCGCATTGCTGACAAACCACAGAAAAACGTGAGTATCAATCAAAAACCGCATTTACATATACTCCTTGAAATCTTCGAGCGGCGCGTCGAAATCCGGCGCGAGTTTATATTTTCCCTTCGCGCTTCCGGCTTTGCGGTTTTTCTTTTTCCGCTTCTGCGCGGCGTATTTTTTTTGCAGAAATTCGGCATAATGCAAAACTTCCTGTTTCAATTGTTCGGGAAGTTGCTCGATCTGCGCCAGAATTGCTTTTTCTTCGGTCATAACGATTCACGATTTTATCATAAATTTCAAACTTTATTCCCACTCGATCGTGCTTGGCGGTTTTGATGAAATGTCGTAAACGACGCGGTTGATTCCTCTGACTTCCGAAGTAATGCGCGATGAGACGGCTTGCAGAAATTCGTGCGGCAGACGCGCCCAGTCCGCCGTCATTCCGTCGGTCGAAGTAACGGCGCGGAGCGCGATGGCGCGTTCGTAAGTTCGAAAATCGCCCATTACGCCGACCGATTGAATCGGAAGCAGAACGGCGAAGGCTTGCCAGACTTCATCGTAAAGTTTGAAGTTTTTTAATTCTTCGATAAAAATGCGGTCGGCTTTTTGCAAAAGTGCGACTTTTTCCGGCGTGATGTCGCCCAAAATCCGCACGGCGAGACCGGGACCGGGAAACGGATGACGTTCGAGAATTTCCTGCGGAACATTTAAGTCTTTGCCGATACTGCGGACTTCATCCTTAAAAAGTTCTCTGAGCGGTTCGATCAATTTCAGATTCATCTTTTCCGGCAGACCGCCGACGTTGTGGTGCGTTTTTATCGTTACGGACGCGCCGCGCAGAGAAACCGATTCGATGACATCCGGGTAAAGCGTTCCCTGTACGAGATATTTCACATCGCCGATTCTCGCTGCTTCCGCATCGAAAACGTCTATAAATTTCGCGCCGATGGCTTTGCGTTTTTGTTCGGGATCGAAAACGTCTTTTAAAACTTCGTAAAACTCTTCGGATGCGTCAACGCCGACGACATTTAAATGAAGTTTTTCCTTGTAAAGTTTTAGAGTATCTTCAAATTCGTTATGACGAAGCAAGCCGTTATTGACGAAAATGCAGGTTTGCCTGTCGCCGATGGCTTCGTGAACCAGAACGGCGGCGACGGTCGAATCAACACCGCCCGAAAGACCGCAGACGACTCTGCCGCTTTCGCCGACCGTCGCACGAATTTTTTCGATCTCTTCCGCGATAAACTGCTTTGATGTCCAATCGCCGCGGCACTCGCAAATATCGAAAAGAAAATTCCGCAAAATCTCTTTGCCGAGCGGCGTATGCGCGACTTCCGGGTGGAACTGTACGGCGTAGATTTTTTCCGTTTTATTCTCGATTGCCGTCACGATGTCGCCCGTTTCGGCGGTTTTGTGAAAGCCTTCGGGCAAACGGACGACCGAATCACCGTGGCTCATCCAAACGTCCAATTCAAACGGCATCTCGGCAAAAAGCTCGGTTTCGCCGCTCAAAACTTTCAACTTCGCATGCCCGTAACCGCGCTTGTCCGACGGTTCGACTACGCCGTTCAGATCCTTCGCCAGAAGCTGCATCCCGTAACAAATTCCAAGAATCGGCACGTTGATCTTTTTATAAAAATCAACGGAAACATTCGGCGCGTCCGCTTCATAAACCGAATTCGGTCCGCCCGACAAGATAACGCCTTTCGGATTTTTACGTAAAATTTCCTCCGTCGAAAGCGTAAACGGATGAATCTCGCAATAAACGCCCTGCTCACGCACCCGCCGCGCGATAAGCTGTGTATATTGCGAGCCGAAATCGAGAATAAGTAAAAGTTCGTGTTGCAAAATAAAATCTCTCCCGCGTTTAATAAAGGAAAGATTATAACGCGCGACGGAATATGTGAAAAATCCGGTGGTGAAATTCCTGAAGTTTTACCCGGCAAATAAAAAAAGGGAGCGTGAATTTTGATAAATTCACGCCCCCTTTTTGCTGTCGTCGGTGAATAGCTTAAATGCGGTTTTGAAAATCAAAACCTTTTATCCGATTCCGGCGATGTTTCGTCCATTTTCGGAAAAGTGATCTTCCATTCGCCGTCTTCTTTGACAAAATCCATCGTTTTCCATTTGCCCTGCGCGTCCGGGTATTCGAGTGTCGCGCGATTCCCGTTGATCTTTTCATTGCGCGACTCATCGGTTGCCGCCTGCGGCGTTTCCGTCATCTGCAGTAAAGCCTTGTCAATCGGCTCGCCGGGTTCGCTCATAACGCTGAAAAATTCGAGCGCGTCTTTTGACAGCACGCGCTTTAAACCTTCGATGTCTTTTTTCTGACGTGCGGCGTAAGCGAATTTATAGACTTCGGTCGGCGTTCCAAGCGAGCCGTCTATCGGCGAATCTTTGTTCTCCGTTTTGGTGATTTCCGACTGATTTGTATCGGCGGCAGCCGCATTTTTATTTTCCGTCTGCGCCGTGTTTGCCGCCGTCCGATTGACCGGCGAATTCGCGCTGTTGCTGTTGGTCGAGTCCGATTGGCAAGCCGCCGCGCATCCGAAGATGAACAACACCGCCGTTTTCAAAATCAAATTGTTCGTAATTTTCATAAATTTTGTTTTTCCGTTGTAATTTTCTTAAATTAAAATTCTGCGCCGCCGCAGTTTCGACGGCTTGATAAATAAAATCTACGCTTGATTTTCAAAAATTACACCACCCATTCGGGTAGATATTTAAGAAAGGAAAAAAGGAAATCGCGGTGTTTTTGTAATAAAGAAAGTCCGTCCGGCAAATGCGAACAGACTTTCGATTAATGAATGAAATTATTTATTATTGCACCGCCGGAAGAAACACAACGGTAAGCGTTGCGAGAATCGCCATTACGCTCAAAACTTCGATCAAGGTAAAACCTTTCGTGTTTTTCATCTCTTTTGTCCTCCTATTCTTAAATTTTTACTTCGCCGAAAACGGTTTTTCCCCTTCCGGCGATTTAGTTATAAAAAAAAATCGGAACGATTTCCCCCGCCGCTTGGCTGGTTAAAAATTTTTTCCGTTTTTTAGCTGACCGCCGCCGCGTCAATCGAAGCGATCAGAACGACCGCTTTGCCGAACATCTGACTGCGCATTTCGATTGCTTCTTCGCCGACAACTTTCGTCACGATTCCGGCAATCGTCTGCCCTTTGACGTAAACCGTCAAACCGCGTTTTTCGTTTTGACTCGTTTCAAAAATTTCCTTGAATAATTCGAATTTGTTTTCCATATTTCCTCCGAAGTTATCTTACGCGTTATTTCCCGTTTTTTGCTTTATCTCCAATACATCACGCTGGCATCGCAGTTTTTCCAGACGTTGCCGCGGGCGTTGAGCCAGAGTATCGTGCCGTTCGTTTCTTCGAGCGAAAAATTTTTCCACGGATTGATATATTTGATCTTTCCCTGATCGGGATCGCATCCCGTGATGACGATAACGTGGTCGCAGGATTGATACCAGCGTCCGGCGATCCAGACCGGACCGTAGGTTTTTAAAACCTGCTGGAGATATTCGGCGTAAATTTCGCCGTCGCCCGCGCAGATCATTCCGAGCATCCGCGCCGTTTCGCGGCATTCGTATGTCGCAATGCCGTTGGCGGTCATATAATCCGACCAGAGATTCGGCGAACGGTCTATCAAACCGCAAATCTGCGCGGGGTTTTTCGAACGGTCGCCGCAGTCGTATTTCCATTGGAACATCATTTCAAAACAACTCAGCCAGCAGTTTGTCCCTTTATCCTGTCTGAGCGGTTTCACGGCAGGTGAAACCTTATACATCGCCATAAAATAATTCCTCCTAAAATTGGTTTACCAGCCGGAAAATTTTCTGAAATTTTACCGACCGATCGCTACAATAATTTCCGCCAAAATAAAAAACACCAGCCGTTTGGCTAGTGTTCGGAAAAGTAGAAGAAAAACAGCCGCAAAAAAGCGCAAAAAACTCAAAAAGAAATAAATTTTTTTTAGATCTCTTTTTTGTAAATTTTGCGCTTTTTTGCGGCTGTTTCGTTTTATTCCAAACTCGCGTTATCCATTAAACGATGCGGTTTTTTAACGCTTTGGCGACCGCTTCCGATTTTGAATGGACTTGCAGTTTATCGTAAATATTCTGCATATGAAATTTTATCGTGCTGTATTTTACGCCCAATTCTTCGGCGGCGGTCGTGTAGTTATGCCCTTCGACGATGAGTTTTAAAAGGCGCGTTTCGTGCGGCGTTAAATCATAATCAACGCGCTCTGGCGGGCGAATATCCCGAAATAAGCTGATGACGCGCGACGCGACTTCCGGCGACATCGGCGCGCCGCCCGTCAAGGCTTCGCGGATATTTTCCAGAAGCCGCGTCGGCGGCGTTCTTTTAAGCAGATAACCGCACGCGCCGGCGCAGAGCGCGTCGAAAATCCGGTCGTCGTCATCGTAAACCGTGAGCATCAGGATCAGCATTTCGGGATACAACTGCTTGATGCGTTTGATGCCCTCGATGCCGTCCATTCCCGGCAAGCCGATGTCGGACAAAACAACGTCCGGTTTTTCGTGTCTTAATCGCGCAAGAGCTTCTTCCATCGAACGGTAACTGCCCGAACAGGTAAAGCCGGGCGTAAAATTGATCAGCGTCGAAAAGCCTTCGCGCAGTTCGCGCTGGTCTTCGATGATCGCCACTTTTGTAACTTCCAGAGAGTTTTCCATAATCTTAAAAAACCTTGCCCGACCCGATGCTCTGCCACGAGTGCGAAAAATTGTCTTCCCGTTTTTCGAGCCGCGTCTGCCGCCGAATATAACTTTTAATATGCTCGATCTGCGAAAGACTGACGGTAAAGGCTTCGTATTCTTCGCGCCAAACGAAATTTTTTACGCCAAGCCTGCGCCGCAGGAAAGTTTTTGAAACCAGTTTTAATTCGCTGACAAAGTTCGCCGGAGCGCGCGTCTGCTGTAAGCCGACCAAAATATAAAGCCGGTTGTTTGCGGCGGCGATTGCCAGAAGCGTTCCGCCCGTCGCCCGCATAAAACCGGCAATGTATTTTTTAAATCGCGCGCGTTTTTCACCGGAAATTTTTTCGCCGCTCATCTGCAAAACGATATGAAAATACAAATCGGACTTTTGCCTTTGTTTTTCCAGCAAAAATTTGAGCGGCGCGGTGCTGACAATCGTCGTCATCTGATCAATCGAAATCTGCATAACGGCTTGCTTCTCCCCAAAAAATTTAAATCCTTTAAGATTTAGTTTTTCCAAACCGTTTTCATATTACGCCGCTTCCGTTACCGTTTTCCCCGCCCGTTCGGCTAGTAAAATTATTTTCGCTGGCATCCGGGCTCAGAGGAAGTTCCAAAAGAACGGTCGTGCCGTCGCCAGGCGAAGAAATGATCGCGCATTTGCCGCCGAGTTCGCGCCCGCGCCGTTCGATGTTGTGCAAGCCGTTGCCGCCCATTCCGGGAATATAACTGTCGTGCAGAAATTTTTCGCGGTCAAATCCGCGCCCGTTATCGCTGATCTTTAAATGCAGACGGTCGCCGAAAATTTCGAGAGAAACTTCCGCAACCGTCGCTTCGGAATGCTTAATGATATTGTTGATACTTTCTTTATAGATCGCAAAAATCTCGCGCCGGAGATTCGCGCCCAAACCGAGTTTGCTTTCAATCGCGGGCGCGACAAATTCGAATTTTATTTTTTTCGCCGTGAGAACGTCCGCCGCAAAACGCCGCATTCTCTGCACGAGATCGCGCAAATTGTCCTTGCGCGGATTGATCGCCCAGACTATATCCGACATCGTTTCGACAAGTTCGTTTGAAATATTCGTGATGCTTTCGAGTGGTTGTTGTTTTATTTGCGGTTCCGCCGGTTGACTTCGGGCGACTTCCGACAAAACGGCGATCTGCGTCAAACTCGCGCCGATGTCGTCGTGCAGATCGGTGGCGATGCGCGTCCGCACCCGTTCGAGTTCGGCAAGGCGTTCTTCCTTACTGCGCCGGAGCGCGGCGAGCGCGGATTTGACCTGATTCGTTTTGGAAACGCGGTAACGGTCGAGCGAAAAAATTGCCGCGAGCAAAATCAGAATCATCAGAGAAATAAACCACCACGCGCGATAAAACGGCGGATTTATTTTGAAATTTACAACCGCCGGATTTTCGCTCGATTGTCCGTATTCATTGACGGCGCGAACTAAAAAGCGATAAGAATCGGGCGCGAGATTCGCAAAATTTACGCGCCGCTCGGCGGTCGGCTCGCTCCAATCTGCGTTTTCCGCGCCTTCGAGTTTGTATTGATAACGCAGATTATTGCCGACACTCAAAAACTGAATCTGCAAATTGTTTTGATCCGCCGGAACTTCGATTTGAGTGATTTCCTTCTGTCCGAATTCCGAAACCGTGTAGTGATTTCCGGCGATTGACAGCCCGCCGATCCAAATTTCCGGCGCGGCGTTTTGCGCGTTTTTCGTTTCGGGAACGAGCTTTGAAACACCGTCCGATGTGCCGAACCAGAGATTGCCGTCGCGGTCGCGGAACGAAGTGGTCAAAAAATCCGATGCCAAACCGTCGGCGGTCGTCAGATGCTTTATGTTTCCAGTTTCCGGCGAGATCCGGCTGATGCCGCGCACCGTTCCGGCGTAAATATTTCCCTGCGCGTCACCGATCAGAGTGCGGACGTTGTTGCTCGATAAACCTTCGGCGGTCGTGTATTTTACAAATTCCAATTTTTCCGCTTCGAGATTATCGGCGCGGGCGACACCGCCGCCGGATGAACCGATCCAGAGGCGATTTTTTTCGTCAATATAAAGTCCGAAGACGCTGTTCTGCGGCAGATTTTCCGCGTTTGAAAAATTCGTAAATTTTCCGTTTGAAAATTTCGCTAATCCACCGCCGTAAAAACCGAACCAGAGATTTCCCGCCTTATCTTCGGCAAAAGAAACCGCCGCCTGCCCTTTCGGAAAACCGTCCGCTCCGGTAAAAGTTCGAAATTCCCGCGTTTGCGGATCGTATCGCGTCAAGCCGCTCATCTCCGCCGTGCCGCGCGTGCTGAACCAGAGGTTTCCTTTCGAATCCTGAAAAGCGCAGTAAAGCGAATCGCTTTTCAAGCCGTCCTGAGCCGAATAAATTTTTAAAGGATTTTGATTGCTTAATATTTTTGAATCCGAATTTCCCGGAAAACGATAGAGACCGTTATCAGCCAAAGCCCACCAATCGCCGTTCGCATCAATCAGCCCGCCATTCGAAGTCCAGAGAATCGTTGCCGATTCGGGCATTTTCAATTTCGCGGTTTCGATCCCGTTTTCCGTAATCTTGCTGACGCGCCAATCGCCGCCGTGAATGATGTAAACGCTGCCGTCCGCGCTCTGCGCGATTCGCTGAATATTCGTCCGAAAAAGTCCGTCAACCGTGCCGTAACTCGTCAGACCGTTTCTCGAAAATTTCAACGCGCCGCTCGTCCCGACCCACAGATCGCCGTTCGCGTCTTCGGCAAATTTTTCCGTCCATTCGGGAAAACCGCCTGTATCGCGCAAGCGGCGGTAATTTTCGCCTTCGATGACGTATAAATCCTCACGCGCCGCGATCCAGATTTTTTTGTCCGAAGATATAAAAACTCCGCTGATCTGCGTGTCCCGCAAAGATCCCGTCCGAGATTCCGCCTGTTTTAATCCGAGCATCACGCCCGGCTTTTCTGGCAGGGAAATCATCCCCGAAGATTCGAGAAATTCTTCTTTGATAGTGAACGGACGCGAGCTTAAATTCGGCAAACTCTCGATTTCCGAAAGCGGTTCGGGATAAAAAACGAATATGCCGCCTTTATATGTGAACCAAACTCTGCTCTTTTCGTCGGCGCGTATCATGTCCGTTCCCGAATAAGCGGATTGATACTCGACCGGATAAAAAACGATCTTTCCGTTCGGAAGCCGCCGCGCGACTCCGGCAAAACAAACGATCCACAAACTCCCGTCGGCAGTTTCCGCAATCGAAGCCGCCGCCGGATTTTCACGATTTCCCCGCGCCTGTGCGCCGAGTTCGATTTTTTGAACATTGACCGCGCCGTTTTCCGCGATCAGATAAAATTCGCCCAAAACGCCCCACAGACGGTTTTTCGAGTCTTCAAAAATAAACGTCGGACCGAAATCGGCTACCTTTTCGGCTTTTAATTTCAAAGGCTCGCCCGCTTTGTAACTCGAATTATCCGCTCTTACCTCATTTGCCCGATTCGGATCTGCGCGGTAAAGCCCTTCAGCCGTCGAAATCCAAAAGCTGCCGTCGCGCGTTTCAAGAAAGTTCCAGATTATAACGCCGCTCGGCTGATCGTTGATGCGGAAATTAACAAACTCGCGCCCGTCAAACCGCGAAAGCCCGTCGCGCGTCGTAAACCACAGAAATCCGCGCGAATCACGCGAGATACTCGTTACCGCACTGCTCGCCAATCCGTCAGCCGTCGTATAATGCTTGAGCGGAAGCTGTTCAGCGTAAAAATTCGTTACGAAAAAAATGACGGCAAAAAAAACAACTGCCGGAAAATAGGGTTTTTCGATAAATTGTCTGCTGAAAACTATTCGGTTTTTCATTTTAGGCAAACTTTTGAAATTTCCAAATTATCTTACAACTTTTATTATTCGGCAATAAATAATTTTCGTCCGCTTTGTAACATAATTTTTTTCGAAAAACCAAACAAAACGAATTCCTTTGCATTCGGCTTGACAAGAATTGATAAAATACTTACCCTAAAAATTCGCCTCTTGAAGGCGATTATTCCGCAGTAGCTCAATGGCAGAGCATTCGGCTGTTAACCGAAGGGTTGTAAGTTCGAGTCTTACCTGCGGAGCATAATTTTTATGTGAGGAAACGGGCAGTCACTATTGGCTGTCCGTTTTTTATTGAAAATTTGACTAAACTCTTTTGAGAGAAATTATGCCGACAAATTCAAAACGTAAGAAAAGTGAGCAACTAGGAATGAATGATTCTACGGCTTCGCACAAACTTCGTAAATTGATTTTATTTTCTTTGGTTCAGCAAACAAATCGAGACATTTGTTTTAGATATCAATCAAAAATAGAGACCGTAGAAGATTTATCCATCGAGCATAAAGTACCTCGGCTAGATAGCAACGATCCAATCAGTATCTTTTTCGACCTCAATAATATTGCTTTTAGTCATCTGAAATGTAACATTGCTTATCGTCGAAAACCGAATAAAAAATATTTAACGGATGACGAGTTGAAAACGGCGAACCAAACACGGTGGCGTAACAGTAAGCGACGAAACTATAACTCGGAGGCACGACGAGCCAAATATCTTCGAACTGGTTGGTAAGTCGAATGAATAAATTAGGAAAAAAGGCTGGATTAAATTTCCAGCCTTTTTTCTATTTTGGATTGATCTATCGTTTCGGGGCAATCTTTAAAAGTTCGCCATTGCTCTCGTCCGTTACGACGTAGAGCGCGCCGTCGGGACCTTGGCGAACGTCGCGGATTCTTTGATTGCGGTCGGTTAAAAGATGTTCTTCACCGACGACGCGGTCATTTTTAATGACCAGCCGCACGAGCCTTTTAGAAACCAGACCGCCGATAAAGATGTTGCCGCGCCACTCGGGGAAAGCTGAACCTGAATAAATTTCCATTCCCGACGGGGCGATCACCGGATCCCAGTAATAGACGGGTTGTTCCAAGCCTTCTTTTTTCGTGTCGCCGCCGGAGATCGGCTCGCCGGAATATTCTTCGCCGTAGCTGATGACCGCCCAGCCGTAATTTTTTCCTTTTTCCAAAAGATTCAATTCATCGCCGCCCTGCGCGCCGTGTTCGACCGTCCAGAGCCGACCTTTTTCATCAAATGCCGCCGATTGGATATTGCGGTGTCCGAGAGTGTAAATTTCCGGCAGGGCGTTTTCACGTTTGGCGAACGGGTTGTCGTCGGGAACTGTTCCGTCGGGGTTGATGCGGATCGTTTTGCCGAGATGACTGCTGAGTTGTTGGGCTTGCGGGCGAGTCGTGTTTTTATCAAAACGATCGCCGAGCGTGATGTAGAGTTTACCGTCGGGACCGAAAGCGAGGCGCGAACCGAAATGTAAGCCGTTGTTGTAGGTCGGCATGGCGCGGAAAATGACGCGCACCTGTTCGAGATTTTTGCGGTCTGCGCTTAAAACGCCCCGCGCAACACTTGTTCCGCTGCCGCCTTCGCGCTGTTCGGAAAAACTCCAGAAAATCGTCCGGTCTCGTTCAAAATTCGGACTTAAGGCGACATCGAGCAGACCGCCCTGACCACGAGCCGTGATCGGCGGCAGACCGCCTTGCCCGCTGGCATCGGTAGTTCCGCCCTGACCGACCGGAAGAAGTCCGCCGAGCGGTTCGCCGATCTCGCCTTTTGCCGAAACGATGCGCATCTGTCCCGATTTTTCCGTAATCAAAAAATCACCGTTCGGCAGAGGCTCGACCGCCCACGGCTGGCTCAAGCCTTTGGCAACGACCGTCACTTCATACGGCGTGTCGGTTTTTACGCCGCAGGCGCGGGTCTGTTCGGGAAAAGCCGGTTTTTGACCGGCGGCGTTCGGCGGCGCGGTTTGGAGCGGCGAGCAATTCTGCTGCGATGACGGATTTTTTGAAGCGGAAGTTTCCGTTTGTTTATTCGTATTCTGAGCGCAAGCCGCGCTAGTAAAAGTTAGTATTGCCGATAAGATGATCGTAAATTTTAATTTTCCCATATACTTTTTAATCCTCTGAAAATGTCTATTTGAAACTTAGTATCAATTTTAATTGTTTGCGATTGCCCAATTATTTATGCTCGAAATTTTACGGCAACAGAAACCCGCAAAGTTTAAATTACAGTTGTCAGACAAAAATAGTTTTTTTTCGCCGCGTCAGCGGCATTCTGAGTTTAGAATTGGTTGTAATTTATTGCACGGTCAGGATTGATTGGTTGATCCTGTCGCGTCAGCGACAATTGAATTATTTGACGACAATTATCAGCCGTCGCTAACACGACGCGGTGCGTTTTTCTCAAATCGCACCGTGTAATTTATTACACGGCTAAAATCATTAAATCGCTACGCGATTATTAACTTTGACATTTTTGAGACAGCTTCTAATTATTCTTAGATTGTCTTGTATTGACTTTTAATATGTCAAAAATGATCGGCAAATAAAAAAGGCTGAAATTTCAGCCTTCTCTTCTTTCTCTTTTTGTGTTTCTTAAAATTTCAAACGATATGCGACATTAAAACTTCTGCCCGCGCCGTCTATTCCCCAGCTCGGATTGCGGTGAAACTGGTCGAAGATATTTTCAAACGCCCAGTAGATTTGCGATTTTTCCCCGACGCGGAAACCGCCGCGCAGATTGAAAATCGAGTAAGCCGGAAGATGCGAAAAGAGCTGTGACGAATTTACGCCGCTGCCGAGAACACGGTTTTGAACTTGAAGAAGCGTTTCGCCCGTCGGCAATAAAATTGTTTCATCGCCCGTTCCGCAAACGCCGTCCGGGTTGTTTGTCAAACCGCGAACGCACGCGCCGCGCCGGAAAAAGTTGGCGATCTGCGAACGACTGCGCGGTGCGCCCGTTCGCCTGTCGCTCAGATCGAGCGTCGAAAGACGGTCTTGTTTTAACGCGAGATTCGAATACGCTTCGATCCAGAAACGCTTTCCGACGGGCGCGTATTTGAGGCTCAAAAATCCGGTCGGCGGCGGCGTTCCCCCCTCGATATTCGGCGGTTCGCCGGTTTCTTTGTCTTCGGCGCGGATGTATGTGAAATTGCCCTGAAATTTAAAATCGTCAGTAATTTTTGATTCGAGTTCGTATTCAAAACCGAACAGCCGCGCGTCCGTGTAATTAGCGCGGACGAGAACCGGCGCGGTCGAAAGCGGAACGAAAACGACGCCGTTCGGCAGTTGGCTGATGATCGGCTGGTCGCCGAGAAATTGACCGACCGCGCCCTGCGGCAGGATCAAAGATTGTTTGACGATCGTATCATTTAGATCGAGACGGAAAACGGTAAATTCCGTGTCGAAAAATTTATTTGTCCAGCGCAGACCGGCATCGAAATTATGGCTGATCTCGGAACTTTGTTTGGAAACGGGAATTCCGGTCGAAACCGCATTCGCGTCGGCAGTCGTGCCGATCGTGCCGCCCAAGTTTATTGCTGAAATGTAGTCAACTTCAAAACCGTCGCCCGTGAGTCCCAAAGTTCCGAGATCGGTCATCGAAGGATAACGAAAACCGCGGCTGTAATTGAGCGCGATGCGCACGCCGTCGGCAATTGTAATGACCGAGCCGATCCTGCCCGAAAAATCGCCGACGCGCAGGCTGTCATCCTGCCATAAACGGAAACCGTTCACGACCGGCGCGTCTTCGGCGCGCGCTTTGTAAAAAGCCGCGCTGTAACGCAGTGCGCCCGTGATCCGCAAACGGTCGGGAATCGCTTCCCATGCGTTTTGAATAAAAATTCCGCCTGAATCGAAACTCGCTTCATCCGGCACGCGCGGTCGGGAAAGAAAGAATGTATTCGTCGCAGGACTTACCGTAAACGCCGGAGAATTTATCCGCTCGTGATAAAGATCGCCGCCGAACAGAAACGTGTTGCGAAACGGCAGGCTTTTGTCCAGAAAGAAACTAAAGCCGGTCGCCGTCGTGCGCTCATACTGATGCGAGATATTGGCAGACGGATTTCCCTGACCGCCCTGATTGACGCGCTCTTCGCGCTGACTGTTGTAGCTGATGGTAAACGAGCCGCTGTCGAATATCCCTAAGTTTTGTTTGACGAAACGCAGATAGCCGAAATCGAGCATCAGATTTCTGAGATCGGCAATTAAGTTGCCGTCGCCGCCGACGAGCTGGTCAAAGCGTTTGCCGCCGACCTGCTGACTGCGTATGTAATGAAAAATGATCTGCGAAGTTTCGGTCGGCGAATAATTCAGACGCGCCGAGCCGCCGTATTGCGAAAAATCCGTTCCGGGATTCCGCGTGTAAAGAACAGTCGAGGGAAGTCCCAAAAAGCGCGTTATCGAAGAATGCGAATCAATGCCGTCCGCCGTTCTTAATTCATTTACCTTGCGCCCGAAAAGACTGACGTAGCCGCCGAGTTTTTGCGTTCCGTAACTGAAAAAAGCCGAACCGCCGAAGCTTCTGTTCGCGCTTTGGAAAAACGAATTTATGTCGCCGTGAAATTCCGCCTTTTCCGCGCCGAAAGCGGGCGTGCGGCTTAACAGATTGACCGTTCCGCCGAGCGAATCCGAACCGTATTGCGCCGAATTCGGTCCGCGCAAAACTTCGATTGATTGCAGTGCGCTTTCGTCATTCAAATTAAAAAAAGTATTGATACCGCCGCGCTGTCCCGAAGTCGTGTAGCGCACGCCGTCTATATAGTTGACGACGTTTTTGCCCGTCAGACCGCGCACGACGATCGCGCCGATGGTCGGACTCGTTCTCTGCACGTTCAGACCGACCTCTTCTTCGGCGACCTGCGCGAGAACCGAACCGGAACGCTCAAGCAGTTCGTCGCGCCCGATCACACTGACGGCTTGCGGCACGTTTACCAGTTCGGTTTCGCTTCCGATCTCCGCCGTTACGGTAACGCTCGTTTCGCCGATCTGAAGCGTTATATCAAAATTTTGTTTTCGGTTCGGAAGAGTAAATTTTTGAACCGATGCTGCGAAACCGTCCGATGAAATTTTCAGTTCATACGCGCCCGCCGGCAGATTCTGAAACGAAAAATTCCCTTCGGCACCGGTAACGGTCGCTCGCTGTGCCGCGCCGCTCAAAATGACCCGCGCACCGGCGACCGCCGCGCCGTTTGTATCGGAAACTCTGCCGGAAATTTCCGGCACGGTTTGTGTCTGAGCGTTTGCCGAAAAAACAAACAAAAATATAAATAAAGCTAAAAATAAAAACTTTTTCATCTGTAAAAAATAAACCCGGAGAAATTTTAACATTTGAAACGGAAAAATTCGCCTGTCAAAAGATTTCCGATTTTCCAATTTTCAAAAAAATATTTCGCCGAAAAATTACTGCCGATTTCTCAAATTATTGTTAAAATGATTTTCAAAAAAATATGAAAATGGACATCGAACACCTGAAACGCTACAAGGACATCGCCGCATTGTTTATCAAATACGGGCGGTCGGACATCATCAAACAAACCGGACTCGAAGAAGCCGTCGCAGAGGATGAAGAAAAGACGGCGGCGACCGAAGAGCAGCTCGAAGAAGCCGACGATCTGGCAAAAGATTTGGAAGAACTCGGCAGTACTTATATAAAACTCGGTCAGCTTCTCTCGACGCGCGCCGATCTTTTGCCGCCCGCTCATCTCGAAGCCCTCGCGCGTCTGCAGGACGATGTCGAACCGTTTTCTTACGCGGATGTCGAAAAAATTGTTTCCGAAGAGATCGGCGTTCGCATCTCGAAGGCGTTTTCGGATTTTGAATCCGAGCCGCTCGCCGCCGCATCGCTCGGTCAGGTTCATCTCGCGCGTCTGCGCGACGGTAAAGCGGTCGTCGTCAAAGTCCAGCGTCCCGGCATTCGGGAAAAGGTCGTCCTCGATCTCGAAACGCTCGACGATTTCGCCGCGCTCGTGGACGAGCATACCGAGACGGGCAAGAAATACGAGTTTCAAGGCATCTTGACCGAGCTTCGAAAAAGCCTTCTGCGCGAACTCGATTACCGGCGTGAAGCGGCGAATCTTGTGGCAATTGCGGAAAATCTGAAGGAATTTGAAAACATCATCGTTCCGCTTCCGGTTGACGATTACACGACCTCGAAAGTGCTGACGATGGATTACGTAACAGGCAAAAAGATCACCGATCTGACACCGATCGCCCTGATGGAACTCGACCGCGCAAAACTTGCCGGCGAGCTTTTTCACGCATATCTGAAGCAGATGCTCGTTGACGGATTTTTCCACGCCGACCCGCATCCGGGAAATATTTACGTTACAGAAAATAAAAAAATCGCCCTGCTCGATCTGGGAATGGTCGGGCGCGTAATGAGCGGATTCAAAGACAATCTGCTCAATCTTCTGCTCTCGGTCAGCGAAGGTCGCGGCGAAGAGGTCGCCCTAACGGCGTTGAAGATGGGCGAGCCGAAAAAGAATTTCGACGAGCAGGAATTTATGCGGCGCGTCGGCGACCTCGTCTCGTCGCACGGCGGAACGAGCCGCGAAAAGATTGATGCCGGAAAAGTCGTTATGGAGATTACAAAAATTTCCGCCGACTGCGGTTTTCGCCTGCCGCCGGAATTTACGATGATCGCCAAAGCCCTGCTCAATCTCGACCGCGCCGTTTACACGCTCGATCCCGACTTCGATCCGAACGCGGCGATCCGCGAACACGCGGCGGAAATTATGCAGGGCAGATTCGTCGAGAGCCTCTCGCCCGGCAGCGTTCTGAGCGGCGCGCTCGAAGCCAAAGAATTCGTCGAAAAACTGCCGCACCGCGTCAATAATATTTTAGACATCATCGGCAACAACGAACTCGAAATAAAAGTTGACGCGATAGACGAAAAAACCCTGATGGTCGGTTTTCAAAAGATCGCCAACCGCATCACGATGGGCTTAGTGCTGGCGGCGCTGATCGTCGGCGCGTCAATGCTGATGCGCGTCGAAACCAGCTTTAAACTTTTCGGCTATCCGGGTTTGCCTCTGATATTTTTCGTCGCGGCGGCAATCGGCGGCGTGGCGATGATCTTTAATATTATTTTGAATGACCGGAAAGATAATGATAACGACAAGCATTAAATTCATCGGATAACGAATAACTTTTTCCGTGTTTGCGCGGATCGGTGATATAGTAGCGTTCAAAATGTCGTTTCAACACGAAGACATCACCACCGCGCGGCGGCATTCAAAGCTCGGCATCGCGTCAACGATCACCGGAGCGGCAATTCCCGTTTTGCTCATACTATTTTTCGCCGCTCTGCTTTTGATGGATGTCAAAAAAAATTCACCCGGCAGTTATGTCGCCGGTGCCGGTTTGATCTTTGCCGTTATCGCGCCGGTTCTGCATCTGGTCGGCGCACTGCTCGGAATCGGCGGATTTTTTACGAAAACGACCAAAAAAACTTTCCCGGTCATCGGAACTGTTTTGAATATTTTGCTCGGAATCAGCGGAGTTTTGCTTTGGATTCTGGTGCTTGGTAATTTCAGATACGGGTTTCGGTGAATGAAAGTAAATTAGACAAAGACGGCGAAAACTTCATTCGAATATAATTTTCCTTTTTTTGTAAGTTTCAAATGATCGTCGGCAAATTCGATCAATCCGGCTTTCGTCAAACGCGCCAAATCTTCCGCGTATTCTTTTGTTAAATCAATTCCGAATTTATTTTCATAATCGCCCAAATCAATTCCTTCATTCAGGCGCAGACGAAGAAAAGCATATTCGGCGCGGCGCGTGCTTTTGTCGAGTTCGATCTGTTCGGTAATCGGCGATTCTCCATTTTCAATTTTTTTGACATACGCAAAAGTGTCGCGCTCATTAGACCAGCGCAGATTTTCACCGTCGAACGAATGAGCCGAAACGCCGAATGAAAAATACGGCGCGAATTGCCAGTATTTCAGATTATGTTTTGATTCAAATCCTGTGCGCGAAAAATTTGAAATCTCGTATTGCGCGTAATTTTGCGTGGCAAGTTTTTCGAGCATCAAAAGATACATCTCGCCCGCCAAATCTTCGTCCGGCAGAGGCTGTCGTCCGCTTCTGATCTGCTCGGCAAGCGGCGTTCCTTCGTGAATTTCAAGCAGATAAAGCGAGATATGTTCGGGATTTAAGTTTAACGCTTCGGTCAAATTTCTTTCCCAATCTTTCAATGTCTGGCGCGGAAGTCCGGCGATCAGATCGAATGAAACATTTTCATATTTTGCATTTCTAAGAAGCTCGATCGTTTCGCGCACGTCCTGCGCAGTGTGTCGTCTGCCGAGCCGTTTGAGTTCCGTATCGTCAAACGTCTGCGCTCCAAAACTCGCGCGGTTTACGCCGAGAGATTTGTAGTTTTTTAGTGTTTCAATCGTCACGGTCGCCGGATTCATCTCCATCGTGATCTCGCTTTTTTCATCAACAGAAAATTTTTCGTGAATTGAATCTAAAATCTTTTCAAGCTGTTTCGGCGCAAGAAGCGAAGGCGTTCCGCCGCCGAAATATATTGTGTCAATTTCAATTTGGTCTTTGGTTTTTGGTCTTTGGTCTTTGGAAGAATTTGAAATTTGAAATTTGAAATTTGAAATTTCTGTTATGAGCGCACTCACATATCTTTCGACCGTTTCCTCGTTCTTAAAAACGTCGGTCGCAAAATCGCAATACGAACAGCGCGAACGGCAGAAGGGAATGTGTATGTAAACTCCGGCTCTCACTTTCTAAATCTTATCATTTTCCGCCGAAAAAAAATCTTGTCCGGCAAGCCGTTTTATGTTGTAATGATTGGTAAATTTATCTGGAGGCGACTGCTTTGAAAAAATATTTCCTTACATTCGTTTTACTCACTTTTGCCGCAAATTGCGCGGTTCGGCAGACCGAAACCGTCCGGCTCGAAAGCAGTCTGCCGATGCCGACCGCTTCGGAAACGCCGGTATCAAATTCTGAAAACAAAGTCGAAGAAACCGAAGACAACCCGGAGTATTTGGGAATTTCAATAGATCAGGAATTTCCGGTAATCGCTCACCATAATTTTATGGAAGAAGAGTTTAAAGAGAAAACTTACACGGTAGATGCGGAAGATTTTCAAATTACAACTAAAAATTTTGCACCGAAAACCATCAGCAAAAACAGCAAAGTAATTTTTAATTTCAAAACTCTCAGCCCAAATGATTACTCATCAAGCATAATCGGCATTTCTCAGCTACTTGGGAAAAATTCTAAAGAAATATATGTTGTCGCAACAGGTCCGGGCGGAGTTTGCTGTACGAATTATTGGATCACAGACGTTTCGGGTAAAACGCCGAGAAGTATTTTCCGAAGTGAAGATTACGGCGGTTTCCGTGATTGGATGGAAGTTTTCGATGCGGACGGCGACGGAGTTTACGAAATAATGCAGTGGGATTCCGCGTTCAGATATTTTCTGGACGATTGCGGCGCGTGTTCGCCCGAACCGAGAGCGATCTTTAAATACGATAAAAAACTCGGCGAGTATGTGCCTGCAAAAAATATTCAGCAGGATTTTGTAAAAGAACGCTTTTTAGAAACCGAAAAATGGATTCTCGAATCGTTTGAAAAATTAAATAGGTTCGAACGAAGCAAAGAAACCGAAAATCAAGAGTATAAAACTCTTAAACTTGATTATAATCGCCGGTTTTTAGATCATGTCGTTGATATACTTTATCTGGGCGACGATAAAAAAGCGTGGAAAATTTTCGACAAATATTACAACGGCTACAACGAAAAAGAAAAAGTCCGCGCCGAAATTAAAAATCGTTTGCGTCAATCGAAATTTTATCAGGCGTTAAAAAAATCTTCCTAGTTTTCCAACTGCTTTTCGAGCGAGGTTTTCCAGATCGTTTGCAGTTCCGAAACCGAAGCGGAAATTTTTTCTTCGCCTTTGACTGAAATTTTTAAATCATTTCCCGCGACTTTCCCGATGATTTCAAACGGGCAATCGCCGACCATCTGTTTTACTTTATCTAAATTTTCCGGTGTGAATGTAATTATAATTCGAGAAGGCGATTCGCCGAAAAGAAGAGATTCGATGGAAAGATTTTTATCGTTTGAAAGTTCGATCTCTGCGCCGTTCGCTTCGTTATTTAATGACGCGAAACATTGTTCGGCAATTGCCACCGCCAAGCCGCCGTCCGACGGGTCGTGCGCCGAATTTATCAAATATTCGTCCGCCAATTTCAAACAAGCGTCCTGAACTTTCTTCTCCAGATCCAAATCCAGAACCGGAACTTCGCCGGTTTCGATCAGTTCGTTTGTCGTGTAACCCAAAATCGTTTGCGCGTATTCGCTGACCGAAAGATCGTCGTTCGTCGTTCCCAAAACGGCGATGATGTCGCCTTCGTTCTTAAATCCTTGCGTAATGATCTTGCGCACGTCTTCGACGAGACCGACCATTCCGATCGTCGGTGTCGGCAAAACGCCGTCGCCGTCGGTTTCGTTGTAAAAGGAAACATTGCCGGAAATGACGGGCGTTTCAAATTTTTCGCACGCTTCTTTCATCCCGTCAATCGTTTCCGAAAACGCCCACATAATTTTCGGGCGTTCGGGCGAAGCGAAATTCAAACAGTTCGTTACGGCGATCGGTTTTGCGCCGACGCAGACATTGTTTCTGGCGGCTTCCGCCACGGTCAATTTCGCGCCTTCTTTCGGATTGACGGCGCAGTAACGACCATTTCCGTCCAAACACATCGAGACCGCGCGGCGCGTTTCCTTAACGCGCACGATCGCCGCATCCGCGCCCGGAAGGATCGCCGTGTTCGTCCTGACCATGTGATCGTATTGCTCATAAACCCAATGCTTCGAGCAAATATTCGGAGAAGCGAGTAATTCCTTCAATATCTCATCAAAGTCCTTTGTCCTTTGTCCTTTGTCCTTTGCATCTTCGCGTCTTTGCGCCTTTTCGTTAATTTCCGGCTTTTGCATCGGGCGTTCGTAGCGCGGCGCGGATTCGGTCAGTTTATCAACCGGCAGATCGGCGACCATCTCGCCGTGATGAAAAATTTTCAGGCGGTTTCCTTCGACGACTTTGCCGATGACGACCGCGTCCAAGTCCCATTTATTGAAAATTTCGACAAGTTGATTTTCGCGTCCGGCTTTGGCGACGATGAGCATTCGCTCCTGCGATTCCGAGAGCATCATTTCATACGCCGTCATTCCCGTTTCGCGCTGCGGCACATCGTCGAGATATAATTCCAAGCCGTTTCCGGCGCGGTCTGCCATTTCGACCGACGAACTTGTCAGTCCTGCCGCGCCCATATCCTGAATCCCTTCGATCGCGCCCGAACGCATCGCTTCGAGACACGCTTCGAGCAGAAGCTTTTCCAAAAACGGATCGCCGACCTGCACGGTCGGACGTTTTTCCAATGCTTCGTCGTCAAATTCAGCCGAAGCCATCGTCGCGCCGTGAATGCCGTCGCGTCCCGTTTTTGCGCCGACATATAAAACCGGATTGCCGATGCCTTCCGCTTTGCCGAAAAATATCTGGTCTTTGCGGACAATTCCCAAAGCGAAAGCATTGACCAAAGGATTGAGATTATAAGCCTCGTCAAAAACGACTTCGCCGCCGACGGTCGGCACACCGAAACAATTGTGCGTGATAATTCCGCCGGACGTTACAAAATTATGCGTATCTTCAACTTCAATATCATAAACGGAAACTTTTTGATTGACTCGATGAATATCAGTAATTTTTACGGATGCAAAATTTTCATACTGTTTATAACGCGAAAAACTGTAAATGGAATTCTCTATTTTGTGCAAAACATCTTGCAGTTTTTTATTTTCACGTTCTGAAAACCAAGATTCGATTTTTTTCAGACTTTTGTGATCGCTGATTTCCAGATAAAAGGCTTTTCTGCAATTAACTTCTCGACCTTGAATAATTGTTTTTCTTATAGGTTTTATATGCACTGACGGCACGATCTCTCTGGCTTGAAGAAGAAGCAAAACCTGATCAAATAAAGTTTCGCTAACAGTCGCCCAAGTCATTTTTTGGTGTTTTCGTTCGGGGTAAAAAACCAAACTTCCGTCGCCGCGAAACAGTCCTTTGAGCAGTTCGTCAACAATTTCTTTACTTTGTTGTTCAATGATTTCAGGAATTGATTTTTCAGCGGAACTTGAACCGATTTTCAAAACATCGCGGAAAAGTTTTCCTAAAAACCACGAAGAAAGCCAGACGGATTTGGTGTTTTGGTTTTCACGAACCGAATAACGAAGCTCGTATTTATCCAGAATCCGGCACAGATCGGATATATATTCCTGTTCGCTCTCGTTCGTGCCGAAAACCCAAACAATTTTGTCGGTTGTGCCGTTTGTCGAAGTGCAGCCTTCCGCTAAATAATAACCTAAAAGCCGTGCGAAATCTTTATCAATATCAATGATCGCCGGAACTTCATTGGCTTTGCCGCTTCGCAACCGCAGTTTTACCGAACGCCTGTCCAAACCGAATTGTTTCTCTAGTTGCAGATAAACCGAAAGCGGATATACGCCTTTTTGCCGGTAATGATGTCGTGCGTGAACCGATTCGATCAGCGGAAACATCGCCGTTTGCAAAGCGAGAGCATTTTCTTTTACCGCAAAATCCGCGCAAACCCAAATGTCATCACGAAAATATCCGAGCAATTCGATCAAATCGAGTTCATCAGCCGGAAAATTCGGATTTGAGTAATCTGTTGTTAAAGGAATTTCGTCGCCGATTTTCAGTAAATTTGCAGTTTTTTCAACAAACCGTCCGTTTTCGTAAACCAGCGCGAGATGTTCATCAGTCATCTGTAAGGTGCGACCTTTGGCAGTTTTTATCTTTAAGAATGTTTCCGCCTGACGCTTAAAAATCTTTTTAACAGGTTTCCAGACAGTTCGCCTTTTCTTTTCGTCAAAGGACAAAACCGAGATATTTTCGTCTTCTATATTAACCGTTGCAGAAACTTTTCCGCCGCTAAATTCTTCACAAAATTCACCGATTGAAAGATGTTTCGTTTCGTTTTCAATTTGAACAACAATTCTTTCATCTGCTGTTAGACAATTCCCGTAATGCGCGATGCCTTCGACCACGCCTTTTAAAATTGATTTATTTCGATTGCCGTTTTTCGGATCGTTTAAATGACCGAAACGCAGAGAGTTCATCGCGGCGATCGGGCGCGCGCCCATCGTGAAAACGTCGCGCAGAATTCCGCCAACGCCGGTTGCCGCGCCCTGAAACGGTTCGATAAAACTCGGATGATTGTGCGATTCGACTTTGAAAGCGACGCACCAATCGTCGCCGATGTCCACGACTCCCGCGTTTTCTCCGGGCGGCACGATGACTCTTTCGCCCGTTGTCGGCAGACGTTTTAAATGAACGCGCGAGGATTTGTAAGAGCAATGTTCCGACCACATTACGGAGAAAACGCCGAGTTCGGTGTAGTTCGGTTCGCGTCCCATTATTTCCTTGATGCGTGAATATTCGTCAGGTGTGATGCCGTGCTGTTCGATAATTTCGGGCGTGATTGCTGTCATACGGATTACTCTCCGGGAAAAAATTCGTTCTCAAATAAAAGAAAAGAGTTTATTCGTTTCGGATTCTTTTTTCAAATCCGTTGCGAATAAACTCTTTTCTTTTAAGTGGAATTTAAATTACTTGGCGGTTTCCTCTTTTGCAGTAATTTTATCAATCTCTGCACGTAAAACGTCCGTTTTCACTTTTCCCTGACGAAAATAAATAAGCTCGCCTTTTTCGTTATACAAAACCGTGAACGGCAGACCGCCGCTCCAGTCTTTGCTGACCGAAGAAATTATCGCGTCTTCGTTAGCAGAAACGAGCAGATAGCCCGGCATTTCGGCTTTCATCTGCGCTAAGAATTGCGGCACGGCGCGGTTTAATTCTTCTTCAAAATCGAGCGAAACGGTGATGAAATCAATTTTGCCGCGATAATCCGCGTCAATCTTGACGAGATCGGGAAATTCCTCTCGGCACGGCTCGCACCACGTCGCCCAGAAGTTGATGAGCAGAGGTTTGCCGTTTTTCGGTTTTAAAAGTTCTCTGAATTTCGCGTCGTCAATCAGCGAAACTTTGACCGTTGTTTGTGCAGCCTCCGCTTTCGGCGGCGCGACTGTTTGCTTCTCGCCTTTTTGCTGGGCGAAAAGCGCAGTTTGAGAAAACAGGGCGAAAACAAACATTATTAAAACAAAAGTTTTCGCCCGAAAGTTTTTAATAAATTTACACATTTTTTACTTTTCGGCTTTTTCCACGCGCTTGATCGAACATCCCGTCGCGTTGGCTCTGGTTTTTTCGATCGGTTTGCCGGCTAATTTCGATTCAAAAGCCGTTTTCAGATACGGGTCGGTGATGTTTCTGCCCGAACGGTCGTTGTCAATCGCGCCGTGATAGACAAGCACGTTTTTCTCATTGAAAAAATAAACTTCCGGCGTAACGGTCGCGCCGAGCTTGTCGGCGAGGACGTTGCCTTTGTCAATCAGAACGGGAAATTTGTAGCCGACTTCCGCCGCGTCGGATTTCACCCAATCGAGCGATTCGGTAACGTTCGAATTGATGCCGATAAACTTGATGCCTTTCGCTTCATACGCGGCGGCGATCTCGTTGATGCGTTCGTTATACGCTTTGACGACCGGGCATTGCGCCGAAAGCCAGACCAGCACCGTGCCTTTTTCGCCTCTTAATTTATTGAATGATTGCTCCGCGCCGTTTAGGTCGGTCAAAGTAAAATCTTCCAGCGTCGAACCGACGGCAAATGTGTCCGCGCTTGTTTTGTTAGTAAAAGAAACAAATGCGATTAAAGCCAGAACGGCAGTTAAAAAAATAGTTTTTCGTTTCATAAAATTTACTCCTCGAATTTTTTGTGTTTTGCTGAATTTTCAGTATAAAACCCGCGCTTTTATTAAGCAACGGCTGAAAAGGAAATGCCGTTATTACGCAGTTTGATTTTATAATGTTTCGGCTGATGGAAATTTATTCCTGAATGATGAGAAATTTAACAATTTCAGTCTCAAAATAATCAATTCATAAAATTGTTTCATGGATGAAATGAGTGTTATAATCAATAGCCTCGAACGTGAAAATCATCGGTGAAAAAATCGGTCATTACAAGGTAAATTCGTCAATCGGCGCGGGCGGTATGGGTGAGATTTACCGCGCCCGCGATACGCGCCTGAAACGCGATGTGGCGATCAAGATTTTGCCGGAAAATTTGATGAAAAACGATTCGGCGGTCGAGCGTTTTATGCGCGAAGCCCGCGCCGCGTCCGCTCTCAATCATCCGAATATTCTGACGATCTACGACATCGGCGAATTTGAAAAAGCGCGTTTCATCGCCACTGAATTCGTCGAAGGCGAAACGATCCGGGAACGTCTGAAATCCGCGCCGCTTCCGGTCGAAGACGCGCTCGACATCGCCATACAGATTTCAAATGCGCTCGATGCCGCGCACAGTGCGGGTATCGTTCACCGCGATATTAAACCCGAAAACATTATGCTCCGCGCCGACGGCTATGTAAAAATTCTCGATTTCGGCATCGCCAAACTTTTGGAAAATGAACCGGCGGCAGGCGACGGCGGCGATGCGACGCTCGCTTTTTCGGCGACGACTCCGGGAATGATCATCGGGACAGCCGCATATTTGTCGCCCGAACAGGCGCGCGGTTTGAAGATTGACACGCGGAGCGATATTTTCAGTCTCGGTGTTGTTCTCTACGAGATGATCACGGGCATCACGCCGTTTTCGGGCGCGACCGCTCCCGACATTATTGCGGCGGTTTTGAAATCCGAACCGAAACCGCTTTCCGAATTTTTAAAACCCGTGCCGTCCGAACTCGAATGGATCATCACAAAAGCACTCAGAAAAGAACGCGAAGAGCGTTACCAAACCGTCAAAGGTCTGTTGGGCGATTTAAAAAGGCTCAAACAGCGGCTCGAATTTGAAGCCGAACTGCACCGCGTCAGCGATCCGAACTTGTCGAACCGGACAAACCTTAACGAACACGCGACGCTTATCCTTCCGGGAAACCGGACTTTGACGGCGACAAATCTGACGCGCACCGTTTCGCGGAAAACGCGCAGAGCGATTGATTCGCTCGCCGTTCTGCCGCTCGTCAATGTCGCCGGGGATGAAAGATCGGAATATCTTTCCGACGGCATCACCGAATGCACGATCAATACGCTCTCGAAACTGCCGAAACTCCGCGTCGTGCCGCGAAGCACGGTTTTTCGTTACAAAGGACAGGAAAACGATCTGCAAAAAATCGGCGAAGAACTCGGCGTGCGCGCCGTTTTCGCCGGGCGTGTGATGCAGCTCGGCGACGCGCTGATCGTCAAAACGGAACTCGTTGACATCGCCAACGAAGCGCAGGTCTGGGGCGAAGAATACCGCCGGACGATGACCGATATTTTTTCGCTGATGGACGAGATCGCCGGAGACATCGGCAAACAGTTGAAAATAAAGCTGACGGGCGAGGACAAGAAAAAACTAGCCAAACACTACACCGAAAACGCCGAAGCCTATCAGCTTTATCTGAAAGGAAGATATTTCGTTACGACCAAACGGACGGAAAAATTTATCAAAAAAGGCATCGGGCTTTTTCAAAAAGCGATTGATCTCGATCCGAATTACGCGCTCGCTTATTCGGGCATCGCCGAAGCCTACGGTTTTCTCGCTTCTTCGACGGGCGGCTGGTCGCCGCACAAGGCTTATCCGAAATCGAAAGCCGCCGCGCTCAAGGCTCTGGAAATTGACGACCGGCTTGCCGAAGCCTACTGCTCGCTCGGTTTTTCGCGTCTGCTCTACGATTGGGATTTTGCCGACGCGGAAAAAAATTTTAAGAAAGCCATCGAGCTTAATCCGAATTATCCGAACGCGCACGACGGTTACGGTTTTTATTTAAAAGCGGTCGGTCGGCACGAGGAAGCGATTCAAAAAGGCTTGGAAGTCCAACGGCTCGATCCGCTTTCGCCGTTCGCGCATATCAGTCTCGGCTACGCTTTCTATTTTGCGCGCGATTACGAAAAAGCCATCGAAGAATGCAACAAAGCTCTCGAACTGGATAAATATTCGACCTTTGCTTTTCGAAATCTCGGCTTGGCTTATCTGCAATCGGGAAGCATCGAAAACGCCATCAATGCGTTTTGCAAAGCCGTTACATTTTCCGGCGGCGGTCTGGCGTTCGAATCATATTTAGGACTTGCTTACGCGGCTGCCGGAAAACGAAAAGAAGCGGTCGAAGTTTTGGAAAATCTGCGCGAAACCGCGAAAAAAAATTACGTCCCGGCATACAGTTTTGCGATGCTCTATCTCGGCTTGAAAGATTTTGACAAAACCTTCGAATATCTCGAAAAAGCCTTTGCCGAGCGGTCGGGCTTCCTGCCGTTTCTTAAAGTCGAACCGGCGGTTGACGCTTTGAGAAACGATCCTCGTTTTCAGGATTTGCTCTGGCGGATTGATTTGAATAATTTGAACTAAAAGCGGCAGATGAAAGTAATTTTTCTCCGCCGTTTGCCGTAATCTGTAAATTATCTTTGTCTCGAACTTTACGGCGTGAATTCTTCCAGCACACGCATCGTTTCGACTTTTAAGCCGTCTTCTGCCATCGCTTTTTTGCCTTCGTCGGAAGCCAGAAGTTTTTCAAAAGCATCCATATCCGACACATCCGCAAGAACACCCGTCATATTCGGGTTGTTCGGGTCGCGGAATGTGCGAATCTTTGCAATTCCGTCAAAAAATTCGTGGCGGCTTCCCGCTCCGTCTTTCCAGGCATTCGCCCAATGCTCTCCGTTTTCGACTTCGTGAAATACCATTACTGTCGGCATAATTTTTTTCTCCTTATTTTTAGATTTTAAAATTAAGAAGTAAGTATTTGGAAATACCTACTTCTTATATTGAAATGATTTTATTGATTGTCTGCAACCAACGGATTGTCAGTTACCAGATAATCCTGGTCGGCGACGATCATCCAGTTGCCGTCTTTTTTGACATACATTCTGGAAAAACGCATTTTTCGCGTAAACGAAACTCCGTGTTTGTCTTTTCCCTTAAGGTTGTAAACGCCCATAATGGTTGCCGAATCGCCGTTCATACGGATGTTGACATCGGACATATTGATCGGCAGATCGTATGTGTAATCATGATTTTTCACCCGGTCAATCAACTGCGTTTTGTTTTCCATATTTCCGTCAAAATTTGATCCGATATAGTTATCAGCTACGTGCCGCTCAAACCACGCGGCATCTCTGCCGACAAAAGCCGGTCCCAGATCCATCTCCAGAGCGAGAATATGACCTTCGTTGTTTATCGCGTGTCCGGTCGAACTGACGGCTTGCCATCTGCCGCCGCGCTTTTCCAGAAAATGGATCGCCCGCGCGTATGTTACGCCGTCGTTGGATTTAACCTTGACGCGATGCGCGATCGTCGCCGTGTTCGGCGTGCAGGTGATGACGTAATTGTCCAAAATCACGTTCGGGTCGAACGGCGCGATATTCGTCAGAGCCTGCTCTTTCGTCGTCGTGCCTAAAAGCCCGATTCCTCTGAAATCGTCGGCGTAATACGGCGATAAAGTCGCCCGATCGCTCGCTTTGCCCCAGTCCTGATCAAATTTTTCCAGAGCCTTTTTGTCCGCCTCGCTGCATTCTGCGAATGCGAAAATCGCTGAGATCATTATCATAATTGTCATACCCAGTAGCTTTTTCATTTTTTTGTCTCCTTTTAGTTTTTAGTTTGTGTAAACTATTCGTTTAATTTTCAAGAAAATACATTTCCGGTTCTCCGGTAACGCCTGATTTTTCCATTTCCCGGATCAGATCATCGGAGTTGGAAAATTCCTCCGCCCGCCGTAAATCTTCCGCCTCGAAAAGAAGCGTTATTTTATTCGGGTCGTCAACATCCTGAAGCAGATATTTCTCGGTCAATCCCGCCGCGTCGCGCGCGTGTCTATGGGCATCGTAGCCCGCTTTCCAATCCGCGAAATCTTTTACGTTTATTCGTGCCAGCATAAAGTTTGCCATTTCATTTTTCTCCTTTTCAGATGGTTTTAGTTGTCAGACAGCGGTAAATCCGCCGTCAATCATATGAATTCCTCCGGTGCAGAAACTCGATTCATCGCTTCCCAGAAACAAGGCGAGATTGGCGACCTCTTCATTCGTGCCGAATCTTCGCATCGGCACGGTCGTCAAAACGAATTCGTGTCCGGCGTTTGGATCTTCCGGGTTAAACTGCGATTCGACCGAACGCATCATCCGGTTATCAATCGGACCGGGACCGATCGCGTTGACGCGGATGGCGGATTCGGCTAATTCGAGCGCGGCGGTTTTAACCAGACCGTAAACCGCGTGTTTGCTAGCGATATACGGCGCCATCGTCGGAAAACCGATCATTCCGGCGATTGACGAAAGCGCGATCATCGAACCGCCGCCGCGCCGCTTCATCGGCTCGACCGCGTGTTTCATCGAAAGCCAAACGCCGAGGACGTTGGTGCGAAAAACGCTTTCGAATTCTTCGACCGAAAGATTTTCGATCGGCGCGAAATTGCCTTCCGTCCCGGCGTTCGCCAGTAAAATATCCACACCGCCGAACGCTTCGATCGCCGCTTCGACCGATGCTTCGGTCGCCTGTTCATCCGCCGCGTCCGCCACGAAATCCGCGATTGCTTCAAATTCGGCAAGCCGTTCGCGCGTCGCTTTCAATTTTTCCTTTGATCGTCCGACAAGCATCACGCTCGCGCCTTCTTCCAAAAACCGCGCGGCGGTCGCCTCGCCGATACCGCCCGTCGCGCCCGTAATGATGGCGACTTTGCCGTCTAATCTTTTTCCGTTTTCGTTGTTTTGACTCATTATGATTTCTCCCGTTTTTTTGCCCATACAGAAATGTGAAAACTTTTATTCTGCTGCTGCGGCTTTGCCTCGTAACGAGCGGCAAAACCGCGAATTGAAGTTTTCACATTTCCATCTTCACGCGGCTTTCGCGGCGGAGTGCGCTCTGCCGGCGGCGGCGTTGTCGAAGTATTCTAAAAAGCTGACGACTTTTCCGTTATTGATTTCGATTATGTGCGCGAATCCCGAATTGTATTCTTTGCCCGTGTTTTTTGAGCGGACGTGCAGTTCTCCCAAAATGACGACTCGATCGCCTTGAGCGATAAATTCCTGCGGCTCGATCTTTAAAAATTCCTCGTATTCGTCTATTTCGGAGATAAATTTGCCGATCTTGTCGCGTCCCGTCACAGTGGTTTCGAGCGGAACATTTTCGATATCCGGTGAATTCCAACCGGCATCTTCCGAAAATAAATTGAGAAACCCTTCAACGTCGCCCGAGTTGAATGTTTCATACAATCTTGCTGCTATTTTTGTGTTTTCTTGTTCATTCATATTTTTTTTTATTCTCCTTAAATTTTTGTTTCGACCGTTTCAGAATCATTTTCAAAACAAAGCATTTAAAAATTTTGACCTCTATCCGCCTAAACGACGTCCCAACAGAAAAAGTGTCAGCGTCCGCGAAAAATCTTTGATTTTGCTGTATAATACGGGGAAACCCGCACGAAAAATTTATGGGAGACGATAATTCCGAACGGATCACGCTTCTTCTCGTTGATTGGAGCGAAGGCGACAAATCCGCACTCGAAGAATTGATGCCGCTGGTCTATGGAGAACTTCGCCGGATGGCACGGCGGTATATGAAAAAACAGCCTTCGGGACATACTTTTCAGACGACCGAATTGATTCACGAAGCATATTTAAAGCTGGCGGACGGAGGAGATCGGAAATGGCGAAACCGCGAGCATTTTTTCGGCGTGGCGGCAAAAGCGATGCGGCATATTCTGGTTGACTACGCGAGGTCTAAAAGCCGGAAAAAGCGCGGCGGATGGCAAAATCGCATAACCTTTGCCGAAGACGCCTTCGGCACGCAAGACAGCTCGACCGAAATGATCGCCCTCGACGACGCTTTGAATCAATTGGCGGTTTTAGATGAACGCAAGGCGCGCGTCGTCGAGATGAAATTTTTCGCCGGGTTAAAGGTCGAAGAGATCGCGGGAGTTTTAAGAGTCTCGCCGGAAACCGTCAAGCGCGATTGGAGTTTTTCAAAATCGTGGCTCCGGCGCGAGTTGTCAAATTAAGCCCGTTTTTCTTTAGATGAATGCCGAAAGACTAAAATTGATCGAAGAAGTCTTTCATGAGATTTCGGGAATTTCGCCCCATCAACGCGAATCGTTTTTCACTGAGCATTGCGGTGGCGACACCGAACTGCGCCGCGAAGTCGAAGCCTTGATCGCTTTTCAAAACATTTCGGACGAGCTGCTTGAAGCTTCGCCCGCCTTGCTTGCCGCCGAAATGTTTGCCGATGAGGAAATTTCAAATCTCGCCGGCAGACAGATCAATCAATACAAAATTCTCTCGCCGCTCGGCAGAGGCGGAATGGGAACGGTATATCTGGCGGAAGACACGCGCCTCGACCGCCGCGTCGCCGTCAAATTTTTGAATGCCGAATTCGTTCAAAACGCCGATAAATTAAACCGTTTCATCCGCGAAGCGAAAGCCGCCTCCGCGCTCAATCACCCGAACATCTTGACCGTTTACGGCATCGGCGAACACGGCGGCGCGCATTATTTCGCTATGGAATTTATTGACGGCGAAGTTTTGAAAAAGAAAAAACGCAGGATCGAGACGGTTCTCGACATTTCCGTTCAGATCGTCTCCGCGCTTTCGGTAGCGCACGAAGCGGGCATCGTTCACCGCGACATCAAGCCCGAAAATATAATGATGCGCCGCGACGGAATCGTCAAAATTCTGGATTTCGGTCTGGCGAAACTCGTCGGATTTGACAGTTCGGATGCGGAAAAAGAGACGAAAACCTTGATCGAGTTGGTGCGAAAAAATATTCAGGACGCAAACCTGAATCCGAAGCTAACAAGTCCCGGGATGATCATGGGAACGCCGCATTATATGTCGCCGGAACAAGCCGAAGGCAGCGGCATCAATCACCAGACCGACATATTCAGTTTCGGCGTTGTGCTTTACGAAATGCTTTCCGGCAAACTGCCGTTTTCCGGTGAAACGATAGATCAGATCATTCAGGCGATTCTCGAAACCGAACCCGAACCGCTTGAAAATATTCCCGGCGAACTGCGGAAAATCGTCCGAAAAACTCTGATGAAAGCGAGGGAAAACCGTTATCAAACGGCTCTCGATTTGCTCAATGACCTCAAAAAGCTTCAAACGGAAATCACCGTTCAAAGCGCATTAAAAAGTTCGATTAAAAATCAGGAGGAAGACGATCCGATCAACTCGATCGCGGTAATGCCTTTTGTCAATGAAAGCAATAACGAAGACATCGAATTTCTCGCCGACGGAATGACGGAAACATTGATCGGCAATCTAGCGCGGATTCCGAATTTGTCGGTCAAAGCGAGAAGTACTGTTTTTTATTACAAAGACAAAAATATTACTCCGAAAAAAATAGGCGAGGAATTAAACGTCGGCGCGGTTTTGCTCGGCAGAATCGTCCGGCGCGGCGAAGCCGTCAAACTCGGTCTGGAACTTGTCGAGACGAAAACTCTGAACGCTTTATGGAGCGAAACATACGAGCGCGGGATGAGCGATCTGGCGCAGCTGCAAAGCGAAATTGCGGCGAGCGTTTTCAGAAAGCTGAGAAAAAAACTGTTCGGGGACGACGAAAAGAACATTGCCAAAATTTACACGACAGACCGCAAAGCCTACGAAGCGTATCTGAAAGGGCGTTTTTACTGGAACAAACGAAACGAGGAAAATTTGTTAAAAGCGATCGAGTATTTCGAGCAGGCGATCGAGCTAGATCCCGGATACGCCCTGGCTTACTGCGGTCTGGCGGATTCCTTTTCGCTTCTGCCGAATTACGGCGTTCTGCCGTCGAGAGAGGCGATTCCAAAAGCGCGCCGGGCGGCGGAAAAAGCCGTCGGGATAAATCCCTTGCTGGCGGAATCGCATACGTCTCTCGGCTATGTTCTAAAGAGCGAATGGAAATTCAGCGAAGCCGAAAAAGAATATCAGAGATCAATCGAATTAAATTCCAACTACGCGGTAGCTCATCATTGGTACGGCGATCTGCTTTTCAGGCTCGAGCGACCCGCCGAGGCGGAAAAGCAGTTTGAGATCGGTCTGGAAATTGATCCGCTGTCCGAGATTATGAACAGAAATTTCGGCGATATGCTGTATATGTGGGGAAAATACGAAAAGGCTGAAAAACAAATCCGCAAGGCTCTGGAGATCAATCCCGACTGCCCGTATTCGAACGGGCGTTTATCGGAAATTCTTGCCCGAAAGGGAAAACGTGCGGAAGCGTTTGCCGCCGCGAACAAAGCGATCGAAGCCGGTCTGTCGAACGCGAAATATCAAATCGCTCTTCTCGAAGCGGTTTCGGGAAACGCTGCGGCGGCGAGAAAGCATTTAAGCCGGATTGAATCCGAAAAGCCCGAATCTTCATTTTATATCGCCGTCCTTTGCGCCAATCTGGGCGAAAAAGACAAAGCATTGCGGCATCTCGAAAATCTATACAAAAACCGTTACCCGCTCGAATGGTTTCTGCCGTCGCGCGAATTTGACACAATCCGCGACGATCCGCGCTTCAAAGCCATCAAGCGGGCAATGGGACTGCCGGATTGAATGTTTCGATAAATTTATCTTAACTCATTGCGGGAATTGACCGGAAAAATAACTGTTGATTAATAAAAAATTAAGAATATAATGACATTTAACGTAAACAATCCGAAAGTTTAACGAAACGTGTCAGGCTGCCGACCGTTTTGAGCGGAGAAATTTTCACAGCTAAATATTTGGAATTTCAAGCGTCGCCGGACACTGACAGACAATAGACGAAGCGGCTCTCAAACGCCCATCCGTTTAACGCTTTGCTTTTTTTTTAGCAAAAGAATGGATGCCGAAAGATTAAAACGAATCGAGGATATTTATCATGCGGCTTTAGAAATCCCGGCGGCACAGCGTGAATCCTTCTTAAAGAAAAACTGCGGGGAAGATGCCGATTTGCGTCGCGAGGTCGAATCTCTGCTGAAATTCGAAACGACCGCCTTTTTAGACCGTCCGCCCGAATCGCTCGCCGCCGAAATAATTTCTCAAAAAGACGATGACAGCCGTTTCGCCGGCAAGAAACTCGGTCGCTACAGGATTAAAAAACTTCTGGGCAGAGGCGGAATGGGCGAAGTTTTTCTTGCCGAAGATACCGAACTCGAACGCCTCGTCGCCGTCAAAATTCTGCCCGAAGATTTTTCCGGCGACGGTCACCGCGTCAGCCGTTTTCTACGCGAGGCAAAAGCCGTTTCAGCACTCAATCATCCGAATATTCTGACGATCTACGAAACCGGAATTTTTCAAAACTCGCGTTTTATCGTGACCGAATATATCGAAGGCGAAACCCTGCGCGAAAAAATGACGCGCGGGGACTTTGACCTGCGCGAAATTCTGGACATCGGCGGGCAGATCGCCGCCGCTTTGTCCGCCGCGCACAGCGCGGGCATCGTTCACCGCGACATCAAACCCGAAAATGTGATACTGCGCAAAGACAGGCTGGTCAAGGTTTTGGATTTCGGTCTGGCGAAACTAGCCGGAAATTCTTCGCCTTCAAACGGCTTAAATATAAACGAAGAAGCGTTGACGCGGCAATTCGATCTGACCAATCCGGGAATGGTTCTGGGAACGACCAACTATATGTCGCCCGAACAGGTGCGCGGACGAGCCGATATAGATGCGCGTTCCGACATCTGGAGTCTCGGCGTAGTAATTTTCGAAATGCTCACGGGGCGCGTTCCGTTTGCGGGCGAAACGGTCGGCGACATCATCGCTTCGATCCTGAAAACCGACGCGCCGCTTTTGTCGAAATGCGTCAAGGATTGTCCTGCCGAACTCGAACGCATCATTTCCAAAACCCTGCAAAAACGGCGCGAAGAGCGTTATCAGGACGTTAAGGATCTGGCTCTCGACCTGAAATCTTTGAATAAAGAACTGGAATTTTCTGCCGAACGGGAGCGCGTTTCGGCGACCGGCGAAAGACACCAGACATCGGAAATCCCGAAACAGGTTACGACGCACATCGAAACCGGCAGGCGGTTTTTGGGGTTGAACGCTTTGGCGGTTTTGATCATTGCCGGTCTGATGTTCGGCGGCGCGTGGTGGTTTTTCTCGAAAAATGAACCGGCTGAAAACGCGCCGAATTTGAAACAGACGGAAGTCGTCAACTGGACGAGCGCGCCGGGTGAAACCTACAGCGTCGGCTCGTTTTCGCCGGACGCGAAAATGATCGCTTTCGCCTCCGGTCAAACCGGGCAGAAAAACATCTGGGTCAAGCAGACGACATCCGGCGACGCGGTGCAGATCACCAAAGACGAATACGGCAATAAAAATCCGGTCTGGTCGCCCGACGGCGATGAACTCGCCTATCATTCAACCAGAGGAAACGAAGCGGGCATCTGGCGAATCCCGATCCTGGGCGGCACACCGAAACTCGTCGCCGCGATTGAAAATCCCGGCAGCTCGATTCTGTTTTGGTCGAAAAACAATCTGATCTATTTTGAATCGAAAAATGAAATTTTCGCGCTCGATGCGAATTCGGGGCGAACAAAACAAATCTCCGATCTCAAAGCAAAAAATATAAAACCCGTTTCGACCAATATTTCGCCCGATGAACAACTGGTCGTTTATATCACGGTCGCGGAAAAAATCTGGAGCGTGCGGACAAGCGGTCCGGCGGGCGAAAGAGGGGAAAAAATATTTGAAAGTCCGACGGAAATCAAAAACGTCTTCTGGCACACGGACAGCCGGAGAGTTTTTTTCAGCTCGCTGGTTGACGAGATATTTCAGGTTTTCGTCACGGGCGGCGATCTGCCGCAGCCGAAGCAATTGACCTTCGGCGACAGGGATATTTTCGTCGTTGACGTTTCGGCGGACGGCGAAAAAATCCTGCTCGGCTCCGCCAAAGAAGAATCGGACATCTGGGGTTTTAATATCAGGGAATCGAAGGAATTCACGGTCGCCTCCGACATCAATTCCGAACTCTGGGGAAATGTGTCGCCCGACGGCAAAACGATCGCCTACCAATCAATCAAAAATCCGAGTCAGGGCAACAAATTGTTTTACGGCGCGATTTTTACAAAATCCCTCGAATCCGACAGCCAAGCCGTACAGCTCGCTCCCGAAGGATTTTTGCCCGTCTGGTCGCCCGACGGGCAAAAAATCGCGTTTATGCGCGTGGTCGGTAAAACCTACCAGCTCGAAACTATCGAGGCGACCGGCGTCGGACAAAAAACTCTCGCTGCCGACGGGTTAAGGGCGGTCAGTTTTACGGTTTTGCCTTACAGCAGATTACAAACGAATGATTTTAGCTGGTCGCCCGACGGCGGCAGAATCGCATACATTTCCGACCGCGGCGGCGCGGATAATATCTGGCTGGTCAGTTCGGACGGCGCGGCTAATTTACAACTTTCGGCTAATAACGATGAAAAATCCCTGCTCGAATGCCCGATCTGGTCGGCGGACGGCAAATATATCGCCTATACGTCGAAAACGAATAATCCCGCGGGCAAAACGACATACGGCGTTTGGATTATTGAAACGGAAACAAAAATTTCACGGATGCTGACCCGAAATCGTGAGTTTTATCGTTTATTGGGTTGGACGAAAGAAGGCGATCTGCTGACCGTTTCGACCGGAGAATCGAGCATTGCGGCAACGCCGACCGAGGTTTCGTTGAAAATCGTGGAAACGCAGACGGGAAATGTTCGTGAGATAACAAAACACAAAGATACATATTTATTTAACGTTCAGCTTTCCCCGGATGCCGGACAAGTCGCCTTCGCCGCGCGCCGCGACGGAAAGGACAATATCTGGATAACGACCATCGCGGGCGGTGATGCGAAACAAGCGACGAACAACAATGATCCGAGACTGTATTTTTCGAATATAACTTGGTCGCCCGGTAACGACACGATCTTCTTCGGAAAACAGACGCGGTTCAGTCTGCTTTCAATGCTGACAAATTTCAAATAGAAACAGGAGAAAAACAATGAACTATAGATCAATTATTAAAACGGCGATTATTATTTTCGGCACGGTAATTTTATTTAATTTCGCTTCATTTGCCCAGCAGACCGACAATATGGATCCGGCGGACAAAGAGCTTGTGATGAAGGTTTACGAAAAACTCAAGCCCGATTATGACGATCAGTTAAATCACATCAATGTCCGCGCCGATGCGAGCGACGGTGTCGTCATAGTCGAGGGCTGGGTCGCCAAAAAAGCGGATGTCAAAAAAATCGTTAAACTGATTCAGACCATCAGCGGCATCAATTGCGTGGTGGTCGCCAAATTAACGGTCGGCAAAGGGGTCGGCTGCGGACCGGGACAGAAGGAATGCGGCGGAACTTGTATTTCCGATAAAGACACCTGTACGATTTGCCTTTTGCCGGGAAAATGCGTCTGACGCTTTTCGGTCAAATATGTGTTTCAAAAATTAAAGCCGGAAACGCTCCGGGCGCGGGCGCGTTTCCGCTTTCTTATACTCTATGAAAACGGTAAATACAAAATTTTGCGTTTTAATTCTCCTGTTCGCGTTTCCGCTTGGTGTCGTTCGGGCAGATGCTCAAACCGTTTCCGACACTCCCTCACCGCAAAACAGCATGTATAGATGCCGTGAAAGCGGAAGTTATGTTTTGAACCCCAGATTGGCACAAGCCTTGGGCGTAAGACAAAAATTATGGTATCAAAAAATGTTTCCGTTTTTGTTCAAATACGACCCCGTTCCGAAGATTCCGACGACCGATTTCGAGAGAATTTACGCCCGTCCGCTGGCGGTCGGCGAATCGAAACGCTCGCAGGAAATACGCGCTAATGCTCAAAAAAAATTGCTCGAAATCCAGCAAACAGCCGAACAGGACTGGCAGAAATGGCGGGCGATGAATCCGAATGCGGAAAGCGAAGAAACGATAAAAGCGGAAAGACAAATTCGTTTTCAAGGTTTGGCGCAGGAACGGCTCTCGAAATTCGACTGGAGCGAAAACGGCGTTGATGTCGGCACGGTCGGTCATCAGGGTTTCGAGTGCAACACCTGTTGGGCGTTTGCCTCGGTTGACGCGATGCAGACCAGCCGGCAGATCGCCGCGCTTCGCCGGACTGATTTGACCGTTGACCGAAATTTGAAACCGAAGGTTCAGCAGCTGGTCAGTTGTCTCGTGCCCGAGAAAACGAATTTTTGCCAGTTTAACTGGCACGGCGAGGCGTTCAGTTTTATGGTTGACAGAGGCTTGCCGCTCGGCGGGCTTGGCGAATACGACGACGCCGATTTTCAAAAATGGAAATGCAGACCCGACCGGTACGTCAAGGCTCTGACATGGGATTTTGTCAGCCCCGATCCGAAATACGTTTCCAAAACCGAAGACATCAAACGCGCTCTGATCCTCTACGGTCCGATTGTTTCGATGATCAAATACGACGACTGTTTTTTCCGCTACGGCGGCGGCGTTTTTGACGAAGAGAACAACAAAGACGGCACGCATCTGGTTTTGATCATCGGCTGGGACGACGAAAAACAGGCATGGCGCATTAAAAATTCCTTCGGCGAAGAATGGGGCGAGAACGGTTTCGGCTGGGTAAAATACGGCAGCAACAACATCGGCGAAGGCAGCGCGTGGGTAGCGGCTGATCCGGCGGAAGAAATGGAACTGCAAACGAATCGGGCGCGGAAGTGACGGAGGCTTTATGAAAAAATCAAAATTTACACATCTTTTTGCAATTGTCGGATTGTTATTGATTTTATTTGCGGATGTTTCCGCCCAGCGCGGGAAAAACAAACCGAAAAGTGTCGGCGCAGATTCTTCGATCAATGACACAAAGCCGCTTCAATGCACTTCAAAAGACGACGGCAAAACCCAAACGACGTATCTCGTCGGCGGGAGCAAGATGAGTAAAGCGGAGAAAAAAAGACTGGAGAATTTAGGCATTCTGGCGATACCAAAGGGCGAAACCGAACGCGCGAAACAGATCAGGAAAAACGCCGTCGCTTTTCGTAAACAGCAGATCGAGATTCTTGAAAAGAGTTTCGAGGTCTGGCTCAAAAGGCATCCCGACGCTGCGCCGCAGGAACTCGAAGACCGGAAAAAGTTTCACGAAGACGCGCTTGAAAGATTCAGCGGCAGCAAAGCCCGGGAATTAGCCGCGCAAAAGAAATGGGATTGGCGCGGCAGGTTAAATGTCGGTCCCGTTCTGAATCAGGGCGAAGTCTGCAACACTTGCTGGGCGTTTGCCGCGACCAATGCCGCGCAAACAAGTCTTGAAAAAAGCACTCTTGATACAGCGTCCCAATCGGCTTTTACGCTTTTTGATGACGAGCTGATTGACCTGTCCACGCCGCCGCTGCCGCCGCCGCCGTTTACGTTTCCCTTTGTGCAGGATTTGTTAAATTGTATGCCGCTCAAAGCGGACGAGATATGCAATAAAGGCTGGCACGGCACGGCGTTCGATTTTATGGTTTACAAAATGGGCATTCCGATGGCTTTCCTAGACGGTCATACGGTGACAGACCCGGACACGGGCAAGACTGTAACTTACCAAACCAAATACCTGCCCGGACAGAAATTTTCGTGCAATCCGACCAGCGGTTTTGTCAAAGCCGCGTCGTGGGATTATGTCAGTTCGCCGCCCGATAAAGTGCCGACGGTCGAAGAATTGAAAACAGCTCTCGTCGAACACGGTCCGCTCGTCGCTCCGATCCATTCCGATAATTGCCTGATAAAATACAAAGGCGGCGTTTTCAACGAAAAAAATATGAAGGACATCAATCATGTCGTTCTGCTCATCGGCTGGGACGATGAGAAACAGGCGTGGCTCGTCAAAAATTCGTGGGGCGAAAACTGGGGCGAAAAAGGCTTCGCCTGGATCAGATACGGAAGCAACAACATCGGCGTTTTCGCCGCCTGGATTAATGCTCAAAGATATTATTAAAAAGGATTTTTATCTACCCGAAAAGACGGGGCAAACTCTTATTTAAGTTTTTCGGCAAGAGAATTTCCATCGCATCATCAACCGTCACGATTCCGGCGATGTCGCCTTCATCGTCAATGACGGGCAAAGCCAAAAGATTATATTCGGAGATAGTCTGCGCGACTTCTTCGGCAGAATCCTGCGGATGAGCGGATTGAAATTCGGTTCGCATCACTTCTTCGAGTTTTTTAGTCGGGTCAACGAGGATCAAGGTCCGAAGCGTAACGAGTCCGGCAAGCCGCCACGAATTTTCCTCTTCGACGACATAGAGGTAATAGATCATATTCGGCGTTTCCGCCATTTCCCTTAATGCGGCAATCGTTTCGCCGACCGTCAGACTTTTCGGAAAAGTTACGAATTCGGTCGTCATCAAACCGCCCGCCGTGTCGTGTTCGTAGGGCATCAGTTCGGCAACGTCGGCGCGTTCCTCGACTTCCATCAGGTCGAAAAGCTCCTGCGCCTTTTCCTCGTCCATCTCGCCGAGAACGTCAACCGCATCGTCGGGCGACATTTCTTCCAGCAGATCGGCGGCGCGTTCGCGTTCCATTTCTTCGAGAATTCGCGCCTGCGCTTCCGTGGACATTTCTTCGAGCGTGTCGGCGGCGATCTCGTCATCGAGAGATTCGACGATTTCCGTCCGGTGAATCGGCGAAAGCGTTTCCGCCAATTGCGCGATCTCGACCGGATGAAGACGCGAGAGTTTGTCTTTTGAAGATTTTAACTGCACGGTCGCCGTCGCCGTGTCGGTTGCTAAGTATCCGACATCCGCCCAATCCAGAACTTCGACCGCCCGCGAGCTTCCGTAAAATCCCTGCGGCATCAGACGGCGGACAAAGCCCTGCAAACTGACATCCGCGCCGCTGACGCGCCACGTTCTGCCGACCTGTATGAGCTGAACGTCGTTGACGCGGACGACGCGCTTGCCGTCAACGTCAATCAATTGATTGTCCAAAACGTCCTTGTTGAGCAAAACTTCGCCCTCGCGCCGCGTGAACGGACGCAAATCCAAAACTGTCGTGTTCATTCGTGCGCCGCGTTCGCTGATCTCCTTGATCTTCGACTGCGGCATGAAAAAATCTCTCCGCCTGAGCCGCGCGACCACGCCGATCACCGGCGGGTAATCTTCGCTCCCGTAACGCACGATAACGTCTTTGATCGAAGCGATCTTTTCACCGACCGAATCGGCAATCGGGCGACCGAGGATTTGCGACAGATAAAGCATAAACTAAAGATAAACGATGTTGCGGAAAGTTTGAAGTGAACAATAAATGACTTTGATAAAACAACGTCTTTTATATTCTCCGGCTATTTCATAAAAACTCGTATTTATTCGGATAACATTTTTTCATGCGTTTGAGTTTTTCTGTAAGATTTTGAAGATTTTTGTCATATATAAATAGACAACAAATATTAACGATCGGATTTTGAAAGCAGTGTGGACGGTTTTACCTAAACACATTCAATAAAGAAAGGAGGAAAATCAAATGGCTGTAGCAGACAAATATC